>NZ_QWDE01000002.1:0-600000 GCF_003432065.1 Mucilaginibacter terrenus | reverse complement strand
AAAACGTTACAAACAGTGCTAAAGAAAACACACCATCCGGAACCTAACCCTGCTAAAGTATAGGTGCATCATGAAAATGAGATGAAAAGGCCCGTTAAAACAAAAAAGGCGCTATTAAGCGCCTTTCAGTATAAGTTTTACAGCTGCATTAAGCTACTGTACCTTCTTTCAACTTCTCGGCGTTTTCTGCGAACTGAAGCGCTTCCATAATCTCCTGAAGGTCGCCGTTCATAACTCCCGGGAGATTGTAGATGGTAAGGCCGATACGGTGTTCTGTTAAACGGCCCTGAGGGTAGTTGTACGTGCGCACTTTGGCAGACCTGTCACCCGTTGCCACCATTGTTTTACGCTTTTTAGAGGTTTCTTCCAGGTGCTTTTGCAACTCCATTTCGTATACACGTGAACGCAGTACCTGTAAAGCCTTATCGTAGTTTTTCAACTGTGATTTCTGATCCTGGCACTGGGCAACAATACCTGTCGGAATGTGGGTTAAGCGTACGGCAGAATAGGTGGTGTTTACCGACTGACCACCCGGCCCTGAAGCACAGAATAGGTCTTTACGAATATCACTCACCTGCAGATCAATATCAAATTCGTCAACTTCCGGTAACACTACTACAGAAGCGGCCGATGTATGCACACGTCCTTGCGTTTCTGTATCCGGTACACGCTGTACACGGTGAACGCCGGATTCGTATTTGAAGTTCCCGTAGGCGTCCTCGGCATTTACATTGAATACAATTTCCTTGTACCCGCCAGATGTACCTTCGGTATAATCTACCAGTTCGGTTTTCCAGCCACGTTTTTCGCAATACCGCATATACATGCGGTACAAGTCGCCTGCAAAAAGTGCAGCCTCGTCGCCGCCGGTACCACCACGGATTTCTATAATGGCGTTCTTAGAATCTTCAGGATCCTTAGGGATCAGCATCAGGCGAATGGCTTCTTCCATCTCCTCCTGCTGACCTAATAATTCGTCAAGTTCCATCTTGGCCATTTCGCGAAACTCATCGTCCTTTTCGGTTGCAAGAATTTGCTTGTTGGTGTCAATATTGCTCATGATGTTTCGGTACTTGTTGTACTCATCAACAATCTTGGCCAAATCTTTATATTCTTTGTTCAGCTGGGCAAAACGTTTCATATCAGCCATAGCATCAGGACTGCTTAACTCACCTTCAACTGTCTTCCAGCGTTGAAATATCGCTTCTAATTTCTCTAACATCTTCTTAATTAATCATCTGCAAACGTCAACCTATTGCTAAAAACAATAAGCTAAATACGCAGAACAACATGCAAAAATACGTAAAATACTTCCTTCTGTACTCAGCGTATTGTAAAATCGCACCTACTTTCTTGCCGGCTCAAAATGTTGCAACGAAACGTTTTCTCCGTCAAATACCGCATAAGTGCTGTAGTTAACCCATTCGCCAAGGTTTATATACCTGCTTTGTGGCGAAAGCGTAATATCAAGCGGATAGTGACGGTGCCCATAGATCAGGTAATCATAATGGCTATTGGCGAGCACCTCGTTCGAGTATTGCACCAGCCACTCTTGTTCGTGTGCCCGCAAATGTTGCGTGCGATTGCCCTCCATCCTGCTTTTACCAGACCACATATTTGCAATGCCAACCCCCAGGTTAGGGTGAAGCCTTGCAAATAGCCACTGGCAAAGTTTGCTGCGAAATATCTTCTTTAAAAATTTATAGCTTTTGTCGCCTGGACCAAGACCATCGCCATGATGGATGTAAAAACGCTTGCCATTACGTTCTATGCTTAGTTCATTAGAAACTATGGTTGCATTTAGTTCCTTTTCGAGGTAATCAAACATCCACATATCGTGGTTGCCCTTAAAAAAATAGATTTTGATCCCCGCATCTGCCATTTCGCTCAGCTTTCCCAGAAAACGGATATAACCTTTTGGCACTACCGTTTTATATTCAAACCAAAAATCAAAAATGTCCCCTACTAAAAAGAGTTCGGCAGCGTCGGGTGCAATTGCATTAAGCCAGCGAACAATACGGTCTTCACGTTCCCTGGAAGACTCGTAACTTACAGCGCCTAAATGAAAGTCGGATGCAAAATATAGCTTATTACGCTCTGGCATATTCGTCAAAAGTACGGCAATAATATACAGCTTTCAAATCGGGAGCAACCGTGCTATAAACCTGCATTTACCGGCGGCGCAAACTCCAGTCGTTTAGCAAAGTAAGTATCCCAGCTTTTTTGCTGCTGCTTATTGGTACTGTGTTCGGTATCAGCATCGTAATTAAGGTTAAGCTGCTTGTATTTGGCATCTATCTGGTTAAAAATAGCCATTGCCTCCTGCTGGTAATTTGCTGTAAAGCGGCTGCGGCTCATGGTACGTAACACCTCCTGCTGCTCCAGGTAAGCTATGTTGTAGTGCCCCTGCTCGTGCTTCAGTATTTCGGCCAGGTTTGCCCTATCGCCGATAAGTGATTGGTTTATCCACGATTTATCGTTGTTCATGTTTAGCCTTACTGTGAAGTTGAGCCGGTATTGGCCATGCTCATGTGAGGCCTGGAAATGAAAATCGATAGTGCAATTGGTATAAGCCACCACCCCGCGGTTGTTCACCTTTGGATAGCCCCGGAAATCGGCCGGGGTGAGCTGCCTGAATGGCTGCGCAAACAGCGACGTAGCAGCAAGCATAAACAGGACAAGTACGCAGCTTATCCTTAATAGTTTAAATTCCATTATAGCATAAAAAGTAAATAATTTACTTTTTGACTGCGTCGGTATGTAATTGGTTTAAAGCCATCATTTCTTTCATGGTGCGCTGCATAGCGTCGCTGGATCCATCCAGAAAAATAACGTTGCCTTTGGAGTTTTCCGAAAAGTGCTTGATAGATTCCGTCCACATGGTAAACAGTATAACGGAAGTATCCATATTGGCGGTCTGCATTTCCTTTGCAGCGGATGTCATACCCTTGGCAACTTCCTCACGGAACAGCGCTATACCCTGACCACGTAATTGTGCTGCCTGCCGCTCGGCCTCGGCAGATATCTTTATAGCATTACCATCAGCCTCGGCAGCTTTTGTTTTGGTGATCAGCAACGCCTGTCCTTCGTTCTCGGCAGCAGCTTTAAGATTGTTTGATGCCACTACCTGGCTCATAGATTTCATAATCACGTCGTCAAACGTAATATCATTTAGCTGAAGGTCCTGCAGGTGATAGCCCCAGCCTTCCAGTATGGTATCCAGTTGCTCCTTTACGTGCTCTACAATGTCCCGGCGGAGTATCAATACTTCGCTTTGTCTTTTGGTGGCCACAAAGGCGCGGATAGAGCCTTCTACAGTGCGTATTAAAGCCTGCATGAGGTTGCGCTCATCTACAAACTTGAAGGCCACGTTTTTGATGGTTTCTTCCTGCTGATCCAGTACCGAATACAGCAGCATGGCTTTAAAGTACACGTTCGCCTGGTCAAACGTTACCGCCTGAAATTCCAGCTCTACCGAACGGTTTTGGATAGATATCTTAGAGTAAATATTCTCGATAAGCGGAATTTTGAAATTGAGCCCCGGCGTAAGAATGCGGCGATACTTTCCAAATACGGTGATGACGACAATTGTACCCTGCTTAACTGTTACAAAAGACGAAAGAATAATAATGATAAGAAAGAAAACTAAAACGTATACAATAAGAGATGCAGGCGACATTGGTGTTTAATTTTAATAAAGATAGCGCTAATAAACAGATGCGCAACCTTTATAAAGTAAGTATTTGATGAGCGGCTAACAGAAAGTGTTTCGGCCACGAGGAGTTTACCAGGCTATTTTTAACAATAATAACGGAATTGATAGTATCCGGGATGTCGTCTACAAGCTTGCTCGAGTGATATGCACCATTTACAACTTCTACAGTATCACGTTTACTGTTTAAGTTGCTGCTATTACAATTTACAAAAACGAATAACATGATGCCAGCAACGATTTTTTTATAGTCACACAATACTGACGTTATTTACGTTTTTGCTTTATAGCGGCCGGCGGTTGAACCAGAACCCCGGGGTTATCTACACCCCTGTCTGTGTTTTGAACTTTAACCTTATGCAGAACCAGGCAATTTCCTTTAGCAAGTATAAAATAAATTGGGGAACGATTGTTATTGTATCGGATGCTTTCTTCAGCTACTTTTATCAGTAACTCAGTGTTAGCCAAGTGGTACATGCTTAAATTTGCTCTAGATATTTTCAACCGTTTATCGTTCACATTATAGCTGCAAACAAGTTGTCCCCCATTTTGTAAAAGAGGAGATGTTAACTTGTAGTATCTGAACGGAGCATCATCAAACACCTCCCAATTTTTTACTTGCGCACTATCTATATAAAAGTAAGTTGAACGGTTGCTTTGTGCTAATGTTCGGTGGGAAGAAAACATGATTATGATTAAAACGAGCTTTTTCATTTTATTAATTAAGGATTACACTTTTGTCCTAGAGTTTCCGCTTTATGCAATCTATTAGTAATCGCAATTTATCTAGCCGAATTTTTAGAGTAATCTGGGCTTAATAGCCGGGCGGCTCATTTTCTTCGAAATACAAAGGCTTCAATAAGATACATTCAAAACTACTATTGCCATGTTCACCAAAGTCTGCCACATGGTAAATACTTTCCAGATAATGCTGGCTGCTCCTAATGGCTTGTGAAGAACCTATCGCAGCTTTATACCTGTCTTCCAGGGTACTCTGGGGTATGCTAAAGGTGAGTTTACACCCACGATTATACAGGTACTGTACTGGTAAAATTAAGCCTCCGTAAATATTCGTTAACAAATGTACCCTCGGCACTATCCGAAAAGCTAATATCCTGAGCCATTCATTTACTATTTATGTCAACCTTAATAAAGGTAAAAGTCTCGGTAAGAAGATCGTGCCAATAATGAGGATCATTTAACACCCTAAAAAACGGAACTTCTAAATTGATTGTAGTACTGTCAACATAAACACTTTTTGGCATTTTTGTTTCCTTACTATCCTGCCTTAATATGTTTATAGTACATTGTCCGTGAACGGTTATGCTTGATAGAAGTAAGAATGTCAATAATATAGCTGCTTGTTTTTTCATTTTTATGTCTACCACAAATAGCAATACTTAATATTAGCTATTGCCCCAGGCCAGCACCCCCATGCTCAAGGGTTCTAAAAGAATCGCCTTACCTGAGAAATACTTATTATTAAACCTCATCACTCTATTGAGCGCGTCAGGATCAATGGCACGTTTGCCTCTTTGCTGCGGGATGTAGGTTAATGGCAGCAGTAACGACAGGTTTTTATAGGACATTGCTTTTGCGTACTTATTTAATGTGGGGACAAGAGTGTTAAAGTCAAGCTTTCTCGCATATTCGTTCACAAAAGTGGTATCCGCACTATCTGAAAAATTAATGCCTTGAACTACCCCTTTTTTATTTATATCAACCTTAATAAAGGTAATAGTCTGTGTCAGATTATTCTTCCAAAAGCTTGGATTGTAAACAACTGCATACACTGCGTTGCTGAAAACACCTAAAAGACTATCTGGATATGATTTTCTAAAACTTTTGTCAACTGCTAAATCAACCCGATTAGATAGGTGATTATTATTATTCTGTCCCAAAGTAATAAAGCTCATCAACATAAATGAGCTAAATAAAAGTCTTTTAATATTTTTCATATAAGGTCTAGTTATTACATCTTGTTCCTGATCCGCCGATAGCATAGGCTAGATTTATAGCCTCAAAGCTACCTAGCAAACCCATATCACTTGCAATTTTGTTCTTAAACTCAGTTGTTAATTGCAATCCACCGAGCGATAGATTTTTAGCGTCTTGAGAGGATAACCCAGGAAACATTTGTTGAAGGGCTGCCCCCATTTTAGTGACGTAATTGATGGCCATGTCTTCATGCTGCACGTTTAAGTTGATGCTATTAGCAAACATATAAGCATGTAAAGCTTCATGCATTATTACCCTTGCTATATATTCTTGTGAGTAACTTGGCAAATGATTAACATCTAACTGCACAGTTACATCCAAAGCGCCATTTACCATTGGCGGCGGTGGCACAGTAAATCCATCAGCCTCAGCAATTAATGTACTACTTTCCTCAAAAGTCAAGTTCATCTTTGTAGAACTACCAAAAACATTTTGAATTAAAGTATTAATTTGATTACTAACACCAGCAGAAATAGTTGAGTTTACCATACTTTTCAAACAGGCATTTTTAATATTGTTTGTTACCGTGGCGGTAGTAGGCGGTGCAGGCGGCTGCGGCACCACACACGGCGTGGTACCACCACCGCCTCCGCCGCCACTACCTCCGCCGCCGCCCGGCATTAAGTTTATAATAATTTTGCCTTTTACAGCTGCCACCGCGGGAGCTGGCGGGCAAAGTGGTGGTAAATTGGGATTCACGCCACCATCTCCGGTAACGCCACCACCCGGTGGAAAGCTGCCGCCTCCGCCGTCATCTGCTAAATCGCAATACGTAAAAGTAATACTGTAAGCATAATCGCGGTGTGTAACTACACCCTCAAAAATGGTTGTATAGTAAATATCCCAAGTTTCTTCGGTACAGTTTACGTACATATAAGTATCAGTTTTTACTGGCCGTGTGCTATTTACCTGTTGTGAACCGACGATTGCACTTACTGACAGGGCTTTGCTTATGCTACCACCCACAAAGGCATAACCGTTTATAAAATTACGGCCGAGCGTAAAATAAAGCACGTTACCGCTAAAACCTGCCGGTATATGCTTGTAGTGAAAATCGGTCAACGTAGACACATACCCCGGGGTGGTTCCGTTTTCAACCGTCTTCATAAAAAATGCAGCGTTCACGGTATCACTTTTCAGAATAAAAACAGCGCTGGTTTTACTACGGTATCTCGCGGTATCTACAGCTCTTCCGGGCAGCAAAAGGCTGTGGTCGTCTGGCACGCTAAACTCAATGGTCTGGCTGCTGTCGGCATTGTTATAAAGCACAAAGGTGCTCCAGTCAACATCAATGCTTCCTACTATATTTTTTAATTGATCTGGAGTTACAGAAGACGTTTTAAGGTTTTGAGCAATACTGTTATTATACTTTTGCTGAATTACTTTTAAGTTTACACCATGGGTTGCTAATGCTTCTTCGCTTTCAGCCATCCCTCCGTGCATGCTATCCTTACGGCAGCTGTAGAACGTAAAGCAAGTTGCAATAACAAACAGCAGCAGGCCAAAAGTAAGCGGCTTGTTCTTGAGAAAATATTTCATTGTGCTGGTCAGGTTAATTATAACGCAACATAGCAATTACAATTAACACTTACGCAATCGAAATAAAAATAATTGCAACTATTTCGCTACCCAAACCGCATCCACAAACCACTGCTTACTATCCGTAAGTTGGGCAACGGGTTTAAAGCCAGTTGCGTTGGCCATAGCATCCACTTGTTCTATGGCGTACTTTTGTGATATCTCCATGTAGATGTATTCATCCTTTTTAAAAGAGATCACTTCGCTGCCGATGGTCACCTGCTGGTCGGCCAGGCTGATGAGGAAGCTCCTGCAGGCACCTGTCTCAGGGTCGTAAGTAGGGTAATGGTCAAATTTATCTACGTCAAAGTTACCCCCAAGTTCACGGTTGATACGACTAAGCAGGTTGATATTAAACCGTTTGGTAATACCCTCTTTATCGTTATAAGCAGCTAAAACTGTTTTTGGGTTCTTTTTAAGATCGACACCAATCAGCACCATATCGCCCGCCGAAAGATGATCGCGCAGCACCCGGACAAAACCATGCGCATCGTCAACGGGCATATTTCCGATGTTTGAGCCAAGGAACATAACAACCTTACGCTTGCCCGAAATTGCCGCGGCTTTTTTCAGCATATCAAAATAATCGCCCTGTAAGCCTTCGATGGCGATGCCAGGTAAGGTTACCGGAAGCGTAATGTTGAGGTACGATATCACATTCTCTGAAATATCTATGGGCAGGTATGTAAAATCCGCCTGCTGTTGTATCAGGTACCTGAGCAGGTGAGATGATTTAGTTGCATCTCCGGCGCCAAGCTCAATCAGGTCAAACGCATCCCCGCTGCCCACAATAGCTTTTGCAAGTTCTGCTGTTTGCTGTGTAAATATCTCCATTTCGCAGTTGGTAGGATAATATTCGTCACAGTTCATCAAGTCCTGGAAAAGCTTATCACCAACACTGTCATAAAAGTATTTAGAGTCGAGCCGTTTAGGTGTGGCAGACAAGCCTCGCATCACGTCGTCGTAAAATCGCGTGCTTGCGTCGTTCAGTTCAATTTGGGGCATTTTGTTGTCAAGGGTATTGCAATCCATTTGGTAGTTGTATCTATCTATTTGGCCAGCCTTATGCCGGTGAACTGCCAGCGCAATTCGGGTTGAAAAAAGTTACGGTAAGTGATGCGGCTATGGTCCGGCGGAGTAGCTTCAGACGCGCCGCGCAATACCTTTTGCCCAACCATAAATTTACCGTTGTACTCGCCGATAGCGCCCGGCGCTTTGGCAAAGCCCGGATAAGGCAGGTACGCGCTTTCTGTCCATTCCCAGCGGTTGCCCCAGCTAAACCTGGTAGCGGCAGCCTCCCACTCAAACTCCGTAGACAGGCGCATACCTTTCCAAGAAGCATACGCATATGCTTCGTAGTAGCTGATATGGCAAACCTCATCGTGCAGGTGCAACAGCTCTAACCCATGATAGGTATACTGATGCCATTGCCCATCTATATTATGCCAGTACATGGGCGCTTCTGCTTTATTGGTATTTACCCAATCCCACCCGGCGGCATGCCAGTGGCGGAAATCGTGATAACCGCCGGCGTTTATAAACTCCAGGTATTCGGCATTGGTAACCAGCGTTGGGCTGATTGAATATTCGTTTAAGTATACCTTATGCCTGTTCAGTTCATTATCAAAGCTGAACCCCTCTCCCGTAAAGCCAATCTCATAAACACCTTCACCCATTTCTACCCACTCGTTACTGTCAGATGCAATAGCTTTAGGCTTTACATAGGTGGGTGAATAAACAGGAAAAAGTGGATTGTTCCCCAGGATGTACTTAATATCCGTCATGAGCAGCTCCTGGTGCTGCTCCTCATGATTGAAGCCTAATACCAGCAATTCCCTTACGTCATCGCCTATCGGATTGCACAACAGGAAGTTCTCCATGGCATCATCCACATATTTTCGGTATCTTTGTATATCCAATACCGTAGGCCTGCTCAGGTTTCCCCTGTCGGTACGTATAACCCTTGTTCCTACCGTTTCGTAATAGCTGTTAAAAACATAGTTGTAGTTAGGGTCAAACTCCTGGTAGCCCATAAAATAAGGCTTAAGAATAAAAGTTTCGAAGAACCAGGTTGTGTGGCCAATATGCCATTTTGGGGGACTAACATCCACCGTGGGCTGTACCACGTAATCTTCAGTTTGCAGAGGGGCGCATATCTCTTCGGTACGCCGGCGTACCTTAAAATAACAATCGGCTAAATCCATGGTATCAGTTGGTATCTAAATAGCGTTTAAGGTCAGAAATTGTTTTAATGTGCAGCTGTTTGGCCTGTGCCTGTCGCATCATTAATGCATACGCATTATTAAAGCCTATTGGTTTTAACCATTTAATGTTGTACTGCTTTTTAAACTCGCGCTGTACGTAATTGTAAGTGGCATCCCGGTTTCCCTGCAGGCTGTTCACTGTTTGCTGCGGAGCCTGCAAAATGGCCAGCAAGCCGGTGCCGGTGTATTCCGGGTAAAAGTCTATCTGGTTATTGGTTAGTGCATCAAAACATATTTTGGTGCCGCCAAGGCCGGTTTTAGTGCTTACGCCGTACTTTGTATACCCTTTAATGAGCATGCTGTAAATATTGGCTAAGATATACTGCTCGCCAAATATCTTAGAACCGATACGTACGACACCTTCGCCACCACCCTGCTCGGGGCGGTACAGATTTTTAGACACCAGGAAATCCTTTGCTACACGCTCGGGCTGCTGGTGCAGGTAATCGGTACGGTAATTCAGCTCTGTCATGATCGAGTCGGTGATCAGGCCAGAAAGCATGTTTAGCGTTTTTTCCAGTTGGGGAAACTTTTTTAGTACGTCTTCCCTCACAATAGGTGCCGCGTAGTAGGGTGGGAAAATCTTTTTATCATCGTCCAGCACAACAAGGTCGTAGGCCTTAAGCCTTCCGTCGGTAGAGTATCCGCTGATAACGTCGAGCTCCTTCTCCTGGGCTGCCTTGTACATTACAGCATCGTTAATCACGATGGTGTGAATCTTGAGCCCGTACTTGCTGCGCAGGCCCAGGTTGCCGTCCTGCCTGCCCATAAATTCCGGCGTAAAACCTGCGGTAAGTTTGCTGCCGTAAGCAGAGGGTATAAAGTAGAAGCACGAGAACAGCACTACTATCACCGCGAATACTTTTAGCGCACCTTTAATTTTTTTGGCATTTAGCTTTTGCAACCTCGACAGCAGAAAATCGAACAATACAGCAAGTAAAGCAGCCGGTAAGGCACCGGCTAATATCATGTTGGTATTGTTAAGCGATATACCACCAAAAATGAATTCGCCCAGGCCGCCTGCGGCTATGTAGGATGCAAGGGTAGCTACACCAACGTTTATCACCGTTGCAGTGCGGATACCTGCCAGTATCACGGGCATAGCCAGCGGGAGCTCTACCTTAAACAGCACCTGCCATTTGCTCATGCCCATGGCTACAGCTGCTTCCTTCACAGATGGATCTACCCCCGTAATGCCGGTAAAGGTGTTGCGGATGATGGGCAGCAAAGCGTACAGCAACAGGGCAACAATAGCAGGCTTTGCACCAATTCCTAACAATGGGATCATGAAACCAAGCAGCGCAATGCTGGGTATGGTTTGCAGTACCCCGGCAATGCCCAGCACCACTCCGGACAGGTTTCTTTTTCGGGTAATGTAAATGCCTAATGGCAACCCCACCATTACAGCCAGCAGTAGCGAAATAAAAGTAAGGCCGATGTGCTGCATGGTTTGCACCGCCAGCTTATCTGCCTGCTGCTGCATGAACTCCCACAAGGTTTGTTGCTGATTCATGCGTTTGGTGATCTATATTTTAAAAACGCGTCTACCAGCTCCTTAATTAGTGTGGTTTTTGCAGATTTTTGATGGTCGTAAAATTGCAACGCACTGTTTTCCTTGCCTTTGTATTGCTCCAGCACCGCCCATACATCAGTATTCGCAGGCAGTTTTTGGGAGGGGTTTTCTGTGCCATTATCCGGCAGTAAGTCCCACAGGTCGGCTACCTTTATTGCCTTAAACTCAAGCTGCAAGCGTTGCTCATCCAAAAAGCTTTTAACGAAGTCGTTAGCAGGCTTAAACAGGAGTTCGGCAGGTGTACCTATCTGTATTATACGGCCTTTATCCATCACAGCAATGCGGTCGGCAAGCTCAAAAGCCTCTCCCACATCATGCGTTACCAGTATTATGGTTTTGCGTTTTAGCTCGTCAAGTGCCTTAAACTCCGCATGTATCTTTGACCGGGTAACATTGTCCAGCGCTCCAAATGGTTCGTCCATAAGCAACACCGGCGGATCTGCCATTAAGGCTCTTGCTAACCCTACGCGTTGCTGCTGCCCGCCGCTTAGCTGGGTAGGATATGCATTAAGGTATTCGCTCCCAAGGTGCAGTTTATCAAACAGTTGATTAATACGCTCCTTTGTTTTTGCCTGATCCCATTTCAGCAGATTTGGCACTATGGCAACATTCTCGGCCACCGTATAATGCGGAAAGAGCCCGTTATTTTGGAGCACGTAGCCAACGCTACGTCTTAATACTTCCGGGTGTTGAGAAAAAACATCCTTTCCGTTGATGGATATCACGCCACTATCCGGTTCAATTAACCGGTTTATCATCTTGAGTGTAGTTGTTTTGCCGCAACCGCTGGTACCCAACAACGCCATGGTCTCGCCTTCCTTTACCTCAAAGGACACGTCATCTACAGCCCTGTTGCCACCAAAAGATTTCCTTAGATGCTCAACCTTAATCATTAATATCAGTCTTCTATTGACATAAAAAGGTTGTTCAGCGATTCTGAATAGGTTGGGTGCGCAAATACACAATACCGAATGCGATCGTAAGTAATGCCGCCCTCCATAGCCATTTGCAGCACTGTCATTATTTCGCCGCCTTCAGTACCTATAACCGCGGCACCGAGAATCTGCTTCGTATCAGCATCTACAACAGCTTTCATAAAACCTCGTGTATCTCCTGTTTCGATGGCCCTGGCCACGTGAGCCATAGGAAGTTTAGCTACTTTAAAGTTCAAGCCTTTTTTTAAGGCTTCTGCTTCTGTTATCCCGATCCTGCCTAATTCGGGGTCGGTAAACATGCAATAAGGCACAGGACGGTCCTGAATGCTTAAATTTTGCCCCTCAATTAGGTTGCGGTAAACAATGGTATAGTCGTTATATGAGATGTGGGTAAAAGCAGGCCCGCCTTTTACGTCACCTAAGGCGTAAATACCCGGCTTAGTAGTTTCCAGCTTGTCGTTTATCTTAATAAAGCCTTTCTCATCTACTTCAACGCCAGTCGTATTTAGGCCTAACTTGGATGTTTGTGGCGCACGGCCTATAGCCACCAGCACATGCGAACATTTTATCTTCTGCTCTTTATCGCCGGTTTTAACAGTTACGGTTACCTGGTTCTTTCCTTTATTTTTAAACTTTATAGCTTTCGTATTCGGGAGAATGCTCAACCCTTCTTCCTCCAAAATATGGGTAAGCTCAAGCGATACATCTTCATCCTCATGGCCTAATAGCCGGGCTGATCTTTCCAGAATGGTTACTTTACTGCCAAACCGTTTAAACATCTGCCCAAACTCCAGTCCGATGTAATTTCCACCCAAGATCAAGAGGTGCTCAGGAACGCTTTCGAGTTCTAATATCGAAGTCGACGTGAGGTAGTCTATATCGTCCAAGCCATCTATATCATGCGGGATGATGGTTTTACAGCCAGTATTCAGGAAAATGAGGTCGGCCTTAAACTGGCGAGCCTTTCCAGTTTTTGGGTTTACAGTTATTGTTTTTTCTCCCGTGAAAGACGCTTCACCGAATATCAGGTCAAGACCTTTGGTCTGTTCTATAGCTTTTTGCCCTCCATTGCGCGATTTAAGCACAATGCCTTGGGTCCGTTTTTTAATTTGTTTAAGATCTACCGTATATCCTTTGATCTTTACCCCCATGTCGTTGCACCGGCTGGCCAAATAAGCTATCCTGGCACTTGCAACCATTGTTTTAGTGGGCGTACATCCGTCGTTTACACAGGTACCGCCTATATAGCGTTTCTCTATCAGCAAAGTTTTTTTCCCGGCTGCTGCCAGCTTTTTAGCCAACGGGCCTCCGGCCTGACCCGATCCAATTACTATAGCGTCGTATTGCTTCATCAGTCGGTTACCTTTACACCTTTCCAGAAAGCAACGTAATTAGCAATTTGTGCAGCGGCTGACTTTGGTTCAGGGTAATACCACGCAGCGTCTTTATTTTGGCTGCCGTTCACCTCTAACGAGTAGTACGAGGCAACACCTTTCCACGGACAGGTAGTATGCGTATCAGAGTTTTTTAAGTATTCCTGTTTTACACTTTCTTTAGGAAAGTAGTGATTGTTTTCAATAACGATGGTTTCATTGCTTTCTGCAATAACCTGGTTGTTCCAGATTGCTTTCATGAGTTAATATGCTTAGGTGATGTGTTGTAAATATACTTACCAAAGGCGCAATTATAATGTAGAAGGATTGTTTTTGTTTGACGTAAGAAATTTTTGTTGCTGTAAACCAACGCATTAAAAAAAACTTCAAAAATTCTTTTAAAATTAGAAGCTAACACATATCTTTGCAATCCCAAAATAAGGGAAACGGTTTTAACAACCGCCAACTATATAAGGCCCGTTCGTCTAGGGGTTAGGACATCAGATTTTCATTCTGGCAACAGGGGTTCGATTCCCCTACGGGCTACTTGAGGGGAAAGGTTGTAAAAAGACAACTTTTCCCCTCTTTTTTTGCCTTGTAAATTGCTGTTTATCAGCAAGATAAGAGAAAGTGGTTCACTCAAATAAGCGGTTCGATGTTGGGTTCCGTCAAAACATAGATTTTTGGGGTACATCGAACCAATAATTTTCCTCTTTTCCTCAACTGGCTGATTTTTATAGTGTTGCAGGATATTTGAATATCGGGCTATTACTACGTCTAAAAGCATCTCAATAGACTTTAACTCATTTGATTTAGCCGGAAGGTCCGCCAGTTTACTTTCTAATAGCCTTAATTCTTCATTACATTCGGCTTTTATCGCTTTAAAATCATCGGCATCAATCTCTTCTTTTAATAGCCTTTTCCTGGCCTTAGATAAGATTAATCCCTGCTCTTCAATCCTATTTGAGATAACTTTCTTTTCATCTAAATCATCCCTGCTGGTTGATCTGCATTCGTCCATAACCACCATTTTAAACAGTTCGCCAACACCCGGTGCTAAATTGAACTTGATCAGTTCATCCTCAAAGTATTGATTGACTGTTTCTGCCTTGAACCTGCATTTACAGGTAGTGCCGGTGCAATGGTAATAATAATAGCGTTCGTGCCTTCCTTTTGATGCGCTGCCTGTTAGCATCCGGTTACAATCCGGGCACTCTAAAAAGCCACGTAGCGGTAGCATATCCTTTGATACAACTTTGGTAGCTATAGGGCGCTTATTGCCATTTAAAATGTTTTGAACTTCATAAAAAAGTGTTTGCGATATCAGGGCCTCATGCTGAGATTTTACAAACTGCATTTCCTCGTTTTCAAATGGGGGAACTACGATGATACCCGCATACATCGGATTGCGGATGAGTTTCCAGAAATTATTGCGTTCACATTTGAGGCCTCTCTGACAAGCAATTTTGCGGACCTGTTCGGCAACAAGAATACCTTTAGACAATTCCTCAAATACCCATTTCATTAAAGCTGCTTCAGGATGTTTTGGGGCGATATACTTCCTTCCATCGGGATACACCAGGTTTTGGTAGCCTTTAGGTGCCGCGCCCATCCAGCGGCCTTCTTTCCTGGCCCTGCGCATACCACCGGAGGTGTTTAACGCTCGTCTTCCATTTTCAGCTTCAGGGATAGATAAATAAACCGCAAGCATTACCGTGCTCTCAGGAATGCTAAAATCAATCGGCTGGTCGATGGCCATCGCCTGCACATTGATCGCCCTTAAAATACCGATCATCTGGTAGGCAAATTCAATGTTCCTGCTAAACCTGTCCCATTTAATGAAAAGGATATTTTCCCGGTCTTTCTTTTTACGGTTTTTAACGACGGTCAACAATTTGTTCCATTCCGGCCTTTTGAAGTTTTTGGCAGAGTAGTCTTCCCGGAAAATACCTTTTACCTCGATGTTGTTAAATTCACAGTGGCGTAGTAAACGGTCTTCCTGTTCAGGCAGGGAGTAGCCTTTTCTTTTTTGCTCATCCGTACTTACACGGACGTATAAATAAGCAGAAGTCATAATAGTAAGAATTTGATAAAGAGAGCATTACAATACGACCGCGTTATGTGTCGTTAAAGTATTGATTAACAGTCAATTTAGCCAAAATATATAAGAAATCCAAAATAATCTTCGCTTCTTTTTCGTCAGCAACTATTCCATTTTTGGCAAGCACTTTTACTGCCTGTTCGGGAGTGATATTTCTTTTATGAGGTAGGATCGGTTTCATTATCAAGCCTGTAAGGCTGCAATAATGCCGTGTTTTTTTAGATCAAATTGACAAGTGTTTCGGTACTACAGAACAATAATAATCTTTCTCAACCCTGCGGGAAATTAAGATAAGAGTATTGTTTATCAGCGGTTTCAAACCAGTAAAATCAATTCAACGAGAAAGATAATTAACCCTCGGGGTTCGCCTATTAATCAGCGGTTGAACAACCCGAGAATATTCCCGAAAACACGCCGGAAAAACAATCTGATTTTATCCCAGAATGATAATGACTGCGGCACTGTTGAGCCCAAGGAAATAATGTAAGCTTGTATTTGTGTAATTGGAAGCCAATTAACTTTTAAGCCAGGCTGCCTTCTATTAATATAAATTTCAAAATCTTTTTTCAACTCTTCATAATTGCTTATCATTATATCAGCATGTCCCTTTCGCTGCATGTTTCCATTGTAAATACGGAATGAACTGCCCGAACCCTTTAAAAGCAGTGTAAGAATGTGCAATGCATAATATTGAATGTAAGCACTATGGATATAACTTGTATGAACAAAGTTATTCGACCAGCTGTTCAATGTTTTCATAAAGATCACGGGAAATGGCAATACGATCCGGGATGATGATTTTTTTTTGCATTCTTCTGCAATAAATTCCCAGGCTACCTGGGTGAATTTCTTTACCGGTATATCTTTTTTATCCACTATATCGGTATAACCAATGATCTGTCTTCCGAATATTTCTACCATCTGCCTGATTTGGAACATCACCATCGGTTTCAGGTCTCTCAGGTAAAGATCTTCGATTGTATCACGGTCTTCAATATAAAATAATTCCTTAGCTGCTGAAAATATATCGTTCGGACTCAGCACCGGTTTACGCCAGCTCGTCGGCGCAACTCGGTCAACGGATTTGCGGATCTGCACTTCATAGTGAACAAGAAGCTGTTCAAGGTCCACATCAAGGCTGCGGAGGGTATGATCATATCTTCGAACTGTTGCAGGCTTTATGTTTTCGATCAGGTGATTGCAATAATCTTTAGCGGCAAAAAGATGACAATTTAAAAATTCCCTGATTTGTTCTTTACGAATGGCTCCCACGATAAAAAGCTGAGGCACAAGCTGCTCATCTTTATATATCTTACCTTTTAAGATCCCGTCAATGTATGCAACGTACCAACTCAGATGTGCCTTTGCAGCGTCGGAATAAGCCGCGTCATAAAAGCTTGTCTTGAACTTTACAGCTTCCTCATAAGCTTTACTGTACGCTTCTTTAGAGTAAATTATCGGATAGTTCGTATTTGTTTCAGCTTCAAATTCAAAATCTACTTTAATCATTATTATATCGCAATATGGGATAAAGTTAAAGGCCCGTTCCCGAGCCTTTAACGCAATTACCTGAACTTACCTACAGATCAACAAGGCACTGACCGTATTCACGGGCAAATACCTGCCTGATACTTCGTTTACACCACCAGCCGTTAACTGATCTGATGATGATCGTTTCACCGGCTATAAAGTGTTCTGCTAAAGAGCCGTAAAAGGCAGTGACCATAAAGGGGTTGCCTGTAACTAAAATTTGCTTTGCCATCTTTTTGAATGGTTTTTAAGTGACCGATTTTGCGATGGATAGCGTATAAACGCTGAACGATTGGATAACAACAAATTTAATCATATCCTGCTTAGTAACCAAATACGTCGGTATTACCTGGCGGCCGGAGCCTGATCAGGTTCTGGACAATCCAAATCCTGCTGCAATTTCATCATAGTTCTTCCAATTAACATATAGTGTAAACTGATTTGGTAAACAAAGGATCTCAAACTGCCCGTCGATAAAACTTGGTGATACCATCCAGGATGATAAAATCCTGCCTTCGATCATTTCGGGATGCCCATCAATCATCAACCTGCGCTGCCCTTTGCTGTTAATGGTACCTGCCATAAATTTGCCGGCCACGTCGAAAGATATTGAGTAGGACGATAATATATCACTTTCAAAAAAAGGAAAGTGATGCAAACCGGTATAGGCGCTTAACATATCCGCTTTAAGTTGAACTTCCTGGTAATACCGGGCATGGTTTACGCCTTTCTGTATGAAAAGTTCATCGTAATGCTGCGCAAGCGAATTTTCGCCTTCCTTTTTCACCATATAACTTAACCAATGATTCATTGCAGAGATAGTTATTTTATTGGCGTTGGAACGGTAATGCCTTAATCCATCCGGCGTGATCAGATCTTCCGGCTTTAAATCAAATTCACTGGTCCAGTCAGTAGTATCAAAGTAGCTCGCTTTTATCACCTGCCTTATAGCATCGTCCGAGCTTTCATAATTTTCCAGCAAGATATTTTCAAAAGTCATCGATAGCGACCTTACCAGTACTGCAAGTTCTCTTGTGTGTATTACGGCACTATGGGCGTACGAACTTAAGCCGGCTTCAATCTTCCTGAGATCATCAGGATAATAGCTCATTGAGGAGAGCAGGCGTTGCCGGAATTTTTGAAGCCTTCTTTTATTAAAATACTCTAATGCGTCCAGTTCTGCATAGGCATCATCAGTAACCAGCGGCCCGTCTTCCGGCGTTTTTAGAAATTCCTGCGCATATTCAGATGCCTCTCCATTGGATTCCTTATGGCTTAACTTTTTCTGAAACCTGTTTTCTCTATTCTTTTTTTTCACAATGTTTACGTAAAAAAGACTTGATTTATTAGAAATTAAAGCCGCTTTAAACGGTAGTATTTTTGCATTGCCGATGCCCCGAATCGTTACTTAATCAATCAGAAAAATCACTAAAATGTGATATAATAACAAAATCCCCAGAGCGCTCGCCGCCTGGGGATTTTAACCTAAACCTTATCACAATTGTGAGCGGGTTGCCCACGATTTTAGTAGCGCGCAACATACTAAAAAACGATTATATCAATAACATTTACCAGCGATTTGCATTACGATTTTTAGACCGCATATAGTCCTGGAACATTCGCTCGTGGAAACGTTTATCCGCTTCTCTTTTTGACCGCTGGTTATAACCCCATATGAAGAGCGCCCATATGCCGAAGCCTACGCCATAAAGCGGGAAAGGGTTTCTTGCTACCAATGCGCCCCAAAAAGCGAAAGTGGAGATGAAGCAGGAAGCGATAAAATAGAATATTGTCTTCATGATGTTTGATACCTAAATATACTAATTAGATTAGTAAAATCAAAGTTTTTATTCAATTAATTTCATAAATCCTGTTGTGTTTTCGTGCTTCCTGAACATAGTCCCGAATCGTGTCGATAACGTCAGATTCCGGTATGCCAACCATCCAGATCACCGGATTTTCGGCATCAGTACTTTTTAAGGTCAGGTTCATCAAGCCCAAGAGCTGAAGGATAAAAGATTGCGTTATAACATAATCTTTAACGCGGTATATTTCCAGCATATCCGTCCGTTTAAAGAATATCCCCCGGCTGATCCTGACGACTTCCGGGGTAACGAGGTAAATGCTTTTTCGGATATATAGCAAGCGATACCATCCCGCAGCCAATGTCCCGATACTGAAAAACACAAAAAAAGGCGACAGGTACCAGGCGAGCAGTAAAAAAAGGAGGGCCAAAAAGATGAGCGGCAGGATTTTTAGAACGGCAAAGCTCATTGCCGGTTTTAATAATATTTCATTGTTTTCCATTGTGTTTCAATTGATCTAAAAAGGTGTCGAACCGGATTGGTTTATAGGTGCGGATACCGGAGCGGATGCCAAATGCTTTCTCAAAAATATTCAGTGAGAGGTTATCCGTCGCAAATTCATGATGGCAGTTTTCGGTTTCTATACGAATATTGGGGCTGTTCCAGTACAGCCGGACCCGGCGATCAGCCAGTCCGGCAGCTACTTTAATATCGGCTAACCTTCCTAACAGGTCATTGCCGAATACGAGTGTATATTTTTTTTTCAGCCAGGCGGACCGCATCCATTGTAACTGACCGTCATGGGGCAGGTTGCCGACGGCAACAAACGCCAGGGTATCAATCCGGGAATAGCGGTGTTTGTTAAGGGTTAAATACGCGATGGCCTCCATCGCGCTATAGGTAATGACCACCTCCCTGGTGAGGTCATTACCGGCCATCCATAAATTTGAGGTAGCAGGAACCCGGTGGAAGTCTTTATCGAAGTATTCGCTATCCAGCCCATAACTGAACACTAGGTCGGTTACCTGAAAAAAAGCCTGGAGTTCTCCGGGAACTCCAAGCTCTGTTAAAATCGGATTCATTACCGTGACACACGGCTTTTACTGTCAAAACGGATGTGCTCATTCGTTGCCACGGGCCGCTGGTCCTCTACATCAGCCATAGCGCTGTAATAACCGGGGCTTAAAGTACCGGCTTCCTTTTCGTCCCGTTTCTCACCAAAGAGCGCATTCAGCCCTTTGTAAACCATATAAGAAAGCCCGCCGTCAATGACAATAGAAGCGATCAGGGCCAGCTTGTTAGACCGGATACCATTCAGGTCCGTACCTGAATAATTAAACTTAGTCCTGTCGGCCAGTTCTACTTCTTTGCCTTTGCGGTATTTTTCTTTTTGGGCCGGTGTGAGAAATTCATTGTTGACCATATCGGGTGCCATGATCTTTTCTGTGTCAGAAACAATAAACTCGCGGGTTTCCGAATCGTATTCCACCAGGATCTCCTTTTTATTGCCCTTATTATCGGTGGTCGTTTTCAGAAAGTTCTCTACTTCGCCTTTTTCAAGTTGCCGGGCTTCGTTGTCATCCAGGAAATCCGGCGTATCCGGTTTCCTGTAAATAGGATGGATCAACAGATCCGTTTTACCCTGTTCGTTTTGCCGGAGGGATACTTTGGCATCCATGGCCTTGATCTGTATGCCTTCTGCTTCCAGGTTTTCCAGGTGCATCAGGCCAGTCCTGCGACCTGAAAGCAGTGCTTTCAGGTCATTGACGTTCAACAAAAGCTGGCCTCCTGCCGCCAGACCGATGGTCTCCAATTCCCGGAACGGGAGATCCTTTTCTTTAAAGCTGATCAGGTTCATGTTATCTTCCTATGCTATGTGAAACTTCCTCTTCCTGTACGATGAGCTGCTGCTCTTCAGGATTATTTTTAGCGTTAACTAAGGATTTAAAAAGGCCGTCATTGGGGCTGACCTTTGTTTTGCCGCCTTCCATATCTTCTACAGTGAAGGTTTTGCCTTTTTTATCCAGCACTTTATAAACGTTATTGTTGTAGGCGATCTTTTTACCCGTTCGCATAAAAATTAAATCAAAAACAGCTCGTATAACCTCCCTGGTTTATAAAGAGAACTCCTACAGAATTGGAGATGTGTCAGACTTATTGCCTAGGGGAAAGCAAGTGCCTGCCTGCCGGATGAGCGGGATGAATAAGCCAGGTTAAGCGGAGCGTACGGTCTTATTCGGCAAAGCGGATGGGGCATACGGCAGGCAGGCTCTTGCAGCGCGGCCCGGAATCTGGCGAAGGAATGCAGCAAAGCAAATGGATGAGCCTGATGGGAGGGCAAGGGGAATGCAGCAGGGATGGCAGCGGCATCCTTCGGGAGAAGATACAGCGGATTCAGCCCGGCCCCTTTCCAATCCAAATGAGCAAGAGGGGGGCTGCCCGGATGATCCCAATTGATGAAAGAGAAAAGCAGGTAGCGCCTATCGCTTATCTTACATAAAAAAATGGCTGTTAAACGGGTAATTGCTAATGATGATTTATTCACTAACTTTGTAAAAATGAAGTACCTGGCGATCGTCTTCAGTATTTATATGACTCTACTTTCCCTGATGCCCTGTCAGGATAAGGAAGATATTGCCTCCAATTTTATTTTCAGCACTTCCTTTCATAGCAGTCATTCGGCAAAAGAGCATAGCGGCCAGGAAGTGTGCCCGCCTTTTTGTACCTGTTCGTGCTGTTCTACGGCAAGAACGCTTACATCAAAGCCCCTGACCATCGTATTTTTCAAAATCGTTAAAAGTCAATATCCTGACAGCAAAATCTCCGCTTTACAGGACCAGCCTCTCTCCGTCTGGCAGCCCCCACAATCCGTATAATCTTCCCCTATTTATTTAACTGTGCATTCTTCCTTTAAACGGAGTGAATGTGTCTTATCTATTTCATTTCAGCAATTATTTTATGTTAGATGCCATTATACGGTTCAGCATCCGTAATAAACTGGTGATCGGCTTTTTTACCCTGGCGTTAATTGCCTGGGGTATATGGAGCACTTCTCAGATCCCGGTAGATGCTTTACCCGATATTACCAATAACCAGGTGCAGGTGATCACCAAAGCACCAACGCTTGCCGCGCAGGAAGTGGAGCAGTTTATTACCTACCCGGTAGAACGTTCGCTGTCCAATCTGCCCAATATTACCGAAATGCGCTCTATGTCCCGTTTCGGGCTGAGTGTCATAACTATCGTTTTCAAAGAGTCCGTGGATGTTTATTTTGCCCGTCAGCTGATCGCCGAGAAGCTGAACGAGGTACAGGAGCAGATCCCCAAAGGTACCGGCAGGCCGGAGATGGCACCCGTTACCACGGGCCTGGGAGAAATCTACCAATATATATTACACCCCAAAAAAGGAAGCGAAAAGAAATATTCGGCGATGGACCTGCGCACGATGCAGGACTGGATCGTAGTGCGCCAGCTGTACGGTATTGCGGGCGTTGCGGAAGTTACTGCCTTTGGCGGGGTGGCCAAACAATTCGAGGTCGCCCTCGACCCGGATAAGCTCAAGGCAATGGATGTAACCATCCCGGAGGTATTTACCGCTTTGGAGAAAAACAACCAGAATACGGGTGGGGCTTACATAGACAAAAAACCCAATGCCTATTTTATCAGGGGTGTGGGTTTGATGTCGGGCATCCCTGATATTGAAAACACGATCATTAAACGCCAACTTAATGGTGTACCGATACTGGTAAAGAATGTCGCCAAAATACAACTGGGTTCACCGCCACGCTACGGGGCGATGACCTATAACGGCGAAAAGGAAGTGGTCGGCGGCATCGTACTAATGACGAAAGGGGCTAACAGCGCCGAAGTGGTCGGCTTAGTAAAAGAGCGCATGAAGCTGGTACAAAAGTCCTTACCGAATGATGTGATCATCGAGCCGTTCCTTGACCGTACTAATCTCATCAACCGCGCGATCAGTACGGTGGAGCGTAACCTGACCGAGGGCGCACTGATCGTGATCTTCGTATTGGTGCTGTTTTTAGGTAACTGGAGGGCCGGCTTAATTGTTGCCTCCGCTATCCCGTTATCGCTACTGTTCGCGCTTTCATTGATGAACCTTTTTGGTGTCTCGGCCAACCTGATGTCCTTAGGCGCGATTGATTTCGGGCTCATTGTAGATGGCGCTGTTATTATTGTAGAAGCGACCATGCACCACCTGGCATTGCGTAAAACTACGGGCCGCTTCACCCAGCAGGAAATGGATGAGGAAGTATTCCTGTCCGCATCCCGCATCCGAAACAGCGCTGCATTTGGAGAGATCATTATTTTGGTGGTATATATCCCCATCCTGACCCTAATCGGGATCGAGGGCAAGATGTTCCGGCCAATGGCGCAAACCGTAGGTTTCGCCATCTTAGGTGCGCTGCTCTTATCACTAACCTACATCCCGATGATGTCGGCCCTTTTCCTTTCTAAAAACGCTGAACCTAAAAGGACGTTTTCTGACCGCATGATCGGCTTTTTTCAGCGCAGGTACGAACCCATCCTAAAAGCAGCTATCCGTTTCAAATACCAGGTGGTGGCAGTCGCGGTGGTCCTGATGATCATTAGTGTTTTTATCTTTTCCCGAATGGGTGGTGAATTCATCCCCCAGCTGGAAGAGGGTGATTACGCTATTGAATTTGTGCTGCCGCAGGGAACCTCCTTATCCCAAACTACCGAAACCATTATGCAGGCCGAACGGATGCTGCGCAAATACCCACAGGTAAAAATGGTGGTGGGCAAGACAGGCAGTGCCGATGTGGCTACCGACCCGATGCCACCCGAAGCATCTGACCTGATGGTGATCCTGAAAGATAAATCAGCATGGCCGGATGGTAAAGGCTTTTATGAACTGGCGGACGATATGCGCAATACCTTAGCAGATATCCCAGGTGTGATCGCAGAACCCAGCCAGCCGATCCAGATGCGCTTTAACGAATTAATGACCGGTGTTAAACAGGATGTCGCGGTAAAGATATTCGGCGAGAACCTGGACACCCTGAATTTATTAGCGGCTAAAGTAGCACTGGCGATCAAGCCTGTTAAGGGCGTAACCCAGCCACAGGTGGAAAGGGTAAGCGGCCTGCCGCAGATCACGGTCAAATATGACCGCGCGCGGATGGCCAATTACGGGTTAAATATTGAAGATGTGAACCAGGTGATCAGTACCGCTTTTGCGGGGAACACGACGGGTTCTATTTATGAAAATGAACGCCGGTTTGACCTCGTTGTACGATTGGATTCCGCCCACCGCAACGCCATCGAGAATGTAAGCGAATTATTTATTCCTACACCGGATGGAAACCAGGTTCCTTTATCGCAAGTGGCAACCGTTGCCTATGAAACCGGGCCGGCGCAGATCAGCCGTGAGAATGCCCGCCGGCGGATCGTGGTCAGCTTCAACATAACGGGCAGGGATGTAGAGAGCGTAGTGAAAGAAGTGCAGGCCAAATTAAATACGAAAGTGCCGTTACCCACCGGATATTACTATACCTACGGGGGGACATTCGAGAATTTGCGCCAGGCAAGTGCCAGGCTGATGATCGCCGTCCCGGCAGCGCTGCTGCTGATATTCATTTTGCTGTATTTTACTTTCAAATCCATTAAGCAAGCGACACTGATTTTTACCGCGATACCCATGTCAGCCATCGGCGGTGTGTTCGCGCTGTTGTTAAGGGGAATGCCTTTCAGTATTTCGGCAGGTGTGGGTTTCATCGCTTTATTCGGCGTTGCGGTATTGAATGGTATTGTACTGATCGGTACGTTTAACCAGTTAGCCAAAGATGGAGTGGAAGATGTTATGGAACGGATCTACCAGGGCACGAAGGACAGGTTGCGCCCGGTATTAATGACTGCTACGGTAGCTTCTTTAGGCTTTCTGCCCATGGCTGTTTCCACCAGCGCGGGTGCAGAGGTTCAAAAACCCTTGGCAACCGTGGTGATCGGCGGATTATTAACGGCGACGTTGTTAACCCTGGTTGTGCTGCCCTTGCTTTACCTGATCTTTACAAAAGCCGGTGGCCATTCATCAGGGAAAGTAAAAAAGACTGTACTGACCTTATTGGTTTTCGGTTTTACGCTGCCCGCTTTCCCGCAGACATCACCGCCGGCGACACGGATCACCCTGAACGGGGCTTATGAGCTGGCTATTCAGAATAATTTACAACTGAGGTCGTCAGGCTTAAAGATCGAGCAGCGAAAGGAATTGGGCAAAACGTCGTTTACACTCCCTAAAACAGGCGTGTTTGTAGAGAATGAAGACATCAACCCGCAGGATCAGAAAGGCATCCTGAAGATCGGGCTGTCGCAAAGCCTCGACTGGCCCGGACTGTATAAGGCCCGAAAAAACCTTTTAGCGGAGCAAACCCGCTCGGCAGAATATTCCCGCGACGCGCAGGTGATGGAAGTGAAAAAGAATATTGCGGGGATCTATTATAATTTATGGTACTATCAAAGCAAGCAAAGCTTGTGGCAAAGGCTGGACAGTATTTACGGAACATTAGCAAAAGCTGCGGTGTTAAGGGTAAAGACAGGTGAGAACGCGGGCTTGGACAGTATAGCCGCGCAGGCCAAAGCAAAAGAAACCAAAGTGCAATTGCGCCTTATCCAAAAGGATATCAAAAATCAGCAGGAAGCTTTAAAACGATTGCTCAATACCACCTTAGCCCTGTTGCCGGATAGCTTGCCGTTGAATAAAGTAGCATTAGCGGGCACAGAGGCCGATACCGTTGCGCACCCGCTTTTAAAAATCCAGCAGCAGCAGGTAAATATTGCCGGGGCGGAGCTCAAATTAGCCGGGCAGAGCCAGATGCCATCTTTTGAGGGGAGGTTCTTTTCGCAACGTTTGTACGGCATCAGCCCGCCTTATTCCGGGTTTTCCGTAACCGTAGGTATCCCGCTTTTCGGACGGGGGCAGTACCTCCACAGCATCAAGGCTGCGCAACTGGAAAAAAATTACCAGCAAACTATGCTGAGCGATCAGCAACTGGCATTCAGTACTTCTTATCGCCAGGAAATGGAGCAGCTGCAAAAGAACAGCGATCTGCTGGACTATTACACCTCTACAGGTTTGAAGCAGGCGGATGCTATTATTAAAGCAGCCAACCTGTCTTACCGTTCCGGCGAGATCGGTTTTGCAGAACTTTCGCAATACCTTACCCAAGCTATAGATATCCAGCGCAACTATCTCGAAGTGCTCAATGAATATAACCAGAGCGCTATTCAACTGAATTATTATACCAACAGCAAATAAGACATATCCCATGAAACTCATATTTAAACCCTATATATACCTGATGCTTATGGCAGGAATGGTTGCGTCCTGTACGCAGCAGGAAAAGCCCAAAGAAGCTGATACGGAAAAAGAAGCTGCTCCAGCACAGGCAAATACAGTGAGCCTTACTACAGCCCAAATTAAAACAGCCGGCATTGAATTGGGTAAGATAGAAATGAAGAACCTGGCTACGGCCATTAAGGCCAACGGGCTATTGTCCGTACCTAATCAGAATAAGGCGTTGGTAACTTCAGTTACCAACGGCACTATCAAAACCCTGACGGTACAGCCCGGAAACTATGTAAATAAAGGGCAGGTTATCGCCACCATATTAAATCCTGATATTGCTCAGTTACAACAAGCTTCGCAAACCACCCAGGCCCAATTAACACTGGCGCAGCAGGAATATGAGCGCCAGAAAGAACTGGTGGCGGGCAATGCCGCACCGCTAAAGAACTTACAGAAAGCCGAAGCCGAACTGGCGGCATTAAAATCTACCAAGCGGTCACAGCAATTGCAGCTGTCGGCTATGGGGATCTCGCAATCTGCTACGAACAGCGGTCGTTTGGTGACCAGTATCTCGGTGGTCGCCCCCATCAGCGGTACGGTAAGCGAAGTGTCGGCACAGATTGGTTCCAACGTGGATGCGTCCACACCCATTGCGCAGATCGTTAACAATTCGCAGCTGCACCTCGATCTTTTTGTATTTGAAAAAGATTTGCCGAAGGTAAAGGCCGGGCAGCGCATCCACTTTACGCTCACCAACAGCGCGGGTAAGGAGTACGACGCAAAGATTTATTCTATCGGGACAGCTTTTGCCAGCCAGTCTAAAACGATCCCTGTTCATGCGGTGGTAATGGGCGATAAAACAGGTTTGATCGAAGGTATGAATGTAACGGCCATTATCAGTATCGGTAATGCTGTTTTACCGGCAGTGCCCTCAGAAGCTATCGTGAGCAACGGCGGGCAGGATTATATTTTTATGGTAAAAAAACAGGACGCCAAAGAAACGCTTTTTGAGCGTGTACCGGTAGCTAAGGGAGTTTCCGATATCGGGTTTACCGAGATAACGCCGGTAAAGAACCTGAAACCGGGTTCTATTATCGTGATCAAAAAAACATTCTTTGTCCTGGCTAAAATGGTGAATACCGGGGAGGAAGAATAGGTGATGAAAGAACTGGAAAGTCAGCTTATTGAAAAACAGATCAAACCGACGGCTATGCGGCTCGTTGTGCTGGATTTTTTGGTGAAACAGGAAAACGCGGTCAGTCTTACGGATATTGAATTAAACCTGGATAAAACAGACCGGGTAACCTTGTACAGGAGTATTAAAACTTTTGAAGAACATGGTTTGGTCCACCGGATAGATGACGGAACAGGTATTACCAAGTTTGCCTTATGCCAGCCATCCTGTACGGTAGAAGGGCACCATGACCTGCACGTACATTTCTATTGCACGGTTTGCGAAGAAACACATTGTTTACCCAAAACACAGATACCGGAGGTAAGGCTTCCGGCAGGATACGAAAGAGAGGAAACCAGCCTGCTGGTGAAAGGGGTTTGCGCGGAATGCAAAAGGACATATGCCTGATAGAACAGGTTAAATTACTGATGAATTAAATTGTTAACATGCACATTTTGCTCATTACGGGACAATTCTTATTAAGCCTGTCGCTATTGGTCGTGGTCCATGAACTGGGGCATTTCCTGGCTGCTAAAGCTTTCGGGATACGGGTAGAGAAATTCTACCTGTTTTTCGATGCCTGGGGATTCAGCCTGTTTAAATTTTCTTATAAAGGCACCCTGTATGGAATAGGCTGGCTTCCCTTGGGAGGGTATATCAAAATGGCTGGTGTATTTGAAGATACAGAAGGTGCAAATACGAAGGGTGATGACCGTGATGGTTTTTATACCAAACGGGCCTGGCAGCGCCTGGTTGTTATGTCCGGAGGGGTTATTATGAACATGGCTGTTGCTATACTGATCTTTTCATCGCTTTCCGTTAAATATGGAAGTGGTTACATGCAGAAGATCAAAGCTGATTTTGGGATCATTCCTGCTGACGTTGGCAAAAAAGCCGGGTTATTGCCCGGTGACCGGATTATAGAGGTGAATGAAGATTCGCTTTATTACCAGGATGAATTAACGAGCACCCGGATTTTGAAGGGGAATACACTGCTCACGGTGGTGCGCTCGAAAGGAAAAGAGCGTATTCATTTGCATCTCAATGTTTCACCTGCCACGATCAGGTTGCTCGCTGATAAAGCGCCTACAGCGTTTTTTAAGATAGGAACACCATTTAAGATCGACTCCATTTATTCCAACAGCGACCTTAAAGCCGCCGGATTCAGTAAAAGCGATAAGATCACCGCGGTTAACGGAAAGCCGGTAAACTACTATGAAGAGTTCATGGTAAAGCTTCGGGAAAATAAAGACAAACCTTTATTGCTGACGGTTGTCCATGACGGCAAGACCAGCCAGGTAGAAGCGCATCGAGATAAGGACGGACATATCGGGTTTTCGTTGGAAGCGGTACATCCGCCCGAAACAAAGCCAGTTCAGGCCACTTTACCGCAATCTGTATCCTTCGGCGCAGGCCGCACCTGGTCGGTGTTTTCTGAAAATGCGCGTGGCGTTAAAGACATTATTCAAGGCAGGGTGAAAGCGGCTGATGCGCTTACCGGGCCGGTAGGTATCGCTCTTCTTTTTGGCGAAGCCACGGACTGGAAAAGATTTTGGGGGTTGATCGCGGTTTTATCAACAGCGCTTGCTTTTATTAACCTGATGCCGGTACCCGTTTTAGACGGCGGGCAAGTCCTGCTTTTAGCAATTGAAGCCTTTCGCGGCAAACCACTGAAAGCGGTTGTAATCGAATATAGCCAGATGGCTGGATTTATCCTGTTAGGCCTGTTATCCCTATTTGTGGTCTACAACGATATTGCGAGACTGATTATGAAATGATCACTGAAAAATAACTGCCGGTAAAAAGATTGCAATACAGTTGCAGCCCTAACCGGCTTAAATTTGTTTGAAAATATACATCCCACTAGCCCATCATACAATGAAAAAGGAAGCACCAAAAAAGAATACTAAAGGACAACCCCGCGTTGATATCTCTACGAGTAAAGAAAAAGAAGAAAAGGCACATCAGCATGATGAAAAAGAGGCGGGCCACGACCATGACCACGGGGGCATGTTCGGCAAAAACACCGAACTGAACTTTGCCGCGTTGTCCGGGTTATTTCTTGCCCTGGGTTTTGGATTGTCTTTTGTGCACACCCTTCCCCCGATTACCAGTACCATACTTTATGGTATTGGCTATTTCTTTGGTGGATTTTACACGACGAAAGAAGCTTACGAGGCTATCAGCACGGGCAAATTCGAGATTGACTTTTTAATGCTGGTCGCGGCTGTCGGCGCGGCCTGCCTGGGCCAGTGGGCAGAGGGCGCGCTGCTTTTATTCCTGTTCAGCTTCGGGCACTCCCTCGAACATTATGCGATGGGTAAAGCGACCAAGTCCATTGCAGCGCTCGCCGACCTGGCTCCCAAAACAGCTATCGTACGCCGGGATGGCAAAGAAACAGAGGTACCTATTGAAGAACTGGTGCTGGGCGATATCATCATCGTTAAGCCCAACAGCAAAATTTCTGCTGACGGCGCGGTCATCAAAGGTGAAAGTAGTGTGAACCAGGCGCCCATCACCGGTGAAAGTGTGCCGGTGGATAAATCCCCGGTAGTTGACCCGGATAAGGATCATGATGATAAAACGCTGAAAGCCGAGAACAAAGTCTTTGCCGGAACGATCAACGGCAGCCAGGTACTGGAGATAAAAGTAACCAAGCTGGCAGCTGATTCCACTTTATCGCGACTTGTTAAGCTGGTCAATGACACGGAAGCGCAGAAGTCACCTACACAATTATTTACCGATAAGCTGCAGAAGTATTATGTACCTGCGGTGTTGGCATTGGTTGGGCTGTTACTACTTGCATTCCTGGTTATTGATGAACCTTTCAGCAAAAGTTTCTACCGGGCTATGGCGGTTCTGGTCGCTGCAAGTCCTTGTGCATTGGCCATATCCACCCCGAGTGCTGTTTTAAGCGCGATTGCCAGGGCCGCAAGAAGCGGCGTATTGATCAAAGGTGGCGGTCCATTGGAAGAACTGGGTGGCATTACTGCCATCGCGTTCGATAAAACCGGAACACTTACAGAAGGCAAGCCCCAGTTAACAGGTGTAGTGGCATTAGCTAAATTATCGGAAGATGAGGTGTTAGAGATCGCCATTGCCGTTGAGAAATTAAGTGACCACCCCTTAGCGGCAGCCATTGTTAAAGGAGGCCTGGAAAGATTAAAGCAAAAGGATATTCCATCGGCCAAGAACCTGCAGGCCGTTACCGGCCATGGTGTGAAAGCCACAGTAGGCAACAAAAAGATCGTTATCGGCAACCGCAGCCTGTTCAAAAAATTGGCTGATGAGGTGCATACACAAGTGGAAAAACTGGAAAAGGAAGGCAACACAACGATGTTGGTGGAACAGGAAGGGGAAATCATCGGTTTGATCGCCTTAATGGATGTACCCCGCAAGGAGGCTAAAAAGACGTTAAAGGAATTAAAAGATCTGGGCATAAAGCGCATGATCATGCTGACGGGCGACAACCAGCAGGTAGCCGAAGCCGTGGCCAAACAGATCGGTATTACCGATGCGATGGGTGGTTTACTGCCGGAACAAAAGGTAAAGGCCATTCAGGACCTGATCAAAAGGGAGAAGAAAGTAGCTATGATCGGTGACGGTGTAAATGACGCACCCGCCATGGCTAAAAGCACCGTCGGTATCGCTATGGGTGCGGCAGGTTCAGATGTGGCTTTAGAAACCGCTGACATCGCGTTAATGGCTGACCGGTTAGATAACCTGCCGTTTGCTATCGGTTTAAGCCGTCAATCCCGCAGGATCATCAAGCAAAACCTGGTTGTAAGCCTGGGGATGGTTGCTGTATTAATACCGGTAACTATTTTAGGCATAACCGGTATCGGCCCGGCGGTAATAGGCCACGAGGGCTCTACGTTGTTGGTGGTTTTCAATGGCCTCCGCTTACTGGTTTATCAAAATGGTCGTAAATGATCCGTAGCACATCTGATCATCATTTAACATCACAGCGGGAATAAGTATATTTGGTTTTTATCGCCATTACCATGAAAGTCATTAAATCTTTACTGCTATTTATTTTGGCCGGCATATTCGAGATCGGCGGCGGTTACCTTATCTGGCAATGGCTTAAGGAAGACAAACCCTATTGGTACGGCTTGGCAGGTGCTGTGATTTTAGCCTTTTACGGCATTGTAGCTACCTGGCAAACAGCCAATTTTGGCCGTGTTTATGCAACATATGGCGGGGTATTTATTGTACTTGCACTCCTGTGGGCCTGGAAAGTGGATGGGTTTAAACCTGATCGCTGGGATATGATCGGCGCGGGCATCGCACTGATCGGCGCATGTATAATCATTTATATGCCACGTCAGCCCGTAGTTTAATTAAGCTGGTTAAATAATATTTTAATGGTTAATAGTATCTTAAATAGCACTTTGATTACCTGCCCGCAGTGTGGGTTTGAAAAGCAGGAACAAATGCCGTTAAATGCCTGTACATATTTTTATGAGTGCGATAATTGTAAAACCAGGCTCAAGCCTTTAGCGGGCGATTGTTGTGTTTTTTGCAGTTATGGTTCTGTTAAATGTCCGCCTGTTCAGGACGGACGCAGTTGCTGCAGATAGATCACCGGATCATCTCATAGAACTTAATGAGGTAGCGATAGAGTCAGGTGCCGGAAAATTTCGGTGGTCTGCATACAGTATAAAGCCTCCATATCAGATAAAGCCTCCATATCAGAAACTTCGATCCGTCACCAGGCTGTCCTCGCAAGAAACCATTCCATACGGGTATGGCCGGCAAGAATATCCACCATGACCTGAACTGCCACGATCTATCGCAGGATGCCCAAAGATGGATTTTAACCTCTCCGCGAACTATATTAGCAAAGCTATTGTCCTGATGGCATGCCCTGAAGCACATTTTATTTTCGTAGAACGTAACGCACTTGGCTATGTCTATTAGCTTAAATGCCAGGATACTTTTTAAGCTCCGTCCTGTCTTAAAAATAAACGTTACTTGCTATCTGAGGATAGCAAGTAACGTTATTTGAATTGTAATGTATCTTTGCCTAAATGACCAAGCCGATTTTAATCAATGATTTCCTGCATCTCCATGACATCGTTCCTTTGATCGATGTTCGTACACCGGCGGAGTATGAACAGGGCCATGTGCCGGGCGCATTCAACGTGCCGTTGTTCAGTAATGAAGATCGGGTCAGGGTAGGCACGACTTACAAGCAGGTCGGGCGTGAAGAAGCAATACTGTTGGGCTTTGACTTAACCGGTTCTAAATGGTCTTCCTTTATTAAGGAAGCTTTGATTATTGCACCTGACAAAAGAATAGGTGTTCACTGCTGGCGTGGTGGTATGCGCAGCGGGGCTATGGCATGGGCACTCGGTTTGTACGGCTTTGAAGTATTTTTGATACAAGGTGGCTACAAAAAATATAGGGGCTGGGTGCATCAGCAATTTGAACAGCCCTACAAGATTCAGATACTTGGAGGCATGACCGGATCAGGTAAAACAAAATTATTGCAACAACTTAGCGTTACAGGGGAGCAGGTAATTGACCTGGAAGACCTTGCACAACACCAGGGTTCATCTTATGGCAGTATGAATAAGCTGATACAGCCTACTCAGGAGCAGTTTGAAAACAACCTGGCCGGGAAATTAAAAGACATTGATAAAAAGAAAAAGGTATGGGTGGAAGATGAAAGCCTTACTATTGGTAAACGGTCTATACCCAACCCGTTCTGGCATCAGATGCGGGATGCAGCGATAATTGATATTAAAGTGGATGTACAGCGACGTGTTAATTCCCTGGCTGCTGAATACGGGTCTTTAGATAAGGATTTTCTGATGGAATCCACGGAACGTATCCGAAAACGGCTTGGCCCGGAGCAAACCAAATACGCTATAGAGGCCATTATGGAGGGGCGTATAAAAGATTTCGTAAAAATCGTGTTGGTCTATTATGATAAAACCTACCGGACCGGTTTGAGCAAAAGGGATATTTCCAAAGTATCATCACTTGAGCTTGATGATACAGATATAGCCACACAGGCTAATAATGTATTAAATTTCACAATCAACGCGCCAGCTAAATAATGGATACGACATCAATAAAACTTACTCAATATTCCCACGGCGCGGGTTGTGGCTGTAAGATCAGCCCTGCCATTTTAGATAAAATACTGCATAGTAATATCGCCTCGGTTACCGATCCGAATTTGCTGGTTGGCAATGATAAAAGGGACGATGCTGCAGTGTTAGACCTTGGGAACGGCACCGCTTTGATCTCTACTACCGACTTTTTTATGCCGATTGTTGATGATGCGTACGATTTCGGGCGTATCGCTTCTGCTAATGCCATCAGCGATGTTTATGCGATGGGCGGTAAACCGGTTTTAGCGATTGCTATTTTAGGATGGCCGATTGATAAACTTCCACCTGAAGTAGCTCAAAAAGTTTTAGAAGGTTCCCGGGCCGTCTGCGCCGAAGCCGGTATTACCTTAGCAGGTGGCCATAGCATTGATTGCCCCGAGCCGGTATTCGGCCTGTCAGTAAACGGTGTCGTTAATATCCCGCAATTGAAGCAAAACTCCACGGCAACCCCCGGTTGTAAATTATATCTTACCAAAGCTTTAGGAGTTGGCATTTTGTCAACGGCTCAAAAAAGAGGCGTATTATTACCGGAAGATGCAGCTATTGCACTAAAGAGTATGACCACATTAAACAAGCTGGGCGAAGTATTCGGGAAGATGGATGATGTAAAGGCCATGACGGATGTAACCGGTTTTGGTTTGCTGGGGCACCTTTCTGAAATGTGTGAAGGCAGCGGCTTGTCGGCAGTGATCGAATTTGATAAAGTGGCGGTGATCCCTTCTTTAGCAGGTTACCTCGAACAAAAATGCTTTCCAGGTGGTACCGGCCGTAATTGGAGCAGTTATGGGAGTAAGATAGGGCCGCTAACCGCAGAACAGCAATATATACTGGCCGACCCGCAAACAAGTGGCGGCCTGCTGGTAGCCGTTGCCGAAGAAGGTGCGGCGGCTTTTGAAGCAAAACTACAAAGCCTTGGACACAGTTTAGCACCTATCGGCTGGCTAAAGGTGCCGGGCAACGATGCGCTGATAACGGTGATTTGATGTTTAATTGATACTTTGCTTTTTAAAACTACAGAACAGGAAGTTTTGCCTGGTTTGAAAGGGGGTGATATGGTCTTCACTGATACACCGGATCTTTTCAAAATCTTTTTTTAACTGGCTTTGCAATTGGACTTCCGTATATTGTTTGATCGGCAGGCCGCTGCATTTATCCGGGCCGTTTTCAGAAAAGGTGCCAACCACCATATAATTATTGATCGCCCTGCCCGCGATTTGCAGGTAAGCTGCGATCTGGCTTTTACTGGTCAGGAAATGAAAAGTCGCCCGATCATGCCATAAGTCAAAATGCTCATTCGTTTTAAATTCGGTAATGTCAGATACCACCCATTTAACCAGTTCGCTTTTAGCACCTAACCTGGCTTTGGCTTTTTGTATGGCGGCGGCTGATATGTCCAGCACGGTGATATTGACAAAGCCCTCCTGTAAAAGAAAATCCACCAGGTTACTGTCCCCACCACCAATGTCAATGATGCTGGCATTTTTAGATAACTGAAACCCGTGAATGAAATCCAGGGATGTTCGCGGGACAGCTTGCGTCCAGCTAACCTGATCGGGAGTTTTGTTGGTATAAACATCATCCCAGTGCGCTTTTTGACTATCTTTCATGGATTAACCACATATTTACAGTTTAAAGGTCTATATTATTATCATCAAATGAAAAATAAAATACTAATAACAATTTGCAGCCTGCTCATTGCCGGGTTATGGCCTTCCGAAACTACAGCGCAAACATCCCCCGTAGCAGTGCCATCTATCCTGAATAATTATCCCTGGAAGGACAGTGAGTTAATAGCGCCTGCCGTTTTAGCCGCTAACTTAAAGGAGCCCCCGGCTAAATGGCCAATGATATTAAATATCGGCGCGGTCGAAGATATAAAAGGAGCCAAACACATCGGCGCGGTTAGCAAAGATGAAAATATGAAGTTGCTGAGAAAGACCGTTGCCGCGCTGCCTAAAAACACGGTCATCGTGGTTTATTGCGGTTGCTGCCCGTTTAGCAAATGTCCTAACATCAGGCCCGCTTTCCTGGAAATGAAAAAAATGGGGTTTACACATGTTGAATTATTAAACCTGCCTGTCAACCTGCAAACCAATTGGGTTGCTAAAGGTTACCCATTGGCAGGAAGCTGATCGGAATTTACTTAGGCAGATCAGATGCATATCTTATTAGAATAATGAATAAAAAGGCAGCGTCAGTATCATTCTTCAACGCATTAAAAGATTCCTTTCAGGTCTTAAAGAACCGTCTTTTCTCTTTATTATATTTCGCAGAATCTATCAGCCTGCTGGGGGACGCTTTTACCTGGGTTGGCCTGGCCTTGTTATCCTACCAGTTTGGCCGGGAGCGTTCGGCCATTATTTTAGCAACGGCTTTGACCCTTCGGGTTACCGCATTCATTCTCTTTTCTCCTTTTGCCGGTGTGCTTGCTGATCGTGTGAGCCGTAAAACCATTTTATATACTACTCATTTTATCCGAATGGCGATTGTCGCCTGTTTGCCTTTTGTTACCCAGGAATGGCAGATCTATGCGCTTGTCTTTTTGCTCAACATATTTAATGCCTTTTTTACGCCCACTTACCGCGCTGTAATACCGCAGGTGGTAGACCATGCGCACTACAGGCAGGCGGTAGGCTTGTCTACGGCAACTTTTCAAATATTAGGTGTCTTAGGGCCGGGTTTAGCCGGGATACTGGCTGTGTGGTTCGGCGCAAGGCAGATCTTTTTTATCGATGCGGCGTCCTTTGTGCTGGCCGCTGTTTTGATATTGCTGCTTCCCACTAATAAATTACAACATGCTGTAAAGAAAAATGAAAAAACTTTTACGGCCTGGCATGACGCGGTCAAAGGGGTTAAACTATTATTTAAAAGTCCGTTGATCCGGTTCGCACTCTTTATCGAATTTGTCTCCGCCATAGCCGGTGCGCAGATACTGGTCAATACCGTCGGTCACATTAAAAGCGCATTTCATTTAGATGATAAGCATTATGGCTGGGTGATGGCTGCATTTGGTATCGGTGCCAGTATAGCTGCATTTGTCGCCGGTAGCCTGGATAAAACGAAGTCCCGGCGTTTATCTTTGATAGCCGGTGCCCTGGTATTGTCGGTCACTATTTCCATTACGAATTTCGTAGCATATCCCGTGATGTTGATATTGTGGCTTTTTGCGGGTTTAGGGCAAAGCCTGGCGGAAATGCCTTCGGAAACGTTGATCGGTGAAAACATTGCCGAAAACGAACAGGGCAAAGTTTATGGTTCGCATTTTGCTTTTTCTCATTTATGGTGGGCCATCGCTTATCCGATAGCCGGATTTTTGGGCAGCCGTTATGCCGGTAAAGATTTTTTATACGGCGGGCTGATCTCTATGCTGCTTTTAGGAATAGCGCTATTCTTAATGAAAAAGCAAACTAAAATTAAGTCTTAAGCGTTTACTGTTTATTAAGTAACATGATCATCGCTTTATCGGGTCTCACTTTCCGGGTATCATCCCGTTTAGCTGAACCTATCCAATCAATAACCTTGCTTATAGGATTTAGACAAGCTTGCAAAACGCATTCGCCTCTAATTCCTGATCTAACAAAACCTGCAACCCTGCAGGCGTTCCTTCTGTATGTTCTTTTTAAGCATTATCGTTATTCTTTGGTGTTAAAAACACGGAAACATTTCTGTCCCCGGCACTTAACTTTGATTTACATCGTTAAGGTCTGATATAGTAACTTTCCAAAATTTATATATTAGTAAAATGAGAGGAATAGGTTTTTTTGTACTATCACTTACAATGTTACTAACGTTAAGTTCACTGTCAGACGACCGGAATTTGATCGGTGAGGGACAGCAACCACAAGTAAGTATAGATACCAAAGGGATAATTAGGGTAATATTCGGATCTGCCGATCAGATATTTTGTGTTGCCTCAACAGATCATGGCGTATCGTTCAGCAACCCGGCACTCGTTGCCAAATTACCCGAAATGCACTTAGGTATGGCCAGGGGCCCACAACTGGCAAGTTCAAAAAGCTTTTCTGTGATCACCGCTATGGATAAATTCGGCAATATCCACTGGTATCGCCTTGCTCATGCTACCGGTATTTGGAAGAGCATGGGCATCCTCAACGATCAGCGTGGGTCAGCTCCCGAGGGATTAATGAGTATTGCCGCTGACGATCAGGATCATTTTTATGCGGCATGGCTGGACATCCGCACCGGCAATCATAACCAGATCTATTTTTCATCCTTATCAGGCAGTAATGCCAAATGGATTAAAAATACTATGGCCTACCAATCACCCGACCAGCACGTTTGTGAGTGCTGTAAACCCAGCATAGCAGTGCAGGGTTCTTCGGTTGCTATCATGTTCCGCAACTGGCTGAACGGTTCGCGCGACCTGTATGTAAGCCGTTCGTCCGACATGGGGCGAACCTTCGGGGCAGCGGAAAAGATGGGCATGGATACCTGGAAACTGAACGGCTGCCCGATGGATGGCGGGGGACTGCGGATCAGTCCGGCCAGCGCGGTACAGACAGTATGGCAACGGAAAGGCAATATTTATTATGCAACTCCCGGCAAGCCGGAAACCTATCTGGCCAGGGGAAGGACCTGTAGTATTGCCGGTAACGGACAAAATCCACTGATTACTTATCAAACAGGTGATACGCTGAATGTGATCGCTTTCCCTCAAAAAACACCAAGGATGGTCGGGACCGGCGGCTATGTGAAAGCGGTGCAGTTGAGCGCGACCGGCAATCTTTTCGTATGGGAACAGAACAACCAGATCAGGTTCCGAAAAATTTAAAAACTAAACCTTGCGAAAATAAGCATGGTTATATTGGTTACCCCAAAGACAAACAATTTTTTCCGGTTTATCCGCAAAAAATTCATCATACGCCATTTTAACACCGGGGTTAATATCGAGGCCTTCAACTCCGGTGGAAGCATCAAAATAATCCATCATGATACAAACCGAATTTTTCGGCATACGGGGATAGATGCTTTCAAAACAATGCAGCATCACAGCCTTGTGCTCGATTTTATCACCGCCGAAACCGCAGTCGATGTGCACAAACGCTATTTCAGCGGGCAATTCATCCGGCAGGGTTGTTTTAAAATCCCCCTTATGCACAATCGGCTGTTTTAGCTTCGCCTTGTTAAAATTGGCCTTTAGTTCTTCTTCAACACTTCCCTTGACCTTGAAGGAGGCGAAAAAGCTATCGTAAAGGTGCAATTGCTTATCAGAGGCATTTAACTCGATCACCTTTTGAAAAATGAGCGCACATTGTCCGGTGAAACACCCCAATTCTACCACGTCACCGGGAACCCCGTTAAAAATGACCGAATCCAGCAAGTGGTAATAGTTGATCCGCTGCTCGGGCGTATTCATATCTATATTGGTATCGAGCTGCTTTACCTGGTAGCCCGTTTGCATGAAACGCAGTCCTTTATTAACAAACTCAATTAACGCGGAGCGTTTTTTCTCATTTACGGCGTAAGGTTTTTTAACAAGGAAATAATTGTCCATAACGTAAAGGTTGAAATCGTGTGTTTAGACATTAAGTGATACTATCAACTAATATTCAATAATAGGAAATTATTTCAAGATTTGTTGGAATGAATTATACGGTATTCTGTAAATTTTAGGCAGAATCCTGTAAAATTCAAAACCTGAACCCAGTATAAATTTGTGCTGTTAAACAAAAGACATGGCAGCAATACAATTACAAACTCTTACGTTCCCAGTTACCGGTATGACCTGCGCCGCCTGCGCATCCAGTGTAGAATCGATGATCGGCACCCAAAAGGGCGTTGAAAAGGCCGAGGTGAACTATGCTACGCAATCCGTTAAAGTTGCCTTTCATCCCGAAATTATTCAGGCTTCCGGTTTACAACAATCCGTTCAATCAATCGGCTATGACCTCATCATCGATACAGTTAATGGCAAAGAAAAACAAGCGGAAGCGCAGCAAACTCATTACCGGCAGTTGAAGCGAAATATGACCTGGGCCATTATTTTAACTATTCCAGTGGTACTGATCGGGATGGTCTTTATGGACATGCCTTATGCCAATTATATCATGATGGCATTAACCGCCCCGGTACTTTTTATAGCGGGCAAAAACTTTTTTATCAACGCCTGGAAGCAGGCCAGGCATGGCCGTACGAATATGGATACACTGGTCGCCATGAGTACCGGCATCGCCTTTGTATTCAGCGTATTCAATACTTTGTTCCCTGAGTTCTGGCATCGCCGGGGCTTGCAACCGCATGTTTATTACGAGGCGGCTTCGGTCGTGATCGTTTTTATTATGCTGGGGAAATTATTAGAAGAAAAGGCTAAATCCAATACCTCATCCGCCATTAGAAAACTGATCGGCCTGCAACCAAAAACAGTGTTGCTTATCACTGCAGTAGGTGAAAAAGAAACAGCTATTGCAGATGTGCAGATCGGCGACCGCCTGTTGGTTCGGCCAGGTGAAAAGATCCCGGTTGACGGCATAGTTGATGAAGGTAACTCTTTTGTGGATGAAAGCATGATCACAGGGGAGCCTGTCGCTGTAGAGAAAAAAGCAGGCGATTCTGTTTTTACCGGTACCTTAAACCAAAAGGGAAGTTTCCGGTTTACGGCAGAAAAAGTTGGCGGCGAAACCTTGCTGGCCCAGATCATTCAATTGGTGCAGGATGCGCAAGGCTCTAAGGCACCCGTCCAAAAATTGGTGGATAAGATCGCAGGCATTTTTGTTCCTATCGTCATGCTGATCGCTTTATTAAGCTTGGGTGCCTGGCTGGTATTTGGCGGGCAACATGCCTTAACACAAGGCTTACTGGCGCTGGTTACGGTACTGGTGATTGCCTGTCCCTGTTCTTTGGGTTTGGCTACTCCAACCGCCATTATGGTGGGTATTGGCAAAGGAGCCGAAAACGGCATTTTAATTAAAGATGCGGAAGGATTGGAATTAGGACATAGCGTTAACGCAGTCGTATTGGATAAAACCGGCACGATAACACAGGGGAAGCCCGTAGTTACTGATCTGCTTTGGGCAAAGTCCCTTCCAAATGATCAAGGTCAATTACAGGGATTATTTTTAGCGATGGAACAGCAATCTGAACATCCTTTGGCTGAGGCAATCGTAGCCCACCTTAAACCCTGCAAAAACGTTTCAGTAAAAGTAAATTCTTTTAATAGTTTAACCGGGCGGGGCGTCGAAGCGAATTTCGAGGACCGGCATTACTTTGCCGGAAGCCATAAACTGATCGGGGAAAGAAACATATCCGTACCGGAAGAGTTAAAGGCGCCTGTCAGCACCTATTTAAACCAGGCAAAAACGGTGATTTACTTTGCCGATCAAACGCAAGTATTAGCCATTGCAGCCATAGCCGACCCAATCAAAACAGGCTCAGCAGTAGCCGTAAGCCAGTTAAAAAGACAGGGGATTGCCGTTTATATGTTGACCGGCGATAACGCGCAAACCGCAGCGGCAATTGCCAAAGAAGCGGGGATTGACCATTTTCAGGCCGACACTATGCCATCAGATAAAGCGGACTTTATTAAAAAACTACAGGGTGAAGGTAAAATTGTAGCTATGATCGGTGACGGCATCAATGACAGCCAGGCCTTAGCACAAGCTGACGTAAGTATAGCGATGGGCAAAGGTTCCGATATAGCAATGGACGTAGCCAAGATCACCCTGGTTTCGTCAGACCTTCAACAGGTACCCAAGGCATTAAGGCTTTCCAAACTAACCGTGCGCACGATAAAGCAAAACCTCTTTTGGGCATTTATATATAACCTGATCGGCATACCTATTGCCGCCGGTATATTATATCCCGTCAATGGTTTCTTGCTGAACCCCATGATCGCCGGTGCGGCAATGGCTTTAAGCTCTGTATCGGTGGTCAGTAATAGCCTGCGGCTGAAATTTACAAAACTTAATCTTTAATTATTAAAATCAATAAATATGGAAACTTTAAAATTCAAAACAAATATCAAATGCGGTGGCTGTATTGCAACCGTAACCCCGGCTTTAGATAATCTGGAAGGTATAGCCAAATGGGAAGTAGACACCACCAACCCGGATAAGATACTTACAGTCAAATCGGATAATGGATTAACTGCCAATGACGTTATCAGCGCACTAAAAATCAACGGTTATAACGCTGAGGAAATTTAACCGTATTTTTGTTAAATAAACATATGATCCTGCATATTAAAAATATGGTTTGTGACCGCTGCATCATGGTAGTCAGGCAACAGTTGGAGAACATGGGATTGAACGTTGGTGTGGTCAATTTGGGCAGCGCTGATGTTCAGCCCGGGCCCGACAATGAACAACTGCGCCTGATCTCCTCGCAGTTTAAATTATTGGGCTTTGAGTTGCTTGACAATGAAAAAGACCAGATGGTTGAACGGATAAAGACCCTGATCATTGAAAAGATACATTATACCGACCTTTCAGATACCCACCTGAATTTTTCGCAATACCTGTCTGAGGGGTTGAATAAGGATTATGCCTACCTCAGCCGTATGTTCTCCGATGCGGAAGATACCACCATTGAAAAATTTATTATTCAGCAAAAGATCGAAAAAGTAAAAGAATTGCTGGAATACGGTGAACTGAATTTAAACGAGATCACCTGGAAAATGGGTTACAGCAGCAGTTCACATTTATCCGCGCAATTCAAGGCGATCTCCGGTATAACGCCGAGCCAGTTCAAAGCTTTAAAGCAGGGTGAACGGAAGCCCATCGACAAAATTTAAGCAAAATCAAACAAAAAGTATTTCCCTTTAGTTAAAAACTAAAACGTTAACCATGGAAAAAGGAAACTACAAAACATTTGTTTTGACGCTGTTATGTTCGTTTATCATCATGTATGGCGTGATGTTTTTGAATGTTGACCAGGCAGATCATATCTATCTAAGTATGACCCGGCTTTATATGACGTTAATGATGGTTGCTGCCATGGCCTTATTGATGTTGGCGATGATGCGGATGATGTATAAAAATCGTAAGCTAAATTTGATCATCATTTTATCAAGTACAGCGGTGTTTGTTTTTTCACTCATTGGCGTACGAACTCAGACCTTTGTTGGTGATGTGCAATACATGAAAGGGATGATACCGCATCATTCCATTGCTATTATGACCAGTAAAAACGCAAATATTAGAGATCCGGAAGTAAGAAAACTTGCCGACGGGATAATTGCAGCTCAGGAGAAAGAGATTGCTCAAATGAAAAGAATTTTGGCCCGGATGAATAAATAATGGCTATAAATTTTAAACGGAATTATGTAAAACCTTTTTAGGCAAATTCCTTAAGTTTGTAATTGAAGATGAAGATCAAAGCACTATTACTTTTATTCACATTCCTGCTAAATTCCGCGGTAGGATTGCGTTGTGCGCTTCAGAAAGAAGATGACTGCTGTGAGGAAGTTGCAGAACATCAAGCCAAACTAATTCAACAAGACCAGCCGTCACTTACTGTTGTCGTTCAGGTAGATCCTTGCTGCCAGGATGCGGTTAATAACTTTGCTTCCTTGGCCAAATTGGTGCCTCAACCGGTAAAAGTTTCGGTTTCGGTAGATGCAGTTATTGTTCAGTCCCCCTATTTTTATACATCCATTTCAATCCCCGTTGTGCAAACAGTTCATCGATCCTTAATTGATGAGCGACAGCGGCCTCCTACGCCCGGTATCCGGATCATTATCCAAAGTTTCCAGGTTTGATTTAAATTATTCAATGAATGAGTATGGCTTTGCCATGGCTAAAATTATTGTTTAACATATTATCAGATCATCATGAAAAAGATATTTTTATTAGTTGCCGTAATGGCAACTGTTTCTACTCAATTACTTTTTGCGCAAGACACTAAATCAACTGCGCTAACTCCCTTACTTACTTCTTATTACGACGTCAAAGACGCTTTGATCAAATCAAACAGTGCTGATGCTGCTACCCATGCAGGTGAATTTTTAAAAGCCGTTAAAGGCGTAGATATGAAATCGCTTCCAGCTTCCGACATGACTGTGTTTATGGATTTGCAGGAAAAGCTGGCTTTTGATGCGAGACATATTTCAGAGAGCAGAGATATTGCTCATCAAAGGGAGCATTTTGCTAATTTTTCGGTCAACTTCTTCAAACTGGCCAAAGCTGTAAAATTGACCGGGCAGCCGGTTTATTACGCATATTGCCCGATGAAAAAGAGTTATTGGTTGTCGGCTGAAGCCGGTATCAAAAACCCATATTACGGCAGCCAGATGCTGACCTGCGGGAAGGTTACCGAAACCCTGAATAAATAAATTAACAATTTAAATATTAACGATTTATTACACTAAGGCAGTGTAATAAATCGTGGTTTATTTTATATGAGAAAAATAGTATTCGTAGCGATGATGATCTGTCTAAAGCAAATCACGTTTGCCCAAACCTATATGCAAAATATGGCGGCTATGCAAAAGCAACAGCCGGTCACCTATACTTGCCCCATGCACCCGGAAATTCATGATTCCAAGCCTGGTAACTGCCCCAAGTGCGGGATGAAATTGATTAAAGAAAAACCTAAAGTAGCCCCAAAAAAGTCAGCCGGTATGAAAATTCCGATGAAAGACACCGTTACAAGCAAGAACGATATGGATGCAATGAAAATGGAGGGAATGAAAATGAGTGATGTTAAGGAGTCGACCAATGCTATCAAAAGTGCAAAAGCAAAGTTAGGCCCGATTAAAACACTTATCAATAATGTTCCGCCACGCACTGTTCGTTATGATCTTTACATTGCAGATACCGTTGTCAATTATGGCGGGAAACCAAAAAGAGCTATCGCGGTTAACGGCAGTATTCCCATGCCGACCCTGACTTTTACCGAAGGCGATACCGCCGAGATCTACGTGCATAATAAATTGAAGGAAGAAACATCCCTGCACTGGCACGGACTTTATTTACCCAACCGTTACGATGGCGTACCTAATTTAACACAGATGCCGATCATGCCGGGTGAAACCCATTTATATAAATTCCCAATCAAACAGCATGGAACCCATTGGTATCATAGCCACACTGGTTTGCAGGAACAAATAGGCATGTACGGAGCTTTTATCATGAATAAGCGGAAGGAATGGAATATCCCGACCTTGCCAGTGGTGCTCAGTGAGTGGACAAACATGAACCCCAAAGAGGTTGATCGCAGTTTACACGCGGCATCCGACTGGTTCGCCATACAAAAAGGCACCACACAAAGCTATTTGGAGGCGATCAAATCAGGCCATTTTAAAACCAAAGTAGCGAATGAGTGGAAGCGGATGAACGCGATGGATGTGAGCGATGTTTACTACGATAAGTTCCTGATCAACGGTAAAAACCAAAACGAACAGCCCCAGTATAAAGCCGGGGATAAAGTAAGGCTGCGTATCGCCAATGGCGGCGCTACTACCTACTTCTGGCTCAAATATGCCGGTGGTAAAGTCACTGTGGTGGCAACTGATGGTAATGATGTAGAACCTGTTGAAGTTGATAGGCTGATCATCGCGCCATCCGAAACTTACGATGTGGTAGTAACTATTCCGGATAATAAAAGCTATGAGTTTTTAGTCGCCCCGGAAGATCGAACCAAATCTGCCTCGCTTTGGTTGGGGAAAGGTCAGAAAGTATCCGCCGAAAAAATGCCAAAACTGAAATATTTCGCGGGCATGAAGATGATGAATGAGATGATGGACATGAACGGCAATATGGTACCGATGGAAGGCATGGCGATGCAGAACCAAACAATGGACATGAATACCGTGATGTACCCGGAAATAACCGGTGCGGACAAGTACCAAGCAGATGATAAAAAAACAGCCATGCCGGGTATGCAGATGCCGAATGACAAAAGCATGGCAGGCATGAATATGGCACCTGACAATTCGGATATAGTAACGCTCAATTACGGGATGCTCCGTGACCCTCACAATACTACGCTACCCAAAGGCCCGATGAGGGAATTAAAATTCGATCTAACCGGAAACATGAACCGTTATGTTTGGACACTGGACAACAAAACGGTATCAGAATCGGATAGGATACTAATCAAAAAAGGAGAAAATCTACGAATCATCCTCTACAATAACAGCATGATGCGCCACCCGATGCACCTGCATGGGCACGATTTCAGGGTAATTAATGGGCAGGGTGAAAACGCGCCAATGAAGAACGTTGTCGACATTATGCCGATGGAGCGAGACACCATTGAGTTCAATGCTTCCGAAGTTGGTGGCGACTGGTTTTTCCATTGCCATATTTTATACCACATGATGAGCGGAATGGGTAGGGTATTCAGTTATGAAAACTCGCCTCCAAATCCAGAAATACCCGATCCTAAACTGGCGCGGCGCATGTTGAATCGCGACGATCAAATGCCACATCTGATGGGCAAGATCGGACTGGAAAGCAATGGAAGTGACGGGCAGATCATGTTGGCCAATACCCGCTGGAAAGCCAGCACGATGTGGCATTTAGGCACCGATGCCATGATGGGCTATGAAAGTGAAACCATGATCGGGCGTTATATCGGCCGGATGCAATGGCTGTTTCCTTATGTGGGCTTTGATTACCATTACAAGAAATTTAATCCTGATGAAAAAAATATCTTTGGCAGTGATGCTAAAAATCTTTTCGGCCAAGTAAGCAATAAGGAAAACCGCCACACGGTCGTAGCCGGTTTGGCTTATACACTGCCGATGCTGTTTGTCGCTGATGCCCGTATAGATGGCAATGGCAAACTGCGCTTCCAGTTAGGGAGGGATGATATACCGGTTTCAAGTCGTTTACGCTTTAATATCATGGTCAATACCGATAAGGAATACGCGGCAGGTTTAAGATACATCGTTACTAAATACTTTTCCTTGTCAACGCATTACGATAGCGATATGGGTTTAGGCGGTGGATTAACATTTACTTATTAAAACTTTACAGCTATGAAAAATCAACACGAACATCATACTATGGGAGGGCATAAAATGCCTGCCGGTAAACATGTGGCTCATAACGATGATGTTATGGATCACAGCAAAATAAAACATGGTAGCAATGCGCACATGGGGATGTCGGAGCATGACCACCACGCCGTGATGATCGCTGATTTTAAAAAGCGTTTTTACGTGGTGCTGGCACTAACTATTCCGGTCATGATGTTGTCTATGCAAATTCAGCAATGGCTGCACCTGGACATTAACTTCAGTGGTTCATCCTACCTGCTTTTTGCTTTGGCTTCTGTGGTTTTTGTTTATGGCGGCTGGCCATTTCTAAGCGGCTGGATGAGCGAAATGAAGGCTAAAAATCCAGGTATGATGACCCTGATCGGATTTGCCATCACCGTAGCCTATGCCTACAGCGCGGCCACAGTATTTGGACTAAAGGGCATGGATTTCTTTTGGGAACTGGCTACGCTGATCCTGATCATGCTTTTAGGGCACTGGATAGAAATGCGTTCGGTGATGGGCGCGTCAAATGAACTGGAGCTATTGGTTCAATTGATGCCCGCCGATGCGCACATGGTCATGGGCGATCAAATTCATGATGTAAAAACCGATACCTTAAAGGAGAAAGATGTTATTTTGATAAAGCCGGGAGAAAAAGTTGCGGCCGACGGAATTATACTTGAGGGTGAAAGTTATTTGAATGAATCCATGCTGACCGGGGAATCCAAGTCGGTACAAAAAGTAAAGGGTGATAAAGTTATTGCCGGTTCTATCAACGGCAATGGCTCCTTTAAAGTTACGGTGTCCCATGCGGCCAAAGATTCCTATCTATCGCAGGTGGTTAAACTGGTAGATGATGCGCAAAAGTCAAAATCACAAACGCAGCTATTAGCCGATACTGCAGCCAAATGGCTAACCGTGATCGCCTTGGTAACCGGTATCGGTACTTTTCTTTACTGGTATTTAACCGGCCAAACTTTAGCTTTCGCGATGGAGCGAATGGTGACTGTTATTGTAATTTGCTGTCCCCATGCGTTAGGGCTGGCGGTGCCCTTAGTGGTTGCCAAATCAACTGCGTTGTCGGCGAAACATGGCTTACTGATCAAGAACAGGACGGCATTTGAAAACTCCCGCAAGATCACCACCATTGTGTTCGATAAGACCGGTACGCTTACTGTTGGTAAATTTGAAGTATCAAAGATTGTGCTGTTGGATAAAGGAGTGGACGAAAAAGAGCTTATCCGTTTAGCATCGGCACTTGAACAAAACTCAGAACACCCTATCGCTACCGGTATCTTGCAAAAAGTAAAGGATTTAAAGATCACTATTCCGAAGGCAGAAAACTTTAAAGCCATCACTGGTCAGGGCGTTGAGGCTACGGTAGCAGGTAAAAAAATCAGGGTGGTTAGTCCGGGCTATTTAAAAGAACACAAGTTCACTATGCCGGATGGATTTACTGCCAATGATTCGGAAACGGTCGTATTTGTACTGATCTACAATAAACTGGCCGGATATATCGCTTTATCAGATAAGATCCGTCCCGAATCAGCGGAAGCTATCAAAACCTTAAAAGATGAAAATATCAAATCTATCCTGCTTACAGGGGACAATAATAAAGTAGCCGCCAGCGTGAGTAAAACTTTGGGCATGGATAGTTTTATCGCCGAAGTGCTACCGCATCAGAAGCTGGAGAAGATAAAAGAATTACAGGGAAAAGGTGAATTTGTAGCGATGACCGGCGATGGTGTGAATGATGCGCCTGCACTTGCCCAGGCGGATATTGGAATCGCGGTAGGATCGGGAAGCGATATCGCCGCAGAAACCGCAGGAATTGTTTTGGTGAACAGTAATCCTAAGGATATTGCCAGTTTGATCTTGTTTGGCAAAGCGACTTACCGGAAGATGGTCCAGAACCTGGCATGGGCCACCGGCTATAATGTAATTGCTTTACCATTGGCTGCCGGTGTACTTTACAATCAGGGTATTGTACTAAGCCCCGCAGCAGGTGCAGTTTTAATGACTGTCAGTACCGTTGTCGTAGCGATCAATGCCAGCTTGTTAAAAGTAAAAGTTTAGTACAATAGGATATAAATTTTTAACGGAATTAGATAAATGGTCAATAAGGGTTGCCCCTATATTTACAGAGGAATATTTAAGCAGCCAATGCTGCAATATTTTAAACAATAAGCGTTTTTATAAGAGCATGAAGTCTTTAGCAGTTTTTCTCATTTTGAATATATTGCTTTTATCCTCGTTTTCGGGTATGACAAACATTCGTCATGAAAAAGCATCTTGTTGCGTAGCAAAAACGCAAAAAGATTGTTGTCGTCATCAAAGACATAGTTCTGATGATGATTGTGCCAAAGGAAATTGCAACGCCATGCTTTCCTGCGGAACGTGTGGTTTTATCGTAACTCAGCCAGTATATTTTTCACTTGCAGTTATTGATCTTCATCAGCAATCTACCCATCCTTTTAAAACAGGTGAATTATCAGATTATCACCATAACGGCTGGAACCCGCCGAAAGTTTAATAATTCAATCTGCATATCGGTCGTTGCGTGGCCGCGCTATTCAATTAATTATTAATCTTTAAATTCAAAATCATGAAAAAGTTTCTTTTCATCACCATGGTGATGCTATTGTCTGCTATATCTATTACTTATGCCAATACCCCTTGCTGCAACAGCAAAATAACCTGCTCTAAATGCGCAAAGGGATGCGGGCCAAACTGCAAAGATTATTGCAGTAAAAGCTGTAAGGATTCAGGAGAATGTAAGACTAAGTGTAAGTTATAAGTAAAAAGGTAGCCGTCCCGTAATCGGGGCGGCTCTGCTTACCTGTCTTTAATCAAATAAAAATAGTAATTTCGATTGTGAAACGTACCACACTCATATTTCTAACGGCCATTTATCTTTTATCCCTTGTGGGTATTGGGATAAACCGTTTTTATTGCTGCGGTAAGCTGACTTCGGTTACATTGACCTATGCTTCGGCAGATCACACGGATCAAAATAATTGCTGCAAACACGACACTAAAAGCTTCAAGGTAAAGGATAGCCATGTAACTGCCGCTTCATTTGTTTTTAGTGAACTTTCCGCGGCAATTATACCAGCACCCGCTAATTGGACTTTGGCTACTTTCGCTACCGAACAAGTTGATCATACCAACTATCAAGCAAATCCCCCACCAGGTGAACCTGATATACCGATCTATACCTTAAACTGCACCTACAGGATCTGACCTGTTTCTCTTAGCCCGTACTTTCTGTACCCGGCTATCATTCTTTCGTAATCCATCTTAATTCATAACCATGCATAGGTTTTGCCTATGCTATTTATCCATTTTCAAATTTTAACCACATGAAAAAAGTAATGCTGATGGCTATTGCCATTCTGTTTTCTGTCGCGACCGCTTTTGCTGCACATTCAGGCAATCCAGTTTCTGACACTACCAAAACTAAAAAAGTAAAACCTGTTGCAAAAGTACAATACACCTGTACCATGCACCCGGAAGTAATTAGTGACAAACCCGGCAAATGCCCGAAATGTGGTATGACGCTGGTTAAAAAGACCAACAAAAAGAAACCAGCAGAAAAAATGAAAATGTAATTCATTCAACCCTCCGCCAACAAGCGGAGGGCTGATTAAAGCAATTAAGATGATTAATCAATTGATAAGCCTGTCTTTAAAAAACAGGTATCTCGTACTACTGGCGGCCATAGGGCTTTTTGCCTGGGGTGTTTACGCGGTCCGCGAAAACCCTATCGATGCCATTCCCGACCTGTCGGAGAACCAAGTGATCGTGTTTACCGAATGGCAGGGCCGAAGTCCGCAGATCATGGAAGACCAGGTAACTTACCCATTGGTCAGCAATTTGCAGGGAATCCCTAAGATAAAAGCCATCCGGGCCACTTCCATGTTCGGGATGAGCTTTGTTTACATTGTTTTTGAAGATAAAGCTGATGTGTACTGGGCGCGAAGCCGGGTTCTGGAACGGCTTAACTATGCGCAGCGTTTATTACCGCCGGGCATCACCCCAACATTGGGGCCTGATGGAACAGGTGTCGGCCATGTGCTATGGTACACGCTGGAGGCCAAAGGCATCAACCTTGGCGAACAACGGGCCTTACAGGACTGGTATGTAAAGCTGGGTTTGCAAACTGTTCCGGGGGTAAGTGAAGTTGCTTCTTTCGGTGGTTTTGAAAAACAATACCAGGTCAGCATCGACCCGCATAAACTCAATTATTACAATATTCCCTTATCGCAGGTATTGAAAGCGGTAAAAAGCAACAACAACGATGTGGGCGGGCGTAAGTTTGAAATGAACGGCAGTGGTTACATTGTGCGCGGCCTGGGTTATATCAAATCGTTAACCGACGTTGAAAACATCAGTGTCGGCGTTATTAAAACCGTTCCCGTCAGGATAAAGGATATTGCCACAGTTCAAATGGGGGGTGATGAACGCTTGGGCATTTTTGACCAGAACGGCGAAGGCGAAGCGGTCGGCGGTATCGTGGTGATGCGCTATGGCGAAAATGCCGATAAGGTGATTCATGCGGTCAAAGATAAAATGGCGGACATTCAAAAAGGTCTGCCGCCCGGCGTAAAGTTCAAAATCGCTTATGACCGCAGTGAACTGATCGAAAGCGCCGTTAACTCTGTCAAACATACGCTGATCGAAGAAATGATCACGGTATCTATTATCGTTATCCTGTTTCTCTTTAGCTGGCGAAGCGCTTTAAGCATCATCATTCAAATACCCATCACCATAGCGGCCAGTTTTATTTTGCTGAACGCCTTTGGCATCAGTTCCAATATCATGTCCTTAACCGGTATCGCTCTGGCTATCGGGGTGATCGTGGATAACGGTATCGTCATGGTAGAGAATTCACACCGCAATTTGGCCATTGCACAAGAAAAAGAAAGATCATGACCACAGCAGAAAGAATCAGGATCATAGAAGCATCCTGTAAACAGGTTGGCCGAGGCGTGTTCTTTTCCACGCTGATCATCGTCGCTTCATTCCTCCCCGTGTTTTTGCTGGAAGGACAAGAAGGCAAATTGTTCGGCCCCTTAGCCTGGACAAAAACATTTATACTGGCGATAGATGCCATATTAGCGGTAACGCTGGCACCGGTGCTGATCTCGTTTTTCCTGAAAGGGAAATTAAGGACGGACGACCATAACCCGCTAAACCGGGGTCTGGAAAGGCTCTATCGTCCCATACTCAATTGGTGCGTAACCTGGCGTAAAACAACCATCGGGATCAATATCATTGCCTTGCTGGTCAGCATACCATTATTATTAAGCCTCGGCAGCGAGTTTATGCCGCCTTTGGACGAAGGAACGATCCTATTCATGCCCGTTACCCAGCCCGATGTATCCAATGCCCAAGCCAAACAATTGCTACAGGTGCAGGACAGGATCATTAAAAGCATACCCGAAGTCGCGAATGTGTTGGGAAAAGCAGGCCGGGCGAATACCGCTACGGATAACTCACCGATCAGTATGACGGAAACCATCATTCTGTTAAAGCCAAAAGATCAGTGGCGCAAAGGCATCAAAAAAGAGGATATTATCAATGAACTGAATGCCAAGCTGCAAATACCCGGCGTGGTGAACGGCTGGACTCAGCCGATCATTAACCGGATCAATATGCTGTCCACGGGTATCCGTACCGATGTTGGGCTTAAAATTTATGGGCAAAACCTCGATACAATTAATGTTTTGGCCAATCAAATGAAACAGGCGCTGCAAGGCTTAGCTGGTGTGAAGGATATGTATGTTGATCCGATCACCGGTGATAAATATATAGATATACAGGTAAACAAGGATGCCATCGGCAGGTACGGGTTAAGTGTTGATGACGTAAACGAAGTAGTGGAAAGTGCGTTGGGTGGCATGAATTTAACAACCACCATAGAGGGCAGGCAGCGATTCAGCGTGAATGTAAGGCTGGCGCAGGATTACCGCAGTAACCTGGAGGCCATCAATCGGACGCTGGTGCAAACAACATCTTACGGGCCGGTGCCGTTATCTTCAGTTGCCGATATTAAGATCAGTGATGGCCCGGCCATGATCCAATCGGAAAATGCGTTGTTACGTGGCACGGTATTATTTAATGTGCGTGACCGTGACTTGGGCAGTACCGTGCAGGAAGCGCAGGAAAGGTTGAACACCATGGTCAAATCTTTGCCGAAAGGCTACTTCATTGAATGGAGTGGTCAGTATGAAAACCTGATCCGTGCGGAGCATACTTTAAAACTGATATTACCGGTTGTACTCCTGATAATCTTTGCCTGTTTATACTTTGCCTTTCATTCAATCCGCGAAGCTTTCTTTAGCCTGATCTCTATCCCATTCGCCTTGATCGGCGGGGCATATATGGTGTATTTCTTCGGGGTACATTTATCGGTTGCCGTGGCGGTTGGATTTATCGCGCTTTTTGGGATTGCCGTAGAAACGGGTATCGTGATGGTCATTTACCTGAACGATGCGATGCAACAATTGGTAATTCTAAAAGGCAATTCCAAAGAAACCATAACCCGCGAAGATTTGAGGCTTTACGTCATGAATGGCGCAGTGAAACGCCTTCGCCCGAAATTGATGACGGTTTGCGTTGCCCTTTTTGGTTTGGTGCCTGTATTGTGGGCTACCGGGACAGGCAGCGATGTCATGCTGCCCATCGTACTGCCGATGATCGGCGGCGTGTTAACATCTTCCACCCATATTTTGCTCGTAACGCCGCTCATCTTTTTAATGGTGAAGGAATACGAGTTAAAGAAATACGGTAAACTGGAAGTATTGGAGGTAAAGGAATAAAAACATGAAAACAAGAAATCAAATCATATTGACCCTGCTTGCTTGTATTGCCGGCCTTACGGCCCCGGCACAAACCCTGCCATTAGACAGCGTTTTAGTTAGGGTAGCCAGTAATCCTGCTTTACAGGCTTACGATGCCAAGATCAGCGCGCAGGACGCTTACGCTACCGGTGCTAAAAGCTTCGATGCGCCAAAGATCAGCGCGGGGCAATACCAAACGCCTTACCAGATCAATCCCAATGGCGGTTCTTTTATGATTCAGGCAGAGCAAATGTTTACCAACCCGGCTAAACTGCGTGCAAAGCAAGATTATATGAAGGGAATGTCCAAAGTAACAGCGGAAGATAAAAACTATCAAAAAAGTCAACTCATCGCCCAGGCGAAGCAATACTATTACGAGCGCGTGGTGCTGGAAAAGAAACTGGCCTTATTGGAGAACACAAAAGGCTTGTTGGAGTATATGCTCAAAGATGCCAATATCCGGCTGATCTACGGAAAAGAAAAGCTGCCTAATATTTATAAGGCAAAAGCCGAACTCTTTGCATTGGATAACACGAGAGAGCAACTAAATAATGAGATCAGCCAGCGGAACATTATGCTGAACACGCTAATGAACCGGGATAAGCAAACCGTTTTTCTCGTGGACACGGGTATCGTATTAAAAGATTACGAAGGTGTTATAACCGATACCGCTACCCTTGCCTATCAGCGAAGCGATATTAAAGGTATAAGCCGTAGTATAGAACTACAGCAAATGAATGCGCAGGTGGAATACAGCAAACGTAAGCCGGATTTCGGTATACAAGCAGCGCACATGATCAGTTATGGGGGCTTTCCCAATCAATATATCTTAATGGCTTCGGTCACCATACCCATTGTTCCATGGGCATCCAAAGAATACAAAGCCAACCTGAAAGGTATCCGCTACGAAGTGGAAGAATTGCAGCAGAGAAGATCCGATATGCTTAACCAGGCGCAGGGGCAATTAAGCGGTTTAAGGGCGAACATAGGCAGTAAGAAAAGACAGTTGAAGAACTTCGATCTCAATATCATACCCGCCCTGCAAAACGGCTATAAAACAGCCTTGCTGGCCTACGATCAGAATACCGGCGATCTCCCATCCGTTTTGGATGGTATTAAAGGGTTACAAACGGCAAGGATGGAGGCCTTAGATCGCCTCCAGGAACTTTTAACCTTACAGGTTGCTTATGAAAGGGAATATGAAAAACATTAAGATTGTACTCATGGGCTTAGGCATTGTGGTGATTTTTTTAACAGCCTGCTCAAATCCCAAACCTGCGCCAGTTGCGGTTCAGGCAAAAAGCGATGTCAAATACACCTGCCCGATGCACCCGCAGATCATGGAAGACCATCCGGGCAGTTGCCCCATTTGCGGGATGAACCTGGTTAAGAAATCAGGCCAGGCCAGCGAAGGTGCAGGCATCAAGCTGAATACGGTTTTGCAACCGGTAAACAGCAATGTTATTTCGTCAGTAGGATATGTTATGCCGGAACAAAGGACGGTTGCTACCGAAATTTCCGGCGACGGCTACCTGGATTTTGATACCCGGACATTTAATAATATCGCCTCCCGTTTTTCAGGCCGGATCGAAAAACTGTATATCAAATACGCATTCCAGGAGATCCACGCAGGGCAGCGCATCTTTGATATTTACAGCCCTGACCTGTTAACCGCGCAGCAGGATCTGCTATTCGTTAGCAAAAACTCCGCACAGGAAACGGGGCTGATCAACGCGGCTCGTCAAAAACTGCTGCTATCAGGCATGACGCTGACACAACTAGAACAGGTCATTAAAACAGGTAAAGCGTTTTATAGCCTGCCGGTTTATAGTCTTTACGAAGGTCATGTACATGACGTAGCACATAGCCAAATGGCGGGTAGTACAGAAAATAAAACGACTGCGGATTTTGCTAACAACCTCCCGTTGACTATTAAAGAGGGGATGTATGTAGAAAAAGGGCAAACCTTATTCAACGTGGTCAACCCGCACATGCTTTGGGCTATTATTAAAATAGATCGCTCACAGGTTTCAAGTTTAAAACTTAATCAACAGGTGCAGATCAACTTGCCGGACATGCCAGGCAAAACGATTGTCGGGAAAGTCAACTTTATCGAGCCAACCCTACAGGAGGGCGATAAGGCCACGAGCATCAGGGTTTACCTCGACAATATGGATCATGAATTAAAAGTGAACAGCCTGATTAAAGCGGTCATTCAAACCGGCGAAACAAATGGTTTATGGATACCGCGATCTGCCTTACTTAACTTGGGACAGACGCAAATAGTCTGGCTCAAACAAGGTAGCTTGTATAAAGCGCAACAGGTTTACACCGGGATCAAAAATAACAAGGAGATACAGATCACTAAAGGGTTATCATCGACCGATAGCCTGGCATCCAATGCGCAATATTTATCAGACAGTGAAAGCTTCATTAAAACAAATGGCCATGAATAAGATCAAAATATGGATAACAGTGTTTATGCTGGCTATGTCAGCCTGCAAACCGAAGCCGCAGGTTATGGCGGCGAAAACAACAGCGAAAGCTTATTATACCTGTTCCATGCACCCGCAGGTTCATGAAGACCATGACGGTAATTGCCCCATTTGCGCAATGAAACTCATTAAAGTTGAATTGACCGGTACGATGGGCGATATGGCCACCGATAAAATCATACTGACCGCAACGCAGATTCAACTGGCAGCCATTCAGACAGATACCGTAAAGGAACAAAATACAGGTAACGAAAAAACGCTTAACGGAACCGTGACCACTGATGAGACCGGCGCACAGGAACTGAGCGCGAGATCAGCCGGTAGGGTTCAGCAATTGTTCGTCAGGGCAATTAGCGAAAAGATAGCCATCGGCCAACCTGTTTATTCCATTTACAGCGAAAACCTCCAGGAAGCTGAAAAAGAATACTTATTAGCTAAACAGCAACAAAAATTGCTGCATAACCCGGATGTGGATTACAAGCAACTGATCAACGCGGCAGAAAGCAAATTGCAGTTATGGGGTTTGTCAGCATCGCAGATCAATAGCTTAGCAGCCTCAGGTAAAGTATCTGCTTCAACAGTGATATTGAGCAAGGTGAGCGGCACCGTAAGCGATATCGCTGTCCACGAGGGGGACTATGTAACGGAGGGAATGACTGTTTTAAAAACGCAGTCTTTGAACAATTTATGGGTAGAGGCTCAACTTTACGCTAATGAAGCCAATAATTACAAGGTCAATGACCGGGTAAACGTATCGTTTCCCGATCTTGGTCGGCAGGTCATCGCAGGAAAGGTTGAATTTATAAACCCTGAATTATCAGATGCATCCAAAGTAGATCTGGTCAGAATCAGTATTTCTAATATGCAAGGCGCGATCAGACCGGGTATGCTGGCATATTTAACCATAGGAAGCACAGCTAACAAATCATTAGCAGTTCCGGCATCAGCTGTTTTAACGGATGGAAAAGGCAGCAGGGTTTGGGTTAAAAATACGGATGGTAGTTTCTCACCGAGAATGATCAAACCCGGTAATGGCAATCAGAACTATGTAGCTATACTATCGGGCTTGAATAAAGGGGATATCGTGGTGACCAACGGTGCTTATTTGTTGAATAGTGAGGCTATATTTAAGAATGGAACCGGCGATAATATGGCTGGAATGAAAATGTAAGTGTTAACGCTTTCCTAATAAACTTTATTTAGAAATGGCCAAAGTATTTAGGGGCCGAGGTAGAAACTTTTTCAAATAACGCGATACTCTCCCATCAAAAGGGATAGTCCAATAACTTTTAGTACGGTTTGTATATATTTGAGCACTATTACGTTTTTAGGCCAATGACAAAATTACCACAAAATTTGTTCGGGGAAAATGCCGGTGACCTGTCGGTCTATAACTATGATATCAAAGATATCATGAACCGCAGTAAGGTGACCATCGACCAGTATGTGATCAGTTTTCTGATACAGGGGCAAAAGGATATTTACGATGCCGGTTCGGCCATTCACCTTGATAATACCAAAGCGCTGATGATTGCGCAGGGTAACTACCTGATGACAGAAAAGTGCTATGGCTCTGAAAATTATAAAAGCATCCTGATCTTTTTCTCCAAAGCGAAACTCACCAACCTGTTATTAAAAAAGGAATTGATCAGCCCGCCTGTGAAAGGGCCAAACCCACCAACGCCATACTTTACTGTAGAACAGGACGATTTTGTAAAAGCATTTATTAACTCACTTTCCGTTCATTTTAAACTTCACCGGGCACTTTCACAAGAGCTGCTGGAAGTAAAATTTGAGGAGATTATGATTTACCTGTTGGACAGGTATAAGGATACGATGCGTCCATTCTTATTGAATACGCTTCAAAATGACAGCGACCTGTCTTTTAAAAACACCATCGAAGCGAATAAATACACCAACCTACGCACGGAAGAACTGGCTTTTTTATGCAATATGAGTTTATCTACCTTTAAAAGGCATTTCATAGAGGTCTTCGGGAAAACGCCGGGTAATTGGTTTAAAACCAAAAGGCTGGAGCGGTCAAAGCAATTGTTAGCATCCGGAAAAACGAAGCCGTCCGAATTGGCCAATAGTTCCGGGTATAAAAATCTCTCTCATTTCAGTACAGCCTACAAAGCGCAATTTGGTAAAAGCCCAAGCCAGGTGATCGAAGATTGACCTTTTTTCGTAAGTTTTTGAACCGGAGTTTCCACACAGTTTTAATGTGATGATGTTTACTTTGTATCATAAAAAACATCATCATGGAAAAATTCGCATTATTAGCACGGGTAGAAGCCAAACCCGGTAAAGAACAAGACGTCCTGGCATTTTTGAAAAGCGCTTTACCACTGGCCGAAGCCGAACCGGATACGGTACGATGGTATGCCCTGCAATTAGGTCCGTCAACCTTTGGCATATTTGACACCTTTGAGACCGAAGAAGGCAGGCAAGCCCATTTAGATGGGAAGATTGCTGAAGCCTTAATGGCCAACGCGGCCGAACTTTTAGCCAAAGATCCCATCATAGAGAAAGTAGACCTTTTAGCAATTAAATAATATAAAACTATACATGAACATTACATTAGCACAGGCAGAAGCGGCCATAGCAGCCGCCAAGATTAAAGCAGCTGAGATCAACACAAAAATGGATATATGCGTGGTAGATCCAGGAAGTAACCTGGTTGCATTTGCCCGTATGGACGGAGCCTGGTTAGGCTCGGTAGATATTTCCTTCAAAAAAGCAAAAACTGCCGCGTGGTTTACTATGGATACCGCCGCGCTAAGCGCGCTGGTTCAACCCGGCCAGCCACTTTATAATATCGAGCATTCCAACGGTGGCCTCATTACTTTTCCCGGTGGTGTGGTGATCAAAAATACGGAAGGTGAAGTTATAGGCGCTATCGGCGTATCCGGTAGTACGGTAGAAGACGACTACAAGGTGGCTGTGGCGGGTGCAGCTGTTGTTCAATAGTTACATTTATTGGAACAAATCCATTTCGGCAGTTTGTTAATCTCTTTACATAGCCGATCCTTTAAAATAAGCGTATGGGAGTTGATCCCATACGCTTTGTGTCTTCATGTTAGGCTGTTGTTATAGCCTTTAATTCAGCACCGCTCATATAAATCCGTGAGCAAACAAATACACCAAATACCAGCGAAAGAAAATAAGCAGCCTGCCCCTTAGGATAATTTCTGTCGCGCCGCTCCAATAGCCGCGGATCAATATGACGCGTAAAATAGTCAAATAGAGGAAGGCAGATAGACTGGTATATTTCAACGGTACTATTCCGCGATATTACACCATGCCAATTAATGACTTTCGTTTTTATATTAATTCTTATTTCCATTTAATAAAGCCATAAGAAATTAAATTACGTAATTTATATATGCTTTTGAAACATTCGTTCAGATCTGCTTTGATGTTGCTTTTCATCCTTTTCGGGGTATCGGTCAGTGCGCAAACCAAAAATGTCAAAGCCACAGACTATATCAAGCTGTCACAAAATTTCCTATATGCTGCCAAAACAGGAGATAGTACCGCAGCATTTATTGATACTTTAAAAAATTCAGATCCAAATATTTTAGCGGAGCAGTTGAATAATGATCATGAAAAACTGGCATTCTGGTTAAACCTGTATAACGGTTTTACACAAGTAATCTTGAAGAAAGATCCGGATCAGTATAAAGCGCGCGGTTCCTTTTTTTCCAGTAAACAAATCTACATCGCCGGTCAGGAATTAAGCCTTGACCTGATCGAGCATGGGATATTACGCCATAGCAAGGTAAAATGGAGCGAGGGCTACCTGGGTAAACTTTTCCCTTCGGGGTTTGAAAAAAAGTTTAGGGTTGCAAAACTGGATTACCGCATTCATTTCGCTTTAAACTGCGGAGCTAAAAGCTGTCCGCCCATCGCTTTTTATGAGCCGGAACAAATCGACAAACAACTGAATGTTGCGGTTAAAACCTATTTAAAAGGCGAGGTAACCTATAGTAAAGCGGCTAATACCGTTGATGTGCCTGCATTGATGGGCTGGTTCCGTCACGATTTTGGCGGAAAAAAAGGTATGCTGGAGATCTTAATCAATAATAAGATCATACCCGAAGGTACCAAACCAACTATCCATTTTAAAAAGTACGACTGGAGTTTATATTTGAATAATTATAAATCTGAAAACAATGGCTGATCATTATTACAACGCTGAAGACCTCGGCAAATTTGGGAATATAGGAGATTATCAGAAAGAAATGGCCGACAAATTCTTTTCCTATTATGGGGAAGTATTTAAAGACGGCGCACTAACTGCCAAAGAAAAATCTTTGATCGCTTTGGCGGTAGCCCATGCCGTTCAATGTCCCTATTGTATTGATGCTTACAGCAGCGATGCCTATGAGAAGGGTTTTAGCGAAGCGCAAATGATGGAAGCGGTGCATGTAGCCTCGGCCATTAAAGGAGGTGCAGTACTGGTACACGGTGTACAGATGATGAACAAGGTGAAAGAAATCAGCATGTAATGATCAAATCCTTAAAAGTCCTGCAAAACCCTTTAGCTAATAGTTCTTATCAGCTGGATATTCTGGAACATAGCCCCACGCATAAGCATGCTTCGTTCAAAGATAAAGTTGCTGCAACCGGTATGTTTCCACTGTTAGCCGGTGGTGTAGATATTTTCCAGGTGAACATGGGTAAGATGTGTAACCAGGTTTGCAAGCACTGCCATGTGGATGCCGGGCCAGACCGCAAGGAGATCATGACGCGGGAGACGATGCAACTTTGTTTAAATGTTTTAGCTAATTCGCCTATCAAAATTGTTGACCTGACAGGTGGCGCACCCGAATTAAATCCTGATTTCAGGTGGTTTGTGGAGCAGATCAAAGCATTGGGGAAGCATATTATTGTCCGCTGCAACCTTACCATTATATTGGCCAATAAGCGTTTTCATGATCTGCCGGAGTTCTTCAAGCTCCATCAGATAGAAGTGGTTTCTTCACTACCCAGCTTCACCCAGGACAGAACGGATAAACAACGTGGGGACGGTGTTTTTGAAGATTCTATTAAGGCGCTTCAAATGTTAAATGCAGTTGGATACGGGATGCAAGATACCGGCCTAACGTTAAATTTGGTTTATAACCCGGCAGGTGCTTTTCTGCCACCATCGCAGGATGCGCTTGAAAAAGAATATAAGTTCGAACTAATGAAGAAATACAACATTAGTTTCAATAGCCTTTTTGCCATAACCAATATGCCCATCAGCAGGTATCTGGATTACTTGTTGACGACCGGTAACTACGATAAATACATGGATAAGCTTATTGCTGCATTTAATCCCGCAGCAGTGGCCAATGTGATGTGCCGAAATACCATTTCGGTAGGCTGGGACGGCTTTTTATATGATTGTGATTTTAATCAGATGCTTGACTTAAAAGTTACCCCTGCCACATCACAGCACCTCGCAGATTTTGATTTGAGTTTATTACAAAATCGTGAGATCATTTTGAAACAACACTGCTACGGTTGTACGGCTGGGGCAGGTTCGAGTTGCGGCGGTGCAGTAGCTGAATAAATATTGGCCGAATGAAAAAATACCTGGCCGAGTTCATAGGCACTTATATTATGGTTTTTTGCGGCACAGGTGCGGTCGTTATTGATGAACAGGTACATACTGTCACCCATTTAGGAGTTGCAGTTACCTTTGGCCTGGTGGTAATGAGCATGATCTATGCATTGGGTAGCGTTTCGGGTGCGCATATGAATCCGGCGGTAAGCATTGCGTTTACGCTGGCCAAACGCTTTCCGGCTAAATCTCTTATACCTTATATTATTAGTCAGCTTACGGGGGCAACATTTGCCAGTTTAACCTTAAAATTTCTTTTCCCACAAAATACAGATCTGGGCTGGACCGTGCCTTCCGGCTCGAATGCACAGTCATTTATTTTGGAACTCATACTTACCTTTATTCTAATGCTTGTAATTATCAACGTAGCCACAGGAAGTAAAGAGCAGGGTATGTTTGCAGGACTTGCCATTGGCGGTGTGGTTTTATTCGAGGCGCTTTTCGCGGGGCCTATTTGCGGCGCATCTATGAATCCTGCCCGGTCTTTTGGCCCTGCGCTAATCGCTGGGAATTTAAGCACGTTATGGATTTACATATTAGCGCCCGTTGCCGGAGCCGCACTCGCTGTGCCATGCTGGCGTTATTTTTTTAAACAACCGCCTGAACTTAAAACGATAGCATAATGACTGAGTTTAACAACTTAATGAGGACAGCGCTAATTATATTTGTCAGGCACCCGGAGTTAGGGAAAGTTAAAACCCGTTTGGCAAAAGGAATAGGAAATGAAAAAGCATTGTCTGTTTACAATTTATTATTAGGCCATACCCGGCAGATCACGATTCCATTAAACTGCCGAAAATTTATCTATTACACAGATCAGGTCATAGAACATGATATATGGACTTTACCCGGTTATACCAAAAGGCAGCAATTTGGTGAGCATCTTGGCGCGAGGATGTCCAACGCGTTCAAAGAATTATTTGACCAGGGTTTTGAAAGGGTGATGATCATCGGTAGTGATTGCTATCAATTACAGACACACGTATTGGAGCAAGGGATAGACGCGCTGAATGATAACGATGTGGTTGTTGGGCCTACTTTTGATGGCGGCTATTACCTGTTAGGCTGCAACCATTATATTCCTGAATTGTTCACGCATAAGGACTGGAGTACGGATCAGGTCGCTACCCAGACGATTTCGACAATAAGCCAATTGAAACTGAACCATAGCTTACTTGAAAAATTGCATGATGTCGACGAAGCTGCCGATCTGGAATTGAACGGAATATCCCTTTAGCGGTAGTTCAGCATTTCTTTATATTTTGATACCATGCTTTCCTGGCTGGCTCCCTTCTGATACATTTTGACGATAGTGAAGTTGGCTTTTTGAACCGTAAGCCAGCCATTGGTATCATATTTTCGGGCGGAAATCAATACGGGCTTCTTGATAATTTTGTACTTACCCTGTTTGCGGGCGCGGGCGCAAAACTCAAACTCTTCCATAATTTTCATGGTGCCGTCGAAACCGCCAGTCTTTTGAAACAGATCTTTAGTGATAAACAAGGTTTGATCCCCACCCATACCGCCGAACGTATCCAGCCGGCTCAGCACAGCATTTAACTTGAGCAGCCAGCTTTTGCTATCATAGGTAGAAAGATACCTACCCAGATCATATCCGGCTTTTACCGCGTTTGTAATGTCTGTTACGTAAGTCTCTGGCGGTAAGGTGTCTGCGTGAACGAAGTAAAGCAAGTCGCCCTTAGCCAGCGAAGCGCCAAAATTCATTTGTGCTGCACGGCCTTTTTGAGGGCTAATAACGCCCTTTGCGCCGGAACTATTTGCCATTAACAAAGTATGATCACTGCTGCCGCCATCTACAACTATGATCTCTGCCAAACTACCTTTACCAAAGCGCGTTAGGTAGTCCACCAGTTTGCCGATATGTTCAGCTTCATTAAAAACAGGAATGATAATGCTTATCTTCATCGTTTAATTCACGCATCTAATCGGTTAAAATGTACGTATATCAATCAGTGCCCGTTAAAGTTAATTAAAGTCATGACAAATAAAACTCTATATACGATTGCCTTTTGCTTGCTGTTATCAGTAAGTTTAAAAGCCCAACAGGTTAAACTCATTTCAGTTTCCCAATTAGAAAGCCGGATGAAACAAGGGAAAGACACCATTTACTTGGTCAACTTTTGGGCAACGTGGTGCAAACCATGCGTAAAAGAACTGCCCGAGTTTGAAAAATTTAAGGCATCGGTAAAGGGCAGGCCTGTTAAAGTGATCCTAATCAGCACTGACTTGAAATCTAAACTGGAAAGCGGCGTTCAACCCTTTGTTAAAACACATCAATTAACCGGCGAAATTTACCTGCTGAACGAAGCACCAAATTCATATAATGAAAAAATAAGCCCTGACTGGTCCGGCGCATTACCGGGAACCTTAATTGTAAAGAACGGAAAAAAAAGATTTCACGAAGCGGCATATACTTATGATGAACTGGCTACGGCTATTAAACAGGTTGATTAAGCCAGTCGAGCGTTTTGCTTACACCTTCGCGTAAAGGCATTATTGTATAGCCTATTTCCTGTTCTGCTTTTTGAGAGCTAACGATCCAATCTTTGTTGTATTTGCGTACAAACGGGGGGGTGATCATCGGTTGTTTTCCAAACAATTGAGCCATCATCACCTGTACACGCGACAGGAACAGCATCACCCGCAAGGGAACATTGTACATTTTCCTCTTTACCCCTGTTAACTCATCTACCAAGCCGAAAAAGTCATTGTAGGTGGCATTAACGCCACCTAATAAATAACGCTCACCGGGCTTTGCTTTTTCCATCGCGGCTATCAGCCCGTTGATCGTATCATCTATGTAAACGTAATTGCCAATGCTTTTGCCGTTGCAGGGTTTGATCTTCCATTGTCCGTTAATATACATTTTCATCAAACGGGTAAAGCCGTTACTCTCGGTTAATATGCCTGGGCCATAAACCCGGCTGGGGTTAACAATGATACCACGGATACCTTTAGGAATATAGCTTTTCAGAAGCTTTTCGGCTTCCACCTTGCTTTGCTCATACAAGGTTTCCAGTTTGGGGTTAGGGTTGGTCAATTCGCACACGGGTTTACCATCTACTGAATCTCCCACAACCCCCGCAGTAGATGTGAATAGGACGTTTGTAATACCCAATTGCAAACAGGCATCTAAAACGTTTTGAAGGCCTTTAACATTGATGATATGAAAGCTTTGGGGATCCCGATGCCACACCGAGGCCAATGCAGCCAGGTGATAAACCTGCTCACAACCAGCCATAGCACTTAGCAGGGAATCAGGATCTAAAATATCTCCGGTAAATAAGAGGATATTAGGATGATCTAATAACGATTTACCTTTTTGTTGATCACGGACAAGCGCATGTATAGTATGCCCGTCACCCGCCAGCTGTAAGGCCAGTTTTTGCCCGATGTAACCGGTAACGCCCGTGATAAATATTTTCATCGGATGGATTAATTAGCAGCAGCCACCACCGTCATAAAACCACGTGGAGTTTGATATAAAAATATCATCACGATTCAATGCTGCTAAGTTCCCGGCTGTTTTATCACAAACAGCTAAAGGCTGGTTAGGCATTAAAACATGGCCTTTTTCATCATCAAAATATTCCTTTTCACCATAATAGATAGCCGCTTTACCGGTAAATACACAAGGGCCATCGGCAGGCATAGAGTCTTTAATGGCACAGACTTCCACGCTCTCAATGTAAAGCAATTCCTCAGTAGGGTATTGTCCGGGAGCCAAAATGCGGTATGGCCTTTTAGCTCTTATTTCTATGGTTCCAAAGCCGATGTCAGTTATGCTTTTGATATAGTCATTTAATGTTAACGAACCGGTAAGGCATAAAGCCCTTAACCTGTCGTCGTTACGTAATGCTTCATTCATGGGCTGGTTGCACACCGGATCAGACATCACTAATCTACCACCTGGTTTTAATACCCGGTATATTTCGGTTAATGCTTGTTTGAGGTCACTCTCCTTAAAAATATTAAACAGGCAGTTTTGCCCGGCTACGTCTATAGAATTATCCGCTACAGGTAACGCCAAGGCAGAACCCTTACGCAGATCAATAAATTCTTTTTTAAACCACGGGTTCATGTGCTCAGCTTCAATCAGGTTGGCAGCGCAGCTTTGAAGCATTTCGTCCACAATATCTACCCCGATCACACCTTGCGCGTTTCTGTTGAAATAAGAAAACTGCAACAGTTCCATACCGCCTCCTACACCTACATACAGGATCTTTGGTTCGTTAGCCAGGTCATTAGCGCTAACTATGGAGCCGCATCCATAATTCATTTCCTGCATGATCTTAGGTATCTCCAAGCCAGGAAAGGAGTTCATAGGAGTTGTGGTACAGCAAAGGCCAACATCAGGTTTTAATGCGGCATTGCGATATAAGTTGACCGTTTCATCAAGATAATTATCCATGGTTCGTTTAATTATAAAAGATATACGTTGTTTATTAGAGGGCGGCTTTTTAAATTACAAAATACAGTCCTGTTTTTAAGCTAATAAAACCCTTTAATAGTATTTCATCGTAAATTTAAGAATTGAAGATATACCTTAAAAATGGATTTATGAAGTTTAAAATAATTCCATGAACCATTTGATTTTATGAGACAAAACATTTATTCTGCATGAATAATATTTTACAGCCAGTGGCAGTTGGCTTTGTGTTTTTGCTAACCTATCTTGTGGAATATCTCTTTCCGCAACGACAAGAGTTATTGAAAACTAATCATGATTTGAAAAACATCATGGTGGGTTTGGTTAACCTTCTGTTTTCATTTTTAAGCGGATATTATTTACAAAAGCTGATGGTATATGCTTCCGCAAACCATTTTGGGATGATTCCTTTCTCCAAATTACCTAACTTACTGTCCGTTGTTTTTCAAATACTTTGTATTGACCTTTTTGTGTACTGGTGGCACCGCGTCAATCATCGGATACCCATGCTTTGGAGATTTCACAAATTTCATCATGAAGATGAAAGTATGAATACGACAACTGCAGTCCGTTTTCATACGGTAGAGCTTTTTTTCTCTGTGATCGCGAAAGCGATATTTCTCACATTGATAGGTGCAACTGTGACGGGCTTGTTTGCCTACGGAATTTTGTTTTTTCCCGTTGTTTTGCTGGTACACTCCAATATCAAGGTCAATGAAAGGGTAGATTTTGTTTTGAGAAAATTAATCATTAGCCCCTTAATGCACCGGATACATCACTCGAATATTATTGTTGAGACGAATTCCAACTATGGTTCGATATTCCCTCTTTGGGATCGGATTTTTAAAAGCTATAGGAAAAAGCCACTTGGTGTTATTAAGTTTGGTTTGTAATATTGGGGGGCTGTAATGCATCTACCGTTTTCGGCATGTCTAAACTCTTAGTTAAAAAAGCTGATCACTTTAAATTAGTCTCTTTATAGAATTTCGCTGTATCCCTCATCAAGTTAGTGTACTAATATGCAATTATTGACATTGGTTGTGACGTTTAGAATGATAACCGGGATATTATGTTAGCTTTATAAGCTTATATATCAGGGGCTTTTCCACCGCTATTATCCTGTAAATAATCATTTTTAAAGATTGCAAGTTTAGGGTATGAAAAAAACCGCTTCAGATGAATTATCTATTGCCAACAGAGAAATAGCTTTTCAACATCAGGAAAAAGAAGACCGTGCAGCCGAACTAATTATTGCTAACAAAGAACTTCGCTTTCAAAATGAAGAGAAAGAGCTACGCGCAGCTGAATTGGTTGTTGCAAATAAAGAGCTTGCTTTTCAAAATGAAGAAAAAGAACGCCGTGCGGCAGAATTGATTATTGCCAATAAGGAGCTGGCTTTTCAAAATTCAGAAAAGGAAAAGCGGGCATATGAACTTATAACAGCGAATCGAGAGTTAAAAAAGGCGGAGGATGATATTCGTAAATTGAATGAAGAATTAGAGCAAAAGGTAATTGATCGTACCGCCGAGTTAGAAGCAGTTAACAAAGAGTTAGGTTCATTTTCATATTCGGTATCTCATGATTTACGAGCTCCGATTAGAGCCATTAACGGCTATACCAGGATACTTGCTGAAGACTATGCCGATAGGCTTGATGACGAGGGGAACAAAATTTTACTATCTATCATAAACAACTCCAAAAAAATGGGGGTGCTCATTGATGATCTGCTTGCTTTCTCTAAACTGGGAAGAAAACAGGTTACCGTTTCTGAAGTATCGATGAATGATCTTGTACAAACTGTAAGGGACGAGTTGATTTTTGATGAAGGGGAGAATGTTCCTGTCTTCATTATAAGTGATCTCCTGTCTGCTAAAGGAGATAAGTCCTTAATTAAGCAAGTGTGGGTTAACTTAATTTCGAATGCAGTTAAATATTCCAGGCATAAGCCAATAACTCGAATAGAAATCAGTGCTTACGAGAATGACAGTATGGTTGTTTATTCTGTGCGGGATTACGGTGCGGGGTTCGACATGCAGTACTATGATAAATTATTTGGCGTATTTCAGCGCTTACATTCGCAGGAAGAATTTGAAGGAACCGGAATTGGGCTGGCCATTGTGCAGAAGATCGTAAACAGGCACAGAGGTAAAGTTTGGGCGGAATCGGTTTTAAATGAAGGTACCTGCTTTTATTTTACTTTACCAAAATTAATTTAAAGAATAGTATATATGAATTATGATGATGTTGAAATTTTATTTGTGGAGGATAGCTCTGATGATGCTATATTAACGATAAGGGCACTTTCCAAAAGTGGTTTTTCCAATAAACTTCACCATGTTGTAGATGGTGCGGCGGCACTTGATTTTTTATATTGCCGGGGTATTTATGCGGGACGTAGTAACAAGCAATACCCAAAACTCGTTCTGCTTGACCTTAAAATGCCAAAAGTATCAGGTATCCAGGTACTGGAAACCGTTAAATCAGACCCGGATCTCAAATCAATTCCAGTGGTTATGCTCACTTCATCAAATGAAGGCCCGGATATAGAAAAATGCTTTGAACTCGGTGCTAATAGTTATATCGTTAAACCGGTAGATAGCGACAACTTTTTTAACGCAATTAAGGAAATCGGTTTATACTGGATGATCCTGAGCCAGCCGGCGCATTAGACAAGTAAAAAATGCCTGTAAATGTTGATAAAATACTCGCATCTGAAAAGATAGCCGCAATGATAACCGATCCTAAAATTCTGATTCTTGAAGATAATGATTCGGATGCTGATCTGCTTTGCCGTGAGTTGAAAAGGTCAGGTATCCGTTTTACCTCCAAAGTTGTTCAAAACCGTATAGATTATGAGCAGGCCCTTGAAAGCTTTAATCCCGATCTTATCCTTTCAGACTTCGCCCTTCCATCATTCGACGCGGTTACTGCCTTTGATATCAAACAAAGCGTTCGCCCGTTGCTCCCATTTATTGTAGTTTCCGGTATTATCGGAGAAGAAAATGCTGTTAGCCTTATAAATAGCGGCGTAACAGATTTTGTCTCAAAAAACAACCTCTTCGCGCTTCCTGCAAAAATACAGCGTGCATTGAAGGACACTGAAATAAGACTGGAAAAATTACTCGCTGATGAAAAATTAAAAACGCAGGCAACCGAGTTGGTGAGTGCCAATCGTGAACTCCTTTTTCAAAACGAAGAAAAAGAGAAGAGCGCACAGCGTTTAATCAGGTCGAATGAATTGCTCATTGAAGAGAAAGAAAAGGTCAGATCGGTCAATCAGGAGTTATCTCAATTAAATTTGGAACTGGAGAACCGGGTTGCCTCACGCACTAAAGCATTAGCAGAAAGCGAAAGTCGTTTCCGCAACATGATGGAAACTATTCCACAAATCGCTTGGACAATCACGACCAAAGGTAAAGTTGACTTTTATAATCAGCGGTGGTACGATTATACTGGATTGGACATTACGCAAAGCAGGGTAGATGGATTTGTAAAAGTAATTCATCCGGAGGACTTGGAATCGTGCTTAAATCAGTTTAACAATCTCCACAAAAACCTTGAAGGCGGTGAATTCCAAATACGTGGCAAACGCGCAGATGGCGTTTACAGATGGCATCTTATCCGTTTGATGCCTATAAAAAATAGAGAAGGTAAATTACTGCAATGGGTCGGTACTGCTACTGATATACAGGAATTGCGATTAATGCAGCAGCAAAAAGACGATTTTATAAACATTGCCAGTCACGAGCTAAAAACCCCCATTACCAGTCTCAGGGCCTCCCTGCAATTATTAGACAGGATGAAAAGTAATCCTTCTCCGGTCATGCTAGCTAAGCTGATCATGCAGGCTAATAAAAGTTTAGATAAAGTATACACGCTTATTAATGATCTATTAAATACAAGCAGCGTAAATGAAAGTCAACTTCAAATTAGCACCCAAAAATATAATTTGTTAACCGCAATAACTGAGTGTTGTGATACCCTGCTTAGAGATAGCGCCTTTAAATGTAAAGTTGAGGGTGATGCCATATTAGAGATATATGCAGACTTTTCCCGCATCGAGCAGGTTGTCACTAATTTTGTTACTAACGCTATTAAATATGCGCCTGAATCAAAAGAAATTATAGTTCGCGTTGAGCGGTTTGCCGAAATAGTGAAAGTTTCAGTCATTGATAAGGGCGATGGCATCCCAGCGGAAAACCTACCATCACTATTTGACCGTTATTACAGGGTTGATCACAGTGGGAACAGCTATACAGGTTTGGGGCTTGGACTTTACATATGTTCCGAAATCATTAAAAAACATAACGGGACAATTGGAGTAGACAGTGTAATCGGCATAGGGAGCGCCTTTTGGTTTACATTGCCGATTTTGTAATCGTTTTTATAATTGTGTCCTATACCAAGTTCCTGGTTCGCCTGGTAGGTTGTCAGAAAACAAGTATTTTTATACCAGGAAACCTATTAGATTACAACAATGAATAATATTGCCGAAAGTGAATTTTCGAAAGATAATAATCCTAATCCCTCCTTTCAGGCTTTAGATATAGCGCAGGTCGCCCTTGAATCCGCCAATGTCGGTACCTGGATCATTGATGTAGCCACGAGAAACTTTTTACCTTCAAAACGCACTAAAGAATTATTCGGGTTCTTACCTGAAGAGGAAATGTCCTTTGAAGATGCTATGTCGCAAGTGGCAGATAAACAAAGAGAAAGCGTTCTAAAAGCGTTTGAAAACGCCTTTAAAAACCAGCATAATCTTTACGTAGAATACCTCGTAAACGGTCGTCGCGATCATAAAAACAGATGGTTAAGCGTTACCGGCGGGTTCAGCACTCAGGACGTTAGTATTAGTTATTTTTCCGGAATTGTAATGGACATTACTGAACAAAAACAGAATGACCTCCGCAGAAGTAAATTTATAGGTATGGCAAGCCATGAGCTGAAAACACCGCTTACCGCCTTGAAGGCTTATGTTCAGATGTTGAATAACTGGGCTAAAAAGCAGAAAGATAACTTCACCATCGGGGCTTTATCCAAAGTAGACAAGCAGGTTAGGAAAATGCTCAACATGATCAATAGCCTGCTTAACCTGTCAGGTGCAGAGGCCGGAAAGATCCACCTGAATAAGATTGAATTTATATTGAACGAACTGATCAATGAAGTAGTTGAAGAGACTTTGTTCATCACGTCTACCCACAGCATTGCTATGGCTCCCTGTAATTTAATCCACATCAATGCCGACCGTGATAAAATAGAGCAAGTACTGGTAAACCTGTTAAGCAACGCCGCCAAATATTCTGATAAATCTGCCCCAATTGAAATAGCTTGTGTCGTACACGACGAAGCCGTTGAGGTAAATGTGACAGATCATGGTCTTGGTATAGCACAGGAAGACATTGATTAGCTTTTTTTGCCCCATTACCGCGTAGAAAGTAAAGAGACAGAAAAGATCGCTGGCTTTGGTATCGGTCTTTACTTATGCTCCGAGATCATTCAAAAGCACGGCGGGAAGATTTGGGTGGAAAGCGAGATCGGAAAAGGAAGTACTTTTAAATTCACACTTCCTTTATAAACAACAGGTTCAAATTATTCTTTGGAGATAATATATTTAGCGGTAATCAGCAGCAACAAGGTACGGTCTGCTTTAGCTTCATCATAATTTTCTTTGATCAATTGCTTGATCTGTTTGTTTTTCAACTTAACGGCGGCCATTTGTAAAACCTGGAAAGATGCCATTTCCATGCTTTCAATGTTTTGCATATAAAACGCGATGGATAAATCCCGAAGTTCGGGCTCGGAACTGTGTAGTTTAATATCAGCAAAAGCATCATCTACAAGTCCGGCTAATCCGCTACAGTTGCCTTGTGTTATTTCAGCATCCAGCATATTGTAAACAATTTCCATTCTCGCTATTTGCTTTTCAACGTCCTCTATGGTTTCCAGTATTGCATGGCGGAGATCGGAAAAGTGTGCTTCGTTCGATATTTGCGGTAGGTGGCTTACCAGGTGTGTTTTAGCCGCGTAGATCTTATCCAGATTATTAACGAAAAACTTTTTTATTTTTTTCGGGCCAAAACTAATTTTATTATCGAGGTTCGGATTTTTGGGATTTTCTTCCATCGGATCAGCTTAAACGTCAAATATAAATAATCCCGCCAAATGTTAATAAAGCGAAATCAGTTACTCTTTCAACTATATAGGAACTTCAAACAAGAAACTTTTTAACGTGAGAAAGCATTTGAAAAATGTCGAAAGGTTTATTGATGTAAAAATCCGCGCCGCATTCATTAGCCAGCATCTCCAGATCTGTTTCCGCTGATACCAAAATGACCGGCATTTTTTTTTCTCTATACTTCTGTTTAATTTCCGCGCATATTTCGTTACCTCTCTTTGCGGAACCTTCAATGCGAACATCCAGTAAGATGATGTCAGGGTGAATGATATGGATATGCTGTGCGGCTTCCCCCGTATTTGACAATACGACATCATAACCTTCTTCCCGGAAAACGATATTCAGGATTTCCAGAATATCCTCGTCATCATCAATTACGAGTATTCTTTTAGACATAGCACTTTTCAAACAACATAACAAAACTTGTTCCGATTCTGATTTAATTACTATCGCCTGACGATACGTTTAAAAACTTAAAATCTGTAAAATAACAGTTGGTTGGTAAATAACCACTTCTTCAGGCGCTCTACGCAACTTACTAAATTGCAGATATTTTGGAATATAGCCCACAATCATGTTTATAATATTGCATGATTATATGGGGATGAGTTGTGGAGTTAGCGAATTTGATTATTAGGGGCACTATCACATTATCCGTGTTTAAAATTAAAAACCAACATGGCCGCGCTAATCGGTCATGTTGGTTAGATAGTTAATTGATAACCGTACCGTCTTTAATATCGTCGCCGGCTTTGGTAACAATACGGTCAGACGGCACCAAAGCGCCGAAAACTTCCGTAGAGTCTTTGCCTGCAAGTCCTTCTTTGATATCGACCAGTTTCGCCTTACCGTCTCTCACCGTAATCACATATTCCCGCTCGGTAGATCGCACAATTGCGGTATTTGGCACGAGTAATGACTTGGCACCGGAAAGCATCGGGATATTAACCTCCGCGTACATACCCGGTTTCAGTTGTCCGTTCTTATTAAGAACATCGATCTCTATTGCCTCAGAACGCATATTGCCCAGGGCATTAGCCGAACGGCTGATCTTCGCGGTATGTTTCTTGCCTGGCATCGCATTGAATGTAAAGGTAACGGCTTGTTTGAGGTCGACCTTATCAACATAATCTTCTGGGATGGCTACTTCCAAGCGCAGTTTTCGGGTATCCTGCAAAACCAGCATTGGCTGGTCTGTGCCTTTGCCCGGCGCCACCAACGCACCCGGCGATACATTCCGCTGTACGATAGTGCCGTCAAACGGCGCATAGATCTTAAGATAACCTTGCATAGTTTTAACGGATTCCATATTGGACCGTTCAGCATTAGCAATGGCCATGTCCGATTTCATCCTGGATACGGCATTGTCCAGGTCCAGCGGGGATACCGAACCCGGTTCAGCAGCGGCTTGTTTCAAGCGGTTATACTTTTCCTTGCTGGCATTAGCCGTTTCCTGCGCCTGTAAATAGCGCGAATTAGACGCCTGTAGCTGCGACTCCATTTCAGGTGCTTCCAGGGTTATTAACAATTGTCCTTTCGTGACTTGCGAACCCCGGTCAACGAAGATCTGCTTTACAAAACCGTTTGCTTTGGGAAACAGGTTAACCTCGTTATATGGATTTAGTTGTCCGGGTAACCTTGCGTAGCTGGATAAAGCTTTTTCGGTGATCGTACCGGTCTCATATTTCTTGTTACCGCTTGCTTTCGCTCCGGTCAGGTCTACCGGCTTTTCATTACCGGAGCAGGCTGCTAAAAAACAGGCTGCAGCGCCTAAGATGATTATTTTCGTTTTCATGTATTTATATCGTTGAAGTTTGAATAGCAGTGGTCTCTTCCGGCATTAATGACGGTGATTCATAAGTGGTCTTGTCCTGTACCCAGGCAAATACCAATGGTAGAATGAACAGGGCGGCAAGCGTCGAAGCAAATAAGCCGCCGATCACGGCCCGGCCCAGCGGCGCGGTTTGTTCACCTGCCTCGCCCATACCTGATGCCATCGGCACCATGCCTGCCATCATGGCAAAACTGGTCATAAGAATAGGCCGCAAACGGATAGCTGCGCTCGTAATAGATGCGCGGGTAGCATCTCTAAATTCCAGGCGCAGTTTTTCACCATTCGTTACGATCAGGATCGCGTTTGCCACGGACACTCCCGTAGACATGATCATCCCCATGTAGGATTGCAGGTTAAGCGTAGAACCGGTGAGCAATAAAGCGGTCAGTGAACCTAATATTACCGCCGGAACAGTAGAGAGGACGGTTAAAGAAAGCTTGAATGACTGGTAATTAGCTGCCAACAGCAGGAAGATCACCAGTACCGCGAAGGCTAAACCGCTTTGCAAACTACCCATGGTTTCGGTCAGCAAGCTCGACATGCCTTTCAATTCGGCGACCAAGCCTTTTGGCGGTGCGCCCAGTGAGGTCATCGCCTTTTGTACATCGGCAGTAGCGGTGCCCAGATCTTGTTTATAGATATTGGCACTTACCGTTAAAAAGCGGCGCGGACCCGAGCGGTCATATTCACCCGGCGAATAGATCACCTTGAAATTGGCCACATCTGCAAGTGTCGGGGTGCTTTGCCCCTTTAACAGCGGGATCTCTTTTAGCTCATCCATCGTATTCATCACGTACTCGGGTATCTGTACCTGCACCTGGTAGGTATAGGCGGCCTTTTCATCCAGCCATTGGTTCTTTTCTGTAAAGCGGCTGGAGGAGGTACTGGCAGTAACGGAGCGCGCAATATCAGTCACGTTCAATCCAAATTGCGACACCTTTTGGCGGTCGAGCGTAATGGCTACAACAGGTATGCGCAGGGGCTGAACTATCTGCACATCCCGCAGGTAACTGATCTGCTTTAATTTGGCCACGGCTTTATTGGCATAGGCCTCAATCTGCGTCATGTCTTTGCCGGCTACGCGGATCTCGATAGGTGTAGCTGCGCCCTGGCTCATGATCTTTTCCGTCATATCGATGGGCTCGAAGGTGATGCGCAGATCGGGTAACTGATGGGAGATGTTTTTCCGCAACGCGTCCTTCAGCTCATCCATATTCACCTTGTAATGTTCATCCAGGTTCACCTGCAATACCGCCTCATGCGTACCGGTATTAAAAATGTATAGGTTACTGGTACCGTAGCTGCTGGGTACGATACCCACATAACCCGAACTGATAGCGATATGATGGTCTACCGTTTTATCGATAATGTTCAGGACCTCTTTAAATTTATCTTCCGTGCGTTCCAAACGGGTACCGTCGGGCGCTTTGATACGGATCAGGAATTGCCCGTTATTCAGCTTCGGCATCATGTCTTTCCCGATGACCACAAACCCGACACCGGCCAGCACGATAACGGCCACGATATAGATAGGTACGATCAGTTTTTTATTCGGCATCCACCGTGTAATGATTCCCATGAACCGCATTTTGACTTTTTCGAAAAAGTCGTTGTCTTCAGGATGATCCTGTTCTTCTTTCAGGTGATTGTTAACCTGTGCTTCTTCTTTTTTATTTAAAGATTCGCCTGCATGAGCGTGGAGTTTGCCATGCACATAGTGCTGGTACTGCTCAGCTTTGATCAGCCAATTGCTTAATATCGGTACCAGGGTTTGTGCCAAAACATAAGAAACGATCATCGTCAAACCGATGGACATTGATAAGGGCAGGAACATAGCCTTAGGTACGCCATTCATCAGGAAGGATGGAGCAAATACAGCCAGGATGCAAAGTAGAATGAGGAGTAGTGGAAACGCTATCTCTTCACAGGCATCATAGATAGCCAGTTTTTTTGATTTTCCCATTTCCAAATGCTGGTGAATGTTCTCAATCGTTACCGTCGCCTGGTCGACGAGGATACCGATGGCCAGTGCCAGCCCGCTCAAGGTCATTATATTGATGGTTTGACCGAACATTCCCAACAGGAACACGCCTAATAAAATCGACACCGGGATCGTGATCACTACGATCAGGCTGCTGCGCCAGTCGCGCAGAAACAGTAATACCATCAAACCTGTAAGTAAGGCACCTAAACCGCCTTCAGTTATTAAACTTTTTACGGCATTGATTACGAAGATAGACTGGTCAAATTCGTAGGAGATCTTCACATCATCCGGCAGCAAGCTTTGCATTTCCGGAATCTTGCTTTTAAGGCTTTGAACTACCGACCATGTAGAGGCATCGGCGGTTTTAACCACCGGGATATAAACCGAGCGTTTCCCGTTGATCAATGCATAATCTACCGTAATGTCAGCTGCATCCGCTACGCGAGCGACGTCTTTTACTAAAACCGAGACCCCGTTTTTGGTTTTTATAGGAATATCACCAAACTCTTCTGACTTTTTCACCAGGGAGTTGATTGTCGTTGTAAACATAGTATTATTAATACGGAGGTTACCCGAAGGCGACATAGCGTTGAATTTAGCCAGTGCCTCTACCACCTGGTCAGGGGTCAGGTCATAACTGCGCATTTTATTAGGATCTACGCTAACAGTGATTGACCGCGAGTTGGCACCAAATGGCGGCGGCGCGGACAGGCCGGGCACCGAGGCGAACATCGGACGGATACGGGTAGCGGCCATATCGTAAATCTCCTTTAAGCTACGGCCGGGAGCGGATAAGACCAGCTGGCCGACCGGCAGGGATGATGCATCATATCGTACCACCTGGGGCGGCAAAGCACCCGGTGGAAAGAACTTCATGGCACGGTTTACCTGTAAGGCAACCTGCGCCTGGGCTTCGGCCATGTTTACGTTTTCGTAAAAGCTCAGTTTCAGCATCGTTAAACCCTGAATATTCTTACTGGTAATGGTTTTAACACCATTAACATACAGGAACTGATCCTGCAGACGAGTGGAGAAAAAGCCCTCCATCTGCTGGGGCGACATGCCCCCATAGGATTCAATAACATAGATAGTAGGCAGGTTTAACTGCGGAAAAATATCTATCGGTATTTTTATTGCACTAAGCACTGCAAATATTAAAAGGCTCATGGTGATCACCACCACGGTGATCGGCCTTTTGAGTGCAGATGTGACCATTGACATAGTTAATTAATTTAAAAGGTTTAAAACTGAATTGACTTGGTTGCCTGTCACGGCTTTCTGGAACAAAGCATTAGTGTAAGCAGATTTGGCTTGTACATAATCAGTTTCCGCCCGGTATAAAATATTTAAAGCGGCATTCAGTTCAATAATATCCGTCAAGCCACTCTTATATAAGGATAGCTTTTGTCTGTAACCGGCATTGGCGGCCTTCAACTGGTTCGGGATTTCCTGTAAACGTTGCTTAGCGGTATTCAGTTCCACATCTGCCTGGTTTACATTTAGCGCCAACGTACTCCTTTGTTCATCCAGTTGTTTTCGCGCATACTCTGTCGCTGCCTTTTGGGTGCGGAGTTTGAGCTGTTTGCGCCGGATGTCAAACAGGTTATAGGAAATACCCACCCCGACCAGGTAATTGTTTCGGTTGAACCCCCAGCCGGTAGACAGGCTGTTGAAATTATCATTGGCATCTATACTGGAGCCACGGCCCCAAACGGCTGCTTCCAGCAAGATCTTCGGATTGTACTGTTTCCTTACAAGGTCTTCGCGGTCAAGGCTGCCCTGATAGATCGACTTATAGTAGTTGATCAAAGGGTTGTTGGCCGTGTCTGCGCTCAGCATTCCAGGTGCTACTGCCTGGCCGATCATATGGCTTTCAGCGGCAGTGTCCGGGATGATGCTTTGATAGGGCATTCCGCTGATGGCTGATAGCTGTAATTGAACTCTTTTTAGCTGGTTGTCCAGTTCGATATAATTCAGTCGTGCTTTGGAAAGCTCGGCTTCGGCGATACTCGTATCAACACCCGGACGAATCCCGCTTTTGGCAAGTGATTGAATGGAGCGCCTGATCTGCTCATTGCGCTGGATATTCCTGTTTTGAATAGCAAGGAGATCTTGCAGGCGCATTAATTGCAGGTAGCTGCCGATGGTATAAGCCTGCAACTGGTATTTAGATTGTGCGAACTTGTTCTGTTCAACATTTATATCTGATTTAGCAACTTTGTTTTGGGCGCCGTAGGCTCCAAAATTATACACCTCCCAGTCGAGGGCTGCAATGCCCAGATTGGTCAATACCGCGCTGGTGTTGCTTTCAGTCCTCACGCCGCGTGAATTAGAGGGGATGATACCAAAGCCAAAGTAAGGCCCGGCATCATTATTATTGCTGCCTATATCCGCCTGGTAATTCAGTTTAAGATTGGGGAGCCAGTTGCTGCGGATTTCTGTAGCCTGGGCTTGCCTGATCGTAATGGCAGCAGAGTCCGTGAGGAGCGAGGGTGCTTTTTCGTTTACCCGGTTTAACAGGTCTTTTAATTTGACCGGCGGATTTGTTTGCTGAGCGTAAGTATGCCCTGCAATAAAAAGGCAAATGACGACAATTAGCTGTCTTTTTGAACTTTGCATATTAATTTTTCGGAAATGAAATAAATGGTGAGTGCCGATTATACCGGCAATACCTTAAACAAAAGCATGTAAATTGCGTAACAGGCCTGGTACGGCACTATTGCAGAAGTGGTATCGATCAGATCCTGATCATGCAAAGAGATAAATACGAATGAATTGGTGGATAAATATTGCCGGACAATTCAGCAGCCAACTTAGGCTTGAGCTTCCAGACCAGCGGGATAAACGCCAGGATAGTAAAAAAGCTTAAAAAGGATTTGATGGAATCCGATACCGCTTTACGCTCTTCGAAGATCGATTTATCAGGCCGCTGAATAAAACTCAGCTGGTTGCCGGCAGCCGAACGATATTCCAGCTTTCTTTTAAAAATAGAATTATGGGAAAGTGCCGCATGGTGCGTACCTTGGGTCAGGCAGGGAATAAAAAAAATGTGGGTAGATGCTGTGAAAAAATACATCGACACAAGCGCGAGCACTAAGATATTCCTGGGAAATGTGGCCTGCTTTTTTTTCACCTTTAAATATTGGTATGCAAATATCTCAAAACAATAAAGGTTTTTTTGCAAAATTATTGTTGCAATTGAATTTTATTTGTTGGTATTCTTACAGTGGAGGACTTTGCACGCTTGAAGCCCATTACCTGAAAAGTAATGCAAAGTTATAGAACACTTCAAGACTGGCCTTGCGATTTGAATTAAATAAACCAAATTACTTATATTTGTTTATGAGGGTACCAGATCGTAAAAAAATGAGTGTGCTGTTGCTGACTACGGCGTACTTATTTATCGTGCTTACCCATATTCTTTTGCTACCTAACCATCACTTGGTTTCAAATAAGTCGCAAGTACGCTACAATTCTATCTTCAAAAGGAAACCGGATAATTTCAGCGCTCAGGCATCCAGTATGATGCACCGTACGGACAAGTCTGTTTTAAATAAAGATCAAAATATGCAGAGCCTATTTGTTCAACTGGCCGGAGTGTTTTTGATCTTGTTTTTAATTCCCCGGACAGGAAGGCAACTAAGGCCACCTACCCCGATACCACATTACCTTTCGGCCACTTTCCCTTTCCGGCTCGCCCTTCGTATTTGATTCTTTTAGTAATAAGCGTTTAACAAACTGTCCATTCCGGTCAAGTTTCAATCTGTTTGTCTAAAAGAATTTATTATGCAAATTTTATTATCGAAAAGCCTGCGTCGTTTAAGCAGGCTATACAGCCGTGCCATCGTTAAAGTCCTGCCTGATCTTCGCCTCGAACATTACGCAGAGATCATCCTTTTATTGGCCTCCACGCAGCATACTCCAACCCACAAGGAGCTTGCTGAATTATTTCAGGTAGATAAGTCGCGTATTGCGGTGCTCATTGAAGGGATGACCAAAAACGGCTTTGTTTATACGGAACAAAATGTAGCGGACCGGAGGGCTCATTTTATCTATCTGACCAACAGGGGTAAAGAAAGTGTACCCAAGATACAGGAAGCTATAGAGCAAGTAAATCATATGATCAACAAGCAAGTCGACAAAACGCATTTGGATCATTTTTATGAAACACTTTTTAAGATGCAGTCAAACTTAGTTGACATCGCACTTTAGCTGTAAGCGACAGGAGCGTTAGAAGTAATCACTTCTGTCGAAGTCCCTGAGCACGTATACAGTAGGCAGCTTTACTGACGCATTATGCCGGGTGATTATTATCGGATGCTGTGGTTTATTTTCATAAATGATCGCTCGTATACTATAAAAAATTAATTTATGATTGCTAAAGATCTCAGAAGATTAAGCAAGCTATATGTAAAAGTGCTTGCTTTACACCTTCCGCCACCGCACACAGAATATATGGCTGAGGCAATGTTATTTATTTCCGGCAGCGCGGGGTGCATGAAACAAAGGCAACTTGTAGATTTTATGGAAGTTGACCGGAGAAGTCTGATGCCAATGCTAAAAGAGCTGCTGGACATAGGTTACCTGCTTGCTACGGAAGATCCCGAATGCAGGAACGAGTATCTTTTTTCGCTGGCCGAAAATGGTAAAAAAGTCATGCCTCAGATTCATGAGGCGGTTAGCGCCGCTGAAAAGATCATAGAAGAAAAACTTGGGGAATCCAGATTAAGTTTGTTTAAAAAGGAGATGGTTCAGATAGAGGTAAGCCTCAAAAGCAAACTGCTTGGTTATGAATTTAAAAAGCCATAAAAAGCTTCTAACCTGCGTTGAGTTAGATTTCGGTAATCCGTAAGATATATACATGGTAGCCCATCAAATTAATTGTTGCAATTCGAGGTTATTGAACAAAGTGCTTGTATCGCACCAGTCTCCTGACGGAACAAATTTTAATAATGAAGGTTGTATAACTTTAAGTGTGGATATGACTACTCAAAATAACATTGATAAGCCAGTTGCCAACCCCGGTGACCATCTGGCTAATGAACGGACTTTTTTAGCCTGGATCAGGACAAGCATTGCTTTAATGGGTTTCGGCTTTGTGGTGGTTAAATTCAGCCTGTTCATCCGGCAGCTCGCTTTGATTTTACCCGGTAAAGTGGTTTTACCAACCAAAGGGTATTCCTCTGAGATCGGTATCTTGTTGGTCGCCATTGGTGCCGCTATGGCATTACTGTCATTTTTCCGCTACCGTTCAACTGAAAAGCAATTGCTGGATCACGCTTATAAACCATCTTTTTTATTATCCGTTTTCCTGACAGCCTCCATTTTGGTTATTAGTGCTTTATTGATTTATTATCTTTTACCAAGTATTTAATATCGTCAATCATAACTTTTGGTTATTGAACATCACGTTTTGCGATATCACAAGCAGCTATTTTGACTGTACCTTTGATATATCAATCAAAGAGGACAGCAACAATGGAAGACCCGGATTTAGAAAAAGAGCTCGTTAAAACGATAATTAAAATGTCACGTTATACAATCTACATCAGTTGTATCGCGGTCGCCTGTATGGTTATTGTCATCGTTTCCCTGTCAAACATGGGGTCAAACAGCCCGGCGGTAATAGAAGCAACAGCGCCCGTTAGTACTACTATCCCGTCCACTGAATCCTCCGCCGGTACTACGCCGCGGTCTATTTCGGCTGATGCCTGGAAAGCTCCTGACGAAAGTACCATTCCGGCAGGCAAAGCAGGTGATGCCATTCGGTACGGCCGGGAGCTGATCGCGCATACCGCCCAATACTTCGGGCCTAAAGGAAGTGTAGCCATGATCACCAACGGGATGAATTGCCAGAATTGCCACCTGGCAGGCGGTACGAAACTTTTCGGTAACGATTATGCCGGGTTCATCAGCAGCTACCCCAAGATGAGCGGCCGAAGCGGCAAGGTTGAACCAGCTTCGGAACGCATTGCAGAATGCTTTGAACGCAGTTTAGCGGGCAAGGTGCCCGATACCGCAGGTAAAGAAGTACAATCCATATTGGCCTATATGAAATGGATCGGCAAGAGTGTAAAGAAAGGCCAGAAGCTATTTGGCAGTGCAACTGAAAAAATTGCTTTCATGGATCATGCGGCCGACCCTGCAAAAGGTAAAGAGGTATTTGTAATGAAATGCCAGAGCTGCCACGGCTCCAATGGTGAAGGCCTTTTGAACGCAGATAAAAAGACCTATGCCAACCCGCCACTATGGGGGAAGCATAGTTATAATGATGGTGCCGGGATGTACCGCTTAACCAACCTTGCCGGATTTGTCAAAAACAACATGCCTTTCGGAGCAACCTATCAAAGCCCGCAACTAACAGATGAAGAAGCCTGGAACGTATCTGCCTTTATCAATACACAACCCCGGCCGCATAAAGACCAGCACAGGGATTGGACCGACCTGAAGAAAAAACCTCTCGATTTTCCGTTTGGCCCTTATGCCGATGGCTTCAGCGAAAAGCAGCACAAACTCGGTCCTTTTAAACCCATCAAAGACGCACAAAAAGAATTAACCAGTAAAAAATCATAAACAAATAGAAAACATGAAAAAGTACGCTTTCCTACTCGCAGCATTCGCGCTGATCGCTTTTGTAAAACCTGCCACAGCGCAACAAACAGATCCAGCCACCTTTACCGGTGCCGAAGCTAAACTTAAACATTATAATGCTTTATACATCCTTAACTCTAATGATGAGAAAAGGATCAAAGGGACGCTGCGTAATATCGACAACGCGATTGAAGATCCACGGCTGAAAGGTAAACTGCATGTCGAACTGGTCGCTTTTGGTGATGGCGTAGCCGTATTTATGAAAAACGGTGCTTACGAACAGGCTTTGAAAGATCTGCAGGCCAAAGGGGTAATCTTAGCACAGTGCAACAACACGATCAGGGAACGTAAAATAGACAAGGCCGATCTTTTCCCTTTTATTTCCTATGTGCCCAGCGGCAATGGCGAGATCATTATCCGTCAATACGAAGGATGGGCGACCGTACACCCGTAATCCATATCACCAATTCAGTTTAAATAACAGCTCATGAAATATCTTCAGATAATATCCACAATAGCCATAATAATCGCCCTGGGTGGCCAGGTAAAAGCACAGGATCACCGCTTTGATCCGCCGTGGAATACCCCGCCGGAAAGTAAGGTCATGTTTACCGTGCCCGGCGTAGATAACGTACCCGATCTGTTCGGCGACATTATCGATCCGCAGTTAGTCGTATTCTTTGCCGGGAACCAGTTCATGTGCATAGACGACCTGATGGCAGCTTTTAAAAAGGAACACCCGCAATACCAGCGCATTTTTGCGGAAACTTTACCGCCGGGAATTTTAGCCAAGCAGATCATCGGTGGCTCCATCACCATCGCCAACATGCGCATCACTTTAAAACCGGATGTTTATACCGCTGGTAAAAGCCGCACCGACCAGATGCCGGAATATTTCAGCAGAACAGAACCTTATGCTTATAACCGTTTGGCCATTATGGTTCAGAAGGGCAATCCAAAAAATGTAAAAGGACTGAAAGACCTGGGCCGTGCGGATGTACGGGTCAGTATGCCGAACCCGGAATGGGAAGGTATTGGAAAGCGCATTGAAGAAGCCTATGTATTAGCCGGAACAGAAACTTTGCGTAAAACGATCATGGAAGACAAAGTCAAGGATAGCACTACCTACCTTACGCAGATCCACCACCGCCAAACACCCATGCGCATTTTATACAACCAATCGGATGCGGCACCCGTATGGTATAGTGAGGCTTATTATCAAATGATGATCAAACACCCTACAGACCTGGTAGAGATACCTGCTAAAGAAAACATCAACGCCACTTACGTTGCCGGGCAAATGAAAAATGCACCGCATTCACAGGCAGCGAAAGATTTTATGGATTTTTTGATCAGCCCGACGGCCAAAGCGATTTACCGCAAATACGGATTTACAACTAAATAAGATGAGAAAATATATGTTATTGCTGATCGCCACCATAGGTTGCCTGTCAGTTTTCGCCCAAACCGATACCCTGCATGTTTATGGCCCTGGTGGCCCGCTATCCGCCATGCAGGATTGTGCTAAAGTGTTTACTACAAAAACTGGCATCCCGGTAATTGTGGCGGGAGGTCCAGAGCCTAAATGGTTGGCGCAGGCCGGGCAAAATGCCGATGTAATTTATGGTGGTGCCGAGTATATGCTTACGCAGTTTATTCAGGCCCATCCGGGCATGGTTGATGCCAGTACAAGAGTAGAGTTGTACAAAAGAAAAGCTGCCATTTTGGTCAGACCGGGAAACCCTAAACATATTGCAACGCTGAAAGACCTGACGAGGCCAGGGGTTCATATTTTAGATGTGAACGGCGCAGGGCAGTTTGGATTGTGGGAAGATGTCGCCGGAAAAGAGGATTTAATCGGAAGTATCCAACAAAATATCGCAGGATCATTCGCCAATACTGCTTTAGGTATAGAGGCCTGGAAAAAAGATAATACCTATGACGCCTGGATCACTTATGCATCTTGGCATGAAAATTTGAAAACGATCACTCAAACAGTAGAATTACCGATATCATTGCGTTTATACCGGGGTACGCCGGTAGCAATAACTACTAACAGCAAGCATGTTGCGCAGGCTAAACAATTTGTTCAGTTCCTAAAAAGTACGGAAGGTCACACGATATTTAAAAAATGGGGTTGGGAATAAATCAATAACTTTACATTATCAATCATCTATAATGGTGATGAAAACAGTGCGATTTCATGATTGATTTTTGAACAACAAATCAAACAGATCATGAAAACTTTACAAAATTTAACACATTACCAATTTTCAGAACAAACCTTTGCTTTAGGAGAAAAGATCATTAATGTAAGCATATACATAGCAGCTTTTGCATTTATGATATTTCCTTTTGCTATACTATTTTTAAGATTATGTTAGACTTCCGCCTCCAGGTATTTTATACTGTTGCCAAACGGCTCAATTTCACCAAAGCTTCAGCTGAATTGTATATCAGCCAGCCCGCGGTTACCAAGCACATTAAGGAACTGGAAGCGGAATATAAAACCAGCCTTTTTGAACGGAGTGGCAATAAAAAAATAATATTGACCCCGGCGGGTGATATGTTACTGCAATATGCAGACAAACTCTTAGCTATTTACAAAGAATTGGAGTTTGACATGAACTTGTTGGTGAAACAACATATGGGTACGTTACGTATTGGTGGCAGCAATACCGTTTCCCAGTATGTTATACCACCGGTTTTAGCCCAGTTTCATCAAAGATTCAAAGATGTGCAAGTCAACTTGGTTACCGGCAACACTGAGCAAATAGAGCAGGCACTGTTAAACAAGGAAATTGACCTCGGTATTGTAGAAGGAATACACCGAAACCCACAGATTAAATACCAGGAGTTTATCGCAGATGAACTGGTGTTGGTGTGTAGTATCAAAAATAACACGATCAAAAAAGATGCTATTAAACCGGAAGAGTTAAAAAGTTTGCCGCTGTTATTACGCGAGCCGGGATCAGGTACGCTGGATGTTATTGCCCACGCCTTAAAACCCTTTGATATCAAAATTGCCGATCTTCAAACAGAAATGCAATTGGGTGGAACCGAAAGCATCAAATCTTATTTAATGCACAGCAATTGCTTTGCTTTCCTTTCGGTACAATCCATTTTAAACGAGTTAAAAACCAATTCCCTCAAAATAATAGATATTAAAGACCTAACCATTGAACGCCCGTTTTATTTTATCCAGCCGCACGGCCAACCAGCGTCACTGGCAGAATTATTCATGCGTTTTACGAAAAGCTATAAAGCGATTTGATCATCATATCTTTATCACGATGAAATTATTTGGAACTATTTTAGAAGAGGATTTACGTGCCAACAGCCAGCTGAAAACCCTGCCGGCCGAAACGGTGATGATGCAATCGAATAGTTATATCCGATCCATTCCGGTGGTGCTATCCGGCAGCATGCGTGTAATGCGCGAAGATGAAGATGGCCGCGAAATATTGCTTTACTATATCAAACCAGGCGAAAGCTGCATTATGTCTTTTTTAGCCGGGATACATGAAGATACCAGCAAAGTCAAATTGGTGGTGGAAGAAGATTCCGAAGTATTGATGCTACCTATAGCCAAAGCCAGTGAATGGATCAAGGTATATCCGGAATGGGCCGACTTTATCTTTAAACTTTATCATAAGCGTTTTGAAGAATTGCTCGAGGTGATCAATGCGGTTGCCTTTCAAAAGTTAGACGACCGGATCGTTTCCTTGCTGAAAAGAAAAGCGAATGTTTACGGATCGAATGAGTTTAGTATAACCCATCAACAACTGGCCGAAGAGTTAGGTACCACGCGCGAGGTAGTTTCCCGACTGTTGAAACAAATGGAAAAACAGGAATTAATTACGCTTTCCAGAAATAAGATCTCTTTAAATATCCCTCTGTAACATAGGTCACCAACCGTTAGCTGCGCAAGCGCTATTTTTGTTTCCATGGAAATAGCAGGATACGCATTGGCAATTTTGATCGGCTTATCATTAGGTCTCATTGGCGGTGGCGGCTCTATCTTAACCGTGCCCATCCTGGTTTATTGCTTTAAGATAGACCCCGTGATAGCAACCACTTATTCGCTTTTTGTGGTTGGTATAACCAGCTCGGCAGGTGCGCTAAGCCATTACCGCAAAGGTAACATGAATTTTAAAATAGCTTTTGTATTTGGTATTCCATCATTAATAGCTGTATTCATCATGCGTAAATGGGTGATGCCTGCTGTGCCGCATCATTTGCTCAATATTGGTTCGTTTGAACTTACCAAGCCAGTCTTATTAATGCTTGTTTTCGCGATGTTAATGTTGGCCGCTTCCATTTCGATGATCAGGAAGAAAAAAGAAATTTTAGTTTCCGACTCACAGTTGAGCTATACCAAATTGGTGATCCAAAGTATTATAGTTGGCATCATCACCGGTTTTGTAGGCGTGGGCGGTGGCTTTTTAATCATTCCATCGCTGGTTTTGTTTGCCGGTTTGTCCATGAAAAAAGCCGTGGGCACATCCTTAATGGTAATGACCATCAGTTCATTGTTAGGCGTATTGGGTGACGTAAGCCGGCATGCCCCAATCGATTATAAATTCTTATTGCTGTTTTCAGCATTTGCCATAGCCGGAATTATAACGGGCAGCTATTTAACCAAATATATAAGCGAAACAAAACTAAAGCCTGCTTTTGGCGGGTTTGTGTTGCTGATGGGCATATTTATATTGATCACAACTTTAACAAAATAATATGGATATCATTAAACAACCCTGGCCCTGGTATGTGGCAGGTCCCCTGATCGGGTTGATCGTACCAGCTTTATTACTTTTAGGTAATAAAACGTTTGGTATTTCCGGAACGCTTAGACAGGTCTGCGCTGCCTGCATCTCCGCCAATATTTCATTCTTTAAGTATGACTGGAAAAAGGAGAGCTGGAATCTTTTTTTTGCAGCCGGAATTATTATAGGCGGCTTTATTGCTACCTACCTGCTGTCAAACGCCGGGCAGGTAAATATCAATCCACATACGACAGCGCTGCTGCAGCAGGAAGGTGTCAAGGATTTTAGCGGTTTATTGCCGCAGGATATATTCAGCTTTAGTCAGCTGTTCACCCTGCGTGGATTTATTTTTATTGTTGTGGGTGGTTTCCTGGTTGGTTTCGGAACCCGGTATGCGGGAGGCTGCACTTCAGGCCATGCCATCATGGGGATATCTTCTTTACAGTGGCCATCTTTAGTGGCAACCTGTTGCTTTATGATCGGCGGATTTGTGATGACCTGGTTCATTTTACCTTATTTATTACAGTTATGAAAAATGTCAAATTCTTAGTAGTAGGGATGCTCTTCGGTATTATCCTCGTCAAATCCGAAGTGATCTCCTGGTTCCGGATACAGGAAATGTTCCGCTTACAAGCCTTCCATATGTATGGGATCATCGGTAGCGCCATAGTCGTAGGCATCATTTCAATTCAGCTCATCAAACGGTTTCAGTTAACGACCATACACGGAGAAAAAATTGTTATTGCTGACAAAACATTTCATTGGGGTAATGTCTACGGTGGATTGATTTTCGGTTTAGGCTGGGCAATAACCGGAGCTTGTCCGGGACCGCTTTTCGCCGAGATCGGCAGCGGCTTCTTCGTAATTATAGTTACGCTGTTAAGCGCGATTGCGGGAACTTGGACTTATGGTTTATTAAGGGAGAAATTGCCTCATTAATAATAGATAAAATGAAAATCGAACAATTTGAAGATAAAGGGCTATCGCACTATTCCTATGCCATTTTGAGTGAATGTGACCGCCAGATAGTTTTGATAGATCCATCAAGGGATGTAAGTCAATATTTGGCTTACGCTGAGAATAATGGAGCGAGGATTATCGGCGTAATTGAAACGCATCCGCATGCCGATTTTGTAAGCGGGCATTTAGAATTGCATCAAACCACTGGCGCGACTATTTTTTGTTCTGCATTAGTAGGCGCAGTTTACCCGCATCAAACTTTTGATGACGGGAATAGTATCAGTTTTGGCAAGATCACATTAAAAGCGTTAAACACGTCCGGCCACTCTCCCGATAGTATCTCTATCGTATTAACACACGATGGTAAAGACAAAGCGGTATTTACAGGTGACACCTTATTCATCGGTGATTGCGGCAGGCCAGACCTGCGTGAAAGTGCAGGTAATCTAACAGCTAAAAGGGAAGAATTGGCAGCAAAAATGTATCATTCACTCCGGGAAAAATTAATGGTGCTGGACAATGAAGTAATTGTTTACCCTGCGCATGGGGCTGGAACACTCTGTGGTAAGGCATTAAGTGAAGCCAACAGCAGTACCATTGGCGCTGAAAAATTGAGTAACTGGTCGTTACAAAATATGACTGAATCGGAGTTTATATCTATGCTTTTGCAGGATCAGCCCTTTGTACCAAAATATTTCCCGTTTGATGTAGAATTAAATAAACACGGCGCAGGAAACCTGGCGCAGGAAATTGCAAATGTTCCGACTGGCCATCCTGAAGTATTAAACAGCAGTATTTATATCATTGACACACGGGCTGAAAAAGAATTTAAAAAAGGGCATCTTCCGGGGTCGATTAACCTGCAAAATGGCGGCAAGTTTGAAACCTGGCTGGGGAGCATTATTGCACCGGAGGAAGCTTTTTACCTGGTTGCAGAAAATGAGCAAATTCTCGAAAGCCTGATTTTGCGCTGCGCGAAGATTGGCTATGAGCATTTTATAGAGCGGGCATTTGTTTTTCAGGCAGGAACAGCAATAATGGATACTACTGATTTACGTAGGTTTTCAACGAATCAAACAGAATATACCATTGTTGACATTAGGAATACTGGAGAAGTGAAGGAACACCCGGTATTTAAAAATGCCATCCATATACCGCTTCCCGAATTAAGGGAAAGAGTTTCGGAAATACCCTTTAATAAACCCATAATTGTACATTGCGCGGGTGGCTATCGCAGCGCGGCTGGCAGCAGTATCATTAACAATGCTTTTGGCAATAAAGCAAAAGTCTATGACCTGGGCGAAGCCATTAAAGATTTTTTATAGCAATGGATAAAAAAGAACATTGGGAAAAGGTTTACCAAACCAAATCGCTGACCGAAGTGAGTTGGTATGAACCCGCACCCGAAACGTCGTTGAATATTATTGCCAGTCTCAAATTATGTAAAAATGCTGCCATCATTGATATTGGTGGTGGCGACAGTTTGTTAGCTGATCATTTGTTAGCATTGGGTTATACCAATATTACAGTGCTCGACATATCAGCAGCAGCGATTGAAAGGGCAAAATTGCGTTTAGGGCCAAGAGCCGCTTTAGTTAAATGGATCATAAGGGATATGCTCCTGTTTACCGGATCTGAAAAATTTGATCTCTGGCATGACCGCGCTACATTTCATTTCCTGACAGACCTACAAGACCGGCATATATATTTAGATATTGTAAACAGAAATCTAAAAGTGAAAGGCTATTTGATAGTCAGTACATTTGCGTTAGACGGACCTGAGAAGTGCAGCAATTTGCCCGTACATCAGTTTTCTGAATCAACGCTCTTCGATGTGTTCGGCCTTTATTTCACAAAGATAAATTGCTTTGAGAAAGAACACCCGACTCCCGTCCTTACTTTACAGCAATTTCTATATTGTACGTTTCAAAAAACAATAACTTTTGGTTATTGATCATCGCTTTTTATGATAAAAATGACTTGTAAGAATGATGGATCTTTGAGCATCAAAAGACAAGATTATGCATACTCAACAACATCCATTAACTTCTAAAACTGCCGGACTACTGATCAATTTGAATGAAAACAGCCGTAAGATTATTTTTATAATTTGTGTAACCTTATGTCTAACCCCGTTTATCAGTCCGGCTATCGCCTTATTGATGGGTTTAGTGATCGCCCAATTTACAGGGCATCCTTACTTGCATCTCAATCATAAAGCTACGCATCTATTATTGCAGATTTCTGTAGTTGGTTTAGGTTTCGGCATGAATGTGCATAGTGCCATGCAAGCCGGAAAAGAAGGGGTTTTATTCACAATTGCTTCGATCACCGGAACCTTGATTTTCGGTTATTTCATGGGCAAGTGGTTAAATATTGAAAAGAAAACCTCTTATCTGATCTCTGCCGGTACCGCCATCTGTGGTGGTAGTGCCATTGCCGCAATCTCACCGGTGATCAAGGCTGAAGAAAAGCAAATATCAGTCGCCCTTGGCTGTGTGTTCATACTGAACTCGATAGCTTTGTTTATTTTCCCGATGATCGGTCATCATTTTAACCTGTCACAAACGCAATTTGGCTTATGGTGCGCGATTGCCATCCATGATACCAGTTCAGTAGTAGGTGCCGCGAGCAAATACGGACCACATGCTTTGGAAGTAGCCACCACCGTTAAATTGGCCCGCGCTTTATGGATCATCCCGGTGGCGTTTATGTCGACTTTCATTTTCAAAAACAAATCAAAAAAAATCAGCATTCCTTACTTCATCGGTTTGTTTGTTCTGGCCATGATCGCCAACACTTACATCCCTGCTACTAAATTGATCAGCCCTTATATGATCATGATCGCTAAGGCTGGTTTAACACTTACCCTGTTTTTAATTGGTGCAGGTTTATCCAGAAAAGTATTGGTATCAGTTGGGTTCAAACCTCTGTTCCAGGGAGTCGTGCTTTGGATCGCCATTTCCTGTGCCGCTTTGTATGCCGTGATGCACTTGGCCTAACTGATGAGTGGTGGTACAGCCCACAAATTTCATCTGTATTTATTACGCCAAACTGGGTTCTATGCACTTCCCCTTGGGATTTTTTAAAAATCAAATTATCCTGCTAATCGCTTCAAATCTTTAAGAAAATGGTTCGAGATTATTCCCCTACGGGCTACTAAAAACGTCGATTTCTTACAAGAGATCGGCGTTTTTGCTTTATGGGTCTCGCTATAGGTAAATTTTGGTGGTGCCGCCTAATTTGAACAAATCTCTTTATATGCATTCTGTAATGGGGGGACTAAACAAATAAGTGCTCAAATCCAAATGATTTCATCAAAACATATAATAGTTCAATATACTGTTTGGGATATTTTTGGTGCTGGTACAGAGGATGCAAACAGTATATTGCCCGGATTACCCTCTATGTATTGACTTCAGCACAATTCTTGGAAATTCAATCCTAAGATATCAGACATTTACAAGCCGTTCATGTGGAATATAAAAACTGAAAGAAAAAAATGATAAAAATCAATTTATTGAAAAAGTATTTAATCGCATTAAATGCAATTGCATTAATAATCTCATGCAAGGCAAATTGCGAAATTGAGGAACTTCATACCATATCTACCTTGAAAGGAGACGGGCCTACTGGAATAAGTTATATGCACAATGTGCTCTTAAAAAACGTTTCAAAAAATTGTGTTGATAGCATTATGATGGTTAACCTTGCAAAAAATTATATTGATACAGTAAAAAAAGACAAACCGATAGACTTAGTATGCTTCTATAATTCTACCAGCGACTTTGATTTAGATGAAGTTTCCCAAAACATGGAACAAATAGATAAAAGCTGTTTGGTTAAAATTGGATTTAATATAAAAACTAAGCAGCCTACTGATTTTAGTTTTTTTAATCAAAACGGACAGCGAATATACTCTGGAACAAAATGGTTGATATCGAAATAGTTTATTTGGCACGACTATGCAGCGCTTGCAGCAACTTGCCGCATCCCCTCGCTGGCGCACGCGTGCCGTGTGTGCTACAAGCGCACTGGCGTCTGATTCACACCTGTAGTTACAAGTCACAATGCAAATAAACTTGAAAATGACAGTTTTAAAAAGAATTTAATAATTCAGATCATTACCAACCAGAAAGTCCACGTGCAAATATGTCTCATAGTTTTGAAGCTAAGAAAAAGGCAAAAAAATAAATATGAATCCAATAAACTTTTTCGAATACGTTGAACGCAATGAAATTTCAAGTATCACCTTAGAAAGTTTAATACCTACAAACATTAATGTTTTAAACAACAATGGATCAACAGCACTACACTTAGCGGTATATCATGGTTACGATATAATGACACACCATTTGATCAAATTGGGGGCCAATGCAAATCTTCAGAATAAGGATGGTAAAACATGCTTACATTATACTGCAGAATATAATCGAATAGAAATAGCAAAAATTTTACTATCTAACAATGCGAGTTTATCAATAGCTGACAACTATGGGAATCAACCATTGTGGACGGCTGTTTTCAATGATAAGGGACGGAACGACCGAAGAGAATTAATCGAGCTCTTTATCAGTCACGGCGCTGATAAACACCATCAAAATAACGTCGCTAAAAGTCCGCTAGATATAGTTAAAATAGCAAGCTACAAAAATTTAGAAAAAATATTCGATTTGTAATTCTACCCCCTCGCTGGCGCATGCGCGCCGCAGCGTGCTGTGATGTAGGCTTATCTTTGCCAGCAAGTTTGGAAGTTAACACAGAACTGGTTTTGGTAAGATTCGCTATTAAAAGCGATTACACTGTAAATATTAGGGAGTTCCTGGTGGGCGATAAATAGGTAAAATCAGATTACGCGCTATAAAGCCAAAACATGTTTACTGATATCAAAAACACTCAAAGCATACAAAAGTCGCCTAAAGTTATTTCCCCCTACGGGCTACTAAAGCCGCTTTACGAAAGTAGAGCGGCTTTTTTGTTTATAGCCGATTACGGCAACCTTATTGATATCGGGACAAAACGGCTATATTGCCGTCAATTAATAGACATGTTTAAGAATCTTTGTTTAATTATTGTGCTTATGGTTGGAAGTCATTTGCCTGCTCTGAGCCAGTCTGAAGAAACTACAGGCGGCTACCAACTGGTTTGGGCGGACGAGTTCGATAAAAAGGGTGCTCCGGATACCGCCAACTGGAACTTTGAACATGGTTTGGTGCGCAACCACGAACTACAATGGTACCAGCCGGATAACGCCACCTGCAAAAAAGGTAAATTGATAATTGAAGCACGCAGGGCCAACTTTCCAAACCCAAACTATAACCCGGAAAGTAAAGATTGGCGCGCTGCTCCTGAAACCATTAATTACACCTCATCAAGTTTAAATACGCGCGGACTGCACAGCTGGAAATATGGAAGGTTTGTAATGCGGGGAAAAATAGATACTGATCCTGGCTTATGGCCTGCCTTCTGGACGCTGGGTGTAAATGGCGAATGGCCCAGCAATGGTGAGATAGACATTATGGAGTACTACCGCAATATGCTGCTTGCCAATATCGCCACAGGTACGTCTACAGCTTACCAGCCAAAGTGGTTCAGCCAGAAAAAGGAGCTCAGCACCTTTAATGACCCTGACTGGAGCAAGAAATTTCATGTATGGCGAATGGATTGGGATTCAACCGAGATCAGCCTTTATGTTGACGACGAGTTGTTGAACCGCGTCGCATTGAAAGAGCTGGTTAATAATGACGGCACCCAAATAAACCCCTTTGATCAGCCGCATTATATCCTGCTTAACCTTTCTGTAGGAGGCGACAATGGTGGTGACCCAAGTTCAACGAAGTTCCCGAAGAAATTTGAGGTAGATTACGTGAGGGTTTACCAGAAACAATAGCCCACAAATAAACGCGCAAGTGTCCCGGTTAAAAAGCGGGACACCCGGGACACTCAAAACTGTTAATGTGCTATTTATCAGTTTGTTGACAGAAGCAGGCGGGACACTTCGGGACAGTAGTAACAGTTCAACCAAAAGCCAATAACAATATCGTTATCAGGTAAATAACCTATATTCCAAGCATTTTAGCTAACTTAGTTGGGACACCCTGGGCGGGACACTTCTTTCTAAGATTTTCACGACAATTAGCCCCGGCAAAACGCCTGCAAATACTATTTTATCCGGAACTTTTCCACTACCTTCTCATCGGCAGATGAACCACCTATCACCAGCTGGTATTCGCCGGGGTAGAGTTTCCACTGATGTTTGGCAAGATCCCACTTCTGTAGTTCCTTTACCGGGATGGTTATGTTTACAGTTTGCGAATCACCTTTATCAATCGACACGCGCTTAAAACCTTTAAGTTCTTTAACGGGCATGCGGTCTATGGCCGGGTATTTTACGTAAGCCTGCACCACCTCATCTGCATTCATTGAGCCGTTATTGCTTACTTTTACTGTAAAGGTGATGCTATCCTTAGCTGTGTACTGCGTCTTTGGGCGCTGGGCCATTTCATAGGCGAAGGTTGTGTAACTCAACCCAAAGCCAAACGGGTACTGTACTGGCCCGTCAAAGTACCGGTAAGTACGTCCTTTCATGCTATAACTTTGGTATGCCGGCAGATCGTTTACTGATTTGTAGAAGGTAAGTGGCAGCTTACCGGATGGGCTCACCTTGCCAAAAACGATATCTGCTAAGGCATTGCCGCCCTGCTCTCCCGGGTACCAGGCAAACACAATGGCATCAGCATATTCGGCTATTGCCGATACATCCACATCGCTGCCGGCAGTTATCACTGCTATAATTGGCTTTGTAACACCTTTACGCAGCGCTTTCATAAAAGCTATTTCGCTGGCAGGCAAGCTCAGGTCTTTTTTGTCGCCGCCATTTTCTGCCAGGAAAGCATCACCCGCTTCACCCTCCAGTACCGGCGACAAGCCCAACACTGCAATGGTCAGATCGGCATTGCCAGCACCCCAGATACCTCCAAAGTGCGTGGTATCGCGGTAGTCGCAGCCCAAGTCGTATTCAACGCGTGTTGCCGGATCAACGGCAGCAGTTATGCCTTCAACAAAGTTCACTATTTTGCTGCTTACCCCATGGTAGCTGCCCACCATAGCGTCTATAGAAGCTGCATTAGGCCCCAGCACCATTATGCTGGAGAAACTATCCTGCTTTAGTGGAAGTATGTTGTTATTGTTCTTTAACAGCACCATGCTTTGCTGCGCAGCTGTACGTGCCAATGCAATGTGCGGCGCAGAGTGGATGCTATCTGCTCGGTACGCATAGTAAGGGCTTTTTGCTGCCTCATCAAAAAAGCCGAGTTTGAACTGGGTTTTCAATATATAGCCAAGCGCAACATCTACCTCTTTCTCGGTTAGTAGCTTCTTCTTAATAGCGTTAAGCACATCGCGCTGCAGCACCGATGAACAATCCAGGTCGATTCCTGCCTTTATGGCCGCGGCAGCTGTTTCGGTGGCATTAGGAATGGTTTTATGCGTCAGGAACACATCGTCGAGCGCACCACAGTCGGTAACCACGTGCCCTTTAAAACCCCAGTCTTTACGCAGGATATCTCCTATTAAATACTTGTTTACAGAATTAGGTACACCGTTAACCCTGTTGTACGCCGTCATGATAGACTCCACACCGGAATTTACCAGGTAATGAAAGGCATACATATAGGTTTCACGCAAATCCTTTTCATCAACAATGGCGTTAAAATAATCACGCGTAGCCTCCGGGCCGCTGTGTGCAACAAAGTGCTTGGCAGCTGATGCGGTTTTAAGATGCAGCGGATCAGTCCCCTGTAAACCGGTGACAAAGGCAGCACCAATATGCGCGGTTAAAAAAGGATCTTCTCCATATGTCTCCTGCCCCCTGCCCCATCTCGGGTCGCGGAAGATGTTGATGTTTGGTGTCCAAAAAGTAAGCCCCATGTATTGCAGGTGCCTGTCACGGGCGGTGGAGAGATTATATTTCGCCCTTGCCTCAGTAGATATCACGTCTGATACAGATTGTACCAGCTTCTCGTTGAAAGTAGCCGCCAGTGCAATTGCCTGCGGGAATACAGTTGCTTCACCCGCGCGCGCTACACCATGTAAGCCTTCGTTCCACCAATTGTAGGCCGGTATACCTAAGCGCGGCACAGCCTGGCTGCGGTAGCCAAGAAGCGACACTTTTTCATCAAGCGTTAGTGTAGATAATAGCTCTTTAACCCTGGTATCTATTGGCAAAGCAGCGTTCCGGAAAGCGTTTTGAGCGGATGACTTTAGTGGCAGCAGCGCAACACTAACAGCAATGGTTAATAATATTTTCTTCGGGGTAGTAAATCTCATATGACTGTATGTTTTACTTAGTGAATGGGCGAATGCCTGCTTTCTTTATTCTTGCAATGATAGCATTTGCTACATCTTTACCTTGCTTATTTCCCTTCTCTATACTATCCATATAGTGGATGCCACCGTAAAAGCGCGACATAGAAGCCTCCGCGGCAGCCTGCCTGAAAGATCTGAAATCACGCTGGCTGCTTCCAAAAGGTACTTCGGTATTATCTATGTAAGCAAAGTTATCGCCCAGGAAGTAGGTTAACAACTCTGCCGATGCATTTGATATTACAGCATGGCCGCTGGTATACTCCGGGAATGGTGGCGTTTGCAGCACCGGCTGCCACTTAACATCCATATAGCGGTTTATAAAAGTTTCGGGCCGTATGCGGTTGCTGGCAAACTTCTCTTCCCAGCAGCTGATGAAAGCATCCATAAGGGTAATTCCCTCAAGGGATATCAATTGGATCGACTGATCAAAACTGAGGTTTGCCTGTTTGGCTACCAGCCCGGCTATGTGCATCCAGTGCCCGCCCGGGCTTATTTTTTTATAACCAATGGCCATGTGGCCTGATGTAGTTACCGCGAAAGGATTGCAATCCCAAAACAGCGCCTGGTTTATCTGTTCTGTTGTAAGCTGCTTAGATGCTTGGTAGACTGCGATTACCTGCTTATAAAATGTCGATGTGGTATCTTTGCTAAAAGGCGTAAGTGGTGCGGGCTTATATTGCTGAGCCGAATCTATCACCAGCGTACGGATGGTCTTCCAGTTGGGTTCAACGGCTTCCATATATGCCGGCGGCGTAGGATACCACTTTCCGTCCTCTTTAGATGGTGTATAACGTTTCAGGGCGCTTAGCTTACCATAGTTATCTGTTTTAGAAAAAGCCAGTACTGCCGCGGAAGCATCTTCGGCTACTTTAACGGAGCTGGTGATTATCTGCTGATCGACACCTGTTTTTTGTAAAAGCTGGATAAAGGCATCCTCATCGTCCTTCAGCATAAATCCGGAGGGCAGCAGCAATTTAGATGTTTCAAGTATGCTGTAATACGCAGCTATTTTATGGTCGTATTTTTTACCTGCGGGAGAAAGTGGGCCTGCAGTATAACTCTTTATAATGCTACCGAGGGCCGGTATGTCACTATTATTTGCCGCAACAATATTGTACGCGCCAAGCATGGCGTAAGCGTAATATCGGGCAGCTACCGGAGGACTTACTACATCATGCACCATTACCATAGTAACGGCATTCACGGCATGGTCAGGTTGTAAGTAATCCGGGTAAGCACTTTTTTTAGGCTGCTGCGCCTTAGCAATGTGGCCAGCAAACAAGCAGGCAATGGCGAAATATATCTTCAGGACCTTCATTGCTTGTAAAATCTTAGTGAACCATCACTGGTACCTATTAGTAGTTGGCTTATGCCATTTATTTTCACCTGGATTGCCGACTTAACATCGCCCGTAATGGAGAGACCTGCCGCAGCTTGCTCTACAACCGTAAACCCGCCTTTACCATCTCCTTTTAGCAGGCAGCCGTAGTTGGCATCTATACTGCCTAATTTAAGGCGATTATCGGTATGGTTGCCTAATAGCATCACATCTGCTTTACCATCATGGTCAAAATCATTCACCAGTATTTGTGAAACAGGCGCAAACTGTGCCTGCGTTGGGAGTGCAACTGGTACAAACTTGCCGTTTTGGTTGATGAACAAGGTCGTCCTGGTTTCAGTAACAGTTAGCTTGCTCGCACCGCTCAGTTCTTCCGGCGTGAACACCTCGTTGATAGTTGCATCGGCGTAAGCCTTGTAAGATGAAAATCTCCTGCGCATAGGATAGATCTGCTCGTTAAGTTCGTCGCGGCTTACAAATGGGTAACTTTTGCCCTGAAGATAAAAGTTGAAGAAAGGATCTATTGAGCCATTCTTATCAAAGTCGGCGTAATACATTTCTGCCGGTTCGGTAACAGATGCACGAACCTGGGTATTCAGCCCTAAATTCCCGGCAATAAGGTCGGGTTTGCCGTCGCCATTGACATCGGCAAAGGCCATTTTAAACCAAAAACCTTTTTGCGAATTAGTAAAGTAGTTTTCAGTTTCGTTAATAAAGCCATCTTTGGTGTTGATGGATACCGTAATCGGCATAAACTCGCCGCATAGCACCAGGTCCTTCCGGTTATCGCCGTTAAGGTCTATCCATTGCGCATCAGTGACCATGCCTGCCTTATCGAAAGAAATAGGTGCTTTGGTGAACTTGCCTTTACCATCGTTCACCAGCAAATAACTTTCCGGCGTTTCCGGGTACCTGCCCGGGATCACCCGGCCGCCTACAAACAAGTCTGTGTCTCCGTCACCGTCAAAATCCGCAGGACTAACACATCCCTTGCTATTTGCACTTAAGACGGGCAGCGCGCCGGGCGAAAGTACAAGGCGATTGCCACCCTCGTTGATGTAAATCTCGTCCTGCAGGTCGGCTGTATTTGGCTCATAAAGGGAGTATCCTCCTTTAGCCAGATAGAGGTCGGGCTTACCATCGCCATTTGCATCAAAGAACACCGCAGCGGCTGTAGTGCCGATGTTTTCTGTACGCCCTCTGATAATGTCTTGCGATGTAAACTTACCGCCGCTCTGCTGAACGTAAAGCCTGCCAGGGCTGTCCTTTTCGCCGGTGATGAACAAGTCTTCCAGCCCGTCACCATTTACATCTGCCTTGGCTATAACCGGTGCCGTACGCGAGTACATGAACAACATCAGTAACTGGCGCTTAAAATCGTTTATAGTTGTTTCTTCGGGCTTAAAGTCTATTGCCGCAGGCTGCGGTCTGAAAACTGATGTAACAGCGTTGGCAGGTTCGATATATGGCTTTTCCTTTTCGTATTTTAGGGTGAGCAGTTGCCCGCCTTTTACACTTTTTAGCAGCTGCGATGATTGGTCTGGCCATATAACGCGCACTGAATCTGCTATCGTAGCCGTACTCAAACCAAAGTTTAGATTGGTTGATACGCTGGAAAGATAACCACGACCGGGATTTACTTCCTGGTATTGCTTATTGCCTGCGGCATACACGTAAACCTTGGCGCCAATAGCATTGGTGTTTTTGCCTTTACCCTGAAGTTTTACAGCGAGGTAGCCAGACTTATTTGCGTCAGCAGCGGTGTTTTGGTAAATTGATGCAGGCTGGTTGATGTTGTTTATCACCAGGTCCAGATCGCCATCATTATCCAGATCGGCATATACTGCCCCGCTAGAGATACCAGCCTGACCAAGACCCCACTCCGCCTGCTTATTGCTGAACGTAAGATCGTGGTTGTTGCGGAACACGTAGTTTGGCAGTGCTGTAGATGGCATGGCTTGTATCAGGTCCATCAGCAGGAACGGCTCCGCCGCCATAGCTTTCTTGATCTTATAATCGCCCCAGTAACGCAGGAAATCTTTATTGGTATAATCGCGCAGGTAGCCATTGCTGATGAAGATGTCTTTGTAGCCATCATTATCCAGATCGGCGATCAAAGGGCACCAGCTCCAATCGGTGTTTGACAGGCCGGCAAGTTGCGCTATCTCGCTGAAGGTTCCGTCGCCGTTGTTCAGCTGCAGCATATTGCGCATGTACTGCTTGTACAGCCCTTGGTTTTGCATCAGCTCAAAAGACTCGTAATTCTCCTCTAGCTGAAGAGATTTTTGACGGTGATTGTCTGCTGGCATCATATCTAACGTCAGGATATCCGGGTTGCCATCATTGTTAAAGTCAGCAATATCTACTCCCATCGAGAAGTGCGACATGTGCCGTACCATCTCTTTAGAGCGCTCGGCAAACTTACCGTGGTGGGTGTTAATATATATATAATCAGGTTCGTTGTAATCGTTAGTTACATAAATGTCGGGCCAGCCGTCCTTGTTGATGTCGGCAATAGCAATGCCCAGGCCAAATGTGAGGGGGTTTTGTATAATGCCGGCGACAGAAGAAACATCGGTAAAGTGCCCGTCATCATTGCGGTAAAGTTTGTTGCTGGCCAGCTTATCCGTCTCGTTCTTAAAACGGGCAAGCTCCATATTGTCAATTTTTTTGATATTATGGTTCAGGAGGAACATATCCAGGTCACCATCATTATCGTAGTCGAAAAATGCCGCTTGTGTGCTATAGCCGGGTTCGTCCAGTCCGTAAGCCTTCGCCTCTTCGCTAAACTTGTTATTACCCTTATTGATGAACAGCTGGTTGCGGCGGGTATCATCATCCGTTTTGCCGGAATAGCAAACGTAAATATCCAGTAAGCCATCGCCGTTTACATCGGCCATGGTAACGCCGGTCTTCCATCCGGCAGGGCGGCCTTCCATAAGCGGAGAAGCATCCTTAGTGATATCTTTAAACTTAAGGCCTCCTAAATTGAGGTAAAGTTTGTTGGGTTTCATGTTGGCGGTAAAGAACAGATCGGGCAGGCCGTCGTTGTTGATATCACCTGTGGCAACACCGCCACCATTGTAAAAGTATTCGTAAGAGAGTACGTTGAGAGATTCCTTCTCTACAATATCGTTAGAGAACTTAATGCCGGTTTGTGCAGCCGGCAACAACCTGAACAAAGGCTGCTGTGCAACAACTGTTAAAGCAGGTAAGCAAAGCACTGCAATGCAGGTGTGTTTAAATATTAGTAAGTATCGGCCAAATAGCTTCATAAGTCTTGCTGTTACTTATGTCAATAGATCAGGGGAAATAACAGAGCAGTAATTTAGTAAAATATAAAAAGGAGGCCTAAGCCTACTTTTTATATTTAGGTGTTTATCATTATTTATCCCACCATACACGGGTAGCAAAATTATCTGCACCCTGGTTTTTAACAGCATTGGCATAGTTGGTACCATTGGTCTGTATAAGTGTGGTTGGGTAAGGCATCCTGCGCGGAATCTGTCCGCTGATGAACTGGCCAGTGTATGTTACCGGTGTCAACACAGGAAATCCTGACCTTCTCCAGTTTGCAAATGTTTCGTTGAAGTCGAAAGTAGTTGATGTTGCTACGTAATACTCCATGTTTATTTGCTGTAAGGCATTAGCAGACACCAAAGGGTGTGCCGTTACATAAGCAGTAATGTCTGCAGCATTTACAGTTGCTGCCGCTGATGGGTTGTACTGCGCAAGTGTAGCCATATCAGCAGCTAGCGCATTAGCATAATGCGTAGCAGCAGAACCTGTGTTCCAGCCCCTGGTAGCAGCCTCAGCTAAAAGCAACTCAGACTCGCCGTAAGTGTAAATAAAGTTAGCACTTACCCTGTCTGCATAAACCTGCAAACGCGGGCGCGAATATTTGCCGAGTGGCGCAGGAGCATCCGTTGCTGATGCAGCAGGGGTTGCCCCAGGGTAGCCTGGCGCTTTAGAAATGTCGGTGCTGCCACCAAGCAGATCATAACCATTAGGCATACCTATTTGCAAAGCAGCAGTATTGTTGCCAGCTACAGTACGGTCTTCATTGGCAACACGTCCATTGCCTGTGGTAATCTCTGCAATAGCAGATATACGCGGGTCATTAGTTGACTTCATGAAGTCGATCAAAGTTTTACCCCAACGAACTTCCCTAAAGTCATCTGTAACCAGTAATGCATCAGAGTTGCTGCTGGTGTTACCGTTAGTAGTTGAATTTGTTCTGGCGTTATCAGCAATGCTGCTCATGGTACCGCCGGCGTAAGCCTTTTCAGCCCAAGTTTTAGCTGTAGCAGGGTCAACCTTTGTTAAACGCATAGCTGCCTTTAACATCAAAGAGTAACCTAAACGTTTCCACTGTGCAACGTTACCACCGTAGAATATATCGGCAGTAGGGCCTGGTTTAGATACATCAAGCGCAGCTGTTGCCTGTTCTAACTGGGTAAGTATTGCGGTGTAAATATCCTGCTGTTTGTCGAAAACTGGTTCAAACACGCCGCTTTTTGCCTGCCCTTCCTGTGAATACGGCACGTCGCCATGCAAGTCAGTGATACGCTGGATGAACATTGCACGTAAAATAGTGCCGCATGCGTCAAGATTAGCGTATTCAGGCTTATCTTTTATAAGCGTTTTCATCTCGTCAACTAAAGTAAGGGCGCTGTATCCGCGGTTCCAGGTACGGTTGAAATAACCGGTCCCGCCGCCGCCATATACATACTTATCGCCGTTGCTGTAGTAGCTGAAGGTTGAAGCAAGAGACTGTGTCCACATGCTCTGGAAAAGTAACTGATCATAGCCGGTTTGCGAAAATGTGATTTGCGCTTGCGACATAAAGTAGTTTGGATTGATAAGGGCGTCGGTTGTTTTGTCCGGCTGCGTGTTTATCTCCTCAAAGTTTTTAGTACAGCTTGCCATGAACGTAGCACCCGCTACCAGGAAGCCAAAAATATATCGTTTTTTCATCTGTTTAGTTTTTGAATTTAAAGTTTACGTTTAAACCATAAGTCCTGGCAAAAGGCAAGCTGGTGCCTTCTATACCTGCATATCTTGGATCAGCTGAAAATCCAGACTCCGGATCAATGTTGTCTGTATGTTTCATAATTGTCCAAAGGTTACGGCCAACTGCCGATACACCTATGCTGCTAAACGGCGTACCTCTCAGGAAAGTAGAGTTGAAGGTATAGCCTAAGGTTATCTGGCGTAACTTGATAAAGCTGCCGTCTAAAACAGATACCGCGCCAACGTTGCGTGACAGGGCCTGGTAGTAGCTTTGTGCAGATGCACTGGTAGTGTTTGGTGTACCAGACTCGGTAACACCTACACCTACTACACCGCCTTCGCGGCCGTCAAGCGTAAGTTTGTTCAAGCCTCTGAAAATGCTATAGTTTTCAGTAGCCGAAAGCACTTTATTGCCAAACCTGTAATCAACAAGGAAACCTAAATTGAATTGTTTGTAGTTGAATGTGTTGTTGAAACCACCGTAGATTTTAGGGATGGTTGAACCCTGAGCTTTCAGATCGCCACGTTGTGGAAGACCCGAAGCGTCAAATACTATGTTACCGGCAGCATCACGCTTGTAATCGGTAGCTAATATCTGTGGCCCGGCTAAGCCTACTACTAAAGAAGTAACAGCAATACCTGAACTTGCACCAGGGCGGAAAGTACCAAAACCGATGTTGTTATTGGTTATACCATCAGTTTGCAGGATCTTGTTCTTTACGTAAGTAAAGTTGAAAGATGGAGTCCAGCTGAAGCCTGATTTCCTTACCGGAGTACCGTGAAGCTCAACCTCAACACCGCGGTTTTGAGTAGAACCTGTACCTATATAGCGGTTAGTATAACCAGCAGACCAATCCAGGTTACCGTTGATGATCTCATTATTGGTTTTACGTGAAAAATAAGTAACGTCGAAACCAAACCTGTCTCCCCAGAACTTCATTTCCAAACCGGCTTCAATTTCTTTCAGCGTAAATGGTTTCAGGAATAAGTTAGGCAACTGGCTGCTGAAGCTTGCTGCCGGGGTACCGTTAATAGAGTTATTTAAGCTGTAGTAAACAGTATTAGCAAAAGCAAGTGCATCATTACTGGTTTGCGCGAATGATAACCTTACTTTACCCAGATCGACACCGTTCATGTGGTGCAGCTCGGAGAAAATGAAGCTACCAGAAACCGATGGTGAGAATATGCCCGGGCCAATAGCCTTTGATATACTGCTATAGTAATCGTAACGGCCGGTTGTGCTGATTACCAGGTAATCTTTAATTGAGAAATCTGCTGAGTAATAAGCTGAGTTAACCTGCTTCTTGCTTGCCGGATCAACCAGCGGACCTGAATCACGGCTGCTGAAGTTGGTTAAGCTGTAGAAGTAAGGTATAATGAACCCGTTTTGGCCATTGATAAAGTTTCCTTCGAGAAGGCTTTTACGAATGTTACCACCTACAGACAGGTCTAAGTTTAACAGGTCTTTAACAATCGGGCGTTTAGCGTTAACCAAAACGTCAGCATTAAACTCGTTAATGTGCGTGTTGGTAGTATTCATGGTACCGTTGTCGTTACGGTAACCTGTTCCGGTTGGTTCAATGTTTACTCTTTTATCATTGGTATCATCGTAACCAACACGTCCTTGTAAGTAAAGCCAGTTTGTGAAATCGTATTTGGCAGATAACGCAGAGATCAAACGGGTTCTGTTTACGTTTGAAACGAAATTGTAAGCTGCAAAATAAGGGTTGGTTACATAGCTGTCGTCAGTAAATGTTAATTCTTTACCGGTAGCAGTAGTACCCGGAGCCAATGTAGCCTGGTCCTGGTTTGGTGCTAAGAACTGTACGTTGTTAGGGTTACCCGGACCGTCACTTAAGCCTGACCGATTTTTTGAGTTTTCAATAACGTAGTTGGCAACTACATTAATGTTCAGCTTTTTAGTTACTTGTTGACCACCGTTAAAGTTGAAGGTCTTCCTGTCCAGGTAGCTGTTTGGCACCATTGAGTTTGCGCGCAAGTCAGATGCTGACAGGCGGAAAGATCCGGTTTCGTTACCACCGGTAAAAGATGCCGTGTTGGTAAAGCTTGGTGCTGTACGGTAAAAATCAATATAGTTATTTACCGGAGAGTACTTGTGCATCTGTCCGTCAATCTGCATAACGTCAGATCCGTCCATTTTAGAACCCCATGCAAGGCTACCTGAGTTACGTGCCGCATCAAGTGTGGTTGGTTTAACACCTTGTATACCCTGGCCGTAAACCTGCTGGTAATCGGTATTATCAACCGGTTTGTCAAACTGAACGTTTGTATTGAATTCAACACCAAACGGAGAGTTTTTCTTGCCTGATTTGGTGGTGATCAAAATAACGCCATTTACTGCGCGTGAACCGTAAAGTGCAGAAGCAGACTGGCCTTTAAGAACAGTCATCGATTCGATGTCGTCGGGGTTGATGTTAGAAATACCGTCACCATAATCGGCACCGCCCCACTCGCCGGCTGCGCCACGCTGAGTGTTATCCATAGGCACACCATTAATAACATATAATGGGCTGCCTGCAGAAAAGCTGGTTAAACCACGTAACAACACCCTTGCAGATGAGCCCGGGCCACCGTTTGATGCACCTACGCTTAAGCCCGCAACACGGCCCTGTAATGACAAGGCAACGTTGGTTTCTTTCGCTTTGTTAAGCTGATCACCGTTTACTGTAGATACAGAATATCCCAGTTTCTTTTGATCTTTTGTGATACCCAAAGCGGTAACAACAACCTCATTTAGGCCCTTGCTTGCAAGTGCAAGTTTAACAGTGATGTTAGTCTTACCAGCAACGGCTACTTCCTGGCTTTCATAACCAAGGAAAGAGAATACCAAAACGGCATTGTCGGGCGCGTTAATAGAGAAAACACCGCTCGCATCAGTTACTGTACCGTTTGATGTTCCTTTAATTTTCACAGTAACGCCTGGCAGTCCCAAACCATTCTCGTCAACTACTTTACCGGTTAAAACAGCAGCGTTCACAACTTCGCCTTTTGTAGTAATTACAATAAGGTTGTTTTCCAGCTGAGTAAATTTAAGATCGGTTCCGTCCAGTAATTGGTCTAATACAACGTTAACATCTTCATTCTCAACCTTCATCGAAACCTTTTTGGTTCCCGCGATCTTTCTTTCGCTGAAAACGAAATGGTAGTTGGTTTGCTTTTGAATGGCGTTTATAACCTTCGTAAAATCAGCAGAACGAACGTTTAACGTTACCTTCTGCTGTGAGTAAACATTCGCTACCGACTGTAGTGTAAAAGCTACTATTAAAATAAATGTCAATTTCATTATCAATATGGACTTTAATAGCCAATATTTATCTCTTACACCCTTAGGGTGTTTAAAATATTTCATACTTTTATTAATTAAAGGTGATTGGTTAAAAGCAAAATTCTGTACCAGAGAAAGTTGCGTTAATAAACTAAACAGATCTTCATCTTAGCGGGGGTTACCATTGGTGATCCCCGTTTATTATTTTGTAAAGCTTTCTTTAATCCATAGGCGGCTAAAAATCAATTAGAGGGTTAATAAATATATATCGTATTATTTTTCTGCTTGTATGTAAATGGCTCTATCATTTGCAGGGCTTTAAGCGCCTGGAAAACGGTTTCTTTCTCAAAGACCCCTGTAAAGTGATAATCCTTTGCATCATCATTTTTAAACTTAATCTTAATTCCATACCAGCGTTCCATCTGGGTAGCAATACCGCTAAACTCCTTGTCTTTAAAAACAAGCTTGTTGTTCACCCATGATGTTTCTACCACAGTGCTGTCATTTGCCCGCAAGTAGGTTAACGATGTAAGGGCGTAGCTGGTATTTACACTATCAGGATTTACAGACACCTTATGCTTTTTGTGGGCTACCTTTGTAAGCGGCGTGCTTTTAAGAACAAGTTTTTCGTTAGGCTTTAAAATTATCCGGTCGTTAGGCCTGTCTGTAAGTGTTACTTCAATAGCGCCTCTGATAAGCGTAGTTTCACTGGCAGCATCGTTTTTGTAAGATCTTATATTAAACGCGGTACCTAAAACCTTTATGCTCATGTTACCTGCATGGACGATGAAAGGGTGCTGGGCGTCTTTCTTTACATCAAAGAATGCTTCCCCGCTCAAAAATACTTCCCTGGTTTTACCTTTAAATTCGGCAGGGTATCTAAGTTCTGTCTGAGAGTTCAGCGTTACTTCAGATCCGTCGCTTAAGACCAGTTTAGATTTAACCCGGGTAGGCGTTTCGGTAAGTTGCAGCGTGGCATAATCATTTCCCGGGCCACGATCCATCATGTAATATAATAAGCCGCCGCCCACAGCTACTATAAAAGCCGCCGCTACTACGCGTATCCACATAGCCAACACATTGCGGCCAGTTGGCTCCTCAACTATCTCGTCGGCAGCCTGTTCAGGTAATGTAATTTTACTTTTAATACGCTGAAACATAAGATCGGAGTTTGAATATTGCTCCTGATCCTGAACCCAGTACGACTTGAAAAATTTATATTGCTCTTTGTTAACCTGGCTTTCCGCCAAAAATTGATGAAATTCTTTCAGCTCACTCTCATCAAGTTCGTCTGTAAGCTTTTTAGTAAGAAGTTCAGTGAATCTTTCGTTAACCATTTGCTGATCATCAAGCGTGATCATAGTTAAGACACTTTCACGATGAAAATTGCCTACAGTCTTTGAAAAAAAATTTAAGAAATGTTTTGATGGTCAACATTTGCACCTGCATCAATTATGACCCCCTTCTTTGACAGGCGTTTTGCAAATGTTTGATGTGACACCAATATTAAGCTCAGCTTTTTGATTGCCCTGAAAAGCTGTGTTTGAACTGTACGTGGAGAAATGTTCAATATCTCTGCTACTTCTTTGTACCGGAGACCATCCTCCTTAATCAGGCGGAAAACCAGGCAAGCCTGTGGCGGTAAAGACGAAATAGCCCTATCCAGGATAAAATGAAGTTCTTTGCGCTCCAGTTCCTTTTCAGGGTCGTTGGTATTCACCAACTCCACACCGTCAGACTCCTCCGCCTGAACCAGGTGGATACTTGAATATTTTTTTATGTAATTTAACGACTGGTTTTTTACTGCAACAAAAAGGTATGTTTCGAGGCTGGTGATATCAGCAAGATTTTTCCTTCCCTCCCAACACCTGATAAACACATCGGACACTATGTCCTCTGCAGCTTCTTTTTGTTTAACGTAAAATATACAGAATTTTATCAGCTTGGTGTTCAGTGTATGAAAGATGTATTCGAAAGCCTTAAGGTCATCAGTCGAACAAACTTGCATCCATAATTCTGAAATATCAGGTCTGTTTATTTTCAAGATATACAGCAGTTAAATGTGTTTGGTACAATTAAAATGCAATGTAACAATTCCATAACAAAAAGGATAAAATTATTTAACTTTTATAAAAACAGCAACAAGAGATTAAACATTTTAAAATATTTTAAAATTGCTTGTAGGCAAAACAGCCGCCTGGATTGTCAATAACAGTGTTCGCTCCCTCACTACTAATCATGAAAAAAACTCAATTCTTATTTTTGCTGATGCTGGTTTTTTGTACCGGAAACGCTCTGGCCCAGGAACATCAAATGTCTAAAGGCTATGTAGCCCCAACTGATCCCCTGGTAAAAGCTAACCTAAAAAAATGGCAGGGACTAAAGTTTGGGTTATTTATGCATTGGGGAACTTACAGCCAATGGGGAGTAGTAGAAAGCTGGAGCATTTGCCCGGAGGATGAAGGCTGGACACAACGCAAAGGCCCTTACAGCTCCGATTATAACACCTACAAAAAAGCCTACGAAAATTTACAAACCACTTTTAACCCCGTGAAATTTGATCCGGAAAAGTGGGTGAAAGCTGCTAAATATGCAGGAATGAAATATGTGGTGTTTACCACCAAACACCATGACGGTTTTTCGATGTTTGATACTAAACAAACCGACTATAAGGTAACAAGTGCCAAAACTGCCTTCTCGTCAAACCCTAAAAGCAACGTCACCAAAGAGATCTTCAAGGCTTTTTCCAAAGATAACTTTATGATAGGCGCATATTTTTCCAAGCCCGACTGGCACTCGGAAGATTACTGGTGGCCTTACTTCCCGCCGAAAGACCGCAATGTGAATTATGCCCCCGCAAAGCACCCCGAGAAATGGCAGAAGTTTAAAGACTTTACCTACAACCAAATTGGTGAGTTAATGACAGACTATGGCAAGGTAGATATACTTTGGCTGGATGGTGGGTGGGTACGCCCCAAAAGCACGATAGATACAACCGTAGACTGGCAAAAAGCAATAACTTTTAACCAGGATATAGATATGCCCAGGATAGCTGCTATGGCAAGGCAAAAACAGCCAGGCTTAATAGTGGTAGACCGTACAGTAGCCGGGCAGTATGAGAACTATACTACCCCTGAACAGCAGGTGCCCAACGAACCACTAGACCACCCATGGGAAAGCTGCATCACCATGGGCAACTCCTGGAGCTATGTGCCGGGAGACAAATACAAAACCGCTAATGAAGTAATAAACCTGCTGATCAAGATAGTGTCCCGGGGTGGTAACCTGCTCATGAATATCGGCCCAGGGCCTGATGGCGACTGGGATCCGGTTGCTTACAGCCGGCTTCAGCAAATTGGTGACTGGATGAAGATAAACGGAGAAGGCATTTACAACTCTACTTCTGTAGCGCCATATTCCGAAGGTAATGTATACTATACTAAAGCTTTAAACAACAACACCCTTTATGCATTCTATAGCTCAACAAGGGATGTCGTTGAGCTACCCTCCACTATTACGCTGCACTTAAAAGATATCAGCAAAATAAAAGCTGTCACACTGCTTGGCAGCAAGCAAAAATTAAAGTGGAAGCTAACTAACGGGGTTGTTAACATTTCGATACCGGCTAACTTACAAGCCAAAAACAACCTTACACAGGCTGCCGTTTTTAAAATGTCTTATTAATATTCCAAACTCTTTTAGTCATAATGTATAACAACACCCGCGGGACGTACTTTAGTGCTTTAATCAGCTCTTTAATCACCATAATTTTCTTGTCAAACAGTGCCCAAGCCCAATCCGGTTACGAACTAAACTCCGGCTGGAAATGCGCGCCGGTAAAAGAGGTAAGTGCTGACGGAACCAGGTTATCAACCGCGGCAATAAACACAGCCAATTGGATGCCTGCGACAGTTCCAGGAACAGTGCTTACAACTCTCCTGAACAATAAGAAAGTCCCTGACCCATTTTATGGGATGAACAATGAGTACATTCCTGACATCTACAAAACAGGAGCCGACTATTACACCTATTGGTTTGTAAAAGAGTTTAAGGAAACTGCTGCTGCAGGCAACCAGGTATACCTCGACTTCCGCGGGGTTAATTACAGCTGCGACATTTTCCTGAACGGGCATAAGCTTAATAAAGGCGTGCAGAAAGGCATGTTTCTGCGGTTTTCCTTCAACATCACGCCATATCTAAGTAAAAGCGGTAACAATAAACTGGCGGTACTGGTACACCCACCAGATGTTGTAGGCAATGCCAATGGCGGCCAGGGGGGCGATGGTACAATTGCGCGCAACGTAGGCCTGCAATACACCGCCGGTTGGGACTGGATACAACCTGTTCGCGACCGCAACACCGGCATATGGGACAAAGTAACCATACATAAAACAGGCGCCATACGCATTAACGACACACATGTAATCACCAATGTTCCGGGCATCAGGCAACCGGAAGGCCCACAAAAACCGGCCACTATCAGGCTGGAAACAGAGCTAAGCAACCCCACTTCCGCCATTGTAAGCGGTACTTTAAGCTATGAGATCGATGGAACGGTTGTCAGCAGAAGTGTGGCGCTAAAGCCCAACTCTACGGCAACAATCAAACTGCCGGACTACACCTTGCAAAATCCCAAACTTTGGTGGCCCAACGGCTATGGCCCGCAAAACTTATACAATGTTAAAGTAAGGTTTACTCCGGCAGGTAAAGCGCCGTCAGACCAGCAAACAATTAAAGTTGGCGTACGAGAGATACAAACCAGTTGGAATGACCATACCGGCAGCCGCGAAGTTGCTGTCAACGGCCAGCGCGTGTTTATCAAAGGCGGCAACTGGGTAATATCTGATGCCATGCTGCGCCTGTCAGATCTCCGTTATGATGCCGAGGTACGTTTTCATCGTGATATGAACCTGAACCTCATACGCGTTTGGGGTGGCGCTATGATAGAACGCCCTGAGTTTTATGACGCTTGCGACCGCTATGGCATACTGGTTTTCCAGGACCTATGGGGATCGGGAGACTGCAATGGCCGCTGGATAGATCCTATGAAAAAGGATGACCAATGGACCCGACGCAAATACCCCGATGATCATGGCTTGTTCCTGCGTTCTGCAGAAGACCAGATCAAGATGGTACGCAATCATGCCTCCTTGGCTATCTGGTGCGGCGGCAACGAGATCACACCGCCTGAGGACATCCTGGTAGCGCTTAAAGAAGACATTTTGCCAAGGCTGGATAACACCCGCTGGTTTGTAGATTACTCCAACTCGGAAGAAATGTCGCGCAACACCTTAGGCGGCAATGGCGATGGCCCTTATGGCATACAGCCGTTATCTGTTTTCTGGGAGTTTAAAACTTATCCTTTCAACTCGGAGGTGGGTTCAGTGGGCATAAACGACGATGAATCGCTTAAGCGCTTCATCCCGGCAAAAAACATGATAGCACCGGAGTATGACGAGTCATCACGCAAAAGCAAGACGGACAGCGTTTGGGATTATCACAAATACATTGGTTATGATACCAGCATTAACAAGTACGGAAAAGTTAAAAGCGCTGCTGATTTCGCCAAAAAAGCCCAGCTGGTAAACTACGACCAATACCGCGGCTTGGCTGAAGGATTTACTTCGCATATGTGGGACTGGTATACAGGCTTTATTATCTGGAAAACACAAAACCCGTGGACGGCCATGCGCGGGCAGATGTACGATTATTATCTTGACCCGAATGCTTGCCTGTACGGCCTTCACAATGGCAGCGAACCATTGCATGTAATGTACAATCCTGTAAATGGCATGATCTCGCTGGCTAACAACGGTTATAAACCAATGCGCAACATGATGCTGGTGGTAAAGGCTTATGACATGGCCGGAAAAGAAAAGCTGATAACGCAGGTTTTTTGCGACATTGTACCCGCATCAACCAAGCGGGTGCTATCCGTTAAAAACGCAATGGACCAAATGGCTGCAAAAGAAGGCGCTTTCCTGTCGTTACAGTTGTTAGACACTGATAAAAAAGTACTATCAGAGAACTTGTACTGGATGGCTGACAAAAACGGCGATTACAGTGGCCTGCAAAAGATGAAGGAAGACGAACTGACCGCAACGGCACGCTATGTAAAGCCATGCCAGGTAGAAGTTACACTTCATAATAAACAGAACGCAGTTATATCGTTCTTTAACCGCATTTCGCTGGTAGATGCCGGGACCAAAGAAAGGGTACTGCCTGCGTTTTATAACAACAATTATATATCCGTGTTACCCGGCGAAGAGAAGAAAATAATTATAGATTACCCAAATAAAGGCAAGAATAAACTTGCTGTAACCGTAGACGGGTGGAACACCGCGGGTAATAACCCACATCTTATCAATATAGCCAACTGATGAAAATACCTTTTTACAAGGCTGCTATTGTAATAATTAGCGTCTGCTTAATTAACGGACCGTTGAAAGCACAGGATGCACGGTACCCTATCATTCCCTATCCAACTTCGCTTGCTGCCGGCAGCGGCACATTTGTCATTACAGCGGCGACACGTATATCAGCGGACAGCAAATTCAGCAATGAGGTGGTGCAGTTCAACAAACTGATGAAACAGGGACTTGGAATTGCTTTGCAGAAGGCCTCCTCAACCGCTGGTAATATAATTTCATTTAAGTACGATGCCGCGATTACTGAAGACGAAGGTTATAAACTAACCATTGACCAACAAAATGTTGTAATAGCTGCCCGCACGCCAACAGGGGCTTTCCGTGCTGTGGAGACAATAAGACAACTTTTGCCGGTCAACATAGAGGGCAATCGGGAAAAAGTAAAACAGCTTAGTTTACAATCTTTAACCATTACAGACCAACCTGCTTACGCCTGGCGTGGCATGCACCTGGATGTTTCCCGCCATTTTTTCTCCATAAACTACCTGCGCAAGTTCATTGACGTAATGGCACTCTATAAAATGAACAAGTTTCATTTACACCTTACAGATGATCAGGGCTGGCGCGTAGAGATCAAAAAATACCCCAAGCTTACCTCTGAAGGAGCCTGGAGAACTTTCAACAATCAGGACTCGGCTTGCATGAAACTGGCAAAAGACAATCCTGATTTTGCGATCGACCCGAAACACATCATCCATAAGAACGGGAAAACACTTTACGGTGGCTTCTATACGCAACAACAGCTAAAAGACCTTGTAGCCTACGCAGCGGCAAAACACATCGATATTATTCCGGAAATAGACATGCCCGGTCACATGATGGCGGCTATCAACTCCTACCCTTTCCTTACCTGCAATGGCGAAAACAAGTTTGGCGAGCTGTTCTCCAAACCCATCTGCCCGGCAAACGAGAGCACTTACGAGTTTGCGCAGAATGTATACGATGAGATTATGGCTATTTTCCCATCCAAATACATCCACATTGGAGGCGATGAGGTTGATCGTACCGACTGGGCTAAATCCGACGCGGTAAAAGCCTTTATGGCAAAAGAGGGCATTAAAGATCTGCCCGGGCTGCACAGCTATTTTATCAACAGGATGGAGAAATACTTCAATTCCAAAGGCCGCAAATTGATCGGCTGGGATGAGATAATTGAAGGCGGCATCAGTCCGACAGCTATTATCATGTACTGGCGGGGCTGGGTGCCCGATGCACCTGTAAAGGCAGCTAAGAACGGCAATACGGTGATTATGACACCTGGCGAGCCATTGTATTTTGATAATCAGCCCGACCAGTATTCCGTTTCAAAAGTATATTATTTTAACCCTATCCCTGCCAAGTTGAACGCGCAGGAAGCAAAAGCGATAATTGGCGCACAGGCCAACCTTTGGAGTGAGCGCATCCCAACCGAGCAAAGGGCCGATTACATGTACATGCCAAGAATGACCGCGCTTGCAGAAAGGCTATGGACGAGCAATACGGACAGATATGACTCCTATCTGAAGCGCCTTGCCATCCATTACAAACGATTAGATAAGCTTAACGTACATTACCGCTTGCCTGATCTGCCGAACATGGTTACTGAAAATGTATTTACCGATAAAGACACATTGAGCATCAAAAAGCCAATGGAGGAAATGCAGCTACGGTATACTACAGATGGCAGTCTGCCTTTGGCATCATCACGCATCCTTAACAATCAGTTGATCATCACAGCTCCGCAAACCATAAAGGTGGCAGCCTTTACACCATCAGGCTCACGCGGCGATATTTACACCCTCAATTACAAAAAGCAACCTTACGCCGCAGCACAAAATGCCGCAGCAACGGTTCCCGGTTTAACAGCTACTTATTACAAGGCCTTCTTTAAACAGACCAGCCTTATCAGCAAGGCTAAGCCGGATAGTACCTTTACTACAAACACCATCGCAGTACCGTCATCCGTTACCGCGCCGTCATTTGCCATAACCTACCGGGGCTACATCAATGTACCCTCAACCGGCGTTTATACCTTTTATCTTAATTGCGACGATGGCGGCGTGCTAAAAATAGCCGACCGTATGGTGGTAGATAACGACGGCAACCACTCTGCAATTGAAAAGAACGGCCAGGTAGCCTTGAGTAAAGGTCTGCAGCCCTTCTCGCTCGACTTTATTGAAGGTGGAGGTGGCTTTGCATTAGGATTAAAATATAGCGTAAATGGCAGCGCGCCGGCGCCGGTTCCGTCAACATGGTTTCAACACTAACCAAATGAAGAAAAGTCTTTTATTTGCCGCTCTGCTGACGGCTGGTTTAAACGTAACGGCGCAGCAGGCGCCAAAGCCTTATGGCGTATTACCAACACAACGCCAGCTAAAATGGCAGGAAACGGATATGTACTGCATAGTGCATTTCAGCATGGCCACTTATACAGATAAAGAGTGGGGCTTTGGCGACGAAGATCCTGCCATATTCAACCCCAAGAACTTTAGCGCTATGCAGATAGTGAGCGCTGCTAAAGCAGGCGGTTTTAAGGGTATTGTTGTAGTAGCAAAACACCATGACGGCTTTTGCCTGTGGCCAACAAAAACTACAGATCACAACATTAGCAAAAGCCCTTACAAGAACGGCAAAGGCGACATCTTGAAGGAATACCAAGAAGCCTGCAACAAGTTAGGCATGAAAATGGCCGTTTACTGCTCTCCGTGGGACAGGAACAACCCGTTATACGGCAAGCCCGAATATGTAACTAAAGTTTACCGCGAGCAACTGCGTGAACTGTACAAAAACTATGGCCCGTTGTTTATGTCGTGGCATGACGGCGCCAACGGCGGCGACGGTTACTACGGCGGCACACGTGAGGTGCGCAAGATAGACCGCTCTACCTACTATGGCTGGGACACCACCTGGGGCATTACCCGTAAAATGCAGCCGGGCGCGTCTATATTCGGCGATGTTGGTCCTGATGTACGCTGGGTGGGTAATGAAGAAGGTCACGCTGGTGAAACTTATTGGGCAACCTACACGCCGCACGCACCGGAAGAAGGCAAGGTACCTGCAAACGGTTTTGTTAAAGATTACGAGGGAACTGAAGGCACACGAAACGGTAAGTACTGGATGCCTGCCGAATGTGATGTACCCTTACGCCGCGGTTGGTTCTATCACGAATCGCAGGATGGGCAATCACGCTCGGCTTATACGCTGGCAGACCTGTATTACAAGAGCGTTGGCCGCGGCGCCTGCCTGGATCTTGGCCTGTCGCCAAATAAAGATGGTGTAATAGCTAACGAAGACGTTAAGATACTTAAAGATTTCGGCGGCATTATAAAAGCGACATTTGCCGTTAACCTGGCAAAAGGCGCAGCGTTTAAGCCAAGTAATGTACGCGGCAACAGTGCTGCTAAATTTGGCACAACGTTTTTGACTGACAACAGCCGCTACAGCTACTGGGCTACGGATGACAAAGTTACCACGCCGACATTGGAGATTGACCTCCGTACCGCAAAAACATTCAATGTAATCCGCATACGCGAAAACATAAAACTCGGCCAGCGGATAGAGGGCGCAGCCTTCGACGCATGGATTAACGGCGCCTGGAAAGAAATTGCAGCGGTGCCCAGCATTGGTGCTAACCGGTTGGTGCGCTTACCCTACAACATTACTACAAGTAAATTAAGGCTGAGGATCACCAAATCGCCTGTGGCAGTTGCAATAAGCGACTTCGGCCTGTTTAAAGAGCCTGTACATTTAGTCGCACCTGTGATTAGGCGTAACAAGCAGGGCGAAGTAAACATCTACACCGAGGCACCGGTGAGCAGCATCCATTATACAACAGATGGTTCTGCGCCAACTATTTCATCCAATGTTTTTAATAAACCTTTTATGTTGACTGCCGGCGGCGAGGTAAGGGCCGCCGCATTTGAAGGGACAGGCAAGAGCGAAAGCACCGTAGCCCGGTTCGGCTTTGCAAAAGAAAAATGGCAGGCAATAACCAAAGCAGATAATGCAGCCGCCGCTATCGACGAAAACGAAAGTAGTTACGTTACCGCTCCATCAAACACGTTTGTTGTAGATATGGGAGAAGAGCGTAATATCAGTTCATTTACCTACCTACCAAGGCAGGACAAAAATACTTCCGGAATGGTTACCGGCTACACCTTTGCCGTAAGTACTGATAGCAATACCTGGCAGGACGTGGCTACCGGCGAATTTTCAAACATCAAATCGAACCCTGTAGAACAGGTTGTACCTTTGCGCGCTGCCGTAAAAGCCAGATATATTAAATTTACAGCTTCCAAACTAATCAGCGGTGAAGGCATCAGCATAGCAGAATTAGGCGTACGGTAGAACATTTTAGCACTCCAATGAAGAACAAGCTTATAGCATTTATAGCACTCGCGTTTTTAAGTAACCAGGTATCGGCACAGGTAAAAAAAGCTACGGCTAACACTGACCTTACGCGCTATGTAGACCAAACAATAGGCACCGGCTTTCACGGTCACGTATTTGTTGGGGCAAACCTGCCTTTTGGCGCAGTACAGCTTGGGCCAACACAATTGTCGCAGGGCTGGGATTGGTGTTCGGGTTATCATGTGTCCGATTCTACCATAGTTGGCTTTCAGCACACGCACCTGAGCGGCACCGGTATCGGCGACCTGGGCGATGTTTCTTTTATGCCAACGACCGGCCAGGTGATCGTGAGCAAGGGAACGTTAAAAGATCCGCAGAATGGCTATTTCTCTTTGTTCAGTCACCAGGATGAGGTGATCCGTCCCGGCTACTATAGTGTAAAGCTTAAGCGCTATGGCATCAAGGCAGAACTTACCGCAACAAGCCGCGTAGGAATGCACAAGTATACTTTCCCGCAGGCTGCTGATGCGCACATCATTATAGATCTTGCAGAAGGCATTGCCGACCGCGCTACGGAAACCTATATAAAACAAGTGAATGACCACACCATTGAGGGTTATCGTTACTCACGCGGCTGGGCACGCGATCAGCGCATTTACTTCACAGCCGTTTTCTCCAAAGCCATCAACAACTTTGCGGTTTACGACAGTACAGCCCTCGTCAAAGGCACCATGCTTACAGGTAAGAAGGTAAAAGGTGCGCTAAGCTTTGTTACCACAAAGGGCGAAGTAGTTTACGCTAAAGTGGGTATCTCTCCCGTGAGCACGGCAAATGCGCTGCTCAACATCAACAGTGAAATACCCGGATGGGATTTTAACAAAGTTTCTGCAGCAGCTACTGCTACCTGGAACAAAGAGCTGCACAAGATTACCATTAAGGCAGATTCGCTTTCGCAGCTGAAAAAGTTCTATACGGCCATGTACCACACCATGATAGCGCCGTCTACCTTTAATGATGTAAATGGCGACTATTGGGGTACCGACAAACAGGTGCACAAGGCGGCAAACTTTAAAAATCTAACTACCTTTTCTTTGTGGGACACCTACCGCTCGGCCAATCCGCTGTATACCATTATGGAGCCGGAGCGTGTAAGCGATATGATCAACACCATGCTGGCTATTTACCAGCAGCAGGGCAGGCTGCCCGTATGGCATTTAATGGCTAACGAAACCAACACGATGGTGGGCAACAGCGCCGTTGCTGTAGTTGCCGATGCTTATTTAAAAGGATTTAAAGGCTTTGATGCTAACCTTGCTTACGAGGCGGTGAAAACCACTCAAATGCAAAATATGCGCGGTCTTAAATTTGTGAAAGAGCTGGGCTTTATACCGGCAGACAGCACACGCGAAAACGTTGCTATGGGGCTTGAATATTCTATAAACGACTGGTGCATTGCGCAAATGGCGCGCAAAATGGGCAAGCAGGCCGATTACGAATACTTTAGCAAACGTGCCAAAAATTACCAGAACTACTTTGATAAGCAAACCGGCTTTATGCGGGGCAGGGTGTCTGCAACGCAGTGGCGCACGCCTTTTAACCCGTTTGAATCGCGCCATGAGCAGGATGATTTTACCGAAGGTAATGCCTGGCAGTACACCTGGCTGGTGCCGCATGACGTAGAAGGGCTGATAGCCTTACAGGGCGGCGAAAAGCAGTTTATAACAAAACTCGACTCGCTGTTCATTGCGCAGGGCGACCTGGGCAAAGAGCACTCGCCAGACATTTCGGGGCTGATTGGCCAATATGCGCACGGTAACGAGCCAAGCCACCATATTACTTACCTGTATGCCTATGTGGGCCAGCCGTGGAAATCGGCAGACAAAGTGCGCTTTATCCTAAATAACTTTTACACCACCAAAACTGATGGCGTTATTGGCAACGAGGATGTAGGGCAGATGTCGGCGTGGTATGTATTATCAGCTTTAGGCTTTTATCCGGTAAACCCGGCTAACGGCATGTACGTGTTTGGCAGCCCAACCGTTAATGAGGCAACTATAAATTTACCCGCAGGTAAAAAGTTCCATGTATTGGTTAAGAACAACAGCGCTGCAAACAAATATATTGCAAGTATTACACTCAACGGCAAGCCCTACACCTTTAACTACCTTCCTCACCGGGAGCTGGCTGCTGGCGGCGAACTGGTAATTACCATGGCAGGTAAGCCAACAAGCTTTGGAACATCCGTTGCAAGCCGGCCGAAGTCAGTTTATTAGGCGCTAATGAGCAATATTAGCCAAGCGGTTTGCTCAATTGATTTAATAGGTTATATTAGTAAAGAATGAACGTTAATGAACTATATACCTAATAATCCAAGAGATATGCGGGCAACCCAGTATCTTCATAGCTTACCATTCGACACAATCAGGAATGATGTCCCAAAACTATTGGAATGGCTTCAAGATATGCATTGGCCTGTTGCACCACCGATAGCCGTTTATCTGAGGCCACACCTAAATGAAATAACTCAAGACCTATTAGCTGTTTTAGATTCTGATGATACCATGTGGAAGTACTGGATCATTCTAAATTTGTTAGACTATTATCCAGGCAAACTTCCTGATGATATCATTAATACACTAAAAATAATTGCCGTAACTCCAACCGCTATGGAAGCTGACGATACAGTAGATGAGGTCGCAAGGGATCTCTTGAATAAGCTTAACATCAAAGTGTAGTAAAAACATTTGGTGGTGACAAAAGGGGCAGTGCTTGTATAAAGCATATGTTATTCACGTTGCTAATCAGCCATCCAAAATGTACCAAAAAGATTACCCTTTCGGCTTTAGCATACTTCGCATAAAACCATAACTTTGCCGCTGCAAAAACATACTATCGTTATGAGTTTCAGAACCGAATATGACACCATGGGCGCGGTACAGGTACCGGCCGACAAATACTGGGGCGCACAAACCGAGCGCAGCCGCAACAACTTTAAAATAGGCCCGGAGGCATCAATGCCAAAGGAAATTATAGATGCCTTTGCCTACCTTAAAAAGGCAGCCGCCTACACCAATACTGACCTTGGCGTACTAACTGCCGAGAAACGCGACCTGATAGCACAGGTTTGCGACGAGATATTGACAGGCGCTTTAGATAGTGAGTTCCCGCTGGTGATCTGGCAAACAGGCTCGGGCACACAATCAAACATGAACGTGAACGAAGTGGTTGCTAACCGCTCTCACGTACTACAGGGTAACACCCTGGGCGAGGGCAAAACCTTTATCCACCCGAATGATGATGTGAACAAATCACAGTCCTCAAACGATACCTACCCTACTGCAATGCACATTGCAGCATACAAGATACTGATGGATGTAACCATCCCCGGTATTGAAAAACTGCGCGACACCCTGCAGGCTAAAAGCGAAGCGTTCAAGAGCGTAGTAAAGATTGGCCGTACCCACCTGATGGACGCCACCCCGCTTACTTTGGGCCAGGAGTTCTCCGGTTACGTATCACAATTAAATCACGGTTTGAAGGCCCTGCGCAACACGCTGGACCACCTGAGCGAACTTGCCCTTGGCGGCACCGCTGTGGGCACAGGCATTAATACCCCTAAAGGTTATGATGTTAAAGTAGCGCAGTACATTGCCGAGTTTACAGGCCTGCCATTTATCACCGCCGAAAATAAGTTTGAGGCACTGGCTGCCCACGACGCTATTGTAGAAAGCCATGGCGCGCTGAAGCAGATAGCGGTTTCTTTAATGAAGATTGCTAACGATATCAGGATGCTGGCCTCTGGTCCGCGTTCAGGCATCGGCGAGATACACATACCGGATAATGAACCGGGCTCATCTATTATGCCTGGCAAAGTAAATCCAACCCAAAACGAAGCGGTTACTATGGTTGCCGCGCAGGTAATGGGTAACGATGTGGCTATATCTATAGGAGGCTCTAACGGCCACTATGAACTGAACGTATTTAAGCCGGTTATGGCCGCTAACTTTTTACAGTCGGCAAGGCTGATAGGTGATGCCTGCGTATCTTTTAACGATCATTGCGCGGTAGGCATTGAGCCGAACTACGAAGGCATTAAAAAACACCTGGAAAATTCTTTGATGCTGGTAACTGCGCTTAACCCGCACATAGGTTACGAGAACGCTGCTAAAATCGCCAAAACAGCGCTTAAAGAAGGCACATCACTTCGCGAAGCTGCAATAGGCCTGGGCTTACTCACCAGCGAGCAGTTTGACCAGTGGGTGCGTCCTGAAGATATGATAGGCAGTTTACCCCCCAGCCCCCTAAAGGGGGAGCAATAATGCACATAGCCCCTTCTGGTTTATTAAAGAAGGGGCTTTTTGATATACCATGCAAAAGCGTTTCGTCTTTTTCCGCTCGCCTTTTCTTTTAACTCTGGCTTTTTGCCTTCTGCTTTCCGCTTTAAGCTTCCCGGGCTGCAAATTCAACCCCGATTACCAGGAGCAGGGGCAGCAGTACCTACAGGGCGAATGGCTGCAGGATACATCAGCCCTCCAAAAACAGCTGGTTACCGCAACGGCCTACAGGCTGAAGTTTAGCTGTGATTCGTTTTTTGTAAGCATGAATTCATTCTCAAAGGCTGTTGCAGGTGCAGACACTTGCATAAAAAACGGCCATTGGGCCGAGTTTGCCAAAGGCATTTACCAGCAAAAACACGATACACTGATACTAAAGGGCTTGTTTTGCAACCCCAACTTTAGCTACAAGGTAGAAGGCGGTTGTTTCCGGTACGGCAACTACCAGGAAGCCTTCAAAGTAAAAAAACAAACAGACTCAATTGTGCGGTTTGCACCGCTGGCCAGCGTACTTCCTTTCAATGCCAGACTCATTAAACGAAATACTTGTATTCCAAAACCACTTTAAAATGAAATCGATCAGGATCTTTTTACTTGCAATTGCCATCATGTACCTGCCTGTACAAACCATGGCATGGGGAACAAACGGCCACCGTATATGCGGGCAAATAGCCGACAGCTACTTAACGCCAAAGGCACGTGCCGCTATCAAAGCCATCCTGGGTGACGAAAGCATTGCCATGACAAGCAATTGGGCCGATTTTATTAAGTCTGACCCGGCCTATAATTACCTTTCGGTATGGCACTATGTCGATTTTGATAAACGTATGACCTACCCCGAAATGCAGGCATACCTGAAAGCCGATACCACTACCGATGCTTATACCAAGATGAACTTTTTAATAGGCGAACTAAAGAAAAAGAACCTGTCAAAAACCAGCAAGGTGCTGTACCTGCGTATGCTGATACATATTGTTGAAGACGTTCACCAGCCAATGCACACTGCACACACTGCAGACAAGGGTGGTAATGATGTAAAACTTACCTGGAACAACAACCCGCAGCCAACCAATTTGCACTCGATATGGGATTCCCAACTGATAGATATGCAGCAGTTGAGCTTTACTGAGTACGTAGCCTGGATAAACCACACTACGGCCAAGCAACGCGCCGAATTGCAGGCAGCACCGGTAAGTCAATGGCTATTTGAATCGAGCCAGCTGGCAGAAAAGATTTATGCTGATGTAGAAGGCAAAGACAAAGTAAGCGGTTACAATTACAACTTTAAGTTTATAGGCGTGCTTAACCAACAGCTTTTAAAAGGCGGCGTAAGGCTTGCTGGCGTATTAAACCAACTTTTTGGTTGATTAAGAGAGTAGTTGATTAGGTGAATAGTTGTTTAACTACTCACTTAATCAACATAATCAACCATTCATACTGAAACAATGAAAATACTAATGGTTTGCCTTGGCAATATCTGCCGTTCGCCACTTGCGGAAGGCATAATGCGCCATGAGGCACAAAAAGCAGGACTCGACTGGGAAGTTGACTCGGCAGGCACGGGTGACTGGCATGTTGGCCGCCCGCCCGACAGGCGCTCTATAGCAGCTGCCCTGGCGCAGGGTGTGGACATTAGCAAACAAGTATGCCGCTTATTCAACGTGCGCGATTTTGACGACTTTGACCTGATACTGGTGATGGACCGCAGTAACCTGGCCGATATACTGGCAAAAGCCCGCAGTCCCGAAGATCGTGAGAAAGTAAAACTGCTGTTAGGCAATAATATAGTACCCGATCCGTATTATGATGACACCCAGTTTGCCCCAGTTTATAAATTGATTGAGGCGGGGTGTAAAGAGATCATCAGGCAATATAAAGACAAACAGATATGAAAGCATTATTCCTCGGTTTTGTAATAGTTTTTAGCAGCCTTGCTGCCAGCGCTCAGCAAGTGAGCGGTACAGACAAAGTAATTACATCTTACATAGCATTGAAGAACGCTCTTGTAGGCAGCAATGCAGCGCTTGCTAAAACCCGCTCTAAGGAGTTGCTGAATACCCTTTCAGTTAAACCGGCGGATTTAAAGCCTGCGCAGCAATTACTATACAGCAAGTATGCTGACAAGTTGAAATTAGACAGTCGCCATATTAGCGAGAGTAGTGTGCTTGCACGTCAGCGTGAACATTTCTCAAGCTTATCTAAAAACATGTACGCGTTGTTGTCCGCCCTCAAGACCAACAGCAGCCCGCTTTACCAGCAGTATTGCCCTATGAAAAAGGCTTCATGGCTAAGCGAAACGGAAGAGATACGCAACCCTTATTACGGCGACGAAATGCTGGAGTGCGGCACTGTAAAAGCAACCCTAAATCCGGCATCAAAATAACTCTCCACAGATATAAAAGAAGCGGCTGTTCTCTTGGGGACAGCCGCTTCTTTTTTGGCGCGTTCAGGAGCTAAATCTCTAAAACGGCCGATTTATTAAATGCAAATTTATTTTAAAATAGCGGCTCAAATCGGTGTGGTTTTTGAAGGTTCAGGTAAAGATTTCCAGGCAAAATCAGCCATTTTGATGCTGATATAGCACTTTTTTGAGGATAAGCGTACAAGTGTTCAAATTGCCAAAAAAACAGCTTCGGCACAAAAAAAGCTGAACACTTTTGAACACTACACCGGTAAAGTGAACGCAAAGCCACTGCCCACGCCTCTGGCTCTCTCCACCAAATACCAGCGTTTGTCTCAGGCGTTAACACCATTAAATAGATGGGTGATTCCCTGCTAACCACGTGTTTAAAGAAGCCACCTTTGGGGCGTTAGTAGCTATCCATCTCGCACTCTCCGTTAGGGCCTCCTGGCTGATGTACCGCGCAAACGCCGGCATGTGCACGGCAGCATTAACCTTGCCGAAATGATCTGCCAGGCTGTGCCAAAAGTAGTGCTTATCCCGCGGTGCTGCAGCAAGCTTTGTTATAACGGCATCCAACTGCGCAGCCAACAGGTCTGCCTGCGAGGCGTACTTCCTTGTTTTGAAAACGCTTAGAGCTTTTACAATCAGTCCATTTTGATAGGTGATGTAGGGTGTAGCAACTGCTTTGTAACCCCGCTCCGGTTTAAGTGCGCCACCTTGTAAAATGTTCTGCAGGTTACCGAAAGCTTCCGTACTGCGTACTCCCGTAGGTTCAAGCGATAAAAAGTAGCAAAAACCCAGTATAGCTTCAGTTCGTTTATTCTGATGAAAAGTAGCAAGGGCGTACATTCTTGCGCTGCCTGCATCTTTTATGTCGCGCTTCAGCGCATCTGCAAACTGCTGTTCGGCCGCGGCATACTCCTTTGCTTTAAAGTAAGCAATGCCCAGGTTATAGTAGATCCGCTGGTTGGAGCTGTCCGCAGCTATGGCGTTTTTGTAGGCGGCAATAGATTCCTCAGAACGGTTTAAATTACCATAGATGCTACCCTGTAAGCTATATGCGGCAGCAGCAAACTTGCTGTCGGTACTGCCCTTGATAGCATTATGAATATAAGTTACCGCATCCGCACTCCTGCCCGATGAAAAGAGGACGAAGGCCATTTGGTAATTTGCTTGTGCATTCTCCGGCTGCAGCGATAGTGCTGCCTTGTATTTTGCTACTGCACCAGAGTATTCCTTCTGATTTCCTAATTCAATACCCTGCTTTATAAATATTGAAACACTATCAGTTTTACCCTGGGAGAATCCAGTAGAGCTTGTTGCAATAAACACAACAGCCAATAACAATAAACGGTAGATTTTCATGCGCTAATTTAACTCGCTTTTAATAATGTTGAAACATTACTCAAAAAATTCTCTTTTACCTCCTATATAATTTCTAATTTTCGCCCGGCATTTACCCTTGGATCTGTTTTGCATATGAATGTTGTTCTTAAAAGCACACTGTCGTTCTTAATTCCCTTATTCTTAATCACTTCCTGCTCATCAGGCTCGGCTGATAAAAAGAACGGCATCAATCCCGAAAAACCATTTGATCCGGCTAAGTTTTTAAAATACGACCCTAAAGACGGCGACAAAAAGATAGCTGCCTTTATGGAACACCTGCATAAGGTAAGTGGCTTTAATGGCAATGTTCTGGTCGCTAAAAAAGGAAAGATATTATATGAAGGTTCTTATGGCTGGGCTAACCACCTTACCCGTGATAGCCTTAAACTAGACTCGAAATTCGAGCTGGCATCCGTTACTAAAACCATGACGGGTACCGCCATTATGCAGCTATGGGAACGCGGCAAAATAAAGCTTGATCAGGATGTAAGAGATTTCTTTCCGGACTTCCCATATGAAGGTGTAACTATTCGCTTGCTGCTTACGCACCGCTCGGGCATGATGAATTACGTTTACTTTATTGACGGCGTTTTCCGGAGCGAGCATCGCGACCAGCGCAAGGGCGTTTCCAACAAGGAAGCAATGGCTATGATAGCGCAGTACAAACCGGCACGTTTTAACAAACCAAACGTTAGGTTCCTGTACAACAACTCCAACTTTATGGTGCTGGGATCTATTATAGAAAAGGTTACCGGCCAAAGTTACGCCGATTACATGATGCAGAACATTTTTAAACCTGCAGGCATGACCCATACAGCGGTTTACTCTAAAGCAGTATATGATAAAATACCTGTGGACGTTGTTGGGCACGACCGCAATAGCTGGAAGTACTCTGTAGCTCAAAACTTTTTGGACGGCCCTGTTGGCGATAAGGGTATTTACAGCACCGTAGGTGACCTTTATGTATTTGACCAGGCATTGCGCGCGGGCAAGCTCATGAAACCCGCTACCCAGGATTCAGCCTATACAGCACATAACCCCATGATACGCGGGCACTTCAATTACGGCTACGGCTGGAGGATATTTGAAGCACCTAACGAAAAGGTAGTCTACCACACCGGCTGGTGGCACGGTTTTCGCCACATTTATTTACGCGATCTTAAAAACGATGTTACCATTGTTTTGTTAGGTAATTTGGTAAACGGCAGCCTGCTGCACCTGGATGATCTGTTTAAAATGACGGGCATGCCGGTAGTGCGCAAAGGTGCTTACAATGGCGCCGGCGATACGGCTGAGGATTGATGATAGTAATGGTTGGTAGTAAATTATTTTAACACTGATTAATAATGAACAACCAATCACTTGATCAACTTTATAAACTACTAACTTAATACCTATGTTCGACAAAATATTAGAAGCACAGCAAAAAGCCGGCGAAATGAAACAGCGCCTGGATACCATAAGTGTAACCGGCACCGCTGAAGGTGGCAAAATAACCGTTACTGCTAATGCCAATAAAGTTATTCAGTCCATTACCATAGACGAGGCTTTTCTTAAAGAGGCCGACAAGGAAGAACTGGAAGAACTAATGGCTATTGCTGTTAATAAAGCGCTGGAGCAGGCAGAAAATGTAAGCCAGAGCGAAATGGCATCCATGGCAAACAACATGTTTGGTGGCATGGGCGGCTTGGGAAGCCTGTTTGGCAAATAGATTGGGCAATCGTATTATAAAGCATATTACCTATGAAACTTACTTACTACGGTCAGTCTTGCCTTGAACTTGAGGCAAACGGCACCAAATTATTATTCGATCCGTTTATCAGCCAAAATCCTTTGGCTAAAAATATTGATGTAAGCGCATTGAAACCAGATTACATCCTGGTATCGCATGGGCACGGCGACCATGTTGGCGACCTGACACAGGTACAAAAACAAAGCGGAGCAAAGGTTATTTGCATTGCCGAAATAGCTGGCTGGCTGGGCAAACAAGGTATTGATAACGCTCACGGCATGAACATTGGCGGCGCATTCAATTTTGAATTTGGCCGCGTTAAAATGGTAAATGCCGTACACTCCAGTGCCTTACCTGATGGCAGCAATGGTGGTAACCCTGCAGGTTTTGTAATTACGTTTAACGGGCAGAAGGTTTACTTTGCGGGAGATACCGCGCTTACTTATGACATGAAGCTACTGGAAGACGAAAACCTGGATTGGGCTATCCTGCCAATTGGCGATAACTATACAATGGGTGCCGATGATGCCATTAAGGCTGCGTCTTTTATCAATTGCAAGGATATTGTAGGCGTTCACTATGATTCTTTCCCGGTAATAGAAATTAATAAGGACGAGGTGCAGGAAAAGTTTATTAAAGCAGGCCTCAACCTTAAGCTACCAGCAATAGGCGAAAGCATTGAGTTGTAAAAAAGGCCCCTCATGGGGCCTTTCTATTATGTTTAAATAACGGTTCCGCTCGGGATCACCGCTCTTTTCTTAATGATTACTATACCATCTACCACGGTATAAGTTGGGTAATCTCCGTCAGGAAGTTTTTTATTGCAGTTGATCTTGACGTCATCTCCTATGTAAGTGTTCTTGTCAATTATAGCATTCTTAATGGTACACCTGTCGCCAATACCCATTGCAGGAACACCAGCTTCTTTCGCTGCAGCGATTTCCTCAAGGGTTTGGTAATTATCGCTTCCCATTATATAACAGTTCTCAATGCTGGTATAAAGCCCTATGCGGGTACGTATACCAACAATAGAGCGATTGATTAGGCTGGCGTTAATAATGCAGCCATCGGCAATTATCGACTTCTCTAAGTGTGTACCCGATACCTTTGTTGGCGGCAGCATGCGCGCCCTGGTATAGATGTGGTTCTTATCGAAAAGGTTAAACTCTGGTATATCGTCCGTTAAGCCGAGGTTAGCTTCAAAGAACGATGGAATGGTACCTATATCTGTCCAGTAACCTTCGTACTGGTAGCTCACTACTTTATGCCCCTGTATAGATTGCGGAATAATCTCCTTACCAAAATCGGTCTGGTCGTTACTTTCCAGCAATTCGTACAGCAATTTGCGGTTAAAGATGTAAATACCCATTGATGCCAGGTATAAACGGCCCTTCTCCTTCATTTCAGGACTAACTTCTGACACCCATTCCTCAAAGCCGGTCTTGGGTTTTTCAATGAAAGCCGTAATGTTATTTTCGGCATCGGTTTTCAGGATACCAAACCCGGGCACATCGCGCTCGTGTACCGGTATTGTAGCAATAGATATATCAGCTTTAGATTCTACGTGCTGCTGTATCATTTCCTCAAAATCCATCTGGTACAGTTGATCGCCGGAAAGGATAAGCACGTAATCAAACTCATGCACGGCCAGGTGATGTAAGCTTTGCCTTACAGCATCAGCAGTTCCCTGGAACCAACCCGCACTGGTCGGCGTTTGCTCAGCAGCGAGTATATCAACAAAAGCAGTACTGAACGTGCTGAAGTGATACGTGTTCTTAATATGCTTATTAAGCGATGCCGAGTTGAATTGTGTGAGTACAAATATCCTGTTGATGTTGGAGTGCAGGCAGTTGGAGATTGGGATATCTACCAAACGGTATTTGCCGGCAATTGGTACAGCCGGTTTTGAGCGTGTTTGTGTTAGTGGTGCTAAACGGCTGCCCTGGCCTCCGCCAAGTACAATGCTGATCACTTTCGATGTCATGGTTGAGGGATTAAACTGTTATACAGATTTATATATTCTTGAGCCGAGCGCCCCCACGAAAAGTCGAGGCCCATCATCCGCTTTCGCAGCAGCTGCATTTTTTTTGTGTCCTGGTAAAGCTCCACAGCTCGCGCCATGGAATATGTAATATCGTCTGCTGTGGCATTTTCAAAACGTATGCCATAGCCACCAGCTTCGTCTAAATCAATTACAGTATCTTTAAGACCACCAGTGGTACGTACAACAGGTATGGTGCCGTAGCGTATAGCGTATAGCTGGTTAAGGCCACACGGTTCTACCCGCGATGGCATAAGCAGGAAATCGGCGCCTGCATATATTACGTGCGCCAAAGCTTCATCGTACCCTATAAATACATTACAGTTCTGCGGAAACTCACCCTTAAGCGCCTGCATGGCTAATTCCGTTTCTTTGTCACCTGTACCCAGTATCAGGAAGTTTATGCCATTAGGGTGCTGCCTTATGCTGCGTTCGATAGCTTCGGGCAGTAGGTCGGCACCTTTTTCTACTACCAGCCTGCCTATGAATACAACAAGCGGTTTGTTTATATCGAGGTTAAACCTGTCACAAAGTTCTTTCTTATTAGCTTTCTTGCCTTTATCAACAGAGGACGTATTAAAATGATTCAGCACCATGGGGTCACTTTCCGTGTTCCACACGTCGGTATCAATCCCATTAACGATGCCGACGCCTTTCGCTCTTTCCACCCAGAATAAATACTCAAGCCCGTTAGAGTTTATGGTTAGTTCGTGCAGATAGTTGGGAGATACCGTCGTATACTTCCAGCAGCATTTTACGGCGCAGGCCAGGGGGTTTATTCCGCCTGCCCATTCCAGTAAGCCTGTCTTTAATGCATCTATTTCCGGCAGGTAGTTCAGCTTTTCCCAGCCAAATGCCCCATGGTATTGTCCGTTATGAATGGTAAAAACGGTTGGTATATGCGCCAGCCTGCGGTATAGCGCCGAATGGTACATCAGGAACGGGACCAGCCCGGTGTGGTGATCGTGGCAGTGTACCACATCCGGCGTTTGCCCGCTCCAGTTTATCCAGTCCAGAAAACAGATCTGAAAAGCCAGAAACTGCTCCCTTTCATCAGGGTAGCTGTAGATGTTCTCCCTATCCAGCAGGCCGGGTACCTTAATCATGAAAAGCTCGAACCCGAGTTTATCGGTGGTTTCCTTTACAATTTCAAAGTATATGCGCCGGTCGCCCAGTAATGTAAGTCCTTGGAAAACCACCTCGAAAGTATTCTCGTGTACGAACTTGCGGTTGTAGTACGGTATAACCACGGCGGCGTTTAGCCCTGCCTGATTTTGGTACTTGGGTAACGCGCCAACAACATCTGCAAGCCCGCCAACTTTAGCTATAGGATAACATTCGGCACTAAGGTGGTAGATTCTCATTTAAGGACTATATAGTGGTTAAGGTACTAAACATTTCCCCACATGAACAAACACATTATTCTAAAAATGTGTTTGGAACGATGTAAGAATTTAATGAAAGTAAACCCGTAATTGCCGAATTGATATTTTCTATAAAGTCTCTCCCCGCATTATTGCGAAATGGCAAAAATGTTAATGCGCCTCTAACCAGTTTGCTCCCGTACCTATCTCTACCATTATTGGCACTTCGGTTTTAATGGCGTTCTTCATGTTTTCCAGTATGATGGGCTTTACGATCTCAATTTCGTGATTAGGCACGTCAAACACCAATTCGTCATGCACCTGCATGGTCATGCGTGCATCCAGCTTGCGGGATTTAAATTCCCGGTGTATGTTGATCATGGCTATCTTGATCATGTCGGCTGCTGAGCCCTGAATAGGAGCGTTGATGGCATTTCGTTCGGCAAAACCGCGAACAGTTTGATTGGCAGAGTTGATATCGCGTAAGTATCTCCGGCGGCCCATCAGGGTAGTTACGTAGCCGTTCTCGCGTGCAAAGTTCATGGTGTCGGCCATGTATTGTTTTATGCCGGGGTATTGGGCAAAGTAGTTCTCTATGATCTCTGCAGCCTCTTTGCGGGGTATGCCCAGGTTCTGTGACAATCCAAACGCTGATTGCCCGTAGATGATACCAAAGTTTACTGCTTTGGCATTCCGGCGCTGCGTGCTGTCTACCTCATCTAATCCTACGCCATATACTTTGGCAGCGGTGGCGGTGTGGATGTCGATATTGTTGGTAAAAGCCGACCGCATATTCTCGTCTTTGCTTATTTCGGCTATAATGCGAAGCTCGATCTGCGAATAATCCGCAGAAACTATGCTGTGGTTCTCATCCCGCGGAATGAAGGCCTTGCGTACCTCGCGGCCACGTTCTGTACGGATGGGTATGTTTTGAAGGTTAGGGTTATTGGAGCTTAACCTGCCAGTCGCGGCAACTGCCTGGTTATAGCTGGTATGTACCCGACCTGTTTTTGGATTAACCATTGTTGGCAATGCATCCACATAGGTAGATTTTAGCTTTTGCAGCTGGCGGAAATCCAATATGTCCCGCACAATGTCGCTTTTAGAAGCAAGCGCCAGCAGCACGTCCTCTCCGGTTTGGTATTGCCCTGTTTTGGTCTTTTTCGCCTTTGGATCAAGCATCAGCTTTTCAAATAATACTTCGCCCAATTGCTTTGGCGATGCTATGTTGAAACGCACACCCGCTTTTTCATATACCGTTTTTTCTAAACGGCCCAGGTCGGTCTCCAGCTCTTTAGAAAACTCGCGCAGCGTGTCATGGTCAATGCGCACTCCCTCGTGCTCAACATCTGCTAACACATATATCAACGGGTTCTCAATCTCGTGTAGAAGCTTATCTGCTCCTACCGCTGTTATCTTGGGCGCGAATACGTCCCGTAGCTGCAGGGTAACGTCGGCATCTTCTGCAGCGTAGTCTTTTATCTTTTCAATCTCCACATCACGCATGTTGCCCTGGTTCTTGCCCTTAGGACCAATCAGCTCGGTAATGGAAACAGGCGTGTAGTTGAGGTAGTTCTCGCTCAGTACATCCATGTTGTGGCGGGTGTCCGGGTCTATCACGTAGTGCGCCATCATAGTATCAAACAGATCGCCCTTCATTTCCACATCATACCACTTCAGCATCAGGATGTCAAACTTCAGGTTCTGCCCTATTTTACTTATTGCCTCATTCTCAAATAACGGCTTAAACTCGGCGACTATCTTTTTGGTCTCTGATTCGTCATGCGGTACAGGCACGTACCAGCCATGATGGTGTTTGATAGCGAATGACAAACCCACCAGTTCGCAATGATTGGCATCGGTACCGGTGGTCTCGGTATCAAAGCAAATGCTTTTCTCCTGTTTTAATATATTGATGAGCTCAGCGCGTTTTTCAAACGTATCTACCAGGATGTACTCATGCTCGGTATTATTAATATTTTTTGCCTCTGCCTGTGCCGGTGCTTCATAAATGTCCTGGACATCCACATTAAGCGTGGTTCGGCCCTCGGCAGTTGGGTTGCCAAACAAATCTGTCTGCACCGAAACGGCACGGGTTTCCGTAATGCTAAAGTCGTCGCCGAATACCCGACGGCCCAGCGTACGGAACTCCAACTCAGCAAATAAGGGCTCCAGCAGATCCTTGCTGGGCGCGCACATTTCCAGCCCGGCTTCGTCCAACTCTACAGGAGAGTTAAGATTGATGGTCGCTAATCGCTTAGACATTAAGCCCTGCTCGGCATACTTTTCTACATTCTCGCGCAGCTTGCCTTTAAGCTCGTGGCTGTGGGCAATTATCTCTTCAACGGAACCATATTGTTTGATGAGCGTCTTTGCTGTCTTCTCACCCACACCCGGGATACCCGGAATACCATCTACGGCATCTCCCCAAAGCCCAAGTATATCAATCACCTGCTCCGGCCGTTCTATCTCCCATTTGGCAAGTACTTCCTTAACACCCAATATCTCCATATCGTTACCCATACGGGCAGGCTTGTAAATGTGGATGTTCTCAGACACCAATTGTGCAAAGTCTTTATCAGGGGTCATGCAATACACCTGGTAGCCTTTTGCCTCGGCCTTTTTTGCGAGCGTGCCTATAATGTCGTCGGCCTCGTAGCCGTCTGATGTAATCAAAGGGATATTAAAGCCCAGCACCACTTTAAATATGTATGGCAACGCTTTGGACAAGTCCTCCGGCATGGCCTCACGGTGCGCTTTATATGCTTCATATTCGGTATGGCGGTCGGTAGGTGCATCGGTATCAAACACTACGGCCATGTGGGTGGGTTTTTCTTTACGCAGGACATCCAGTAACGTGTTTGTAAATCCCATTACTGCCGACGTGTTAAACCCACCTGAGGTAAAACGCGGGTTTTTACTTAAAGCAAAATGCGCCCTGTAAATAAGCGCCATACCATCTAATAGAAACAGTTTTTTCATAAGATACGCATCGGTTCATCAGGTTTACTGAGAGGCACGATTGTTAGTGTTTTCAAAAATACGATTATTGCAGTTCAGCACGAACGAAATTATCTGAAAGCGCATTCCGGAATATGGTCGTTTACCATACCTGTTGCCTGCATAAATGCATAGCAAATGGTAGTGCCAAAAAATTTAAAGCCACGCTTTTTCATATCTTTACTTATCGCGTCAGACTCGGACGTACTTACCTGCGGGCCATTATAAGTGGTAATAGGCTTGCCTTCGGGCATAAAGCTGTACAGGTAATTATTAAACGATCCAAACTCCTGCTGCACCTGTATGAATAGTTGCGCATTGCGTATGGCAGAATCTACCTTCAGGCGGTTACGGATAATGCCTGCATCGTTTAACAAGCGTGCTCTATCTGTATCATCAAACAATGCCACTTTTTGAACGTCAAAATTGGCAAAGGCTGTACGATAATTCTCCCGCCTCCGCAATATGGTTATCCAGCTAAGACCTGCCTGAGCAGCTTCAAGCGTTAAAAATTCAAAGAACACCTTTTCATCGTGAGTGGTTCTACCCCACTCCTCATCATGGTATTGCATGTAAAGCGGGTAGGTGCCGCACCAGCTACAGCGGGTTGGTTCTTGAGTTGACATCTATATAGATTATAACGTCATTGCGAGGTACGAAGCAATCTTCGACAGAATGGTTTGCCAGCTTATTTAGATGATTGCCGCGCTAACGCTCGCAATGCCGGGTTGGCATTTATTTACTTACTTTCTTCTACCGCACCATTCAACTCATCCCAATACTCAACCGCCCTGCGATAGTGTGGTATTACTATGGAACCGCCCACCAGGTTGGCTATCATAAATATTTCGTTCATTTCTTCACTGTTCACGCCGGCTTCGTGGCATTTGCCGAGGTGATATTTAATGCAATCATCGCAGCGGAGCACCATTGAAGCTACCAGCCCAAGCATCTCTTTGGTTTTTACATTAAGAGCGCCATCTGCATAGCTGGTAGTATCCAGCGCAAAAAAACGCTTTATGTTGGTGTTAGCAGTTTCCATTATCCTATCGTTCATTTTGGTACGATAGCCTTCAAATTCATTTATTAACTTACCCATATTAATGTGTGTTTGCGTTGTGCAAATTACAACATTCGTGTTGGCATCTAAATTAAAGTTTTTAGATTTACCAAAAATATTAGCAAACCTTTTCTTCTAACATTATGGAATCCTTATCACCTAACATTTTTGTAACAGACATTAACGCCTCTGTAGCATTCTACCAAACACTTGGCTTTGAACTAACCATGAGCGTACCCGAAGACGGCACCGATTTGGTGTGGGCAATGCTTAGCCATGGTGGAGTAACTATAATGCTCCAAACCTATGAAAGCCTTGGAGAAGACCTGCCACAGATAAGCCGTACAGATGGCGGATCGCTACTGCTTTATATTATACTTAAGGATATAAACAGCTACTTTGAGCAGATTAAGGATAAAGTAACCGTGTTAAAGGGCCTGGAAAAAACATTCTATGGCGCTACAGAGTTTTCGATATTGGACAACAACAACTACGTTATAACTTTTGCAGAACATGGCGCATGATTACCTTTAAGCGCGTAGATCACTTCCACGTTTGTGTTTCACCAGAACGCCTGGAAGAGGCGCGGGAATTCTATGCTGGTGTATTAGGGTTGAAACAAATCTATAGACCGGACGATCTGTTTTCGTCTGCCGGGTATTGGTTTGATATCGGCGATGCACAGCTGCATATTGGTGTAGAGCCTGCGCTATCTCGCACTATACGGCATACGGCAATGGAGGTGGCAGACATTAAAGCTGCAAGAACTCACCTGGAAGCAAACGGTGTGGAAATAGTTGAGGAGCCGGTAATACCCGAGCGTGAACGATTTGCTTTTATAGACCCGTTTGGCAACCGCATGGAACTGCTGCAAATACTATAGCACCACCACACGTTGTACGTTTTACACTAAGCTCTAAAACTAAGTGCTACTTTTCATCTTATATAATAGTACCTGCATTAATACAATACAGTATTTCTGTTAAACTATTTAAGATGAAGATAATATCGCCCGCGATGCATGGCATTATCGACTACTGCCTAGTTTTATTCTTGTGGATAGCACCAACCACGTTTGTTTTGCCCGAACATACCGCAAAATACGTTTACCTGCTCGGCTTTGCGCACCTGTTTATTACTGCCTGCACAAATAACAACGCCGGTATTTTTCGTTTTATTTCTATGAAGCTGCATGGCACCATCGAATTGGCGCTAAGCGTTATTGTTTTGATATTATGCTTTACAGAGTTGCGCTATGATGAACGCGACAAAGCGTTTTTCCTGACTTTTGGAGTGGTGCTGCTGGTATTATACCTGGTGACAGATTATACGGGTGGACTTAGCTCACCAAAACGATTCAGAGGATCTGCCAGACTGCGCGGCGCGAGGACTATCTCCTAAAAACTTCCCCAGGTGTTAAAGGTTCAGCTCAGTTGCAGGGTCCCAGAAAATCTCCTTAAAATTCTGAACCTGATTGTCTATTACTTTGATGCCTTCATGCGCTAGTAGCTGTTCCATTGTGTCACCACCAAAATGAAACTTGCCTGTAAGCAAGCCCTGCCTGTTTACTACCCTATGCGCGGGTACCGGAGGCTGGGCAGTTCCGCAAGCCATCATTGCATAACCTACAACCCGCGATGATTGCTTAGATCCAAGATAAGCAGCGATAGCACCGTAGGACGTAACCCGCCCGCTGGGTATAAGCCTGACCACCTGGTAAACATCATCGTAAAAGTTGTTTTGGGGCATTAAAACGAGAACTTAATGTAATTAATGTTTTTATTATGCTGCAGGTACTTCTTTTCGTAATAAGTTTTTATCGACAGCACTTCATTCGCATATGGCGAGTTATATAAATCATCAGTAGTTACATCAACGGGTAGCCCGAGTTCAGTCGCTTTCTCCACAGTGTAGGCGTAAAGACCGTCGTTATCCGTTTTAAGATTTACAAAGCCGCCTGGCTTTAGCAGCTCTTTATATTTAGCCAAGAAGCGCGGTGCAGTAAGTCTTTTCTTTTCCCGGCTAATTTGTGGCTGAGGATCGGGAAAGGTGATCCATATTTCATCTATCTCTGCAAGTGCAAAATAGTCCAGCAAGGTTTCAATTTGTATGCGCAAAAAGCCAACGTTGTTCACACCTTCTTCCAGTGCTGTTTTGGCTCCTCGCCATAAACGATTGCCTTTATAGTCTATACCTATAAAGTTTTTGCTGGGGAACATTTTAGCCAGGTTCACGGTATATTCGCCTTTACCGCAGGCCAGTTCCAGCACTACAGGATTAGTATTTTTAAAAAACTCCTGCGCCCAGTTTCCTTTTAAAGGTTTGCCTTCGTCCAGCTGCAATACATTATTAAACGTTGCTATCTCAGCAAATCGCCTTAACTTATCTTTTCCCATGAGCGGCAAAAATACAGATTTTGATAATAATTACTTACCACTCGCCTAATGCTGCTCACAAACAAGTTCTTAAACAAAAAGGGATAAGCAAAAAGCCTATCCCTTTAAACCGTGTTTCACAACAGGGCGAATATTATGTAAAACTACCTAGCTGCTGTACTCACCAGGTTCACCCTGATGGTTAAGGGCTTCGCCCTCTTTGTAGTACTTAGCATAGGCTGGTATAATCTCTTTATGCGGCTTGTCCTCTTTCTTCTTGGTAAGTTTACTAAAGAACCCTTTTGCCTTCTCCCAAACGCCTTTAGCAGAATCTTCGCTAATGTAGTTAGATGCCTTTTGTGATACTATCCCTACCAACGTTTTCACAAGGAAGTTAGAGTGCTTAAACAAAGTTTTATTTAAGGTTAAAGGCAATGCTATGCGAGAAATCAGGCTAAGAAAATCCTGGTTGAAGAACCCGGCACTTTTTATACCATCTGCCGTTGCCGACTTTGGAAACAGAGTCATTACAGTATGCATTATAGCAGCCGGACTGTGAAAACGTGCACGCAACGCTATAGCTTGCTCATGCTCCAGATTCTTGAGCCGTGATATTTCAACCTTAAGGTCGTTGACATTATTGATGAGGATGCTCATAGGTACTAACGGAATAACTTTCTAACTAAAATATTAACAATCGGCCTTTCAATAGGCTTCTTAGCAACAATCAAAACTACGGCCAAAAGCAAATAGATAAGCGCTACGCAACCAAAGCCTTTCCAGTATGAATGGAATACTTCCCCGAGGAATAGCGCAAGTGTAAAGCTGGCAAACAAAAATGTTAGCATCAGGCTTATCACCACCACCAGATCAACAACAACATTTGCTATTACTGATGTGCTTTTTTCAATAGCCTCTAACTTTAACAGCTTCAGCCGTGTTTCTACGTATTCTTTTAACTGTTCAATTATCGGGCGCGCAGCCTCTTTTTGTTGTTCCATACCAATTTTTTTGCCAGCGGCCTTTATACCGTAAAATGTCTATTCTTAAGCGTGTTCCAGGTCATCCTGGTATTCATCCTCGGTAGATTTGATCTTTCCTTTGATGTTATCAACCACCCTGCTCTTAAGGTTCACAAGGTTGTCAATCTCTTTTGTAGCGGTCTCTTTAATGGAGTCGCCAAGATTCTTTAATGATTCAGAAAGCTTATCACGTGTTTCTGTTCCGCTGTCTGGAGCGAGTAAAATTCCAAGCGCTGCTCCTGCTGCTAAACCGGCAAGCAATGCAACAACTACTTTTGTGTTATCGTTCATATTGTATTAATTTTTAAGTTGAATATTTGTTTTATTAATTATTAAATAAAAGTGAGGCAAGAACACATTTGGCTTAATTGGTAATTACCTTATAAACGCTGGCCGGCACAAAATGTTACAGCTCCGGGCCTGTTCGTATGCGCTCAAGCCGGTCTGCCGCCATGCGGTTTGTTTCGTATATTTCCAGCAATAATAAAAAATACGATAACAATAAGGGCCCAAAAACAAGGCCAAGAATACCAAATAGCGGCAAGCCGATAAATACCCCAATGATAGAAATAATAGGGTGCGTATTACCCACCCGTTTATTTATGATTACTCTTAATACATTATCCACATTGCCTATAAACAACAAGCCGTAAGCAAGCAATAATATGCCCTTAAAGTTTTGTCCGTTCGCAAAGAATATAAGGCTGGCCGGTATACACATTGTGGGGGCACCAACCACCGGCAGGAAGGACAGGAACACCCCCACAAAGCCCCAAAATATAGCATCAGGTATCTGAAAAGCGTAAAAGCCCATAGCTAACAGGGTACCCTGCGTTAAAGCAATAATACCCTGGCCTAAAACATTTGAATACGTAGAGTCACGAAGTGCCTGTGCAAATTTAAGTGCATGCTGCTCACGGAAAGGAGCGTACTTAAGCAGTCCTGTCTCAAAAGCGCGCATCTGCACAAACATAAAGTACATTAAAAAGTACATCACGAGCAATGTGATGATAATGCTTGCAGCACTGCCTAGCAACGAAGGGAAAAGATCTGCGGCGTAAGCGCCTAATTTTTTAAAGGTATCTTCCGCGAAGTGTGGTTGCCCCAGGTTTTCACCTGTAAAGGCATCTATCTTCTGCGTCCACTGATCTATCGGAAGGTTGCTTTTGTTGATGCTGGCAATTTTGCCGATGATCATAATGCTCATGGACAAAAACGGTATCACAATTACTATGAGCGATATAGCAATGATAATCAGTGCGGATATAGTTGAGTTGAACTTGCGCCTTTCAACCATGTAAAGATAAAACGGGCGAAAAATGGTGAACAGCACAATAGCGCCAAGGATGGAGCTGAACAGCTCGCTTAAAGCATAAAGCAGGAAACACCCCAGCACAATAATGCTTACCAATATGATGTTATTGCGCTGCTTGTAATTAAAGATGGACATTCCTGCGAAAAGCTTAAGTACGGTATCGGTATGTAAACAGAAACTGGATTGTAAAGTTTTAGCGCAGAGCCCTGTATATGAATTATTCTTAAACGGGTATTATAGCCAGCAGCTCGTCTATTTTACGGGCCGAAACTACAATACTGTTCGCATACATTTCCTGCTCCTCATTACCGTCTTCCAACTCAAACTTCAATGCCTCTATAGCAAGTTGAATGTTGGACAACTGGTTTTTGATATCATGCTTAAGCATTAACAGCTCCTCGGCGCCGGGCATGTTCGCGGTAGAACCTTCCATTATTATTTTAGGTTAATCGCCTTCATTTTATTGTAAAGGGTCTTGCGGTCTATGTTAAGTATTTCCGCTGCCTTCGTTTTATTAAAATTAACCTCCCTCAGCACTTTTAATATCGTCTCGTGCTCTGCACCCAATGCAGCATACTTCAGGTCGTGCTTAGGTGCTTCACGTACCTCTGCCGGCGCGGCATAGGAGGCTTGTCCCTGGCCCATATCATAGCTGCCGGTCATTTTGAAGTTTGATATCTCCAAAGGCAGGCTTTTTAGTGTTACCTCGTTACCTTCGGTAAGCAATGTGGCGCGGCGTACAACGTTCTTCAGTTCGCGTATGTTCCCCTGCCAGCGGTAGTTCATAAAGCAGTCTACCACTTCCGGCGAAAAGCTGGTTACGTTACGGTCGAGCTCCTGGTTAGCAATTTTCAGAAAGTGCTCTGCTAGCATCATGATGTCGTTACCCCTGTCGCGCAATGGCGGCATGTAAATGGTAAACTCGTTAAAACGGTGATAAAGGTCCTCGCGGAACTTTCCTTTACTTATGCTTTCCTGCAGGTTCTCGTTTGTGGCGATAATGATTCGCACATCCAGATCAATCTCCTTGGTGCTCCCTATACGCTTTACTTTACGTTCCTGTACGGTACGCAGCAGGGCGGCCTGTATCTCGTAAGATAAATTGCCAACCTCGTCTAAAAACAAGGTACCGCCGTTAGCCATTTCAAAGTGGCCTATTTTGGTAGCAAAGGCGCCTGTAAACGAGCCTTTCTCGTGCCCAAAAAATTCACTTGCCGCTAGTTCTTTGGTAAGCGATCCGCAGTCCATCGCAATAAAAGGCTGATCGGCGCGAAGGCTGTTCAGGTGAATGCTCTTAGCTACCGACTCCTTGCCAGTGCCGCTTTCACCCAGTATAATAACACTATAGTTGGTTGGTGCAACCAGCTCTATCTGCCTTAACAACTCCTTTGAAGCACGACTGGCTCCTGTAACAAATTCAGCAGAAAGTATTTGCTTCTTTGTTTCTTTTTGAGGTTTCTCGCTTTCGCTACCGGAAGCATAACTGTTATTAGCCAGCTCCTGCAATGCGTACTGCGTTTCAATGGCTTTATTTATGGTTGTTAGTATCTCGTCGGGGTAAAGCGGTTTGGTAATATAATCGTACGCTCCCATCTTTATCAGTTCTACCGCCATTTTAATATCGCTGTAACCAGTTATAATAATAACCCCGGTTTGAGGGTACTGCGCCTTTATATTTTTCAGCATTTCGCGGCCGTCGGTATCCTCCAGCCTGAAATCGCAAAGCACCAGCTGGTACTCCCTGTTCCTTAGGCATTCCATGCCTTTCTCTCCGTTTGCCGCGGTATCAACTTCAAAACCATTGCGTGTCAAAAACTTCGATAGCAACAGCCCAACATTCACTTCGTCATCAATGATGAGAATTTTTTTCATGGCAGCAATAAACTGGTAATTGGTAAACGTATTATGCAGGTCAAGGTACAAATATTTGATAATTTTTAAGAATTATTGTTATCCATTATGTAAATGCCATACATTTTTAGGCATAAAAAAAGAGGGCTTATGCCCTCTTTCCCAATTGTTGTTTTTCTGGAGATAGTTGTGTTCTTTTTGTTAGAAACCGTAAGCTAAACGCAGGCCTACAAAGTTTACTTTGCTTTGATCGATGTTGCTGCTGTACTTGGTAGTAGCTTCGTAACGGATACCTGCATCAATAAAGCTGCTTGCGCTTACCGGGAACTGTACACCAATCTGCGGAGCGTATACAAATGCTGTAGACTTGTCGTTAAAGAAATCAGATTTGTTTAACAGGAATGCAGCACCAGCTTCGCCCTGAATGTAAAAGTTTGATACCGGGAAGAACTTTAAACCAGCTTTAACAGGCAATAACTGTACGTTAGGTACATCAAAGCCGGTAGGGCCAACATTCTTTTCACCGAATACATTGTTGTAACCCGCGTTAATAGTTACAAACAATTGGTTGGCAACAGGGATATCTGCCTGTAACGAACCACCGAGGTTCCATTTGTAGGCATCATTAAAGCTGCCGGTTGGTACGCCTGCTTCTACACCAATGCTGTAGCGGATACCGTTAGATGTAGTAGTAGAAGTTGTTGTTGATTGTGCTTTTGCACCAAGTGATAAACCTGCGAATGCTAAAGCAATTGTTGCGATTTTGAAAATGTTTTTCATGATCTTTTAAATTAAACTCTAAGTGTGTTTGAAACACGAAGCAAATTAAAGCACGAAAAAACAGATGTTTTTTCATCCAATTGTCAGGTTTATTCAATCAATTGATTAACAGTAATTTATTTTTTGACCAATGGGGTATATTAGTCAACACAGTGTAAAAAGCTGGTGCAAATAGCAATTTTCTGTCATAAAGAAGAAGCTGTTTTGTTCCTGATAAGTACCCTGAAAGTGGCTAAAAAGCGTAAAACCCTATTTACCGGTAAATAATGGCTTGCGTTTATTCAAAAATGCATCAACACCTTCTTTGAAATCAGCGGTGGAAAAACACTGCCCGAATTCTGTTATTTCAGTTTCAAATCCGTTTACACCATCTGTTGCAGCAGCATTAACAGATCTTATTGCGGCAGCCAGGGCAAGGGGAGCCCTGCTCAATATCTTGGCCGTCATCTCCTCTGCTTTGGCAAGCAGCTCTGTTTGAGGAACAACAGCGTTTACCAATCCGCTCTGCAGTGCTTGTTCGGCAGTAACCATATCAGCTGTCAGGATCATCTCCAATGCCTTACCGCGGCCAACCAGTTGTGTTAAGCGCTGCGTGCCACCATATCCCGGGATAAGCCCAAGGGTAACCTCAGGCAAACCCATTTTTGCATTGTCAGAGGCAATGCGGATGTGGCAGGCCATAGCCAGTTCAAGTCCGCCGCCAAGTGCAAAGCCATTTACTGCAGCTATTATCGGTTTGCCTGAGTTAGCTATCAGGTCGAACACATTACTTTGGCCTTCACGCGCGATAGCGGTACCACCTTGTTGGTCTACACCGGCAAACTCTGCTATATCTGCACCAGCAACAAATGCCTTATTACCCGCACCGGTAATAATAATACCTCCGACACTCTGGTCCGCAATCGCGGCAGTAATTGCTTTGTTAAGCTCCTGCAGTGTTTGCCTGTTTAACGCATTCAGCTTGCTTTCACGGTTGATGGTAATATATAATATCCGGTCTTTTTGCTCGGTAAGAAGGTTTTCGTATGCCATGGCTGCAGATTAAAAGTTACGGTTTTGATGTACCCAATTAGTAATGTAAGTTACAATTTCCTGGGTGCTGGTTCCGGGGGGGAACAGTTCGCCTACGCCCATTTTTTTTAGCTCGGCCATATCATCAGCAGGTATAATGCCGCCGCCTGTAAGCAGCACATCATCCATTTGCTTTTCTTTAATAAGCTTTAATACTTTGGGGAATACCGTCATGTGCGCACCAGATAGGATGCTTATGCCTATTGCATCTACGTCCTCCTGCAAGGCGGTGTTCACCACCATTTCTGGGGTTTGGCGCAGGCCGGTATATATTACTTCCATACCGGCATCGCGCAGGGTAGTTGCAATAATGCGTGCACCACGGTCGTGCCCGTCAAGGCCGACTTTCGCCACTAAAACCCGTATAGGCCTGTTAAATTGGTTATTGCTCATAAGAAAATCCGGAGCTAATGCTAACCAAAGGTAACAGAAAGTATGAAGATGCAGAACACTGCAAAAGTATTTTGATGGAAAGGCGGCAGTGTGTAGCTGCCGCCTTCTATTTACTTTTTCTTATTGTTTACTGTAGCTACCACAACTGCCGTTACTGCGGCTACGGCTAACACTTTCTTAAGAAGTCCCATCTTATTGTACTTAAGATCGGCCTTCATGCCACGCTCCGCAATAATATTGGGGAAGTGGCCGCCTTTAATGTCCTCAATAATACCTTCCCATACGTTTATACGGTCTGCAAGTATAAGCGGTATCCAATGGCGATAACGGTCTTCGCTATGTGTAAATGCCCAACGGCGTATCATGCCGCTTAACCCTTTGGGTGGCGTACTGGTACCAAAAACCCTTGTTATTGCAGGCCGCTCTATAGATTGTAAAATTTCGACAGTTTTAGGCTGCTGTGGCTCGCGCTCGTAGTTTATCCGGTTATGATCGTCCCCGGTGTAATGTTTCATCGGGTAAGTGGGTTCATTCTCGGGGTCTGCATCCATTCCCCACCCCGGTATGCTTTTGTAATCAGTGTTTCTGCTTTCCATGATGTTGTGGTTTTATGGGATAAGTACCGTTTTTATGCAGTTATCCAGTTTTGATGAGAAAATATTATAGGCTTCGGCTACTTCCTGAAGGGGCACCCTGTGGGTGATGATCTCTTTAGGATTGAGCCTGCCCGACTGTACATGATCAATCAGCCTCGGCAGCAACCTTTTTACTGAAGCCTGGTTGGCACGTAATGTAAGCCCTTTGTTAACTATGTTGCCGATAGGTATCATGTTATACGGAGGGCCGTATACACCCACTACCGAAACAATACCACCTTTTTTTACACCATTAATAGCCCACTGCAAAGCGGTGCCTGCACCGGCTTGCAGCAGCGCAACGCGACCTGTAAAGGTTTGCAAAGTATTGCCTTCAGCCTCGCAGCCTACAGCATCAATACAAACATCAGCACCCAGCCAGTCGGTGGTTTTCTTCAGGAACAAAACCGGATCTTCCAGCTCTTTAAAGTTATAAGCTTCACATTTGGCGTAATTACGTGCAAATTCAAGCCGATAATCTATATGATCGATAATAATAACGCGTGACGGGCCAAAGAACCAGGCGCACCTTGCCGCCATAATGCCTATAGGCCCTGCGCCAAAAATAACCACAGTGTCGCCCTCTTTAATACCCCCCATTTCGCAGGCCTGGTAAGCTGTTGGTACTACGTCTGTTAACAATACAGCGTCATCAGGGTCCATATCTGCAGGTATAACCGTTGGGCCTACATCAGCATAAGGGACACGTACGTATTGTGCCTGTCCGCCGTCAAAGCCGCCGGCTGTATGCGAGTAACCAAATATGCCACCAACAGCAGTAGCCATTGGGTTAGATTCATGACAGTTACCAAACAGGCCTTGCTTACAAAAAGTACATTTACCACAAGCGATATTAAATGGCACCATTACATGGTCGCCTACTTTAAGGTTTTGTACCGATGGGCCTATCTCTTCTACTATACCGATAAATTCGTGCCCAAAGGTTTGGCCCACGCGTGTATCAGGCACCATCCCATGGTACAAGTGAAGGTCTGACCCGCAAATGCACGAACGGGTTACGCGTACAATGGCATCGCTCGGATGTAGTATCTCAGGCATCGGTTTCTCCTCTACCCTGACCCTGTAAGGGCCTCTGTAATTCATTGCTAGCATATAAGTATGTTTTAGTTAATGATTTAGTTGGTTGCAAACAAAAGCTGGACAACTTGCCGCAGAAAGGACCGGAACATATTGATCTCATTAAACAAAAAGCACGCCATTATAATGTAATAAGAAACTTTTTTAATCAAAGAGTAACTATAATTTGAAAAGAGGAGTATCACATCTGTGTGATAAGGAACTTCTGGACTACAAGCCTTTTTTGCGGCTATATTTTGGCACGGGTACTGCCGCTCATTTACAAGTGTTTAAAAGGCGGTATATTGTGCTAAATTCTGTACTTTTGCGCCTCTGTTACGAACACCATGAGCGAAGAAAAATCATTAAATTTTTTAGAGGAGATTGTAGAGGAAGACCTGGCGGCAGGCAAGCACGGCGGCCGTGTTTTAACACGCTTCCCTCCCGAACCTAACGGTTACCTGCATATTGGCCACGCAAAGTCGATATGCCTTAACTTCGGGCTTGCGCAGCGTTACGGTGGCAAAACCAATCTCCGTTTTGATGATACCAATCCTGTAAAGGAAGACGTGGAATACGTTGACAGTATTAAAGAGGACGTTAAGTGGCTGGGCTTTGACTGGGCGCAGGAACTATACGCCAGCGACTACTTTGACAAACTGTATGAATTTGCCCTAACCCTGATTAAAAAAGGTCTGGCTTATGTGGATGACAGCACTGCCGAAGAAATAGCTGCACAAAAAGGAACCCCTACCGAGCCGGGTACCGGTAACGAATACCGCAATCGTAGCATAGAAGAAAACCTGCAGCTGTTTGCCGATATGAAAGCCGGCAAATACCCGGATGGCGCCAAGGTGCTTAGGGCCAAGCTCGACCTTGCATCGTCGAACATGCACCTGCGCGACCCGTTGATGTACCGCATTAAACATGCGCACCATCACCGCACTGGCGATGCCTGGTGCATTTACCCGATGTATGATTTTGCGCACGGCCAAAGCGATGCTATTGAGGAGATAACCCATAGCATTTGTACGGTGGAGTTTATACCGCACCGTCCGCTATACGAGTGGTTTATAGAGCAGCTGGAGCTTTTCCCAAGTAAGCAATATGAGTTTGCCCGCCTTAATTTAAACTACACGGTAATGAGCAAGCGCAAGCTGCTGCAATTGGTTACCGAAGGCCATGTTGAAGGCTGGGATGATCCGCGCATGCCTACCATTAGCGGCCTGCGCCGCCGAGGTTATACGCCTGCCAGTATCCGCGAGTTTTGCGAACGCATTGGCGTGGCCAAACGCGAGAACATGATTGATGTTGGCTTGCTGGAGTTTTGTATACGCGAAGACCTGAACAAAAAAGCATGGCGCCGCATGGCGGTACTTGACCCGGTTAAGCTGGTGATAGACAACTATCCTGAAGGGAAGACCGAATACTTTAGCGGTGAGAACAACCCCGAAGCGGAAGATGGCGATGGCAGCCGTGAGTTTCCGTTTGGTCGGGAGATATGGATAGAGCGCGAGGATTTTATGGAAGTGCCCGCTAAGAAATACTTCAGACTGAGTATTGGCGGAATGGTACGCTTGAAGAACGCCTACATCATTAAAGGTGAGAGCGTGGTGAAAGACGCTGAAGGCAACATTACCGAGATACATTGCAGCTACCTGCCCGAATCTAAAAGCGGTAACGACACCAGCGGGTTAACTGTTAAAGGCACCATCCACTGGGTGAGCGTAGAGCATGCTAAAACTGCTGAAGTACGCCTGTACGACCGCCTGTTCCAGGTAGAAGACCCAAGCAATGAGGACGGCGACTTTAAAGACTACATTAATCCGAACAGCCTGCACATAATATCGCCGGCATACATAGAGCCCGATCTTGCTAACGCTATTGCCGGAGTACCGGTGCAATTCATGCGCAAAGGTTATTTTGTGTTAGATAAAGATTCGACAGTCGATAAACTCGTGTTCAACCGTACGGTTACCCTAAAAGATGGTTGGGTGAAGAAATAAAGCCGAAAGGTGAAAGCTTAAAGGCGAAGGGTGATGAACCTTTCGCCTTTTTTATTCCCCTCTTGAGAGCTATAGCGTGCCTTCTTCTGAACGAATAAAGTATTCTGCTGTGCTCGTTAATGACAGTAGTATAATGCTGTTAAGCCTGTGGTTGTTACTTTCTTTTTCCGCAAAAGAAGGTAACCAAAGAAAACTCCCGGCTTGGTTCCGCACTATCTAAGTTGGTGCTAATCCAGTAGTAGTGCCAACCGTGCGTTACCTAGGCCGGTTTGGTGGGTATTTGATCCGTTTGTCAGGCTCTATATACTGGCTGTTAGTTTTACATCTTCAGGATATCAGCTTTAAGCGAAAGTCGCAGAACCACAACGTTCTCCAAAAAAACACAAACGATAATGGTCTAATTACCTCTAACTTCTAAGGAACCGCAGGCACTACCTGTGCCGGAGCGACCACTGCCGGCGCCACAACCGGCGTTGTCTGTACAGGCGTCACCGCTGTCATTCCGCTTAAATTAAACAGCACATCCAGATCACACGGTGTTAGCTGTGGTGATATGTCCGTTTGTATAAAATGGCGCTTAAAGGCAACAATAGCTGCTGGCAGGTTGCTGGTATCATAACCAATTAGCCGCAACGCTGTCGTGGTATCAAAGTTTTCGGGAGCAGGCTGAATGTTAATGCCGGGCCATATGCCGAAGCCTTTTTGAGCAAGCACGGCCCAAGGGAACAGCGCGCCGGGATCCGGTTTGCGTAGTGGTGCAATATCTCCATGACCAATAAAGTTTGCTGTTGGTATGTTGTAAGCTTTCTTAAGCTGTGTCAGCAATGCCAGCAAGCTCTTCATCTGCGCGGCGGCAAAGGGTTCTTTACCATTATTGTCCAGTTCTATCCCTATCGAGCAGCTGTTCATATCGCTGATAGTACCCCACTTGCTTACGCCAGCATGCCAGGCGCGCAGATAATCGTTCAGCATGTGCACCACCTTGCCGTCTTTAGCCACCACGTAATGGGCGCTCACCTGCGGCTTTACCAGGGTGAAAGTTCTTAGCGTTTGCGCCAGCGAGTCCTGCGCGGTGTAGTGGATTATTACGTAGTTAGGCTTACGCAGGTTAAAGTTAACCGTACCCACCCATTCGCTGGCGATTGGTTTGCCAGCGCTATCCAGCAGTGCAGCCGGGAGTTCCTGCTGCAACACAGCTACCAGACTGTCGGTTTGCTTGTGGTGCACCTCATTGGTAAGCGCGTAAGGGCCCTTATGCGAACAGCCCGAAAGCGCTACTGCAGCAGCAGCAATAATTAATACACAATATTTTACGGGAACAATGCGAAAAGTAAATGTTGGCATGGTGATATAAACAAACTACAGCCTATTTGTTCGCGACGGATGCATAAACCAGCTGTTAGCGCAGCCAAGATAATAATTAAGACTTTAGCAATGATGTGCTTTTGTGACCAAGCATGCGAGATGAGTAATAAGTTAACTCCAAAAAGGTTTAATTATTGCATCTAGCGCTATAATATTTCTCCTCTGGCGAAAAGCACCTGCGTTTTTGTGAAATTATCCTTATTTTTATCGGCATAAAACATTAACTAACAGAACCTAAGCCGATCATATGGGAAAACTTTACTTGCTGTGTTTCTTGGCCTTAATATTAGTTGCAGGCCAATCTTATGCCCAGGCTCCACAAATAAGCTACCCCGCTACTGCAAAGTTTAACGTTGGCGCTAAGATCACGCCATTTACGGTTACCTCAACCGGGGGCGCTGTACCTAACGAGCGCTACTCTAAAGTAACCACCATAGCAGGCGATGGCTTCTACGGCTATAAAGATACTACCGTGGCGTTAGCCGCCAGGTTTGCCAGCCCGGTGAATGGCACTATAGATAAATCAGGCAATATATATGTAGCGGACGCGAACCTCAACGTTATCAGGAAGATTTCCAAAAACGGTGTGGTAAGTGTACTGGCAGGTAACCCAAAAGCAAAACCCGGGGCCCTGAACGGACAAGACACCGCTGCGCGTTTCAATTACCCTACAGGTGTGGCAGTTGACAGTAAAGGTAATGTGTTCGTAGCTGACCGGGGAAATAACATGATCCGCAAGATTACACCTACAGGGTTGGTTACTACATTCGCCGGCAGTGTCAATGATGGTGATAAGGATAAAGTATACGGCACCGATGCAAAATTTAACCTGCCTTACAGCTTAGTAGTAGATTTTAACGATTATATGTACGTTGCTGATTCGTACAACGATAAAATCAAACGCATCACGCCTGACGGATATGTAGCCACCATAGCAGGAACAGGCGCTCACGGCTATAGCGACGGCGGAGCAGTCACCACTGCGAGTTTTAAGATCCCTTACAGCATAGCAGTTGATAAAAATCACGACTTATATATTGCCGATCAGAATAATAATTCCATCCGTAAGTTTACTGCTAGTACCAATCAGGTTACTACACTTACTGATACTCTTAACAAAGAGCCTTATAGCGTTGCGGTAGATGACCTTGGCAGGTTGTATATGACTAACACCAAAACCTTCAGCATACTGCAGTTTGGTCCTGATGGTAAGCAGATAGGTGACATCCCATTCTCGGGCGGCAGCTATCGTAAAATTGCCGACGGGACTGATACCCTCAGCAGTTACAGGGGCAGCATGGGCCTGTTTTATGATGGTGCCGACAACATGATCGTAACCGAACCTTACGGCAGTGTAGTGCGCAAAGTGGCTGTGCATGGCTATACTATTACCCCCCACCTGCCGCGCGGACTGGAGCTGGACGGCAATGGCAGCATCACCGGCACGCCGGAAGTGGTTAGTCCGGCGACACGTTACACCATAACCGCCTATAACAGCAAAGGATCGGCAAGCACGGTAGTTACCCTGGAGGTTGCCATTGGTACGCAAACCATCACGTTTGATAAACTCCCGGCAAAAACGTACGGCGATACCGATTTCCCACCGGGCGCTATCAGTACCGATACCCTCATTAAAATCAGGTACACCAGCAGCAATCCTGCGGTGGCTACTATTTTAAAAGATTCCGTGATACATATAGTTGGCGCGGGTACAACCACCATTACCGCCAGCCAGCCGGGTAACATAAACTACCTGCCCGCCACTCCTGTGTCGCAGGATCTGGTGGTAAACAAAGCGCCTTTAACCGTAAAAGCCGTAGACGTGATCCGCACCGACGGGTTCGACAATCCGGAGCTACCGGTTAGCTACACCGGCTTTGTTAATAATGAAACCGTAGCCATACTCACTAAACAAGCAACGACGCAAACTACCGCGGTTAAAACCTCTGCCGTAGCCGATTATCCCATCCAGGTAAGCGGTGCCGAAGCTGCCAACTATTCATTTGAGTACGTTCCGGGGAAGTTAACGGTGTTCCCCATACCTACTATCACAGCACAGGGATCCACTTCAATAGTTAAGGGTGGTTTTGTATTGTTAAAGGCTAGTCCTAATAAAGGTGGCTACACTTACCAGTGGACGTTTAACGGTATACCTATCCCGGGAGCTACCGATAGCACCTACGCCGCTAAAGAAACAGGCGGTTACAACGTTTCTCTTTCAGCCCGAAACTACACCACTTACTCGCTGTACATCAACGTGTTTGCCCAGCTAAAGCTTGCACCCGATAACTTTAAATTACAGCTAAACAGCGTTTCGTGCAAGGGCAGTAACAATGGGTCTATATTTATTTCTACCAAGCAAAAGTTAAAGTACACGGTGGTTATCAGCGGTAACAACCTAAACAACCCTATTCAGTTTACCGATACGCTTACCATCCGTAACCTTTCGCCGGGCAATTACTCGCTGTGCTTTACGGTAGAGAACGAGGTATTTTCCCAGTGTAACCAGGTAAATATCTCTGAGCCGAAAGATTTGTCGGTATATACCACCGTTAACAAAACCTTAAACAACATTAACCTGCAGCTGGATGGCGGTAAAAACTACACCATCACCATCAACAACAATAAATACCAAACCACCCAGCGGGACATTACCCTGCCGCTGATGAACGGGGTAAACAAGGTTACCGTTACTACCGACGCGCTGTGCCAGGGCATTATAGAAAAGGTGATCACCGTGAACGACCGGCTGGTACCTTATCCAAACCCTTTTAACAGCGTGCTGTATGTGAACGTAGGTAACGACAACGTTAGAAACGTACAGGTAAACATCTTTGGCCTTACCGATGGCAAGCCGGCGCATACCGCAAGCTTCACCAATAAAGCAGGCGTGCTCGAGCTTAACCTTTCGGCCCTGCCAAATGGCCTCTACTACTTAAATCTGAGCCTGGACGGACGTACCAGCGGCTTTAAAATCATCAAGAAGTAATGAAGAAATACATCTATATCCTATTCATTTGCATCCTGGCAGCAGGCTGCAGGAAAAAGGGAGGCCCGGGACCGGCACCTGGCGCGGCTATATTAATAGCGCCCGCTAAGGACCTTCCCTGCTTTACCGGTACGGTAGTATCGCAAACAGAAAGCTCCGTTGCGTTTAGCTGGAACGCTGCCGGTAACGCTTCGGCATACACGCTTACCATTAAAAACCTGTTAACCGCTACCGAAAGCACGCAGGAAACCACTACCCCAAACGCAACCGTTACGCTGCTGCGCAATACACCATATTCGTGGCATGTAAAATCTAAAGCGAGCCGGAACACTATCGTTGTCGATAGCGAAGTATGGAAGTTTTATAATGCAGGCGCGGGAATTACCACCTACGCGCCCTTTCCGGCCGAACTGCTTACCCCAACTTTTGGCCAGTTGTTTGACAACGGTACCACCAAAGTAAACCTTACCTGGAAAGGCTCCGCTGTAGACAATAACATCACCGGCTACATAGTTTATTTCGGACCAAAAGCCAACCCGGATGTTTTCCGCGAACGCACTACCGACAGCTTTGTGAACGATGTTACCGTAAGCAGCAACACCACCTACTACTGGCGCGTAGTAAGTATAGATGCCAACGGCAACATATCCGACTCCGGCATCAGCAACTTTTACGTAAAGTAGCGTTTACAGCTTAGCGGCTGTGTTGAGTGTATTATAAAAATGCTTTACACTGGCCTAATGCCATGGCGTTAGGCCGAGGTATATACGGGCGTTGCCTGTGGCCCGGGCTTTGCAGGGCTGCGCTCCGCTCCGGCCCTCCGGGCTAAACCCTTACAATCCCTAACGCTGGCCGACTCACCCCGACGTTGCTTCGCCCGTCGACCCTCTCTCCGCTACGCGCAAAGAGGGTTGAGAAAAATTGACTTACACCCCTCTTTGCGGAGCAGAGAGGGGCCGGGGGTGAGTTGACTTACCATGCGGCGCTCGCTGGCCGACTCACCCCGACGTTGCTTCGCCCGTCGACCCTCTCTCCGCTGCGCGCAAAGAGGGTAATATAACAAACCGTCATTGCGAGCGATAGCGTGGCAATCACCGACATGCTTGCGTGCGACCTTTATATCAGGAGATTGCTTCGTTCCTCGCAATGACGCGGGGTACTTGAGTGCCATACACGTCCGTCATTGCGAGCGATAGCGCGGCAATCTCCCGATATTGCTTGCAGACGACCTTTCCATCAGGAGATTGCTTCGTTCCTCGCAATGACGTGGGGTACTTGAGTGCCATACACGTTCGTCATTGCGAGCGATAGCGCGGCAATCACCGACATGCTTGCGTGCGACCTTTCCATCGTGAGATTGCTTCGTTCCTCGCAATGACGCGGTAGTACTGGAGGACCAAACATGTTCGTCATTGCGAGCGATAGCGCGGCAATCTCCGAACATGCTTGCGTGCGACTTTTCCATCGTGAGATTGCTTCGTTCCTCGCAATGACGCACAAAATCACAATTAGCCAGAAGACAGCACCCCTCTTTCCGCAACGCGGAGAGAGGGGCAGGGGGTGAGTCGACTCGCCAAGCGGCGCTAGGTTGCCGACACGCCCCGACGTTGCTTCGCCGTCGACCCTCTCTGCGTTGCGAGCAAAGAGGGTAACATAAAAAATCGTCATTGCGAGCGATAGCGCGGCAATCTCCCGACATGCTTGCGTGCAACCTTTATATCGTGAGATTGCTTCGTTCCTCGCAATGACGTGGGGTACTTGAGTGCCTGCCATACACGTTCGTCATTGCGAGCGATAGCGTGGCAATCCCCGACATGCTTATGGCGACCTTTTCTATCGTGAGATTGCTTCGTTCCTCGCAATGACGCACCAAAATCACAAGTCACCTGAAAACAACACCCCCTCTTTCCGCAATGCGGAGAGAGGGGGCAGGGGGTGAGTCGACTTGCCAACTGCCCTAACTCTTAAATCTTTCGTTATGCCTGCGAAGGAACTCTGGCTCTATAGAAAATTTTTTAGGTGGAATGAGCGCTTGGTTGTCATAGGCCACGAAATTGGCGGCAATGCTGATGATGCCATTGTTCTTTAGCAGCAAGGGCGAGACTTTGATAGTAAGGTCTTCTGTAACCGTGATCAGCCCCCGGTCGAACGCCTTATCATGCAAGCAATTTAGGGCAAGGCCGTTCTTTGGATTAAGGCGGTTACCAACATCTTCACTCCAGGGGAGTATGTGACTGGCAACCAATAACGACCGCTCGTTTATGCCCGTGATACAGCACTGATCTTTGAAGTTACTGAGCACCATTTTACGGAAAGCGGTTTGATTAAGGCGTACCAATACCGACCTCACCGCTACCCTACCCTCAGCAGGTTGGTACTCATCCTCGTCTATCGGGTTTAGTTCTTCTACAGTAGTGCCTTGTTTTTGGGCGAGCAGCTTCTCACTTTCTATAAACAGCTCGTCCCAATTGTTCATGTACTCCTGCCAAACCTCCCTATCTAATTTACTGGCATTCTCTAAACCCTTTATGCCCCGGGCTTGCAGCTTCGGATCGAAACTGGCGAAATTGCCCAATTTGTAAGCTATGGCCGCAGGCGTACGAGCAATAATTGCTGCCAAAGATTTCACCTCCGGGTTACCCGCGTTCATCTGTCCGAAAGGAATTTTGGAGTACAGGTTAACAGTGAGTATAAGTTGCTCTTTTGTCCAAAGGGATTGACCAAGCTTCATTTATTTTTTAAGCGCAAAAGGTCTTTAATATTTCATTATAAATTAATGCTATCCAATTAAGCAATTCATCGTTGATAATACCAAACAATATATCACTTTCTAATATATCTGTGCCTTTTATGTTTCTTTTGCCTCCCATAGCAAAGTGAAAATATCTATTTCTAAGATTAACACATAAATCTAGAATTTGATCGTAACTAGTTGTAACCGATAAGTTCTTTGAATCGGATAATATTTTTTCATTGGGAATAAACAACTTGAAAATATTATAATGATTCTTATTAATCTGAGGAACTAATGAATTAAAGTTGAAAGTCACCGGGGTATCTAAATATCCAAGTCCATTAAAAAGCTTTTTTACAAATGCATCGAAAAAGAGGAGTTCGTTTTTTGATGCATCAAAGTAGTTCTTAATTCTATCAAACGTACCGTAATAATCTCTGGAATGAGATGCATAGATTAATGGAAAGCTGTAGGAAATGTATTCTAAAGATCTATAAAGGTGCAGAAATGCCATTGTATTGTGCCCTTTTTGTCGCCGATAGAAACAAGAAGTAACTTCTATTAATAAGTTTTCGAAAAAGCTATTATTTAGTGTTGTAGAGCTTTTCAAAAATTCACACACCTTTGTGAAAGAGATCTCAGGCTCAAGACAAGTTCGTATGGTTGTAGATTTCACAACGGCATTAGTATCCCTCCCAAGTATGAAGTAGTTATCGTATTGATCAAAACTATCTGAAGTAATAAGGTTTGTACAACGGAGTGTACCTGTTAATATACGAATTAAAAGAGCCTCATTTGATATAGATGAATTTAATACGAACTCTGGCTTGATAAATCTAACATATTTGGGATCTACAAGTTCATCGTACTGGTAAGGGTTATAAGACATAAAATCTAGTTTAAGGCCTCATCATTGAACTTTCCAAGTAAATCTATTTCGTCAATGTCTGCTACGGTGTCATAGTTTGATATAAAGTAATTCGATAAATTTCTACGTTCTCTACTCAGCTTGATTGTAGAGAGCTTTAAAGCCGAAAACGTTTCTTCAAACACATTTATGCTTTTTTTAAACTGCTGAGTGTTCAAAAGCTGAACTACCTTAAATGACTTTCGAATACCCACCGAAAATCCAATTATGTTATTCACATTATCAAACCACTTTTTCAGATAGCTATCTTCAGAAAAGTTGTTTATTAACTTAATAATATCACTGTACTCTAATCCATCTTCAGTTATGTTAGAATCAATAATCTTCCTTGCTATTAGTTCATCTAGCTTACTTTCAATAATTTTATTATTATCGATAGCTGTACTATTACTCAAAAAGGCCAAATATGACTTTATAATATTTGACTTTTCAAAAGAATGTTTGACCTTGCCAGCCCCCTTAGATTTTTCTGTTTGAATCACAATATCTAAATCATCAAAATCGTAGATATTTCCGAGTAATATTTCTATTTGATGGTTAGCTGTCATTGGCTTTTGCCCATTGTTTAACGTTATCATTCTATAAAGCAGATTATCCATCGACTTACAAATCAAAACATTAACAAATAATGGACGTGTTAAATTTAAAGCAACGTCTAATTCTGGTTCAGTATAGGCTTGGTGCAATGCATTTAGACGTTGAATTCCATCTAATATAAATGCCTTTTTGATGTTCAGATTGATATATTCGGTTGCTTCTTCTACTTCTATTGGAAGCTCATCTTTGTCCAATATGAACGCTAATGTTATAGGCGGAATTATACATTCTCTTAGTAAATCTCGTCTCAACCTTTTATAGAACGTAGGATTTTGAAGATTTCTTTGAATGGTTAATTTATTGATTAACTCATATAGATGTTCTACTGCAAATGCGTAATTAGTTTTTCCAGTAATAAATTTGCTACCAATTACATTGTCATCATCAATAGTATAGATTTTTATAGGCATTTCGACTTGTTTAAAATCTAAGTTACTTATATTATCAAAATTTGCAAGGTCTGTAAATACAGCCTGTTCGTCACAGGACGTTACTGATACTAAGTCATTTTACCGTGTTATAATGCTTATATTGTATTTAGGCTTTATATATAAACTTCACATAAATCACCAGCCCAACATACAACAGCATTACTACGCCTACTATACTGCCCATGATCACCAAAAGCGTTTTCTGCCAGCTCCATTTTATGGGCTTTACGTTGGGGAAAAACTTAACACGGATAGATATTAACCCTATTAAAGCAACAATTACTATGGGCACCCACAGGTAGCGCCAGCCCCAGTCTTTAAGGTAAAGCCAGCGGGCCGTCCAGCGTTCGCTTTGCGGCAGGTCTATATCGGTTACAAAGTAATTGCCACTGTATGATCTTCCTATTTTTACCCCGAGCTGCTTTTTGTGCTGCAGCAGGAAATAAGCGGTGCGGCTGGCTTCCAGGGTAAGCGGCTGGCCGTGGTATATAAAGGTAACGTCGGTACGGTCCCACCCGCTTTTGCGGTATACTATCTTTTCTATATCTTTTATCTTTAGGGTTTCAGCGGTAGTGGGTTTCAGTAGTGCCGATACCAAAAGTTCTGTTTTTACAGAGGTATAATAACCTGTCATAAACAGTGCCATGCACGCGCCAAGGAAATAGCCGAAGAAACCATACCATTTGCTCCCACTGGAATATACACCCCGCAAAGCTATGTACACCGCCGCCGGAAACAATATACCGCACACCCACCAGGCCAGCGCCGCCGAACCTTCGCTGGTGTACATGTTTAGGAATACCAGCCCAAGCAAATAGGCGCCAATTACCCACCCGACGTAAACAACTGCGATGATGGTCTCGTACGGTTTAATAGGGTTTTTAGATGGCGCTTGGCTTGGGCTCTGCATAGTTTATAAAACTAAAAAAGCAGTAACAGGTTTTAAGGGCTACGCTGCAATTCATCTGCAAACGGCCAACATATCCATCATTTCCAAATAGCTGTTGCAAACGGTAGCTAAATGCGCCGACAGGCCTATACAGTATCTTTAGCATTTTGCCAGTCGACTTGAAAAAGTGTGGTTTTTAAAGGTTTTTGCTTACCTTAAAAGCCCGCGCTCAAAACTGTATCACCATGGCAAAATAGCCTCAAAACTGTAACATGATTGCCAAAAGTGTAACATGTTTAAACATGCATTATATGTAAGATGTTATTAAATAGCTACTTACGAAAAAATTATCCTTTTTAGGTGTATCAGGTGTAACACCTTCTAGTGTTACAGTGATACAGTAGGGGTACTTGCCTATCGGATAACACAATTTTTGCGTTCGGGTGTATTAAAGGTATGCGTTTAGCCGGTCCGTTAATGTTGATAATGATGCTTTTACTGGGTTGCGGTAACCCCGATGAACCTACCTACACCATAACCGCCCAGGACAGCAGCGGCAAGGTACAGCCCACTACGGCTACCCTCCCCCCAACAGACGGCACACCTAATCAAAACCATGTAAAAACAGCCAACGTAGCCGCTACAGACCTAGTAGCCTATGCCCGTACGCTAACCGGAACTCCCTATAAATACGCCTCTACAGACCCCACGCAAGGGTTTGATTGTTCGGGCTTTATAACATATGTGTTCAACCATTTCGGTATAGCGGTACCCCGCACATCAAAAGATTTCACCGACGTAGAGCACGAGATACCCTTAGAACAGGCCTCCCCCGGTGACCTCATCCTCTTTACCGGTACTGATCCGAGTGACCGTGTTGTGGGCCATATGGGCATAGTGGTATCAGAAAAGGGCTCGCCTGTTACGTTTATCCACTCAACCTCGGGCAAAGCCAAAGGCGTGGTAGAAACCACCATGAACGATGATTATATGCAGCGTTTCGTGAAAGTAGTGAAGGTATTTTAGTTAATACTGCCCTATGCTCAGCAGTACCAGCGTACAGGCGTAATCCGTTTCAATGCCGCGTTCCTGAGCAAGTTTCTTCAGTTCGGAGTTTTCGGTACCCGGGTTAAATATGATCCGCTTCGGGTTGGTAGCCAGAATGTAATCGTATAATGGCGGCTGGTTCTGCGGGCCAACATAAAGGGTGATTGTATCTATATCGCTGTGAATAGCTTCGGGCTTTTCAATTTGCACACCGGCAACAGCGCCTGTCTTAATACCAACGTTTACAATTGGGTGTCCGTGCCCGGTAAGCCGGTTAGCAGCAAGGTATGCATATCTGCTGGGATCGGGCGTTGCACCTAGTATCAATGTCTTTTTGGTTGCCATAGCTAAATAACGACCAAGATAGCTAATGGTTTTACTTCTTCCGTATAGCTGTAAATAGTTATCATCAATCGAAAATATTTTAAAATGTTTTCTTGCGCCGCTCGTCTTATCTTTAAACAGTTATACAAAAGTGACCAGCGTTGCAATGCCCCGAGACAAGAACAGCCATATCGTACAAACCATAGCGTCGTACGGTAAGAGCCTGATGGGGTTCATTCGCAAACGAGTAAAGAGCGATGCTGATGCCGAAGACATTCTGCAGGATGTTTGGTATCAGTTCAGCAATGTGATCAACGCGGAACCTATTGAGCAAACCGGCGCCTGGTTGTATCGCGTAGCTCGCAACAAGATCCTCGACAAGCATAAGAAACATACAGAGACCCTGCTGGATGATATGTTGGGCAACAGCACGGACGATGACGACGATCTACCTGATCTGAAAGCGATACTGCTGACCGAAGCACGTACTCCGGAGACGGAGTATATCAGTAATCTTTTTTGGGAGCAGCTTTTTATAGCTCTTGATGAATTGCCTGAAAATCAGCGGCAGGTATTTGTATGGCATGAACTTGAAGACGTTCCCTTCGACGAGATAGCAGAACTCACCGGCGAAAACACCAATACGCTTGTGTCTCGAAAGCGGTATGCAGTATTGCATCTACGTAAAAGGCTGAAGCAACTTTATAACGAATTAAATGATTATTGAAATTACCTATTAAGATGAAACCACATAATAGAAAAAAATTATTCCTAATTCCGTTCGGAATACTTGCTTGTTTAGCACTCGCCAGTTACGCCGTTATGCTGCTGTGGAATGCACTTTTACCTGACATTTTACACGTAGGAACTATTAGTTACTGGCAAGCTGCAGGTATTTTTATTTTAAGTAAAATTCTCTTTGGCTTTGGAGGGCCGCGCGGAGGCGGCGCACCATGGATGCGGCGCAAGCGGATGATGGAAGAGCACTTCCGGAACATGGGGCCAGAAGAACGTACCAAGTTTAAAGAACAGTGGCGGGACCGTTGCAACTGGGGCAAACGCCGTTGGGATTGGCAAGAGCCTAAAGAGGAAGCTAAAGCGGATAATTAACTATGTTACAGTAGCTACAATAAATTAACTTATGGATGTGCTTATATTTAAAACCAACGTGGCTACGCCCCTGCAAGCAGGCCGGGTAAAGCCTTTGTTAACTGCTTTGACCGATATACGCCAGTATAACTTTGACCTGGAGGATTGCGACAAAGTGTTGCGAGTGGTAAGCTCTAACATTGAGCCACAAACCATTAAGCACATCCTGCATATTGCTGGATTTAAATGCGAGGAGCTGGTGTAAGTTTCGCTTGATGTTAGCTTAGCAATCTTTTGAGTAAAGCTATTTGGCCGCTGTGATAAATGTGGTGCTGTATCAAACCTTCTATGAGTTCGCTGTAGGTTACACCTGTGCCGAGTGCAGGGTTGCGCTCATCATTAGTAGGAGCACTCCATTTATCTTCTGGAAATTTCATTATCTCTCCCGCCAACGTAACATTTGCCAATTTAAAGCTCGAAAGCAACTGCTGCCATTTATGTTCATCAGGTGTTCCCGGATCTGGCCAGTCGCCGCCGGATGGTTCTCCCGCAAGTTTACCGTTCATGCGTGCTGTTACTTCCTGCGTCCAACTTAACATATGCAACATGATGCCTGCAATACTATGCACACTGCCTTCCGGCAGTTCGTAGGCCATTTCTAGTGCGATGCTACTTAGAATATCATATGTTTTCGGACCATACCATGGATCGCCATAAAGGACACTTTCCAGCGACGCATTTAACCTTTCTGCAGTTGTCATAGTTAGTGAACAGCTTTGCTCAACATAAGTTTATGCTTAGTCAGGCTATCCTGGTTGTTTGTACCAGAAACTCCAACGCGCGCTGATGTCGTATCTTACTTATGTATACCATAGTGCATTCTATTGGTCTGGCTGTGAGGATTTGGCGAAATGCTAACTAAAGATTTCGGCTACTTACTTATAAGCGTTACATAGCTCACCGCAGGTAGCTTAAATTTGGCTATACCGTTCTTTATCTCTACCGCTTTTTCTTCCTTCATATTCAACCTTGTAGTTGTAATATAATATCTCAGCTCTTTAACATTGACTGGCAACCCGGTGAGTGTAACCTTGCGGGTACTGCCGTTATTTACCAGGTGTAATACATATACACCTTTGCTATTATCACCTAGTACTGCGGCGGACACACCTGCTCCGTTTACTGTTATAGGCAGTGCGTAAACGTTCTTTGGAGTGTTGGCTAATTGTTTCAGGTTCCAAAATCTTTGGCCGGGATGCAATGGCTCATTGTTGCCAAAGATCCCTCCGCCTATAAGCGGCGAATAGTCGGCAGTAAGCTGCCATTGCAATATGGTAATTGGTTGGCAAATAGCTAGTATGCGGGTATAAAGGTTTATTTCCTCCAGAGCATAAGTTTGCTCCTGGAAAATATCCGGGTAGTTCCACGCGGCTGCATCTATACTTCCCTCACCTACTATCAACGGTACATTAAGCTGATTGGCAGCATCAGCCCATTTCTGAAGGATCTCGGTATCCCACCCTCTCCAGGAGTGAAAAGACACAGCCCCAATGTATGGTCTGGCCGTTGGATCGTTCAACGCGGGATAGATGAATTTATAAGTTGTTGCGTCCGAGTTATCGCCAAGCAGCATTTTAGTTTTCAGGCCTTTTGACGCCATATAGGCACCTAACCCTTTTATAAAATCGCGGTGCTCTTCAGGAGTAGCACGAACGTTTATGCCCAAATCGCTTTCATTAAAAGAGAACATTTTATACTCGAAACCGTACTTTTCTTTAACGTATAAAATGTAATCAGTTATTGATTTGTATATCGCGTCCATACTTGCAGGATCTAATTGGTTACCCCATATACCTTCGGGGGTTGGCCGCATGTTCAGCTTACCCAAAGCAGCCCATTGGGGTGGAAACCAGGCCGACAGGATAACCGGCATACCTGCACTATCTAGTCGTTTGCCCATTTGCATGGCTTTAAGCACAGCTGGGTTTAGTTTACCTTCTCTGGCTGCAGCAGTTGGGTCCATATCTTTTTCAGGCTGCCATAGGCGCCAGGGCATTTCTACCCTGCCATAGGCAACACGCAGGTTCTTTAAGCTATAGTCAATTACCTGCGGATCTGTCTTCGGGTTTTGCAGCCTGAAGTTGCCGCCCAAACCTTCGAATATCCGCCCCTGCTGCGATGCGTTTATTGCCATACTTATTGGCTGTTCATCAATCTCTCCCCATGTTTTAATAGTAAAGCTTTTACTTAGCTTCGCACCACTCTTAATTTCTGCCAAAGCTACCGGAATGTACAATTCTAGACCCCTGGTTGGCTCCCTGCGAACAATCACCATTTCCGGCTGATCGAAAGAAACCTTCAGTTTCCGCTTAGAAGCTGTGAATTGGATGCTTTTTGCGCGAACATTCAGGTAGGTATTGCTAAATTCAGGAGCAGCCTCCTTGAGAGAATCATTCTTTACACCGGATAACTCTACCCGACTATACTGGTACTCTTCGTTGGGGAGTGATATGCAGAAGAACACACCTTTAACTGTCATGTCCTTTCTTGCATCCGCCTGCACAACAACCTTAACCTTACCGCCACTCACATCTGTTACAGCCTCGGTAAAGTACAAGCTGTCTATGCGGGTGCTCACTATCTGGCTTTTACCACTCCGTTTGTATTTAGGCTGCTGGCGTTCTTTTGCAGTGGCATATACATTCCTGCCATCTTCAGAGATTACCCGAATGCTCGACTCAAATCCATATAGCTGGCCCTTGTGGCGTATACCCCTGATATTGCCCCAGGGTTCTACCTCAGCCTGGCTGTAAGCATTACTTGTAAATAGGCAGCAGCAGATTGAAAATAAAAATAAGGCAGCTCTGAAAAGCCTGTTAGATAAGTATTGTTCTTTCACTTTAAGGTTGATCTATTCTTGTCCAAATTACACCTTATCTTACATACTCTGTAATAGGAATTGAACGATCTATAGTGAAAATTTAACTTAGAAATGCCGCAGCAGCATTAGCGCAATTCACACCATCTATAGCTGCCGAGATTATACCGCCCGCATAACCGGCACCCTCGCCACATGGATACAAACCTGCCAATTGCGGGTGCTGAAGGGTTTCTTTGTCACGAGGTATCTTAACCGGGGATGAAGTCCTTGATTCTACGCCTACCAATATTGCTTCATTAGTATAATACCCCTTCATCTTTCTGCCAAATGCAGGTAAGGCTTTACGCAAGCGCGCATGTATCCAGTTGGGAAGTACTTCTATTAGATCAGTACTCTTGCATCCGGGCAAATAGGAATTTACAGGCAGATCAGCTGATATCCTTCCTTCCACAAAATCAACCATACGCTGAGCCGGCGCAACCAAATTACCACCACCAGCTTTAAACGCCAGATGTTCGGCCTGCTGCTGAAAGTTTAACATTCTAAATGGATCATTCAAATCGCCAGGTACATCTTCCATATTTATCTGTACCACAGTACCCGAGTTAGCAAACGGGTTATTGCGTTTGGATGGGCTCCAGCCATTTACTACTATTTCGTTTACATCAGTAGCGCAAGGCGCTATAATGCCGCCCGGGCACATACAAAACGAAAACACCCCGCGGCCATCTACCTGTTCTACCAGGTTGTAGTACGATGGAGGAAGATCAGGCCCGCGGTATTCACAATGATATTGGGCTCTGTCTATTATTTCCTGCGGATGCTCTATTCGCACACCCAGCGCAAAGGGCTTTGCTTCTATTGAAATACCCTGACTGTGCAGCATTCTAAAAACATCATGAGCGGAGTGCCCGGTGGCTAGTATTACGGCATCTGCCAGCAACTTTTCCCCATTTGCCAGCTGCACACCGGTTATCTTGCCAAACTGAACAACCAACGATGTCACCTTGGTATCAAACAGCACTTCGCCGCCTGCATCCAAAATACTTTCGCGCATAGCTGTAATAATCTGCGGAAGTTTGTTTGTGCCAATATGCGGCCGGGCATCTACCAAAATGTCTTCTGTAGCGCCATGTGCTACAAAAGTCCTCAGCACACCATTAACATCGCCACGCTTAGTGCTCCGTGTATATAGTTTTCCATCCGAATAAGTACCCGCGCCACCCTCTCCAAAGCAATAGTTAGAGTCCGGGTTGACCAAGCCTTGCTTGTTTATATTGGCCAGATCTCGTCGGCGCTGTTTTACATCCTTACCCCGCTCCAGTACTATTGGCTTTAATCCTTTATCTATACATTGCAAAGCAGCAAAAAGGCCAGCAGGGCCAGCACCAACAATTATTACCTGCTCAGCATCTTTTACGTTCTTATAATGATGATTAAAAATCTCCGGAACTATCGGTTCATCTATAAAAGCCTGCACCTGCATACGGTATACCACCTTACGCCCTCGGGCATCTATCGATCGCTTGATAACCTTTACGCCGGTAATTCTTTTTGGAGAGATACTAATACTGGCAGATACAAGTGCCTTTAAAACATCTTGATCATCCTGTTGCCCGGGCGGGCAAACAACCTCAACTTCCTTAATCATAATATTGCCGGGTTTTTATCCCGGATAGTACAAATATACTGTTTTTGATTACGGCGACAACGCCTTTATAGCTGTGTTAAAGTTTGTCCTGCGGCAACTTCCAATAAATTATTAAACTATAATGTATCACATCTTAAATATAGTGCGTAGGGTTGTTTTTGCTTAGTGTACATCACACACTTATAAAGTCGTTCGATTAAGAACGGTTACCGTACGGAAGCGAACACTTAAAAGTTTAGTTAAATTTTAAAAAACTGATTATCACCGATTTATATAAATGGCTGATTTTTGGCATAACCTGAATCAATACAATATCACTATGACACCGAACACCGACACAAAATTGGCAGCCCTTTGGGAAGGATGCCTGAAGAACGACAGAAAACAACAGGAGTTGCTTTATAAAACACTTGCACCCAAAATGCTGGCCGTATGCATGCGCTATGCAAAGGATAAAGACGAAGCCCAAGACATTCTACAGGAAGGCTTTATTAAGATGTTCAAGAACATGCACAACTACCGGGGTGAGGGCAGCCTTGAAGGATGGATCCGCCGCATTATGGTACACAGTGCAATTTCACGCTACCGCAAGGCTAAAACAATGGTTTTGGTTGATGACTTCACCGAGCAAAATATACCAGTAAGCACAAGCAGCAATGGTAATGGACTTGAGGCGAAAGAACTAATGGCCATGGTACAGGATCTTCCTACTACTTACCGCTCTGTTTTCAGCATGTATGCTATTGAAGGTTACTCGCACCAGGAGATTGGAAGCAAGCTTGGTATGAGCGAATTATTATCACGCACCACACTGCACCGCGCACGTACCATCCTGAAAAATAAGTTAAACAGTCTTGCTGTAAGAGAAAGCCACTGTTTGGCTTGCTAATTATCTGTCTGGAATCAGAATTTCAGAATTTAAGGATTAGCAGAATCCAGACCTAAAACCGAATAGAGCATCTCGAAGAAGATCACCTGATTTATTGATCCGCCGACAAGCCCGTCAGGCCCGATCAACAAATCAATAAGTGAAGGCAAACTCCCCCAAACGCCTCACAGTGGTTTAAATAATAAAGTTCTGCGGAACACTACTGTCTGCTATATTTACCGAATGGAGAATCCTGTATCCGGTAAAAGCCTTGCAAAGGAATTGCTGATAACTTGGCTCATCAGTTCAGTGCTTACTATAATCACGCTTGCTATCGTTTTTTCAGCTGAGTCGCAAGGTCTTGAAGGAGGGCAGGGACTTATAATCATGGATATTGCTGCAATATTTTGGAACCTATCACTTACCCTGCTGGCATCAACGGTTTTCATCAACACGAAACCAATTTTGCGGGAAAACAAACATTATACATTCGCGAGTTATTACGTGTTGCCATTACTCGCATCTGTTTCAATTGTACTCAACATTCATGATGACGACGTTTGGCCATCTTTTCTATCCATGAGCATTCCCTTTTTTATTGTGCATTCATTTTTCTTTTTGAGGCGCGTTGGCGTTATCACATGGAATTAACCAGCAATAACAAGGCCCGTTTAAGAAACTTCATTCTGCGAATAGCTCCGACTTTGCTTAAACGGGCATATAGCGAGCCCAAACTAACCTCAAGTACTGAACTCTACTCCTTATTTATGCTTACTGCTCATGTAAAACACCAAATCGCCGCCGCTCATGATTTGGTTATGAGTGATAGACAAGCCATTTAGAGGCTTCCCGTTGAGCGTCATCTTCTGTATGTAAACGTTCTTCTCGCTTTGGTTTTTAACAGTGATGTTGAACTGTTTGCCATTGCCAACATTAATGCTTGCGGTGTTGATAGCAGGACTGCCTATAGCATATTCCGGTGAACCAGGTGCTATCGGGTAAAACCCAAGCGTGCTGAAGATATACCATGCACTCATTTGACCGGTATCATCATTACCCCCTAATCCATCAGGAGTTGGCTTATACATGCGATTCAGGATCATACGGATGCGTTCCTGTGTTTTCCATGGCTTATCAGTCCAGTTATACAAGTAAGCTACATGGTGCGATGGTTCGTTGCCATGCACATAATTACCAATAATACCATCGCGGGTGATGTCCTCTGTCTCTGCAAAGTACTTATCAGGCAATTCCATAGTAAACAGCGAGTCGAGGTAGCGTACGAAGCGCTTATCGCCTCCCATCAGCTTTATTAAACCTTCGGGATCCTGCGGAGCAAACAGCGTGTAGTTCCAGGAGTTCCCTTCAATAAAGCCTTCGTTAATAGTGCTCAGCGGATCAAACTTGGCACGGAATGTACCGTTGGCCAGTTTAGGACGCATAAAGCCGACAGCAGGGTCATACACATTCTTGTAATTCTCACTACGTTTGATGAATTCGTTGTAAATGTCAGTTTTACCAAGCTTTTTTGCCATTTGTGCAATTGCCCAGTCATCGTATGCATATTCCAGCGTATTAGATACCGATACTCCTGTTTTTTCATCAGGAATATATCCCCTGTCAATATACTCGCCTATACCCTCGTAGCTGCGGTGTCGTGCAGTTGCAACCGCAGCATCTAAAGCCTTGTCAGCGTCAAAAGGTGCGTTGCCCTTAACTATCGCGTCGGCTAATACAGATACGCTGTGATAGCCACTCATACACCAGTTCTCGTTTGCCGAATTGCTCCAAACCGGCAGCATATGTTCAGGACTCTGATCATAATGTACCAGCATAGAGCGGATCATGTCTGCATTACGTTGCGGCTCAATTATGTTGAACAGCGGGTGCAAAGCCCGGTAAGTGTCCCAAAGGGAGAAAGTAGTGTAGTTAGTGAAGCCATCTGCCTTGTGTACGTTCTGGTCTAAACCCTTATACTGTCCGTCCACATCCATGTAAATGGTAGGGTTTATCATGGTGTGATACATTGCTGTATAAAAATCTTGCTTCTTCTCGGTGCTGCCTGTGACAGTTATCTTGTCCAGCTCCTTTTCCCATAGCACCTGACCATCGTTTTTCACCTTTTCAAAATCCCAGCCTGGTGCTTCGGTCTGCATGTTGGCCATTGCCCCATCCATACTTACAGGCGACAAGGCCATTTTAATTTTTACTTTTTCGCCTTCGTTGGTTTTAAAGTCGAAATAAGCACGTATTTGCTTTCCGGCAATCTCAGGGAAATTCTTGCTTTGATTGAATTTACCCCAGAAACCACCATATACCTGGCGCTTGTCGTACTTTTTAAAACCGTATTGGGTAAACGGCTTAGAAAACTTCATTGCGAAATACAACGTGCGTGTACGTGCCCAGCCATTTGTTTGGCGGTAGCCCACAAGAGTGCTATCGTCCAATACCTTTACGTAAGTCCAAACTGTTTTATCCGGATAGTTGTAAATACCCGCCATCAGATCGAGGATGATATGTGATTGGTCGCTCTTGGGGAAAGTGTACTGGTGAAAGCCAACACGGGTAGTGGTGGTCATCTCAGCAGTAATATTGCTTTCATCCAGCTTTACTTTGTAGTAGTTTGCTGCACTAACTTCGTTAGCGTGCGAAAATCCGGAGCGATACCCGCTGCCCGGTTTATCAGCGGTGCCAGGGTTTAGCTTCAGGGTTCCTACAGTAGGCATTATCAAAAAGTCGCCTAAATCCGAGTGGCCAGTTCCACTGAAGTGTGTATGGCTAAAGCCTACAATTGTCTTATCGTCATATTGGTACCCCGCGCAGTATTTATAAACATCGGGATTATACTTCCCGTTTAGTTCATAGCTGGCAGTATCTGTTTCGGGGCTAAGCTGTACCATTCCGAACGGAACGGTTGCACCGGGATATACATGGCCCATGCGCTGGGTACCTATAATAGGTTTTACGTATTGTACTAAGCTTTCGCGATTGTTTTTTTGTGCGGAGGCATAAAGCGCCGGTAAAAGCAGCAGGGCGGCTAATGTTTTTTTCATTAAATGGCAGTAATCAGATCAGTAAAATAGATAACTATGGCAAATATAATATCATATACGGTTTACGCCCATTTAAAAGCACATTAGCTTGCCATTATGGCGTAAATGTTACGGTTTGTAACATCGGTATGGCTTTTGTAATCTAATTCGTAAATTACATCACCAAAACTCAACAACAAAAATGAAAAAGCTATTCTCAATACTATTAGTTATGGTTGCTGCCATGTCTTTAAGTTCATGCAGTTATAACAGCATGGTTGGCGCAGACGAAAACGTAAAAGGCAAATGGGGCCAGGTACAAACTCAATACCAGCGCCGCAGCGACCTGATACCTAATCTTGTATCAACAGTTAAGGGCGAAGCCAATTTTGAGAAAAGCACATTAACAGAAGTTACCGAAGCACGCGCTAAAGCTACTTCTATACAGGTAGACCCTACCAAGTTAACTCCTGAAAGCATACAGAAATATCAGGAAGCACAAGGCCAGTTAAGCGCCGCATTAGGTCGACTGCTAAGCGTTACCGAAAACTATCCAACTTTAAGGGCAAACGACGCATTTAGAAACCTGCAGGTACAGTTAGAAGGTACTGAAAATCGCATTTCTGTAGCCCGTAAAGATTTCAATGATGCTGTACAGGCTTACAACAGCAAAATCCGCTCTTTCCCAGCCAATATTACTGCAAAGATGTTTGGCTTTAAAGAAAAAGGATATTTCCAGGCAGAGCCCGGTTCTGAGAAGGCACCTAAAGTGTCCTTTTAATTAGTGAAGTATAATTTAGTGAATTGGTAATTGAGGCCTATTCTGGCTGTACTGATTCACTAAATTTTTAATAAACTACCATTTACCAAATCACTAATTAACATGGCGGTATTTACCGATGAAGAGCAGCTGCGGATACAAAAAGCGGTAGCTGAAGCTGAAAAGAATACATCCGGTGAGATCAGGGTCTGCATAGAGAAAACCTGTAATGAGGAGACGCTAGACCGGGCGGCAAAGTATTTCACGCAGTTAGAAATGCATAAAACCAAGCTTAGAAATGGTGTATTAATTTACGTTGCCACTGTTGACCGGAAATTTGCTATTATCGGTGATGCAGGAATTAACAAAGTTGTACCTGCCAATTTTTGGGATACCACCAAAGACGCAATGCTGGAACATTTTAAGTACGGAAACATTGTTGAGGGAATTGTTGCCGGTGTAGCTCTCGCAGGTGAACAGCTTAAAACGTTTTTCCCTCACTTGATTGATGATAGCAACGAGTTACCAGATGATATCGCCTTTATTGATGGCCAATAAACTTACCCTGATGTTTAAAAAAATACTATTGTGTATTAGCCTCGTGCTTTGCACTATTACTGCCTTCTCGCAAGACTATCCGGAGAAACCAACCAGCAGCCCGGTAGCCGACTTTACAGGCACGCTTTCCTCTGACGATAAACAAAAGCTGGATGCTAAACTCAAGGCTTTTGAAGACTCCACATCCAATCAGATATCTATTGTTCTGATCAAAACTTTGGGCGACTATGAAATAATCGACTACGGCATCGGTTTGATGCGGAAATGGGGAATTGGCCAAAAAGATAAAAATAATGGCGTGCTAGTGTTGGTAGCTACTGATGATCGCAAAATGTCCATTCAAACCGGTTATGGGCTGGAGGGCGCCCTTCCGGATATTACCACGCAGGAGATCATCCAAAACGATATGAAACCCCGCTTTAAAGAAGGTGACTTTTATGGTGGGCTGGATGCTGCAACTGATGACATAATCAAGGCGACTAAAGGCGAGTATAAAGCTGAACCAAAAGCAACTAACCGGGCCGAAGGTAAAGGCGGGGGCAGCGTTGGTTTTATCGTCATCATTGTAGTTATTATACTTATTATCGTCTTTCGCAACAAAGGCGGCGGCGGTGGCGGCCGGCGCGTTATTGGTAGCCGTGGGGGAGCAAATCCTTTCTGGTGGCTTCTTGCAGGAAACTTGCTTGGCGGTGGCGGTCGGAGTAGCGGCAGCGACTGGGGCGGCGGTGGTGGAAGCTGGGGAGGCGGCGGCTGGGGTGGCTTCGGCGGCGGCAGCTCAGGCGGTGGAGGAAGCAGCGGTAGCTGGTAATGCTTCAACGATTTTAAAAATGCTTTCATACACTACGATTTTATATCATGTTACAACGTGATTACATGCTTAATGAAGCGCGTAAGTTAGCGCTCTTGCTTGCCAAGCTTATGGGCTTAAAGGCCGAAGGCAACCCCGCAGAGTACGAAGCGGAGCTTAACAGGGCACTTCAAAGCGAATACAACACGGAGCTTGCTTTCATGCTCGGGTTATCTGAAAAGGAGTTTGAGAGTACGCTATTAGCAGAAAATTACAGCGTAGAAAAGCTGAATGCGCTAAGTCAAATACTTTATGTATTTGCAGAACCCTTTGAAAAGAATGAAGCTACTGCTGGTATACTGAAGAAAGTAATCCAAATATTTGACTTACTTGAGAACAAGCACCATTACGAATCTTTCGACAATTTGAATAAAAGAAGTCATATTTACAGCTTCTTTAAAGACTATGGACAACTATAAGTGGAAAGTTCTCTCGACCACCTATGTGCATAAAAGCCCATGGGCCACGTTGAGATCTGAACGATGTGAAATGCCCGATGGAACAATTGTAGATGATTACTACGTTTTAGAATATCCCAATTGGGCCAATGCAGTTGCACTCACTACAGACAATAAGATAGTGCTGATACGCCAGTACAGGCATGCAGCAGGCATATTATCGCTAGAGTTGCCCGGCGGTGTTATAGAAGATGGTGAAGGCCGCGACGAAGGTATGCGCCGCGAGCTGCTAGAAGAAACCGGCTATGAGTTTAACAGCATTGAGCTAATTTCGACGGTGTATGCCAATCCTTCTACTGCCGCCAATGTAACTTATTGTTATTTGGCGCGTGGCGGCAGAAAAGTTCAGGAACAACATTTGGATGAACACGAACGAATAGAGGTGTTTGAATACACCATTGATGAAGTAAAACAATTGCTTGCCGAAAACAAGATTCCACAAGCATTGCATTGTACCGGCTTGTTTTACGCGCTGATGAAGCTTGGAGAAATAAGTTAGATTTTTACGTTAAAAAGAAAGCCCCGGACAGTTCCGGGGCTTTCTTTTTAGTAACCTTCGTTCTGGGTTAGATTAGCATTTGCATTTATCTCACGTAAAGGTATAGGGAACACCAATTTTGGCGAGTTATAAGGCAATGCACCAACGTTCTGTTTTAATCGTTTAGCATCGTGCAGGAAGAAACCGCCTTCAAAAGCAAGTTCCAGCCGCCTTTCTTTTAAGATACTCGCAAGCGTTACAGTTGCAACATCATTAAGGCCTGCGCGTTCTCTTATCTTATTGATATCAGAGGTCGGCGTAGCTCCCAACGCTGTACCAAGCCTAAAATTTGCTTCGGCGCGGATAAGGTACATTTCGGCAAGCCTGATCACCCGCACGTTGCCGTACACATTGCTGAACTTACCCACCCTAAGCACGTCATCACTATCCAGTGTATATACTTCAGCACGTTCATCATCTGGTTCAAACTCCGCAAGGAAATTGTCTCTAACAATGATGTCGCCCCGGCCACTATCATCGGCAGAGGCGTAATAGGTGTTCATGCTGTTTGTACCCTGTTGAGGTGTAACCTGCACAGCAAACAAATCTTCTGTGGTGTTGTCTACATGCACCTGAGCAGGGTAAGGGAATTCGTCGGTATATGGGTTAACTAACGAGAATTTGTTAGCCGAAATTACCCTGTTTGCAGCTGCAGCTGCATTAGTGTAATCGCCTTTTTGCAAATACACTCTTGCCAGCATACCGGCAGCAGAGTATTTGTTTGCGTAAAAGCTATTGCTTGCCGGTAATTTTGCCTCAGCGTCGGTTAAATCTGCAATTACTTGCTGGTAAGTTTGCTCAACGCTCGCACGTGATACCTTTGAAGTTTCATCTACAACCTTGGTGGGTGTTAACACAATGGGAACACCCGGGTTGGTTGCCGGGCTGCCGTCATTATAAGACTTCCCGTACATCTCAACCAGGTTAAAATAAACAATACCACGGATGAACTTCGCTTCACCCTCCATCCTGTCCTTTTGCGCTGCTTCTGCTTTATCAAGGTTGGCAATAACATTGTTTGCCTGGTTAACAGCCTGGTAAGAAGATAGCCACATATTTGCAACAAAGCCATTATCGTTAGGGATGGTTTGTGATACCATCTGTGTTAAATCCTGGTAAGTTCCCTGCCAGTCAATTATAGATTGCGTAGCCATCAAATCGGGTTCAAAGAAGGCGCCTCCCCCGTAAACATCAGAAAGCCCGAGGCGGTTGTATGCACCTACCAGCGTTATTTGCACGTCTGTAGACGTAAGAATAGCTTGATCTTGTTCTATTTGCTGAAACGGTTTTAGGTCAAGCTGCTTATTGCAAGCGGTTAATAACAACGCTGTGCTTAAAGCGGTAATGTATATTGGTCTAAATTTTTTCATTGCTATAATATTAAATTATAATCCTATGTTCACTCCGAAAGTAATGGTGCGCGGCTGTGGTGCTGAGTAAAAATCAACCCCTAAGTTTATGTTACTTGCCTGGTAATCTGCATTTACTTCCGGATCCCAACCCTTATATTTAGTTATTACAAACAAGTTATAAGCGTTCATGAATACCCGTGCGTTGTTTAGTTTTATTTTGGATAACCACGCTTTAGGAACGTTATAGCCCAGTGCAACAGTTTTACACCTTACGTAAGAACCATTTGAAAGATATCTGCTTGAAGCATTCGTTCCGTTGGAGTAAAACAACCTTGGCTCCGGCACATCAGTAATGTCACCAGGCTTATCCCAGTAATTCATCTGATCAACCGTTTGGTTATCAAAACCGTTACTTGCGCTTGCGCTCATGTACTGGCCGCCGCCATTGTATATCTTGTTGCCAAATGCACCTTGAAAGGTTACAGAAAGGTCGAAACCGCCGTAGGCAAACGTATTGGTGAAGCCACCTGTATATTTAGGTGTTGGGTTACCCAGTACCACATTTTGCGCAGCGTTATAATCGTTTGTAGTACCTTTCTCCAGATTACCGTTTGCGTCTTTAGTATTCAGGTAGTATAATGCGTCGCCGTTTGCAGGATCAACGCCTGCGTACTCACGTCCGTAGAAAACACCTATGGGTTGGCCTTCTATAACGCGGTTCAGGTCGTTGGTTCCCAATATCTGGCCTTTTACATCAGTTACTATATTTTTATTGTAAGCTGCGTTAACACTAGATGTCCACCGGAATTTGCCTACAAAAATGTCGCCTGAGAGCTCAAGCTCAAAGCCTTTATTGTACAACTTGCCCAGATTTTGCGTCTGTGTAGAAATGCCCAGAGTTCCTGGTATGTTCACATTCAATAACAAATCACGTGTGTTTTTACGGTAGTAATCAACGGTACCTGACAAACGATTATTAAAAAATCCGAAGTCCAATCCAACATCCAATTGCCCTGTAGTCTCCCATTTAAGATCTGGGTTGGCTATTTGGAAAAACCGCTGCCCGGCAGAACCGTTGTACCCTGCATCGCCTGAGAAAAGCCCCAATGCCGAATAATTACCTACCTCAGCATTACCGGTTAACCCGTAGCCTGCCTTAAGCTTTAAGTTACTCAGTATGGTGCTATTTTTCAGGAAGTCTTCCTCAGACAAGATCCACCCACCGGATACCGCTGGGAAAAACCCATACCTGTTGTTGGTACCAAAGCGCGATGATGCATCAGTTCTGGCACTTGCAGTTAACAAGTACTTACCCATGTAAGCATAGTTGGCACGGGCAAAATAGGATACAAAGCTATATTCATTTTGTGAAGAAGACCCGCCGGACTTAACCGCTGCAGAAGCAATTTGCTTGTAAGCGTCTGACGGGAATTGCTGTCCTTGTATGTCATTTCCAACAAAGTGGCTGTATTCATAGCTCATACCACCGGTAACATCAAGCGAGTGGTTTGTATTGAATACATTTTTGTAAGTAAGGTAGTTGTTTACCGTATAATGTATAATACTGTTATTGGTATTTTGACCGGCGCCGTTTGGAGTACCTGTATTACGGAAAGTAAGCCTTCCGTAATAACTATCTTCATTTTGATTGGTTTGGTCGACACCAAACTCGCTTCGGAAACTTAGGTGATTTAATACTTGCCAATTTGCATACACGTTGCCTATAGTACGGTATATGGTTGTGTTAAAATAGGCATTATCAACACTTAGCAATGGGTTATAATACACAGGATAATTACTTGCAGAGCCTGGCAGACTTCCGCTTAGCAAACCCGAACGCGGGTCTATTACTGGTGTAATAGGTGACAATGCCACAATTTGCAACGGAGTAGAAAACTGGTTGTCGTCAGATATCCTGTTGTTTACCGTATTGGCGAAGTTAAGGTTCATCCCTACGTCCAACCTGTTGAAAGGTTTTGATGATAGGTTAAGTCGTCCTGAATACTTCTTAAACCTATTCCCCTGTAGTATACCTTTTTGATCTGAGTACTGTCCGGATATGTAATAGTTGGTCTTGTCGTTTCCGCCAGACATATTCAAATCATAAATTGCCTGCGGCGCGTCCTGGTAAGCGAGCTTCTCCCAGTCAGTATTTACTGCTCCAACATCTGCCTGCCCTGCGGCATACCTGGTAAGTCGGCTCTCTACAAAAGCCTGATCATCTGCCAATGCATCTTCATAGGTATCATAGAAGCCATTGTTAAAATCCTGGAGTGCTCCACCAACGGCAGACCGGCGCTCTATCTGCAAATACTGCTCTGTGTTTAGAAATTGCCTGTGCCTGGAGGGTTTACTGTTACCGAATTGTGCACTAAAGTTTAATTTGGTACGGCCAGCTTTACCCTGCTTAGATGTAAGTAAAATAACGCCGTTTGAGGCTCTGGAACCGTATATTGCAGATGCTGATGCATCTTTTAAAATCTGTACAGATTCGAAATCGTTAAAGTTTATATCCGCAAGTGGGTTGGTTGCAGCAGAGGTACTTGAAAGGTCGCCCTGGTTTAGGATAATACCATCAAGCACTATTAAAGGTTGTGTACCCGCGGAGATAGATGAAGTACCACGTACGCTAATTTTGATACCCTGGCCAAGTTTACCGTTGTTGGCCTGGATAACCACACCAGCGGCTTTACCTTGAATAGCCTGCTCAAGAGTAGTAACCGGAGTGTTACCTATTTCCTTTGCAGCTATAGAAGCTACTGAACCCGTAATATTTTGCCTCTTTTGCGTGCCGTAACCTACAACTACAACTTCTCCTAACTGTTTAGAATCTGTTGTTAAAGCGGCGTTTAATACAGTACCTGATATTGAAAGTTCAAAATCTTTGTAGCCAATATACTTGAACACCAAAGTTTTCGCACTTGCCGGCACGGATAGGCTATAGCTGCCGTTTATATCGGTTTGCACGCCGATGTTTGGCGAGCCTTTTACGGACACCGTTACTCCCGGTAACGCTGAGCCGTCCTTCTGATCAGTTACCTTACCTGTAATAACACTGTTTTGACTAAACGCGAATGTTACAGATACAAATAACAGCAGGAATGAGAGTAGAATTTTCTTCATGCTTTAGTTGTTTTGTGAATAGAAAAAGTAAGTTAACAACTAAAAAGTGCAAAAACAACAAAGGACATAAAAATATATGCCCTTTGTTAACAAAATTTTAATTCATCTACTTAAATAGTATATTTTATAAACTAAAAAGAAATCATTACCTGTCCTTTTTCAACTTTACCGCCTTCTTTAATAAAAACAGACTTGATTTTTACATCCGCTGGTGCTTTTATGATGTTCTCCATCTTCATTGCTTCCAGTATCAGCAAATTTTCTCCTTTTTTTATATCTTGCTGTTCTTTTGCGAATATTTTAAGCACCAAACCAGGCATTGGCGCTTTTATTTCGCTTACAACTGTAGCATTAGCCGAACTTAAACCCATCTTGTCAAGTAGAAGATCGTAGTTGTCCTTTACTGTGAGGTTGTAGATAGAATTATTCACTCTAACCTCTGCAACTTTGGTTGCTTTGTCAAAGCTTATTACTTCTACTTGTGTGGAAACGTTATTTTTTATTACGTTATACAAAGAGTTATTTATACAGGCTATGTCTGCCTGGTGCGTCTTACCATTTACAAGCAACTCACCGTTTTGGCTACTAGTTTCGAAATGGTATTCGTCGTTTACTGTTATCTTATACATTACTTAGTAAATATATACTGAATTAAATTTGCCCCCATGCGTAACGCCTTTAGCCGCGTCTCCTGGCTATCACCGGCGTAAGTTCCTAAATCTTCCCAGCCATTGCCAAGATCACATTCAACGGTGTAAAAGCATACCAGCCTGCCTTTATATATCAATCCGTAGCCTTGTGGCCGTTTACCATCATGCTCATGTATTTTGGGTAGACCTGCCGGGAAGTTAAACTTCTGATGATATATGGCATAGTTAACCGGTAGTTCGACAAAGTTTAGTTCCGGAAAAACTTTTTTCATCTGGGGACGGATGAACTTGTCTAATCCGTAGTTATCATCTATATGCAAAAAGCCACCACCGGTTAAGTATTTCCGAAGGTTTTTAGCTTCCAGATCACTGAATATCACGTTGCCGTGGCCCGTCATAAATATAAACGGGTAGTTAAAAAGCTGCTCGCTCCCAACCTCTACCGTTTCTTCCTCAGGTTCGAAGTTGGTTTTAAGGTTATCATTACAGAATTTAATCAGGTTGACTAATGCAGTACGGTCGCCATACCAATCACCGCCTCCATTATACTTAAGCCTGCCCATTTTATAGGATGGCACATTAAAGCCGCTTGCCGTAATCAGCAAAGCAAATAATAGTGCCAGAAGTAATTTCCTCATATCCGGTTTAAAAAGTTCACTTCAAAACAGGCCTCCAAGGCGGCTGTCTCTGTACGTAAACGGCTTTCGCCTAAAGATATTGGATTGAATCCGCTTTGCAAAGCGGTATCTACTTCGTTAGGAGTAAAGTCACCTTCGGGCCCTATCAATACCAACGTCTTGCGTCCTGGTATAAGCGTTTGTGAAAGAGTAGTTTTTTCACTGTTGATACAATGAGCAATATACTTCTGACTATCGTTACTGCTTTTAATAAACTGGCTTAAAGTTACGGCTTCGTTGAGTACCGGGTGGTATGCCTTAATAGACTGCTTTACAGCTGATGTAATAATTTTGTTTAGCCGGTCTATCTTGGCCTCTTTTCTTTCAGACCGCTGGCAAATGATTAAAGATATTTCATCAATACCTATTTCAGTTGCCTTTTCAAGGAACCATTCGGTTCGTTCAATATTCTTTGTAGGCGCAATGGCTATGTGGAGGTAGTGGTTTCGCTTTTGATAATTTAATTCAACAGAGTTGATGTGCAGGATTGTCCGCTTTGGATGTGGGTCCTTTATCTCGGCGCTATATAACCCTCCTTTACCATCAATCAAAGTAACCAGATCGCCCACAACAAGCCTTAGTACACGTATGGCGTGCTTGCTTTCTTCCTCGGTTAAAAAGTATTGGGATAATTTAGGGTCGATATCAGGTGTGTAAAACAAATGCATAGCTTGTGTTACTAGTGCAGGTCTACCGCATCCTCCTCGTTTATTAACAGCTCCAATTTAACCGACTCAATATTCTGGTCTGACTTTTTGAGTACTGTTATATTGTAGCCATTAGATTCTTTCTGCTCGCCAACGTCAGGTATCTTACCAAAAATGTCGCCCAACCATCCGGATACTGTATCGAAATCGCCATCTTCGGGTAAGTCATGCGGAAGATGTTCGTTAACGTCGTAAATAGGAGCAAGTGCGTTAACAACAAACTCGCGTTCGGTTATTTTTTCTACAATTGGCTTCTCTTCGTCAAACTCATCCTGTATCTCGCCAACCAATTCCTCAACAATATCTTCCAAGGTCACCATTCCTGCTGTACCACCAAACTCGTCACTTACAATTGCTATTTGTATGCGCTTTTGCTGCAGTTCGGCCATCAGGTCGTTAATCTTTTTTGTTTCCGGGATGAAGTAAGGTTTACGCATAATGTCCTTCAACACTATGTCATCTCCCTTTACTAAAAGAGGCAGTACATCTTTGGCGTGCACAATACCTACAATTTTATCAATCACTTCATCGTACACAGGCATACGTGAATACCCCTCTGTAACCAGCATTTCTAACAGCTCCGCCTTAGGCGTATCCAATTCAATACCTTGTATTTTAGTACGAGGTACCATAATGTTCTTTACCACCCGCTCGTTGAAGTCGAATACGTTCTGTATCAATTCGTGCTCGTTAGAGTCAATGGCGCCGGTTTCCTTGCCTTGCTCCAACAGATACTGCAGTTCTTCTGATGAATGATGTGTTTCACCTCCCTCTACATTAGCGATGCCAAATGCTTTTAAAATCAGGTTAGCGAAACCATTAAGTACCCATATAAATGGCCTTGCTGCTATAAAGAATCCTCGTAATGGTAGCGAAACCGCTAACGTTGTACGGACTGACTTTTGAATAGCGATCGACTTAGGGGCTAATTCTCCAAATACAATATGTAAAATTGTAATGGTGGCAAATGCCAACACATGGCTGGCTGTAATAAAGCCAGGTGAAAGTGTTATGCCTACCGCCAGAAATGCTCTTATCACTATGTTGGTAGCAACCTCTTCCCCCACTACACCTAACGCAAGTGAAGCAATGGTGATGCCGAGTTGTGTGGCGGCTAAATAGCCGTCCAAATTATGTAATATACCGCGTGCTACCTTTGCTACGCCGCTGCCAGATTTTGCTTTAATTTCAATTTGCGAACCGCGGACACGCACCATCGCGAACTCCGCGGCAACAAAAAACCCATTCAGAAGCACCAAAAAAATGGTGGCTATAATATAAAATACACTTATTTCGTAATGCTCGGGGCCCATTAAAATTACGCTTGGTAAACAGGGAAAGTGGACTTATAAAGATCCATACTTTCAGATATAACCTTGTGGGCATAACGCACACCAAGCAAATGCTCGATAGTTACGTTCTTGCCTTCTAGTTTTTTATAATCTTTAAAGAAACGCACGATTTCGGTCATGGCGTGTGGCGGCAATTCGTTAAGATCGTTAATGTAGTTTACAGACATATCGTTCTTTGCTACGGCAATAATCTTGTCGTCTTGTTCGCCGTTATCTACCATGTGCATTACACCTACAACTTTTGCTTCAATAATAGACATTGGAAAAACGTCTATAGAGCAAAGTACTAAAATATCAAGCGGATCTTTGTCGTCGCAATAAGTTTGTGGTATAAAGCCGTAATTGGCCGGATACATTACAGATGAAAACAAAACACGGTCAAGTTTTAACAAGCCTGAATCTTTGTCAATTTCATATTTGGCTTTTGAGCCTTTTGGTATTTCAATTATCGCGTTTACAATCTCAGGAATGTTTTCACCGGGAGAAACCTGGTGCCATGGGTGTAGGGTGCTCATGCAGTTTAGATGTTGTTTTTATTTGTTTCGTTGCCGCCCGAAATCTTCTTTTTGACAAAAGCAAAAATCAGCGGCACTGTTGTTATAATAATTAATCCCAATATTATATATTGCAGGTAATCTTTTAGTTGCGGGAACCTGCGCCCCAAAAAATAACCTGCCAGTGTTAACGTTGTTACCCATGCAACACTGCCAATGATATTGTATAAAGTAAATTTTTTGATATCTACTTTAACAACACCTGCAAATATAGGGGCAAAAGTCCTAACTATCGGGAAAAATCTTCCTAAGATAAGCGCCATTCCACCATATTTTGCGTAAAACTCTTCGGCAACTACGATATAGCGTTTCTTAAAGAACAACGAATCATTCTTACTGAACAAAACAGGCCCTGTTCGGTAGCCAAACCAATAACCTGTAAAGTTGCCCAAGATGCCTGCAGCAATCAATGAAAGAACTAGTACATAAACAGGCACCTGGATAATCCCGGCTGCACTAAGTATCCCAGCTAAAAAAAGAAGATAATCACCGGGCAGGAAGAACCCGAAGAACAAGCCGGTTTCCGCAAAAACCACAATAAGCAACAGGTAAAAACCGCCACTGCTAATAATGGATTGTGCATCTGTTAAAGTGCGCAGGTATTCCCAAAAGTTCTCCATCAACTATATCTGTAAAACTACAAATATTAATGGAAAAATGCTTTCAAGCAAAATTAAATAAGGCTAGATACCAAGGTGGGGTAAACCCCTATTACTATGGTAGCTAAAGCAGAGAAGCCTAATACAAACTTGTAATATGCCGGAACTACTACTTCTGTACGTTCCGCAGGGCGGAAATACATGGCAACTATAACCCTAAAGTAGTAGAAGATGCTTATAATAGCGTTTACCACAGCTATAATCACCAACCAATACCTGTATTGAAGTAATGCACCTGAAAACATGTAGAACTTACCCATGAAGCCTGCAGTTAGTGGTATCCCCGCAAGAGAAAGCATGCTGATTGTAAGTACAAACGCTAAAAAGGGGTTTTTGCCGGCCAGACCATTAAAACCCTCAAAATCGTCAGTCCCCGTTTGCTGCCTTACCAGCACCAGTGCACCAAAGGCAATTATTGATGCTATAGAGTATGCTGTAGCATAAACAAATACCGAATTTGCAGAAGCGGCACCCAATGCTACAATAGCAAAAAGCAAGTATCCGGCATGCGATATACTGGAGAACGCCAGCATTCGCTTAAAGCTTTGCTGGTAAAGCGCCGTGATATTCCCAATGAACAACGTTATAATAGTTATTACCATTAGCACAGGTGCCCAAAAATCGGCAATGGTGGCAAAACAAGCTGAGAACAGCCTAAGGAACGCTGCAAAACCTGCTGCTTTCACAACTGTAGACATGTATGCGGTAATGAGCGAAGGAGCACCTTCATAAACGTCTGGCGTCCAAAAATGAAACGGTGCAGCGCCCACTTTAAAACAAAGGCCTACTATAATCAGCATTACACCCGTATAGAACAGGGGATCAACTTTGCGGGGATGAGTTACGATCCAGTCACGGATAGCATCCAGATCAAAAGAACCTGTTGAGCCGTAAATAAGCGTTATGCCGAACAATAGGAACCCGGTTGAGAAGGCACCCATTAAGAAGTACTTTAAGGCAGCTTCGTTGGAGGCAAAATCGTTTTTACGAATGCCGGCAAGAATGTACAAACTAACTGACATGATTTCGATACCGATGAACAGCATGGTTAGGTTGTGATAGCTTACCATAACTATTATGCCAGCAAGCGAGAATAGAATAATAGCATAGTACTCCGCAACATGTGTGCTTATCTTTTCAAAATAGCCTTTTGAAAGCATCAAAATCAATATGGTAGATATAATGCTTACTACTGTAAAGGCAACAGAAAAGTTGTTGAACAGCAGCATGCCGTTATAAATAGGCTGTGCCTGATCTTGAGTGGTCCATGCTGCAATGGCAGTGCCCATAGCAACCAGCATACCAATAATAGCGACGGGCAACAAAGCTTTTTGAGCTTTAAACAAGCCGAGGTAAAGTAGTACTATCGGTAAAACAGATATGATAATTAAAGGTGTCATTTCTATTATATCTGTATGTTAAAATTTAGCATTCATAAACTTATGACTAACCTCGTTGAAAAGGTGATTTGCGGCAGCCTCAGATATATGCAAAAGCGGCTGCGGATAAACACCTATAACAATGATTAGCGCGCAAATAATACCCAACGCAAGTTTTTCTGAGCCTTTAATATCTGTAAAGGTTGCCGTAAGGTCGTTTAACTGCCCTTGCATTACCCCTTTGTACATTCTCAACATATATACAGCACCAAAGATTATGGTAAGGCCAGCAACAGCTGCGAAATACAAACCGTAGCTAAAAACACTCTTTAACAACAGAAACTCGCCAACAAATCCGTTAGTAAGCGGTAACGCAACTGTACCCAGTGTGATAATCAGGAATGCAATTGCAAAATTCGGAGCTACTTTAGCTATGCCACCAAGCTGGTCTATATCCCGGGTGTTCATTCTACGGCTTATAATATCCCATATAAAGAACATTCCTACTACGTTTATACCATGGCTTACCATTTGTATTAGAGCACCTTGTATACCCACCAGGTTCCATGCAAAAATACCCGCAGCTATAAGGCCAACGTGTGCTATAGAAGAATAAGCAACCAGGCGCTTACCATCTTTTTGTTTAAAGGCAATTATTGATGCATATACAATGCCGATAATAGCGAGTATCATGGCCGTATTCACCCAATGTAAAAAGCCTAACGGTGCATTAGGTATCATCCAGCGGATTGCACCATAAATACCCATTTTCAGCATAATTCCGGAAAGCATCATGCTACCGCCTGATGGCGCCTCGCTGTAGGTATCCGGTTGCCAGGTATGGAAAGGGAACAATGGCATCTTTATAGCAAAAGCAATAAAGAACGCCAGGAAAACCCACGACTGCTGGCCGGGTGATAAGGCCAAATCATAAAATGCATGAATGTCATACACCTTGTTAGGCGTTTGCAGGTACAGGTAAATAATACCTACCAGCATAAAAAGTGAACCTGCAAAGGTGTAAATAAAGAATTTCAGGTTAACGCGGATGCGGTTCTCGCCGCCCCATAGCGCACAGATGAAATAAATCGGTATCAACGCGGCTTCCCATCCAACATAAAACAAGAAACCATCTAGTGCTGTAAACACTGTTAGCAAACCTGCCTGCATAAACAGAATTAAAGCATAAAAAGCATTTGCATTCTTATACTGATGTTCATAGGTGGTCAGGATAATAATTGGCACAAGCACTGTAGTTAACAGCACCATAACCATGCTGATACCATCTATGCCGGCGCTAAAGTAAATGCCAAATTTAGGTATCCACGGCAGATCAATCGCATACTGTATAGATCTGTCGGCAACAAAGCCGCTAAGGAAGTAAAACGCCAGTGCAAGCTCTGCAAGTGCAAAAAACATGGATGCATGCTTTGCAGATCCGTTCTTAATAAACGAAACAACTATAGCAGCTAAAACCGGTAAAAGAAGTAAAATACTAACCGTCATTTTATATTGTAAGCACCAGGCTTATATTTTAACAAAACTGTATACTAAAACGGCGATAATGCCAATAACCATCATGAATATGTAAAAGCCTACATTACCTGTTTGCAGCAGACGCAGGCCTTTGCTTGCCTCTACTGTACCTTTACCTAAACCGTTAACCAGGCCGTCAATTCCGCTTTTTTCTATGATGTTATAAAAGAATACCGATGCAGCATCAAGTGGCTTACGGATTATTGTATCATACAATTCATCTACATAAAACTTGTGGTAAGACAGGTTGGATAATGCAGGCCTTTCCTGATCATCTGCAACCGGCACGTGAGCATTACTTACGTATTTAACATAAGCGTAAATCAGCGCAAGTATTGCTACACCCACGGATACAGCCATCAATATCCATTCTGTGCTGTGGCTTAGCTCATGCTCACCAAGCAATGCAACCGAGCCTTTAAATACCGGGGCAAGGTACGCGCCAAGTTCATGATGGCCACCCATGACTGCAGGAACACCAATAGCACCCGCAATGGCTGAAAGAACCGCAAGTACTATCAGCGGAATAGTCATGCTTGCGGGAGACTCATGCAGGTGATGTTCTTGTTCGTGCGTTCCGCGGAATTTACCCCAAAACGTCAAGTACATCATCCGGAACATATAAAACGATGTTAAACCGGCGGTGATAACACCAACTACGTAAAATGTTGTGCTATGCGCAAAAGCAGCAGCTAATATCTCGTCCTTTGAAAAGAACCCCGAGAAAGGAGGGATACCAGCAATGGCTATAGTGCCTATCAGCATGGTAATAAAGGTTATTTTGATCTTACCTTTTAATTCTCCCATTTTGCGCATGTCCTGCTCTCCTCCCATGGCGTGGATAACGGAACCAGCCCCAAGGAATAACAAAGCTTTGAAGAATGCGTGAGTTAACACGTGAAAAAATGATCCGGTATAAGCACCAACACCTAAGCCCAGGAACATGTATCCTAACTGAGATACTGTTGAATACGCCAGTACCTTTTTTATGTCGGTTTGTGTAAGTGCAATAAGGGCAGCAAAGCAAGCAGTCGCTAATCCGATGATAGCTATTACCTCCATAGTGTCAGGCGCCATGCTGAACAAGATGTTAGAGCGTGCTATCATGTAAATACCCGCTGTAACCATGGTTGCAGCATGTATAAGCGCTGATACTGGCGTTGGGCCTGCCATTGCATCGGGCAGCCAGGTGAACAGCGGCAACTGTGCCGATTTACCAACCGCGCCTATAAACAACAGCAGCGTTACTACTGTGAAATATAAATGGCCGCGAGGCATGCCGCCAACCTTAGGGAATATCTCCTGAAAAGAAGTGCTGTTAAACTCTTTAGCTAAAAGGAATATTCCTAACAAGAACCCGAGGTCACCTATACGGTTCATGATAAATGCCTTTTTAGCAGCGTCAGAATAGGCGCCATTGGTATACCAAAAGCCGATAAGCAGGTATGAGCATAAACCTACACCTTCCCAGCCAACAAACATCACCACGTAGTTACTGCCCATTACCAAAAGCAGCATAAAAAACACAAACAGGTTCAGGTAAGCGAAGAACTTGCCGAAACCTGCATCATCATGCATGTAACCTGCAGAGTAAAGGTGAATTAAAAAACCTACACCAGTGATGATCAGCAACATTATAGAGCTTAACTGATCAACCAGGAAAGAGAATGGAATTTTAAAGCTTCCTACGCTGATCCAATCAAATACAGTAACGTTAATGGGAACACCGGAAGATTTTATCTGGAAGAATGCCGCAAGGCTTAATCCAAATGCCACCAGCACCAGCAAACTGCCAATGGTGCCAATAATGCCTTTAGATAAGCTGTTACGTCCTAGTCCGTTTATCACAAAACCGGCCAGAGGTAATACAGGAATAAGCCAGATCAAATTGTTCATATAATTCGCCCCATAATTCCCATGAAGGGAACAGAAGTTTTTAAATTTATTTTATGCCGAACGCTCCTGTTCAGGAACAGGCGTGCTTTACCACTTCAAACGATTCAGGACATTGATGTCTATCGAATTGGTGTTCCGGTATATCATTACTATAATGGCCAGGCCCACTGCAACTTCCGCAGCAGCAAGTGCCATAATAAAAAATACAAATACTTGTCCTGCTGCGTCGCCGCGATATACGGAGAATGCGGTCAACAGAAGGTTAACCGAATTCAGCATTAACTCTACAGACATGAATATCACTATCGCATTACGGCGTAATAACACACCCATTATGCCGATAGAAAATATAACAGCGCTTAAAAGAATGTAATGGTTTAACGGAACCGTGTGAATTGCGTGGGTTAAACTTTCCATTATGCGGTTGCTTTAGGATCTTTTGTAGCCAATAAAACGGCGCCTACCATTGCCGATAACAGCAATACGGACGACACTTCAAAAGGCAGTAGGAATTCGTTGAACAATACTTTACCCAAATTTTTAACCAACCCTAATCCCGGGTTTTTGATAACCAGCGGATCAGACGCGCCTACCAGTTTTAACGATGATACCAGCGCAACCGCTAAAATACCACCACCAAATACAGCAGCCAGTTTTACTTGGAAGGGTTTTACAGGCTCAGCTTCCTTATTAAGGTTAATAAGCATCAGCGTGTATAAGAACAGCACCAATATGGCACCCATGTAAACGATGAAATTAACGATAGCCAAAAACTGCGCGTTTAGTAAGATGTAGTGAATAGTGAAAGTAAAAAACGTGAGTATAAGGTACAGAATACTGTGCACCGGGTTTTTTGCAGAAATAACCAGTATGGAGAAAAATATCGATAAAAACGCAATGACGTAAAATGTACTCATATTTATCTTCTACAAATACCCTTGCCTCTTTTTAAGGCTGGGCAAAGGTATAAAACTTCTTGTTATTGGTTTAAAGGTGGCTCTACTAATTTATCCTTGCCGTAAATAAAGTCTTTACGTAAATAGTCTGAAGGGACAATATCCCCGTCCAGGTATATCGCCTCTTTAGGGCAAGCTTCCTCGCACAAGCCACAAAAAATGCAGCGTAGCATGTTTATCTCGTAAACTGCGGCATACTTCTCTTCACGGTAAAGGTTTTCCTCACCCTTCTGGCGTTCACCTGCAGTCATTGTAATAGCTTCTGCCGGGCATGATAGTGCACATAACCCGCAGGCTGTACAACGCTCACGTCCCTCTTCGTCACGTTTAAGTGAGTGCATTCCCCTGAAGTTTTCAGAGAACTCACGCTTCTGTTCTGGGTATTGTATAGTTACAGGCTTTTTCCAAAAGTGCTTCATGGTAATACTGAGCCCTTTTGCTATAGCCGGCAGGTAGGCCTTCTCCCAAAAATTGAGTGGCTTTACCTCTAAAACTTTCTTTTTATTACTTAATGATTCCATTTACCTGCTTTTATAAAAAGGTAATAACTATACCTGTAATAACTATGTTAGCTATAGCCAGCGGTATAAGCACCTTCCAGCCAAGATCCATTAACTGGTCATAACGGAAACGCGGGATTGTCCAGCGTATCCACATGAAGAAGAAAATGAACATGAATACTTTGCCAAACAACAGCACTGTTCCTAATATCACAGAAATGTTTGGCCCTGCGTTTGCAGCAACCCAATCCATCCCCGGGTAGTTGTAACCACCCCAATAAAGGGTTGCCATTACTGCCGACGAAACAAACATATTGATGTATTCCGCAAACAGGTAAAAGCCCAGCTTCATAGACGAATACTCGGTATGGTACCCGCCCACAAGTTCTGTTTCACACTCCGGAAGGTCAAAAGGCGTACGGTTAGTTTCGGCAAAAGCACACACCAGGAATAATAAGAAACCTAAAGGCTGCTTGAAAAAATTCCAGGTAAACCATCCATTTGCCCAAAAGCCATGCTGCTGCTGAGCTATTTCGCCCAGGCTCAAAGTGCCTGTAACCAATAACAAAGCAATAATGCTAAGGCCCATTGAAATTTCGTAGCTGATATTTTGAGAGGCAGCACGTATAGCACCCAACAAAGAATATTTGTTGTTTGACGCCCAACCACCTATCATCACACCGTATACACCAAGTGAAACCACGCCGAAAATATAAAGTATACCTACGTTTATATCAGTAACTTGCAATGGAATGCTCTTGCCATTCACCACTAGGTTTTGTCCCCATGGGATAACCGCTGAACCGATACAAGCTGTTAAAATAGCCAGAGAGGGGCCAACTATGAACAGGAATGGCGTTGCATTGGTAGGAATAATTTCTTCTTTCAGGAACATTTTACCACCATCTGCAAGCGGCTGTAATATACCCCATGGACCAGCACGGTTTGGCCCTATCCTATCCTGAAAAAATGCCGCTATCTTACGCTCGGCATAGGTAGAATACATGGCAATAACAAGGCTTATTAAAAAGATAACTATAATAAGCCCGAATTTAATGGCTATATCTGTTAGTTCCATTAGAGGCGTGTCTCCCTTTCAAATTGTTCTTTATTGGCCTGCTGCAGTAACGGATTGGTTTTAACCACCGGCAGCGGCTTAAGCGTATCGTAGTGATTTGCGCTGATAACCGATTTATTAGAAATCTTACGAGGCCCTTCTATAACCCAATCACTGGTTTTCTTTTTATCAAAACGGCAGGTGTTACAAATGAATTCCTCAGCCTCACCGTATTCATCTTTACGAGCGGTAACCCTCAACACATCTTCACCTTTATACCACAAGGTTACTTTACCGCAGCATTTGTCGCAATCGCGGTGAGCTTCTACAGGCTTGGTGAACCATACACGGTTTTTGAAACGGAAGGTCTTGTCGGTAAGTGCGCCTACAGGGCATACATCAATGATGTTGCCGCTAAAGTCATTATCAACCGCTTTTTGGATATAAGTTGATATTTCTGAGTGGTCTCCTCTGTTCAGGATCCCATGTATACGGTGATCTGTGATCTGATCGGCAGTGAAAACACAACGGTAGCAAAGTATGCAGCGCGTCATGTGCAGTTGTATCTTGTCGCCTATGTCTATTCTTTCGAAGGTACGGCGGTCAAATTCGTAGCGTGTTTTAGCAGCACCATGCTCGTAGCCAAGATCCTGCAAGTGGCATTCACCTGCCTGGTCGCAAACAGGGCAATCCAGCGGGTGATTGATCAAAAGCATCTCCACAACGCCTTTACGAGCTTCAATAACTTCAGGAGATGTTATGTTTTGCACCTCCATGCCATCCATGACCGTTGTACGGCAACTAGCAACGAGTTTAGGCATCGGGCGCGGGTCCTTCTCAGAACCTTTGCTCACCTTTACCAGGCAGGTACGACATTTACCACCACTACCTTCCAGCTTGGAGTAGTAGCACATAGCAGGCGGAACAATGTCGCCACCTATCATCCTTGCGGCATTTAGTATGGTTGTGCCCGGCTCTACTTCTATTGATATGTTGTCTATTGTAACCTTCATTGAAATTTCTCCTTTATGCCTCTGCTTTTTCTAACAGTGGCAGCGGATCTGCGTAGTGCGCCAGTCCGTAATTCCTTGTTGTCACCTCATGGGCATTGGTTACATGCCACTCAAATTCGTTCCTGAAGTGGCGTATAGCGCTGGCTACCGGCCATGCTGCTGCGTCTCCAAGCGGACAGATAGTATTACCTTCTATCTTCTTGCTAACGTCTACCAGCAGGTCCATGTCAATCATTTTGCCATGGCCATATTCTAAGCGATGAAGGACTTTTTCCATCCAGCCGGTTCCTTCGCGGCAAGGCGAACATTGTCCGCAGCTTTCGTGGTGATAAAATCTTGCAAAGTTCCAGGTGTTGCGTACAATACACTGGTCTTCGTCATAAGCTATGAAGCCGCCGGAACCCATCATGGTGCCGGTTGCAAAACCACCATCAGCTAACGACTCATAGCTCATCAGCCTGCTTTCGTTGTTGATGGTCTTCAATATCAGGTTAGCCGGCAAAATCGGTACAGATGAACCACCAGCAACAACCGCCTTCAGGCGTTTGCCATTAGCTATGCCCTGGCAATATTCATCACCGTATATAAACTCTTCTACTGGTACACCAAGTTCAATCTCATATACACCCGGGCGTTTAAGATTTCCTCCTGCAGATATCAACTTGGTACCAGTGCTCCGGCCAATACCAACTTTAGCGTACTCTTCTCCACCTTCGTTAACGATTGGTACTACAGCAGCTATCGATTCAACATTGTTCACTACAGTTGGGCAACCATATAAACCAGCAATAGCCGGAAAGGGTGGCTTAATGCGCGGGTTACCACGCTTTCCTTCCAGTGATTCCAACAATGCCGTTTCTTCACCGCAAATGTATGCGCCGCCTCCCGGTTGAACGTAAAGTTCAAGGTCATAACCGGTGCCTAGAATATTGGTCCCTAAAAAGCCTTTTGCTTTAGCTTCAGCAATAGCTTTTTCAAGAATGCGAATCTGGGGCATCATCTCGCCGCGAACGTAGATGTATGATGTTTTGGCACCCAGCGCGTAGCTTGCTACTATCATACCCTCTATCAACAGGTGAGGGATATGCGTCATCAGGTAACGGTCTTTAAAAGTACCGGGTTCAGATTCATCTGCGTTACACACCAGGTAACGCGCTACACCTTCCGGTTTTGCCAGAAAGCTCCACTTCATGCCGGTAGGAAAACCCGCACCACCACGGCCGCGTAAGCCTGATTTCTTAACCTCTTCTACAACTTCGTCTGGTGTGAGGGTCTTCAAGGCCTTTTCTACTGACGCGTAACCACCTTTGGAGCGATACACATCAAATGTATTAATGCCAGGTACGTTTATATGTTCGAGTAAAAGCTTACGTCCCATGTTAGTTGCCAGCCTTTCTTCTGAGATCGGCAATCAAAGTATCTACCGACTCGTTTGTTAAGTTCTCGTAAAAAGTATATTCGGGGCCTATTTGCAGTACCGGGCCATAACCACAGGCAGCAAGGCACTCAACGCCGCGCCAGCTAAATAAACCATCTGGAGTTACGTCGCCTTCTTTAACACCTAATGTTTGCTCCACATGATCAATAATCTTGCTTGCGCCAACTGTCTCGCAAGGGCCGGTGCGGCAAACTTCCAGCATGTACTTGCCCTGCGGCTTTAAAAAATACATGGTGTAAAAAGAGGCAACCTCATAAACCTCTATAGGTTGTATATCCAGGTAGGCCGCTACTTTATCCATTGCCGGCGGGCTTACCCAGCCAAACTCCGCCTGTACAAGGTGCAGTATAGGCAATAAAGCAGATTTTTGCTTTCCTTTCGGATAACGGCTAACTACGTCGTCAAATTTTGTTATCAGCTCCGGTGAAAAGTTTACCGGCGCGCTGGTTTCTTGTACGCTAAGCATCTAATTCTCCGGCTATAACATTTAAACTACTCATGTTTATGATCGCATCAGATAACAACATCCCCTGGCTCATTGGCGCATACATCTGGTAGTTAATGAAACTAGGCCTGCGGAAATGCAAGCGGTAAGGCGAGCGGCCTCCATCATTAACCAGGTAAAATCCCAATTCCCCGTTAGCACCTTCTACCGCGTGGTAAACTTCAGCGTTAGGAGTGTCCACTTCGCCCATCACAATTTTAAAGTGATAGATCAAAGCTTCCATGTTGTTGTATACTTCCTGTTTTGGCGGCAGGTAAAACTCCGGCACATCCGCATGAAATATTTCTGGCGATTCTTTTTCTATTTTATCAAGCGCCTGTTCTATCAGTCGCATGCTTTGCCACATCTCTTCATTACGCACCAGGAAGCGGGCGTAAACATCGCCATTGTCCCCCACCGGTACCTCAAAGTCAAATTCTTCGTAAGATGAATATGGTTCCATCGCACGTACATCATAGTCAACACCGGCGGCACGCAAGATAGGGCCGGTCCAGCTATAGTTCAGTGCAGTTTCGGCAGTAACAGCAGCTACACCACGTGTACGGTCTACAAATATGCGATTACGGTTAAACAAGCTTTCAAACTCCTTTAAACCATAATTAAAATCCTTTAGAAACTTGCGGATCTTGTCAAAAGCTATTTTGTTGAAATTACGCTCGAACCCTCCTATACGACCAATGTTGGTTGTAAGGCGCGATCCGCATATTTCTTCGTAAATTTCATACACCGACTCGCGATATTGCATCATGTAGGTAAAGCCTGTTAAGGCTCCTGTATCTACACCTAATATCGAGTTGCAAATAATGTGGTCGGTAATACGGGCCAACTCCATAATGATGATTCGCATGTAATCAACACGTTTCGGAGTAGTAATGCCCAGAAGCTTCTCAACGGTCATGTGCCATCCCATATTGTTAATGGGCGACGAACAGTAGTTCAGACGATCAGTAAGCGGGGTGATCTGGTAAAAAGGCCTGTGCTCGGCAATTTTTTCGAAAGCGCGGTGTATATAGCCTATTGTTGATACGCCGTTAACAATACGCTCGCCATCCATCTGTAACACATTCTGGAACACCCCGTGCGTTGCCGGGTGGGTTGGCCCAAGGTTAAGTGTGGAGTACTCGGTCTGCGGATCGTTGTCAGTAAAAACAGGATGATTCTGCATCTTATATGTTATCTTCCGAAAAAGTAATCTTTCTTATCAATACGGTTAGGGTCCTCTAACGGGAACTCTTTCCTCATAGGAAATACCGTCATGTCATCAACATTCAGTATCCGGCGTAAATCCGGATGGCCGTCAAACACTACACCAAAAAAGTCGTACGTCTCGCGCTCCATCCAGTTAGCACCCTCCCACAAGTTGGTTGCAGTAGGTATGTGAACATTGTCAGCCGTCAAGAACACCTTTACACAAATACGGGTGTTAGTAGTAAGGCTATGTAAATGATAAATAACACCTATCGACTTCTCCAACTCAGGATAATGAATAGCTGTAATATCTGTCAGGAATATGAACTTCAACTCTTCGTCCTGCTTTAAATAAGCAAGCACGTCCGTTATCAGCTCTTTAGTTGTTTCCACCGCTAACAGGCCAAAATCCTGATTTAGCGGCATTACCTGGTCGCCAAAACGACCAGCAAGTTTTTCTACAAGAACTTCGTTAGCTATCTTACCCATTATTGTATTCCGTATTTAGCTAAAAGTTCCTGATATTTCGGTTCGTTACGACGCCGGGAACTTTCTGTTTGCACCAGCTTTTGTATTGCCATAAAGCCATCAATTATAGCCTCAGGACGCGGAGGGCAGCCTGGAACATATACATCAACCGGGATAACTTCGTCAATCCCCTGCAAAACAGAATAAGTATCAAATATACCACCGCTCGATGCACAAGCGCCAACAGCCATAACCCAACGTGGTTCTGCCATTTGCAAATAAACCTGCCTAAGTACAGGCCCCATCTTTTTAGATATGGTACCCATAACCATTAACAGATCTGCCTGGCGGGGTGAAAAACTGATACGCTCTGCGCCAAAGCGCGCAAGGTCGTAGTGTGATGCCATGGTTGCCATAAACTCAATGCCGCAGCATGATGTTGCAAAGGGCAGTGGCCATAATGAGTTTGCACGCGCCAGCCCTATTGCCTTGTCTAACGACGTAGCAAAAAATCCTTGCCCTTCTACACCTGCCGGAGCGTCAACTAATTGAATATCACTCATGAATTTTAATCGAAAATGTATAAATTCATCAGCTTTGCTGATTATGCAAATTTAAACAAAATACGTTGTAACAAGCACATTGGGAATAGCGCCGTCAATATTTAGAATCAGTCTAAACTAATCCCAATCAAGCGCTTTTTTCTTGATAACGTAGATGAAGCCGGCTAGTAATGTTGCCATAAAAATGAACATTTCTATAAGGCCATTTTTACCAAGATCGCGGAAGTTCACTGCCCACGGGTACATAAATATCACCTCCACATCAAACAATACAAATAGTATAGCTACAAGGAAGTATTTAATGGACATCGGCGTGCGGGCGTTACCCACAACCTCTATGCCCGACTCAAAGGGTGTAAGCTTGTCCTTTGTTTCGCGTTTAGGCCCAATTTTGTGCGTAACAAACATCGTGGTAAACACAAACCCCAACGCCACCAGCATCTGGAATATAATTGGCAGGTAATCAACAGATGTACTTTGTAACTCCATACTGCAAATATACAAATGGCTAAACAATAAAAAAGCCCCTTTTTCAAGGGGCTTTTCGCTCAGTAATGCTATAAATTATTTACCCTTAGCTCCACCTTTACGCTGGAAGTAAGAGGCAGCTTGTTTATTAGCTGGATCAACCTCTCTCGCTTTAGTAAAGTTTTCGGCTGCTTTAGCCTCATCTTTCTCTTTATACTCATAATAGGTTCCCAGGTACGAATAAGCTTCCCCTAATGCCCTTTTAGAACGATCATCAGTTGGTGGATTGGCCGTCATAATAGAAATATACTGTTCATAATATGGCTTAGCCAAGCCCTTTATATTGTTCCGATCTTTATCTTTGTATTCTGCAACGCGTGCGCGGTATAAAGAAACGTCTCCAATTGGTTTACTTGCTTTTTGCTGCACATAGCTAAATGCCGAGTCTGCTTTAGTTAGTAAAGTAGTGTCTGCATTTGGCTTAGCAGGATCGTAAGCGAAGTAATAGCTGAATCCTTCTCTGAAGTAGTCGTTCAGCGTTCCTTTATTAGACTTTTGCAAGTATTCGTGGTAAGCATCGCCAGCCTTTTCGTACTTCTTTTGAGCATAAAAAGACTTAGCAATTTCAGAGTAAACATCCGCCTGAGTAGTGTCAAGATCATATGCTTTTCTTAAGGCAGCAATTCCCAACGAATCTTGTCCAGATGCAATTTGAGCGCGGCCCATGTAAAGATAATCACGAGCTATCACACGTTTAGGGTCAGCCTTAGTTAACCATGTATTACCGGCTGTTATAGCTGCTGGATAATCCTTATTCTCTACTGATGAATAGAGCAAGTAGCGGTACAGCTTTAGGTTTTTTGAAGTCTTAGATAGGGCTGTAGCTTCGGTCTGTAAGGTCTTCCAATCACCTGCGTAAACCAGGAAGTCGGCGTAGCGTAGTCTCGAGTCTTCAGACATATCAGTAAGCGATAAGAACTTTCTATAGTTGTCTGTTGCCTCCTTTACCTTCACAGACGCCATCTTAGGGTCTGTAAGCGCCCAGCGTACATCTGTTTCAGCCCATTCACGATAAGCCGGCCCGTAATTCGGATCAACTGCCAATGCTTCTTTAAATTGCTTTTCAGAATCTTCAAAGTTGTTTGCAAATTTCCAAAGCACACCTGTAGCTACTTTAGCGTGGGCTGATTTTGGGTCAAGCGCAGTTGCGGCAGCATAATTTTCATATGCCTCGTTGCTTTTTAACTGTGAGCGGTAAGCATCTCCCAAAGCAATTAAAAGCTCAGCATCTTTAGGGTTAATAGCCTTGCCTTTGTTCAAAATTGCAATAGCGGCGTTGGCATCAGCAGCACTTACTTTATCGTTAACCGGATTAAGCAAATAAGCTTCGCCCATATAAACGTAAGGTTTGCTGTTTTTACCTGCTAAGCTCACTGCCTGGTTAAAGTTGTTAGTGGCAGTAGCACGGTCTTTATCTACCAAAGCTGCAGCACCAAGGCCAGCATAGTTAAGTGCTGATTTTGGGTTTACCGCAATACCTTTGTTAAATACTGTTTTCGCAGAGTCGCTGTAATCCTGCAATAAATACACCCAGCCCAGGTAAAAGAAGTTCTCGTCTTTAGAGGATTGGGTAACGGTCAAGTTCTTTAGCATAGACTTAGCCTTTTGGTATTGTTCGGCGTCAATCGCTTTCTTGGCGTCGTCTAAACTCTGCGCAAAAACCGATGACCCAAAAAACGAAAGCGCTAGTGCTAGCTTGCTTATTTTACTGATCATTTTCATCTTAGCTTCTAATAGTTATGTATAGTTTAATGTGTTATATTTATTTCCCTCGGCGGGATAGAATCAGGCAGCAGGCCCGACTTTAGTATAATCCGTTGTCCGCGTTCGCTGGCTAAAAATGATGCAAATCCGGCCCCTAAACCTTTTCTGCCCGTGCAATCAATTATATACAGCGACCTGCTTAGCGGATACGTTTGTTGGACAAGCGTTTCCTGCGAAGGTTTAAAATATTCCTTGGGTGAGGTCTTGCTACTCTCATCCTTCACACCCACTATTTTAACCTGATCAACAGCTTCAGCGTAGTCCTTATCCGGGTCATTTAGCCAAGCAAACCCTGTAATGCCAATTGCATCAGGATGGCTTGCAACATATCTGATAACCTCTTTATTAGATTTCAGAGCGTAAATATTTTTTTGTTTGAACTCGCTGTTTCCAGACAATGCCTTCAAATACCTTACCAAACTTGAGTTCGGATTGTCAAATACGATGCTTTTATCAGCTTTGGCCTTGCCATTCAACATCGCTTTAATTTCATTTACTGATATCAGTGTGTCTGTTGATGCCTGGTTTACTATAACAGCAACTGCATCAATGGCAAACTTGTTAACATCAGGCGGTAACTTGCGGCGCTTAAGTACACCGGCTTCCGCAGTGTCCAATTCCCGGGACATGATAGCAACCCTTACCTTATCGTTCAGCAACTGGTCAAGTACCTGCCCCTCTGGCAAGTAGTTAATCACCGGATTCGCTTCCGGGAAAAGCGCCTTAAAAACATATTGCTCCTCGCCTACAATAGGAGAAAACGACTCGTCACATGCAAATATTGCCTTACCAGTGGTAAAACCATCTAAAACAACACCATTTTTATCATTTGTCTGCTTACATGCCGGTAAAGTAAACAGTAACAGAGCTACCCCGCTCAATATAACTCTTACACTATCTTTCATTTGGGTCTTTACGTAAATACCTTGCGAAGCGTAGGATACTGTATAGTATTACAACTGCGCCAAAAATAGTCCGCTGCGGTTTTGGAAGCTGTGGTAAAAAGCCGCTCCATACAATAAGTAATAAACCCATTGTGAACAGCCCTACGAATACCACCCCGCCTAAAATAAGCAAAAACCGCCTTTTGGGCGATTTTTGCTCTTCATTATTATTTAATGACATTACTTTATTCTTCAGATGCCAGCGAGAATGCTACCGGTACACTGTACTGTACACGTACCGGGCGACCGTTTTGAATACCTGGCGTCCATTTAGGCGATGCCTTTAATGCACGTACTGCTTCTTCGTCGCAACCGCTGCCAATACCTCTTACAACTTTAATGTCAGTTAACGATCCGTCTCTTTCTACTACGAAAGTAAGAATAACGCGGCCCTGAACATTGTTTTCTCTTGCAATTGCCGGGTAACGAATAGCTTTACCAAGATATTTACCGAAGGCAGCATCACCACCAGGGAAACCTGGTTGTTTTTCTACCGCGGTGAAGATCTGGTTAGGGTTCTCTTCTACCACTTGTTTCACGTCAGAGTTACCAACCGGCTCCTCAATACGGATGTCCGCATTTGGGTCACCTTTCTGGTCTTTTTGTCCAGGGTCAGCTACTTCAAGTTCTTTAACGGTTGGCGGGTCTTTTTCACGCACCTCATCGTCATGTTTCACCACCGGAGGTGGAAAACGCACCTGGTCAACCTTCGGTTTAGGAGGTTCTGGAGGTGGCGGCGGTGGTTTTACTTCCTTGTTTACTGGCGGCGGGGGTAACACAACTTCGGTTACCTTTACCTTTTCAGCAGCTTTAGGGATAAATCCCTCGATCTTGTTGATGATAGTTTTTAACGAGATAATAAAAACAAACGCTACAACACCTATAATAAGAGCCCTGTTGGTATGGCGAGGGTTTTCTTTTCTTAGTTCGTATGCACCATAAGCTTTATTACGGCCGGAAAAAACAACGTCGATCCACTGCTGATTAAGTATGTCTAACTTTGATCCTAACATAGTTTTAACGTTATTTATTATTAGTGTTATTAATAGTTGCCATCACGTTTCAACAGCCCAAGTTCTGGTTCTGTGATATCAACAATAGCGTATGATTGTACAGCAGTGATGCGTATTTCGTCCAGTGCGTCAACCAGATTTTTATAAGTTGATTTATCACTTGGCTTAATAAGCACTACCATGTACTTACCGGTAGACTGCTGTATCTCCCTGCCTTTTTCAAGCAGGGTTTTACGCAAACCATCTTTACCGTAGCCTTCTGTTGTTGGCTGCGATTCGCCCGGAACACCAATAAACCACTCCACTTTGTTATTGGCGCCTAATAAAAGCGTCATCGAACGTGAAGCCGCTACTGGCAACTGGTCGTTTGTTTTTTCATCCTTATCAGGCATCGGAACATCTAATGCCTTAGGCTTCGCCAGGGTGGTTGTGAGCATAAAGAAAGTGATCAGCAAAAATGCCAGGTCAACCATTGCAGTTAAATCTACACGTGTCGACGCCTTTTTGGTCCTAACTTTCCCGCCTTTTTTACCACCCCCGCTGGAGGTATCTAATTCTGCCATTTCGGGTTATTTTTTAGTTGCCGCCCTTACAGTAGTAATAAGCGCGAACTTGTTGTTTTTTTGTTTAGTCAGAATAGTGATCACCGTTTTAATGGTTGGATACTCTTCCTTGCTATCTCCTTTAATAGTAACGTAAAGCGGCTTGCTGTGCAATGCTGCATTTGCTTTACGTGCTTCGCGTATCCAGTCTGACAACTCATTTGCATTAGTTGTGTCTTTAGGGATACCGGGCTGCTTGTACTCTTTACGCTGATCAACATCCATTTTCAGAAAACTCTGAAGTTGGTTCATCGGCACACCAAACACCGGCAGAGATGCAAATGTCGCCTTTTCCTGTGGAGTAAAGGTTACGTTGTATTTCTCTCCCATTTGCTCAAGTGTAGCCTTACGAATGTCGCTTCCGTCTACGCTAAAAAACACTTTGCCGTTACCAACAGTAAGCATCAGCGTATTGTCGTCGGGGATTGGTATCTCTACAGACGATCCCGGAACGTCAACCGGAACAGGGTCCTCAGTCCTTGGCTTCGCTGTTAATATAAAGAAGGTAAGCAGCAGGAAGGCCACGTCGCACATAGCTGTCATGTCTATGTGGGTGCTCTTTCTTGGTACTTTTACTCTTGCCATGGTACAAATTTAAAAAATAATAATTTAAAAAAACAAGTAATTCCGAATTTTATTTTGCTATATCGGAAAATAGCCTTCTTTTATTCTAAATTATCTTTGATTCTTGTGAGAAGCAGCGAATGTTTGAACGATGCTGAAACCAGTTTCGTCGATAGCATAAGTCAACTTGTCAATTTTTGAAGTAAAGATGTTGTACATTACGATAGAGATAGCTGATGTACCGATACCTAATGCAGTGTTGATCAATGCTTCAGAGATGTGCGAAGAAAGCTCAGCCTGGTTAGGAGCACCTGATGCCGCCAGTGTAGCGAATGCACCGATCATACCGATTACCGTACCTAACAGACCTGTTAATGTACCTACAGATACCAGGGTAGCGATAATGGTAAGGTTTTGCTCTAACATTGGCATTTCAAGAGCAGTAGCTTCTTCAATGTCTTTTTGGATAGCAAGAGTTTTCTGGTCAACGTCCAGGTTTGGCTCAAGTTCCATTTCGCGGTATTTTTTAAGACCTGATTTGATAACGTTAGCTACTGAACCTTTTTGTTTGTCGCACTCTGCGCTTGCAGCGTCGATGTTGCCTGAGTTAAGGAAAGACTGGATCCTTTTTACAAAAGCCTCTACACTACCGGTACCTGCTGCTTTGTTGATAACCACCATACGCTCTACAGAGAAAGTGATAACCATTAACAGGTAAGACATAATTAGGGGTACGATAACACCACCCTTGTGTACAGTTCCGTAGATATCTACCGGCTCGTTAGCTGGGTCGCCGCCTTTGTAGTGACTTCCATCGCCCAGGATGAAGATGAAGATACAAATAGCTACCACGATACAGATAGGTATAGTTAAAGATGCAAATGCGCCCGATGCACTTGAGCTTTCTTTCTTTACAGGGGTAGTTGGTTTTGTTGGTGCGTTTGCCATTACTTTGAAATTTTAGTTTTCGTTTTGTTTATAATATAAGTTAATAAAAAATGTGTGCGTTTTTAGCGAATAACAAAAATAGAATTTAAATGAATTAAAAAAACTTTTTATCTAATTGTTTATGATAACTTAATATAACAGGCTTAACCTTTTATAAATTGGTAATACTTAACGCAATTAGCTGTGAAAATTGTGTTTTTGCTAATTAATTTTTTACAATGAAACCCATTTTTTTTAATAATAGCAAACATTGACGTATAAAAAGTATGTAACTAAAGTGATATAATAGTGTCTAAAGTACAGTTACTTTTTTACAATTACACCTAATTACTTAGTTATAACTATTGGTACACATTGAACAACAGCTACTTTAAGTTGTTTTTACACTAATCTGTTTTTATTAGTTAAAACTTGTGCCTAAGTAATTCTATTGTGCTAAAATACAAAATTAAATTTGGCTAAGCCGAAAATTACGGATTGGTGTATCACCCGCCAGCTTTCTTGGCTTTGTAACCATCCGCCAGTAATAAGGTGAGCACTTTATCTCTAAAGTCGCCCTGTATAAGTATCTCAGCATCTTTGGCCGAGCCGCCTATACCACACTTGGTCTTCAGCTTCTTTCCTAGTGCTTCAAGGTCGGTTGGTGTACCTATAAAGCCGGTAATACGGGTGACCAGCTTACTGCCGCCCTTCCGGTCAAGGTATATCTTTAAGTTTTGCTGTTGCGGCGGAAGGGTATCTGCATTACCACTTTCACTTTCCTGGTACTGAAAATCAGGATCGGTAGAATACATTATGCCGGTGTAGTTCTTTTTTGTCATACTGCTATTTATTATAAGCGCTGCCTACCATCACCTTTAATGCACCAGGTACAATATCAACAGTAAGTTCCTCACCTGCATCTCGGGGTTCTCCGTCCAGGTGTATTGGGCCCGGTTTGCTGCGGGTTATACTGATGCGCTTGCCTTTTATTATCTCTACAAACTTTGATCTGTCTGCCGTCTTGGTGAACATCCGTAAACCCATCTCCGGAAAACGGTATAACGGGAACGGCTTTATAATGCAAACATCAAGCAAGCCATCCTGTACAGAAGCCGTAGGCGAAACATGCGCATTATTACCGTACTGAGACGAATTGGCCAGGCTCAGCATAAAAGCTTCCCGTACATAAGGCACTCCATCAATATTAAGCTTGTACACCTGGGACTGGTAAGTGGATATTTCCTGCAGTGATGATTTAAAATAGCTCAAGAAACCGCGCTTCTCGCTGCCGTGCGCAAAAACCTGGCTTATATGCGCATCAAAGCCCATACCTGCCATGTTGAAAAACCACTTGCCATTCATTTTACCGGCATCTATATTAATGGTATGGCCATTGTTTAATACCTGCAGCGCACCCTCGGCGTTCATAGGTATTCCCAAAAAGCGGGACAGGCCGTTGCCCGATCCATACGGTACAACTCCCAAGATGGTATCGGTACCTGCTATGCCCGATGCTACTTCGTTTACGGTACCGTCGCCACCAACGGCTACTATCATGTCGTAATTGGCAGCTTCTTCACGGGCAACGTCACGGGCATGCTTCACGCCGGTGCTAAAAATGGTATTAAACTCGAACAGTTGCTGGTTGATGTATTTGTTTATAAGCTCCGGAACACCATCCTTCTTCTTCCCTCCCGACACCGGGTTTATAATAAATAACGCTTTCCTTTTCAACTATATAAGTTTAAGGCGTCAAAAGTAAATGTATTTTCGGCTTTGTAAAAAATTGTTTTATTTTTGCCCACGCGAAAGTGGACTGATTTGATTGCTCCGGACCAGCGCCGGTACATGTTGCAACCACGTAAAAAAGTGCTAATCCTGCTTCTCTTTTACAGTTTCAAAAAGATCTTACCTTTCGGCGTTTACGTTTATTTAAACTTTTTATGCCATATTTATTCACTTCAGAATCCGTATCAGAAGGGCACCCAGATAAAGTTGCCGATCAGATATCCGACGCGTTAATTGATAATTTCTTAGCCTTTGACCCTGAATCTAAAGTTGCGTGCGAAACACTTGTAACTACCGGGCAGGTGATACTTGCCGGCGAAGTAAAATCTAAAGCATACCTTGATGTGCAGAAGATTGCGCGCGAAGTGATCAACAAAATCGGCTACACTAAAGGCGAATATATGTTTGATGGCAGCTCTTGCGGCGTGCTGTCGGCCATACACGAGCAATCTCCGGATATTAACCAGGGTGTAGACCGTACTTCTAAAGAAGAGCAAGGTGCCGGCGACCAGGGAATGATGTTTGGCTACGCAACAGTAGAAACAGATAATTACATGCCGCTTGCGCTGGATATAGCCCACGCTTTATTGATAGAACTGGCTGCAATCCGTCGTGAAAATACCGACATTAAATACCTTCGCCCGGATGCAAAATCGCAGGTTACGCTGGAGTATAGCGATGATAACCAGCCAACCCGTATAGATGCGATTGTAATATCTACCCAGCACGACGATTTTGATGAAGAGCAGGCTATGCTTAAAAAGATAAGTGATGACATTATTGGCGTACTTATACCGCGTGTGCAGGCCAAGTATCCAAAATACGCGCACTTCTTTAACAACGACATCAAATATCATATTAATCCCACCGGTAAATTTGTTATTGGCGGGCCGCATGGTGATACCGGCCTAACCGGTCGTAAAATTATTGTTGATACTTATGGTGGCAAAGGCGCTCATGGTGGTGGTGCATTTTCCGGTAAGGACCCATCAAAGGTTGACCGCTCTGCTGCTTACGCCACCCGCCATATTGCTAAAAACCTGGTTGGTGCAGGTGTTTGCAGCGAGGTACTGGTACAGGTATCTTACGCAATAGGTGTTGCTAAACCAATGGGTATTTATGTAAACACTTATGGTACCGGCAAAGTAGGACTGAACGATGGCGAGATAGCTGCGAAAGTGGAAGAGGTTTTTGACATGACTCCTTACGCCATTGAAACCCGTTTTAAACTTCGCAACCCAATTTACAGCGAAACTGCAGCTTACGGCCACTTTGGCAAACCAAGCCAAACTATTACAAAAACCTTTACAAGCCCCGAAGGGCGCGTAGTTACCAGCGAGGTAGAACTGTTTACCTGGGAAAAGCTGGACTACGTAGAGAAGGTGAAATCAGCATTTGGATTGTAATTCCCCTAATAAATTTCAATTTTGGAAAGCGGCCGGTAATCGGCCGCTTTTTTCATTTAAGATTTTTCGGTTGAGGTCCCTCGGCAGCTTTGCGCTTATAGTAATAACGTATAGCTTTATCTGTACTGCCGCACTCCAACGGGTTACACCATCGACGGGTGTGACTGCGGGTTTTATCTAAAAACAGCCACCCACATGCAGAACATTCTTTTATATACTTAGCATCTGCGGAAGTCAAAATATCATAGGCAGATTTTACAACCTTCCAAAGTGGACTGGCAAGATCTTCTCCCATGTTTAGCCAAACCTGTTTTAACCCATCTTTATGATTTGCAAAACCGATATGCGACAGCGCTTGAGATACCAGGGTGTTAAATTTATCAAGTGTGGATTGATCTACACTTGTTCCGGCAGCCTTTTGGGAAAACAAACTATAGAAATTATCCCTCACTTGTAAAATATGCTGAAAAGCCACTTGGGTATTTCGGGGTGATGCATCCGACAGTAAAGCCAGCTCTCGCTTTTCGTCCTCTGAAACAATTTCAACTTTTATGCACCAATCCAGGAAGGTTGCATAATCTGCAAGATACTCATGAGATGGCGTTTTCTTGCGCGTTTGTACCGTGTTCACAAAGTCGAGGCAGAGCAACCCTCCATCAAGCGGCAAACTGGCTATTGTTCTTACTTTGTTCATTACTTCAAATATAATCTTATTTTTACCATCAAAGTAAGTCAAGATAGTAAAAACTATTATACTTTACCACCGTTACTCATTTAGATAGTAACATTAGTTATGGCAAACAAACATCCAGCTTCACCCTTGTTAGTGGCATTCGCCTTTTTTAGCATCTATATTGTGTGGGGATCAACCTACTTAGCGGTAGCTTATGGCTTAAAAGGGTTTCCACCGTTTATATTGGTAGGGTTGCGCTACCTGGCAGCAGGGTTACTTATGCTGGCTTGGTGCAAGTTAAAGAAAGAGGCCTTACCCAAATGGCAATACCTTTGGCGGCACGCGCTCAGCGGCACATTAATGTTGGTGGGCGGCACTGGCATGATCGCCTGGGCCGAACAATACATCAGCTCGGGACAGGCAGCTATATTGGTTGCTACAGAACCGCTGATGTTTTTGCTGGTGGACAGGAAAGGGTGGAAGCAATATTTCTCTAACAAATACATTCTCGGCGGTCTTATCATCGGCTTTACCGGAATCTTTTTCTTTCTACGACTAGGGGTATCTCACGTTAACGATTCGCCTATGGCTATAGCAGCCAGCATTGTGGTGCTGGTAAGTGCCTTGCTATGGGTAGCCGGCTCGCTTATTACGAAGGGGAACCAGGGCAGTAGTACCACCGTAATGAACGCCAGCGTGCAGTTGCTTGCCGGCAGCATAGCGGCTGGATTAATAGCATTTTGCAAAAGCGAGCAAACAGGCTTTTCGTTTGCCCAGGTTACAGCAGAAGCATGGGGTGGTTTGTTGTTCCTCATTGTTATGGGGTCGTTGGTAGCGTACCTGTCTTTTGTTTGGCTTATCTCTTTCCAACCGCCGGCGGTTGTTAGCACCCACACTTATGTGAACCCTGTGGTGGCGGTATTTTTAGGATGGTTGCTGATGGATGAGCCCGTGAACAAAGCTCAGCTCATTTGCCTTGTGGTAATACTTGCAGGTATACTGCTGGTAAACGTACCAGGATATTTAAAGAGAAAGCAAGATACTGCGGAGGCGAAAAGTTAATAGCACGTAGAGCACTACTGTTAAGTTTACGCTGATAAAAGAGCCGTTACAAAGCAGCGTTTAAAAGTGTGTTTTTTGCAGATTTTTGTATGCGAAATTTATCTTTACAGGATGGAAAACCCAACCGAAAACCCGTGGAAAGTAACGTCTGAAAAAAATGTTTACGATAACCCCTGGATAAACGTAACCGAGTACCAGGTGATAAATCCATCAGGTAATCCTGGTATTTACGGCAAGGTTCATTTTAAAAATGCAGCCATAGGTGTAGTACCGCTTGATGAGGATATGAATACTTACCTGGTAGGACAATACCGCTTTGTGCTAAACCAGTACTGCTGGGAAATTCCCGAAGGTGGCGGACCTGAAGGCAGCAACCCGCTGGATTCGGCGAAGCGTGAACTACTCGAGGAAACCGGCCTGAAAGCGACGGAATGGACGGAGATATTACAGATGCATCTCTCCAATTCTGTATGTGATGAGTTTAGCGTTATTTACCTGGCGCGCGGCTTGCAGCAGCATGAAGCAGAACCTGAAGATACCGAGCAATTACTGGTGAGAAAAGTGCCTTTTGAAGATGTTTACCAAATGGTTTGCAGCGGCGAAATAACCGATGCTGTAACTGTAGCAGCAATACTTAAAGTAAAGCTGATGCTGGTGGAAAACCGATTGTAATTCATCTGTTTACCATATTCTCAAAAAAATTTACCTTTGCGGCGTTAATGAGAAAATTGCTAGGTTATTTCCTGTCACCCGTTGCCATTGTCGCATTTTTTTTGATGCTGGTTATATTTCAACCGGTGCAGTGGATATGCTATAAACTATTTGGTTATTCTGCTCACAAGCGCTCTGTAGACATCCTTAACTTTTTCCTGGTTAAAACAGCTTACCTGCTGGGCAACAGTGTGACGTTTATAAACAAACAAAACCTTCCGTTAAGCAGACCGATAATTTTTATAGCCAACCACCAAAGCTTGTTCGATATCCCGCCGATGATCTACTACCTGCGGAAGTATCACGCTAAGTTTATATCTAAGGTAGAGCTTACAAAAGGCATCCCTTCTATATCTTATAACCTAAAAGTTGGGGGCGGTGCCAATATAGATCGTAAAGATCCGCGGCAGTCTATTATGGAGCTGTCCAAATTTGGCACGCGCATGAAAGAAAACAATTGGGGTGCAATGATATTCCCGGAAGGAACACGATCTAAGGACGGCAGTGTAAAGCCATTTCAATCTGCAGGAGTAGCAACGCTTTTAAAAAAATGCCCGAACGCCTTGTTAGTACCTGTTGCCATAACCGATTCATGGAAAATGGTAGAGTACGGTTTTTATCCTATGAATACATTTACTCCAATGAAGTGGGAAGTTCTTGAACCCATAGAACCACAGGGCAGACCGGCTGATGAACTTACAAAAATCTGCGAAGAGAGAATACGGGCAGTTGTGGTAAAGTAAACGCCAAGGGGTAAGTGTTCCGAAATTTACCACAGATGTGTTTCAGACTGTTTCACCGAAACACATTCTTTCATTATGGTGATTTTGTAACAGTCTAATGGACACGTTGTTAATGATCTTTGATGAAGTACTATTGCTGTTTCGCTTCAACTTCCACCAACTTATAACTACCTGATTACTAAGACAATCTTGTTTCAAGCCACTCAAAAGTGTTTCACCTGTTTCAGCGAAACACCTTTGCACTTAGTGTATTCCGTTACTCCAGATCAGCCGCTGCAAAGGTATTACCCTGGCTAAGGTCGCCTGTTTCATAGCCTTTTTTAAACCAGTACATACGCTGCGCGCTGGTGCCATGTGTAAAGCTATCAGGTGTAACTTCACCCTGGTATTCTTGTTGCAGGCGATCGTCACCTATCTGGTGCGCCGCGTTAAGGGCCTCTTCAATATCGCCGGGATCCAGCACATTCTTAAGCTTCTGCTCGTAATGTGCCCAAACACCTGCATAAAAATCGGCCTGCAACTCTAGTTTAACAGATAGTTTGTTGTATTCAGTCTGGCTCATCTGCTGGCGTGCCTGATCCATTTTGGCGCTTACGCCCAGCAAGTCCTGCACGTGATGCCCTACTTCGTGAGCTATTACATAAGCCTGGGCAAAGTCACCCGCCGCACCAAACTTGTTCTTTAACTCATCAAAAAACGAAACGTCTATATAAACCTTTTGATCTCCAGGGCAGTAAAACGGTCCTGTTGAAGAACCGGCTTGCCCACAGGCTGTATTTACACCCTCGGTAAAAAAGTGCATTACAGGCTTGTCGTAAGTTTTTCCCATATCCTGGAAAAGCTTCGTCCAGATATCTTCTGTATCTGCCAGTACCACACGTGCAAATTTCTTCTGATCGTTATCCGGTCCGGCTGACTGTGTATTTTCCTGCTGAGCACCGCCCTGCTGAGTTTGGTTAAGTACGGCGGAAGGATCTATCCCGGTAAAGAAATATATAGCGGCGGCTATTATGCCAACCAAACCGCCACCTACGGCAAAACCACGGCCACCGCCGCTGCTGCCTTCTTCCACATTACCGCTTTCGCGCCTGCCAAACCATTGCATAGTGTTTTAAGATTAGTTACCATGTAACATGATGCCGCCGAAATTTGTTTGCGGCATGTTTGTCTAACTATGCTTGGTTTAAACAAGCGAGCCCTTCCTACCAAGTAGAAAGGGCTCACTTTTAAACTATAATGTGTTGTTATTGCTGCAACTTAGGAATTCGGGTTGGGGCATCCTTCCCGGCAACTATCGAGCGGGAGCTTAACGCAATAGCGCGGATAGTAGCAACGATATTCTTCACATCAAGGCTGCTAAACTCGTCTTTAACCGTATGATAAAGCTTGTCGCTGTCTATCTGGTCGGTAGAAATGGTGTGTGCAGGTACGCCTAACGCGGCCAATGTTGCATTATCGCTGCGGTAGAATAAGTTTTGCTGCGGATATGGGTCGGGGTAAAACTTGAATGCCGTACCCTCCAGATTGCTTTGCAGGATCTTACCAAAATCTGAACGTTCGTAACCGGTGATGAACGCCGAATTCTCACCAAATTTTGAATCTTTGCCAATCATCTCAATGTTAAACATGGCAACTACCTTATCAGGGTCCATCTGTTTAGAAAAGTATTGTGATCCAAATCCGCCAATTTCCTCGGCAGTAAACGCTACGAAGATTAGGGTGCGCTCGTTATTGTTCAGCTTTTTGTAGTACTTAGCCAGGCTAATAACAGCAGTCGTTCCGGAAGCATCATCATCGGCACCATTAGCAATAGTATCTCCTGCTATGCCATTCTTTTGAATGCCGAGGTGATCGTAATGGCCCGAGAACACAACATATTCTCCTTTTTTTGATTTACCCGGGATCATACCCGCAACGTTAAATAACGGCTTCTCCTCTGTTTTCACTTCGTAAGCAACATTAAGCGATGTTACATCATCCAGCGACCCCATAACAAACACTACTCCTTTATTTGCACCGTTAGCTGCTTTAAAAGCCGTACCGCCGCGTTTAGCACGTGCCACCAATCTCTTGAACATAGGGGCAAAACTGGTATCTACCAACACCAGCATATCTTTATCTCCTCTAGCGTATAGCTGGTACTTTTCCATAAAGTTGCTCCCAGCCGGTACTTTAGCTACTTCTACTCCACTAACACTTGCCCAGTTAAAAGATGCCGGAGCTGTAATAGCCAAGCGGTCTGCAGGCACTTCCGTACCATTGATGGTTGCTTTGGCACTCACAGGAGTAGTCTTCAGCATACTGAAGCTCTGCCGGAAGCCAGTTGCTCCTGTCAGCGGTTTTAAGCCCGCTGCTTTAAACTCACCGTCAATAAATGTTGCAGCCTTGTCAATCCCTTTAGTAAATGTACCGCGACCTTCCATGTCATCAGCGCTTAGGGTTTTAATGATGCGCTCTACATCATCCTGCTTTATTAATTTGTTTACATCCTGTGCAAAGCCGCACACCGATACGGCCATTAACGCAGCCGATGCTAGAAATCTCTTCATATTATTTTACTTTTGATGACAACCAACTATTGCGGAAGTCTTGCTGTTGTTTGGTTATTTCTTTACCAGCTGCTTCATAGGTTACCACCTCGTAGCTAGGGTTTTCTTCCAGGGTTACTTTGGTGTCGTGTTCACCTAAACGGTCTTTATACGTTACTGTAATTATGTCGCCAGGCCTTTTATCAGCAACCGCTTTTTGTAAGCCGGCTGCATCTACTGCATTACCATCTACCTTTAAGATCACGTCACCTGCATCGATACCTGCTTTGTAAAGCGGACTACCTTTAGCTGTTGGTGATGAAATAGGCACCCCGCCTTCTCCGGTGTTGGACTGACCTGAACGTCCCCTTAATTGCGCACCTGCAGAACCTAACCAGGCTTTACCCGGCTGCGCTTTGCGAAGCACGAAGCCTGCATTTGCCAGCAATTTTTCGTAATCATTCTTTTCTACACCATAGATGTAGCGCTTAAAGAAATCTGCTGCGAAGGTCGCATTGGTTACTTGTGCCAATACAGTCTGAAGATCTGCAACTGTATACGCTTTTTCTGTTTTACCGTGGGTAAGCCACAGCTGACGCATAAAATCATCAAGCGTTTTACCAAACTCGGCGCGTAAGCGAAGGTCCAGAGCCAGCGCAGTTGCGCCGCCGTATACATAATAACTGGTGAATATATTAGTTGTGTTCAGTTGATCTACGGCAACACCGGCATCTGCATAAACCGCGTAGCGGCTTGCCTGTATAGGGCTGTAATATTTTGCACCGGGAGTATTTAGTACAGAATTTATCAAACCGGCTGCAGTACGTGCATACTCTTCAGGCGTATGGAAGCCTGCACGGGTAAGCACTAACTCTCCGTAATATTGAGTAAAACCTTCCGCGCACCAAAGCTCGTTGCTCATGTTTGCGTGCTCAAAATTGAAAGGCTCTAACGTTTTAGGGCGAATGCGTTCTACATTCCAGCTGTGGAAGTATTCGTGTGAAAAGGTACCCAGCAGGCGTACTTCATTGCCACCGACTTTACCAATTGGTTGTACAATAACAGTTGAATTACGGTGCTCCATACCGTCGCCGGCGGTGCTTGGGTGTACATCATGCAGGAAAACGTAGCTGCCATAATCGTACGTCGGCAGTTCTCCAAATACAGCTTTCTCCTCCAGTACAACTTTTTGCACCATTGTAGCAAAGTTGTCTATAACACTTTGGTCATCGTCTGAGTGGGTGCTGAGCTTGATGGTCTCATCCTTACCATTGGCATTTTTGACGGTCCACTTGGCCTCTTTGTAGGCGGATAGCTCAGTAGGGCTATCCATCATATATTGCAGATCGCGCGCATAGTAAACGCCACCGCCAATAGGGTTAAGTTGTGTAGCAACTTTCCAACCGTATTTATCAAGATCGTTAAACTTAAAGGTAACAGGCCGCTTATCCATACCATATGCCCACATAAACGATGCTGGCATGTTTAAATGCGCGTGGCTGGGCTCTATACTGGCGTATGTCCCATCTGTCCAGTTGCCAAAAAGCGTGTAGGTGATCTTAACAGTCGCACCGTGGCTGGGTATCTGATACACATCGCCTTCCAATTGGTTAATAGCTAACGGCTTGTTACCCTCGCCGAATGCCTTTACGTTGTAAACGTTCTTGCCAAATTCGTGTGTAGCGTACCTGCCCGGCGATGAACGGCTCATGCGTACCTTAAGCGGACCCGCAGGTACCTGCGGAATGCTCATAGCTATTTCAGCTTCATGATGAGCCGCATTTGGAAATGAAACCGTGTAGCTGATAGTGTTAGGCGCTGTTTGTGCCAACGCGGTAAGCGACAATAAGGAAGCCGCTCCTAAAGACAAAATTTTCTTCATTAATGGATAATCTTTCGGCTGTTAAATTACCATTAAATCTCTTATGCTTATCTATCAATTTTATTACGAATAACAGACTATACTAATCATAACTGTGACGGCTGAGATCATACTCAGACTGTGCAGTTATAATCCGCTTTCGCCTGTCTATATCGGCATCCAGGTTATGATCGTAAGTACTGTCGGTAACTGCCATGTATCGTTCTTTGTCTTTATCCGCATAATGAACATCAGCTTCCGCCACCTTCGCTACGGCAGTATCATAAGGCCCTTTAGGAGACATCAGCTTAACAAATACCGGTAAGCACTCAAACAATATAAAAAGGTAGCCTATAAAGGAAATTGCGAGATAAGTATCCAGATCGCGCGTGCCGTTTACATTATAGGAAAGCTGCCCCAACGCCCAGTTTCGGTCGGCAAAACCTGCTATATTAGCCAGGCTGTCCAGTTGCTGGTTACTGAACAAACGGGTGCTGTTCAATCCCTCGTAATCCTTTCTGCGGGCAAGGTAATCATCCATTTGCCCGAGATTTTCTGTAACGGTTTTAAGGCGGTCCTGCTTTTCTTTTAAAACCTGTTCTTTTTGCTTAGCATAGGTGCCATAACCCGTTATACCGGATGTTTGGTTGGTTTTGTCTCCAAATACCTCCTGGTTAAGCTCATAGCGTGAGCGATTGATGTCGCGCTCAAGCGAATCCTTCTCCTTTTTCAGGTCGGTGTTTTTCACCAGTTCCTGGGCGTACTTCTGCTGATAAGTTTTTTGCAGCGTATCTATCTTGCTGTGCTGCCCTTTAAGATAAGCAGTCTTCAGCTTGTCGCGGATTTCCTTATCAAAAATCTTCAGCTCCAATGGGCGCGATATTACCACGCCTATCATAATGGCAAGCAGTATACGCGGCGATGCCTGCAGTATTTGCTGACCTGTTGTGCCTTCTTTATTGATACTCGACACAATGTACCTGTCCATATTAAAAATAGCAGTGCCCCACAGCAATCCGAACAGAATAGCAAAGCCGACGGCGAAAGCGCTGCCGCTGAATACGAAGTACATAGCATAGCCGCCGGAAAGTGCGGCAAACAGAGCGGTGAAAAATATAGTAGCGCCTATACCCACATATTTGTTATGTTCTATAGGGTATTTCTTTAAAGTATCTATATGTGCACCGGAACAGAACCAAAAAAACCGGGTTATTTTCTTCATTGCCTTTAGCTGCAATATTTTAACAGCTTACTATGAAACGCCGGCAGGTACTTATTGTTACAAAACACGCACAAATATTTGATGCAGAAAAGCATACCTTTGAGTTATAATTACACCAACATGAAAGAGATTACGGTACAGGAATTAAAAGAGAAGATAGATAACAACGAAGACTTCCAACTGATAGATGTACGCGAGGATTTTGAATACGAGACCTCTAACATAGGCGGCAAACTTATACCTCTGGGCGGTATACTTATTGAGGCAGACCAGGTAGCTAAAGACAAACCGGTAGTTATTATGTGCCGCAGCGGTAAACGCAGCTCGGTAGCGCTTCATCAGCTGGAAAGCCAGGGTTTTACTAACCTTTACAATCTTAAAGGTGGCATACTTGCATGGCAAGCCGAAATTGACCCAACAATCAGCGTATATTAATATGGGTAAGAAGCTGGCTTTAAATGTGCTTTACAACATAGGCATAATGATATGCCTTTTTACAGCTTACTGGGGGTTTGAGCACGCACGTTATGAATTTCTAATAGGCGCTTTATTTATTGGCGGCGTTTTTATAATGCTGAAGATGAAGCTTATTAAAGAAGTAAAACAAAACATACGGAACTAACCTGTTCCAACAGACACTAACAAAGCCGGATAAGAGAACTTATCCGGCTTTGTTAGTTATAAATAAATCTGCTACATTTAGTAACATTTTTAAAGTGGGTATATCTCATTCTTGATAATATCTAATCACTCCTCAAATTAAATTTACATATCATGTTTTTGATCATTCTCGGTATCATTATCCTGTTTGCGGGTATAATGGTAAAACGCTCTACCGAACCTTTTGGCCGGTTTGGCGGCATCGTAAGTGCTGTTGGTATAGCTGTTGCGGTATTGGGCTTTATAACATCCTCTTTTAAGGTGATAGATGCCGGTACCGTAGGCGTTCAGGTTTTATTTGGCAAAGTGCAGCCTGCATCTTTAGAAAGCGGTTTGCATGTTATTAATCCACTTGTGGATGTAAAGACGTTTAACGTACAAACGCAAAACTACACTATGAGTGCCGTGCACTCGGAGGGTGAAGTACAAGGCGACGACGCTATACGCGTACTATCATCAGACGGGCTGGAGGTCACTATTGATTTATCTGTACTTTACAAGGTAGATCCGCTTAAAGCACCTTACATACTGCAAAATATAGGTGCAGACTACGTGGACAAGATTGTTCGCCCGGTAGCACGCACCGCCATACGTGATAACGCGGTTAATTATGCAGCTGTAGACCTCTACTCGACAAAACGGCAGGAGTTTCAGGATAAAATCAACCGCACCATATTAGAAAGCTTTGCAAAACGCGGCTTAGTGCTTCAGCAGATACTGGTTAGGAACATCTCTCTCCCAGCTTCTGTAAGAGCTAGTATTGAATCAAAAATTCAGGCTGAACAGGATGCTCAGAAGATGACCTTTGTGCTGCAGAAAGAGCGTCAGGAGGCGGACCGTAAGCGTGTAGAAGCACAGGGTATAGCTGACTATCAGAAAATACTTTCAACCGGTTTATCTGACAAGCAGCTGCAATATGAATTAATTAAGGCGCAAAAAGATATCGCTTTATCACCTAATGCAAAAGTTATAATTCTTGGCAATAGCAAGAATACCCCAATAATGCTGACTGATAAGTAGCGTCAAAACAGATAGTGCATCGGTAAAATAGCCGGTGCATTATTTGAAGTAAGCAGCGTACTCCGCAGGGATCCCTTTTATCGACTTTATCTGGATGTCTTTGTAATAGATCTCAGCAGCCTCGCTCTGTAGCTGCAGCTTGCCTTTAATGAGCGGCTTTAATACATCGCCATCTTTATACCTTGAGCCTGAAAGCGCGTTAACCACTTTGCCGTTAACTATCTGCAAGCTTTTATCGCCGTAAGTAATCAGGTCTATCTGGTTCCATTCGCCCACTTTATCCATGTCGGTACCGGCTTGGCAAAAACCGCCATGACCTGTTGCTCCCCCGAAAGAGGTAAGCGGGCCTTTAGTATCAAACCTGTAGCTTGAATCTTTTACCGCGTGAATGTCGGCCTGTGAAGATGCCTGTGACCAGTAATCGCCCGGGCTATGCTCTATGATCTGGAACTCCTGGCTTAGCATCCAGCTGCGCCAGTACTCAACACCTGCAGGTCCCTGCGAGTGATATAGCAATCCGCTATCTTTTAACTCGTATATACGCGGTACCCACTTCTTTTCGCCCCATTTATACTTTAAGCGTAAGTGGTAATTTTCAAACTCCTGCTTGGTGAAAACACAACCATAAATCTCACCTGTAACATGCAGAACAGGCTCACCGCTCACCATATCTACCGAGAATACGTTAGCCTGGTTCTTGTTGTAGCCAATGGGTTCTATCAACTTTCCATTCTCATCTGTTGGTGCCTGCCCTTTATAGCCCAGTTTATGGTAAAAGCTTTGGTATATCTCCCAACTGGACAGTGTTTTATCCAGCAAAGGGGTCCATTCAGATGCCGGCTGAAAAGACGAACCTGTAACAAGGCACAATACACAGCAAAGGCAGGCAAGAAGTTTGTTCATGTTTAAGTATGGTTTACATCTCAAACTTAACAAAAAATTGAAAAGAACAGCCGTTAGTACTTGAAAATAACACCTGCAAAAAGCCGGTAACCGCTTCTGTTTACACTATTTAGCTGCGTTTGCTCAGCTGTGCCGGAGGAAAGGTAAAGTTCATCAATACCCTTTCCCGTTTCCCAGTGATAAACACCAGCACCCAGGTTAATGGCAAATCTTTTAACCAACTGATAAGCTAAAGATGTGTTGCCCTCTAAGCCATAGCCTTTAGCAGTATGCCTGAAACTCACCGGATGCTGAAAAGTTGAGATAAGGTTCCAGTCTGCTTTGGCGTTGTAATCAGCCTGATTATACCTGAAATCAGCCTTTAGACTAAGCCGTGACAGCAACTTTGCCACAGCTGCAAGTTTAACAAAAGGCCCTTTCCAGTTCGTTTGATAAGAGCTATTGAGATCAGCAAACTGGCCGGAGCGGTCCAGCAAGTGCAGCGATTGCTTACTTGTTCCATAACCAACATAAGGCACTAAACCAAACCTATTGTTATCTATCAGGATAAAACCCAATCCACCGGCAACACTCCTGCTAAACCCCTGGTCGGCATCAAAAGTTTCGTTATACACCCTGTTTGTGCGGTTATCGCTGCTGTAATCGTTATCTGTAACGGTGCCAGCACTTATGGCACTATGTGAATAGCTCCCCATCAGCATAAAACGCCCGGTAATGTTCCATTGAGCTCCGGCTGAAAGAGCAATGCCACCAAGCTTTTTCCACTTTAATTCTGAATAAATGTTGGGATTTTGACCCTGGCTGTTTCCTGCTATCGACCAGTCAAGCTTCTGTTGCTCATAACCCACGGCCATATCAAATTGGACCTTCAGGACGGTTTGCGCACGCACGTAAACAAAGCTGAACAATAAGCAGGCTAAAGCAAGCGATCTTTTCATGGGGAAGAAATAAAACAGCCTGCCCATTGGTGAAGGCAGGCTGTAATTTACAGATATTTTATTGATTGACCCCGAAGGCTTCCCAGCCTGATGCCGTTGCACGTGAACACGTCATTGCCGCCGTTCCGTTTTCACTGCTAATGAATTTACCGTTACTTCCTCTAAAAGTAACCTTTCCATCACTGGTTGGTACCCAATCAAACTTTTCCCAATCGCCAATAGTAGTGCGGTTACAGGTAATAGCCTGAGTACCATTTTCTGAGGAGACATATTTACCCTGGCTTTGCAGGGCAATTTTACCACCACCTGCATCTACAATAGTAAATTGCTCCCATGCTTGTGGAGACGGGCGGTTGCACCACATAGCTTGTGTACCATTTTCGCCGCTTACATATTGGTTGTTAAAACCTTTAAGCGTTACCGTTTGCCCTATAGGTGCTGTGCTGCCTGTACCGCTGGTAATGTTATACACCCTAACGTAATCTACATACATATTGGCAGGAAGTGCGCCGTTGTTAATGTTGTTACCCGGCAGATCTCCGCCTACAGCAAGATTCAGGATTATGTAGAATGGCAAGTGGAACTCTTCTGTGTTATTAATATTGTTTTGAATGTTGCCGGTGTTAAACAAAGTTCCGTCTACATACCACCTGATGCTGTTAGCATCCCATTCCACCGCATAAACGTGGTAATCAGTCGCGGTAGCGGTAATGCTGTTGCCGTAGTACACATGGCCATTGTTATTCCAGTGCATAGTACCCAGTATAGTGTTGCTGGTGTTGGTTTGCTCCATTATGTCTATTTCGCCACACTGCGGCCAGCCCACCTGACCTATGTTTTGGCCCAGCATCCAGAATGCAGGCCAGCTCCCCTGAAAGGCCGGGAGCTTTATCCTGGCCTCAATACGACCATATTTAATACTGAATTTTCCGGATGTATTAAGCTTTGCAGATGTGTATGGTTGGCCGCCCATACTCTGGTTTTTGGCAGTAATCACCAGGTTTCCACCTGTTACTGCAGCATTGGCTGCCTGGTAATACTCCTTCTCGTTGTTCACATTCGGGTTGCCGTTGTCAACGTTCCACTTGCTGCCGTCAATGGTGGTGCCGTTAAACTCATCGCTCCAAACCAGTGTTAAAGCACGCGGCGAGGTTGTAGTTGCACTGCCTGAAGGCGCCGTAAGCTTATCAACCCCAGACCGGCTTACATCTTTTTTACAAGATACAGCCATCACGCCAAGCGCCAGCAGGATGCCGGTACTTTTAAGAAAGTCAGATAATTGCTTTTTCATAAAATTGGTATTAGTATTTGGTTAAGTGCCGTAGAATCTGTCAGCCTATCATAGCCTGAGAGGCTGACAGCATAAGAGTTTACTGGTTCACACCGAACGCTTCCCACCCGGATGCTGTGGCGCGCGAGCAGGTCATGGCCTGTGTCCCGTTTTCGCTGCTGATGAACTTTGCATTGTTACCGCGGAACGTGACCTTGCCATCTGCAGTGGGTACCCAGTCGAACTTCTCCCAGTCGCCAATAGTAGTACGACTACAGGTTATAGCCTGAGCACCATTTTCTGACGACACGTACTTGCCCTGGCTTTGCAGCGCTATTTTACCTCCGCCGGCATCGACCACGGTAAATTGCTCCCATCCACCTGCTGTAGCCCGGTTGCAATTCATTGGCTGCGTGCCATTTTCGCTGCTTACATACTGGTTGTTAAAGCCCTTAAGCGTGATGGTAGAACCAATTGGAGCCCCTGTTCCGGTGCCGCCACCTGTAGATTGCGTACCGCTCCATTTGAAGGTAACCACTGCACCTGCAGCCAGGCTGTAAGTGAAAGACTCGGCACCCCATTTTAGTTTAAAGCTTACTGTGCTGCTGCCGGTATTAAGCGCTACAACCACTTTTGAGCCATCGCTATTTTTAAAAGCTACGTTTGATATACTCCCCGCAATGTTAGAGTTAATGCGCACAGCCCCGGGCCTAACAAATTTCGACGCGTGGGCTATTATGTAATAAGCCACGTTACGGGTAATAGATGTACCGCTTACTGTAATAGCGCCTAAACAAGTGCTGCAGCCACCGTTGGTGTGTGGGTTGTTATTAGGGTCAGCGGCCAGATTCCACTCCAGTACATTGCGGCTCCAGTTACGTGTTGCACCTATTATGAGCGTGTTAACGTGCCAGTTAAGGTCACCCCCGAAGTTGCTTGGCGCACCAACCCATTGCTCGGTGAAGTAGACGTTCTTATTGGGATACGCATTGTGTACATCCGTAAGCGCGCTGATATTGCCCGCATACAAGTGAAACGCTGACCCATCTACATACTGCCCAGCCTGCCCCACCACTGTTGTGGCGTAGCTTGGCACATCTGCATTATGATCGTAAGCAATAATCTTGGTATTTAAGCCGGCAGCACGTAATTGCGGGCCAAGGTTGTTGTTGATAAACGTCACCTGCTCACTGGCCTGCATTACCATGCTTGGATTATTATACGGATTAAGTGGCTCGTTCTGAGGCGTAATGGCATCAATGGTTATACCCTGTGCTTTCATTGCTTGTATGTACTTTACGAAATACCGTGCATAAGCATCATAGTAAGCAGTGTTAAGACTGCCTCCAGTATAGCCGTTATTACCAGTGGTGTTCACCTTCATCCAGGTAGGTGCTGTCCACGGTGTGGCGATGATCTTGATACTGGGGTTGATAGCTACTATCTTTTTCAGAATAGGCAGGAAATCAGTGTTTTCCGGTGCAAGGCTGAAGTTATTCATGTTTACATCACCGGCTGTTTGGTTGTAGGTGAAATCGGAAGAACTAAGGTCGGATGCTCCAATAGAAATACGCAGATAGCTTACCCCAATCTGTCCATTACCAGTGCCAAAAAGCTCATTCAATACCGCTGTCTGGTTCGCCCCTAAGCCATTTAATAAACTGGCGCTTCCGCCCGTCAGGGTGTAGCCAAAGCCATCTATACCCTGGTAAGTAACATTCTCATCCACAGTAATTGTTGTTGCATTGGTACCTGCATCTGCGGCAAAGTTAAGAGTGCTTTGTGCGAGCAAGCTTGACTGGTCACCCTTTGTAAGCCAGGCACTTACCGTTTCATTTGCAGCCCGGGCGGTAGTTCCTGATGCATTTGTGCCTCCCGAAGTTTGAGACCCGACATCCTTTTTACAGGCATTCACAAACAGTCCAGCGGTAACTACTGCAGCCGCAAGAAGTTTAAATTTGTAGTTAATTTTCATAAGTTATTGGTTGGTTTGTATGCTTATTATGGCTGCATTTACCCGCACTCACTAAACTATTGCTTAAACAGTAAAGCAGGATCCCGCTTGTAACATTGGCGCAGATCTTTCGTGTTTTTTTGATGAGGAGGCAGATGCAGGTATAACTGGTTGAAACAAATTTAAAGTAATTTTAACGTTACAAACAAGAGTAAGCCACTACAAATAATTGATAAATAAGCATTTACGTACACTTTGATACGCTTACATCCGGCTGTTGGTAAACAAAAAAGCAGGTTTAAATAAGCTAAACCTGCTTTAGAAAAAATTAAAAAATAGTTACGATACGCTTATTTCACGGGTTAATTTTTAAGCAAATATTTGATATCAGGTAAGCGGCGGGTAATCGGGCACAAATCGAAGCTCCTTAACCGTTGACACGACGTTTGCAGTATTTAAAATCATGAGCAAAAACCTTCAATTTCCACACTTTTTTGAACACCAAAACCCAGCAAAGAAAATTTAAATATTCGTTTTGCGCTGTTTCGCAAAAAATAGACAAGTAGAGGGTAAAGGATCTCTTACTGTTCCGCAGATGTGTCTATCACCAGCTTGCTCCAGCCTTTGGCTCCGGCAGTTTTCAGTTCCTTTTTCATACTCTCCATAGCCTTCTTAATGCGGGTACTGTACGACCAGCAGGTGCTCTGGCGGATGGAAAGGATCTCTGACAATTTATGTGATGATATCTTCCCTTTAGTAGAGTACATCAGGAAGATCATATAAAATGCTTTATTGATCGGGATGCGGGTATTCTGCAGGATAGTATACGCGATAACAGACTCTTCGTATCCGCATTTGGAACAACGGCGGCTATAAGGCAGGTGGCCATTACTATATTGTACGCTGCTGCACTTGCGGCAGGCATAACCTTTGGACCACTTAAGCTCAGCCAAAAACTTAAAGCAGGTCTCCCGATCCGGGTATATTTTGCTGAACTCTTCAAAGTCTACCTCGGCAAGCATCACCCTGTCGTGTGTTACTTTGTCTATATCCTGGTGCAGCAGTTGATTGTCTTTTTCCAGCAGAACGTTCATCCTCGATATTTCCTCCGCTTGCTGCTGCAGTAGCTGGTTCACTTCGGTAAGCTCCTGGTTCTGCAGCTCTATCAGGTAGGATTTCTCTACCAGTTCGCTCGTGCGCTCTGCCACCTGCTCCTCAAGTTTCTTATTCAGGATATCTTTCAACTCTTCATTTTGCTGCAGCTGTTTTATCATCCGCTGCTGAGCTTCGTCCTTTTCACGCTTTAGTATACGCAGCCTGTCGCCTATGGCAAAGGTGATGAACAGCATCTCCATAATAAAGCAAAAGCTCAGGCTATAAAAATTGAATGCCGTTACTGGTAAGGCCCACATATTTAGCGCAATAAGCGTTTTTATTATAAAGCCTATAAAAAGGAAGCTATACCCAATTACAAAGAACCGCGCAGGCCGGTACCCCATATATAGTACATAACAACCGGATACAAACGCTACCGACAAGGGTATAAACTCTACAATCTTATAAGTAAACAGGTGACGGTCTACAAAAAGGCACAATAGGAAGAATACCGTGCGGGCTACAATAATTACCTTCAATACGCTATTAAAACGTGGGGCATTCTCTTTAAGATTGAGCAGGCTTTGCGCAAACAGCATGGCGAATGTACTGGCCAAAAACAATGCTATACCATAGGCATAATGGTTCCACTGGGGTGCCATTTGCCACAGGTACTGGTAAGCAATACCATCCGTACACATTTCGTACAAGCCGATGCTGAGGTTGTAAACAATGTAATAAAGGTATTGCCGCTGCCGCATGGCAATAAACATCATGAAATTGTATAAGCCGAATACCAAGATCATTCCGTAGAATATCCCGAAATAGAAGTACTCGTCCAAGGCGTAACTTACAAAGTAGTTTACTGCACGTAAAACAATAATGACGTTTGCAGATTGCTGCGACCTTATCCTTAAGTAATAAGTAACCTCACCTTTCAGCCCGTTGTCTAAATTGAAAATGAGGTTTTTATGCGTATATGGCCGTTGTAAAAAAGGACGGTTACTTCCCAGTAACGACGCTTGGTAAGCGCCGTTTTTGCCGGGGTAGAAAACTGTAATGCTATCAATGGTCTGGTCAAAAAACTCTAGCAGCCAGCTGTTCTTTGTAGAGCCGGAGCGGTCAATTTTAATTCGGTACCAATACGTACTTGCCGGGTCATGTATCTCGGGGGTGACTACAGCGCTACGTACAAATTTATCCGCTAACCGCGCACTTGCTACGTCTGTAATTTCCAGCTTGTTGCCTTTCTCCTGGTAACATGCTATATCTCCCCTGCGGAAAACGTGCTGCCTTATGCTATCGGTAACATGCAAAACAGGTTGCGCATAGCAAAGCGACAGCCCCGCCACCCATAACAACAACGTAAGAAATAGTTTTTGGTAGAGTTTTACCATGTTACATACCCAACTATGTTATCTACTTGCGACATTCGCTACAGCGTACGGCCCTTATTCTACTCACCCCGACGTAGCTATCGCTCGTCGACCCTCTCTCCGCTGCGCGTAAAGAGGGTGAAACTTTGTTTTCCTGCACCCTCTTTCACAACGTGCAAAGAGGGGCCGGGAGGATGTCTACTTGGCTGGCACCTTCAAGCCCAACGCTTCTATATAACCCTTTTGCGGTTTGCAGTTTGCAAACTTGCAATTCTCCAGCAAAGCATAAAGCGCCTGCCTAATTTTTTCGCGATCTTTTGGTGCAGTATCGCGGATATTTTTGAAGGTTGTACGCGGTTTTTGCGTATAGTCAATCACTTCCTGATAACCATCAGGCTTATCAAAGCTCATGATGCCACGGCTGCTGTCCAGCTTTTTGTATGGCCAATAATGCCAGCCTATGTTGTTCTTTTCGCATACCAGGCGAAAGTCCCGCACCCACTCGTCGGTATTTTCACCGGTCTCGCCTACATAGATGGGTACATTATACTTATCACGAAAATCAATGTATTCCTGTACAACTTTTACGGAAGCATCTGTCCAGTATTTATGAAAGGTGTAAACCAATTTAGGGTCGAACGGCTTTCCAAATATCTTAAAGTTGCTATCCCATTGCGCGCCACCTAAAAAGATGATGTGATTTTTATCTACAGACCGCACGGCCACAGTAAGCTCTTTATAAACAGGCTCCAGGTGTGGGTTAAGGTCGTTCACATCAAAGTAGTGTGCAATAGGTTCATTCAGCAGGTCATAGCCCATTACTGTTGGCTCATTCTTGTAGTGGTCGGCAATCCTTTTCCAAATTTGCGCTGCTTGCGCACGGCTTGCCGCGCTTTTAAACAGGAACGGATAGCCAAAGCCGTCGTCTATGTTGTCGCCGGTTTGGCCGCCGGGCGCACAGTGCATATCCAATAGTACGTACAATTTCTCCTGCTTGCACCATCCAATCACCTTGTCCAGCAATGCAAAGCCACGGTTAGGGTCATTGCCGCCCATGTACTCCTCGGTAGTGAACATGCGATAGTTGAACGGTATCCGTATAGAATTCATACCGGATGCCTTTAGAAAGTGGATGTCATCGCGTGTAATATAGTTCTCCAGGAATTTTTTCCAGAAAAGCTTAGCCTCTTCGGGACCAACCAACTCGCTTATAGCCTGATTAATAAGCCGGTGAGAACTGGCATCCTCAAATTTGAACATGTACCCTTCAGGAACCAGCCAGTTACCCAAATTGGTGCCGCGGATAAGGAAGGGCTTGCCATCTGTACCAATAACGTCTTTACCTTTGGTAGAAATAAATTTTGTTTGTTGTGCGGAAACATTGCTAATGCCTGCATAAAGCACAGCCAGCAGAAGTAATACTTTTTTCATTAGAAAAGGTAGACTTTATTTATCAATCATTTTGTAAAAATGCACATAATCTACATCCATAGTAGTAGGAAAGGATGTATCATCAACTCCTTTTTGCCCGCCCCAGCTGCCGCCAACTGCAATGTTTAAAAGGAGGTGAAAGTTTTGATCATAAGGCCAGGTGGCCGACCCGCCATTGTTATTTACGTAAGTAAATACCAGGGCATCATCATAATAGCCGCGGATAGCGTAAGGTGTCCAGTCTACCCGGTAAAGATGATAATCAGTACTGGCAGTGGCGATCACTTTAGAATCGCCTTTACCATTAGCTCCGTTGTAGGTTTGATTGTGCACGGTAAAATGCACATTTCCGGGATCAAACCCCACCATTTCCATAATATCTATTTCGCCGCTGTTTGGCCAGTTGCCATAAGCATAAGTATCTGGCAGCATCCATATTGCCGGCCAGGTACCCGTGCCGGCGGGCAGCTTTGCTTTTACCTCAACACGGCCGTACTTCATGGTGCCTGCCCCTTTCGAAACTAACCGGGTAGACGTATAATTAAGCCCGCCCATGGCTTCCTTCTTTGCAGTAATGGTTAGTTTGCCTGCCGCAATAGCAACATTGGCCGGCGTGTAATATTCCAGTTCGTTATTTCCCCAGCCACCACCACCGTTGTCATAACCCCAGCTTGCTGTATTTGGCGCACCATCAACATTAAATTCATCTGCAAAATAAGGTGTGGTTTCAAATGCCCAGCCTTTATCCTCAATAGTTACCGGGGGTACAATTGTTGGCGTCCGGGGGGTGGCATCATTCTTTTTACCGCAGCTAAAAAAAGCTACAGACAAAACTGCACATGCCAGTAAAGCACGGGAGATATTCATAAGCGGTAAGGGTTTATATTGGTATGTAAGCAAAACAAATATAACCATTTTAAGGGACATATTTAAGGGCTGTTGTTGGTTATACATTAGCAATGTGCGTTATTTGTTGCCTATGAAAGCTTTGATCAGTAAAATCATATACTTTGCGGCAGTGATGACAGCCTTGCTGATAAGCAGCGGAGCATCTGCGCAGGTTGTAAGGGTAGCTGTAGCAGCCAACTTACAGCCGGTTATCAAAGTGCTTCAGCAGGATTTTAAAAAGAGGACAGGCATAACTATTGAGCCGGTGTCTGCCGCTTCAGGCACCCTGGCAACGCAGATCAGGAACGGAGCGCCATTTGACATTTTCATGTCGGCTGATACCGAACTTCCGAAAGCGTTATTTAAGGATGGTTTTGCCGCTAATGCGCCCGTTGTTTATGCGCAAGGCATACTTATTTTATGCAGCCGGCACAAGGTATCATTAAAAAAATGGTGGGAAATTTTACTGTCAGACAAAGTAACGCGTTTTGCCATAGCAAACCCGGCTGTCGCGCCATATGGCAAGGCCGCAGAGGCGGCTCTGAAACGGCAGGGTGTTTACGATAAGCTGAAAAGCAAAATGGTTGTGGGCGAAAGCATTGGACAGGTAAATACATACATTAGCACCGATGCTGTGAACGCAGGTTTTACAACCCTTGCTTTTTTTAGGGAGAACAGCAGCAAAATACCCCTGGTAGGTTGGACTATCCCGGACAACACTTATCCACCAATTGAGCAGGGAATGATATTGCTAAAAAGGGCTGAGGACAATGCCGCCGCCATTAAGTTTTATAAGTATATTTTTACAGCAGAGGCTAAAAAGCTAATTGTTAAATATGGTTACCATGTATTGTAACTGATGGACCTTACCCCCATTTGGCTTACCCTTAAACTTGCCGGTATTACTACACTCGTGCTGCTGGTTGCGGGCCTGCCGCTAGCATGGTGGCTGTCTGGCAGGCGGTCTTTTGTTAAGATCATTGTGGAAGCGTTGATCACCATGCCCCTGGTGCTGCCGCCGTCTGTACTCGGCTTTTACCTGCTGCTGGCTTTTAGCCCCAGCAAAGGCTTGGGTAAATGGCTATACCAGACGTTTGATGTGCAGTTTGTATTCTCATTTAAGGGATTGGTGATTGCATCTTTAATATACAGCCTTCCGTTTATGATAAGCCCGGTTAAATCGGCACTGCAACAGCTGCCTTTATCACTTTCACAGGCATCATATACATTAGGGAAAAGCAAATGGCAAACATTTTGGCACGTGCTGCTACCCAATATTAAACCATCGCTATTTACAGCTGCTGTATTAACTTTTGCACATACGCTGGGTGAATTTGGTGTGGTGCTGATGATAGGCGGCAACATACCCGGTGTAACACGCGTGGCCTCCATAGCCGTGTATGATGCCGTAGAGCAGCTGGACTATACGGCGGCTAACAACTACTCGCTGGTGCTGTTCGCTATTACTTTTGTGATGGTGACAGGAGTATTCATTTACAATAAGTATCACGCAAAAAGCCCTTTAGAATGATAGTTCTCGATATAGAAAAGAAGCTAAAGGCATACAGCGGTACGGAGGTACTACGAATCGAAAAGCAATTTAACGCGGGAAGTATTAACCTGATTACCGGGCCTTCCGGCGCGGGCAAGACCACCTTGTTAAAGATGATAGCCGGGGTGATTAAGCCGGACAATGGCCACATTGTGGTAAACGAACAAACTTGGTTTAACGCCGCAGAAAAAATAAACATTACGCCACAGCAACGCCGCACCGGGTTTGTTTTCCAGGATTATGCGCTTTTCCCCAACATGACAGTGAGGCAGCACCTGAACTATGCAACTACCAACAACGACTGGATAGACCAACTACTTGCAATTGGTAAACTAAACGCCTTTGCCAATCATAAGCCGAACCACCTTTCGGGCGGACAGCAGCAGCGACTGGCCATTTTACGCGCGCTGGCCATTAAGCCAGCAGTTTTGCTGATGGATGAACCCTTTTCTGCACTGGATGTAAAAACCAAGACAGAGTTGCTTGCTGACCTTAACAACGTGTTTAAAGAGTTAGCGGCTACCGTGCTTATAGTGAGCCACAACCCACAGGAGTTGAAGGAAATTGCAAGCGATGAATTAATAATAGGAGAAGACTATATTTTGCCTTTCCACTGAGCAAGGCTTGCAATAATACCCTCTGTCGTTGCATCGAAACGGATGAAAGTATTATCCTGCGGGTGCGCTTTGTAAAGCTTGATGTACTCCTCAAACATCACCAGCGGATCGTTAATGATAAGATCGGCAATCGCACCTGCGCCGTTAAATTGCTGCAGCTTTTTTGCCATTTCATAACCAACATAGTAGCCGGCTTCATCATAGCCGGTGGTAAATCCGATGTTATAAAGTTCGTTATAAACGTGCGTTGCCGTATCAGCATAGGCTTTAAACAGCATCGTTTCAATAAGTACAAAATTCTGCCGCTTACGAGCCAGATTCTTGTTAACCTCTTCCATCTGTACTTTGGTAAATGGCTCCGGCTTAGTAATTCTGGTTATGTCGCCTACCAGCGTAGCGGTGCCTTCACTCCAAACATTATAGGCAATGGCCCATGATGCCTTTGCGTTGTAAGGCGTTCCTTTTTGAGCGCTAACTTTACGCAATGTGCGGCCAGCATCCTGTATCGAATGGTAGAGTTCGTGTGCTACCAGGTATCTTAGCCCTTCGTAGTCATTCCCAATTTTTTGCAGGGCTACGTTAAAGATGCTGCCATCATTCAGTACAAAGCCCAGCGATCCACCGCCTACCAGAAAGCATGCCCTTACATTAGCGTTTATGCTGTCGGGTGTATAGGTCTCTATCATCCGGGTAACATCAGCAATAAAGCTCTTCTGATCTGCCGCCAGTTTGTTGATGAGTAAACGTATTTGGGGCAAGTTCGCTTTAACAAGTTTCCAGTTATAGTTGTCGTCACCCTTAATTGTACCAGTCTCTATAATCTCCCTCAGGGTGCTTTTAAACTTATCTTCGCCGGCGCCACTGTAGCCTTTTACCTTAGCAATAAGCTGTTTGCTGCCAAAAGCTTGAGCAGCATTTGTTAACTGTTCGTCCGTAACCTTTTTACCGGCAAGTAAACCTGTAATTATGCGGGCACTTTCAAAGTCCACTGTGACGTTGATCACAGGCCCGGTTTTTATTTGCCCTGCAACACTTACTCCATAAAAGCATAGCAGCAGTAAGGTAACAATGTACTTTCTCATCTTACTTAAATACATCTCTTTTTATTGAACTTCTTCTACTGCAATTTTAAGCAAATTATGTAAGTACCGGCGCCCGGTTTTAAAATCCGAGGCAGACGTCATCTGAATGCTTTCGGGCAACTCGTTTATGCCTTTTCCGTTCTTCTCAGTAATAATGAATACCTTGTCGCCAACAGTAGTATTATAAAGCTCGTTCCAGGAGTATACTACCTTGTAGCCATCAGCGCCGGTGCAAACAAAGTAAAAGCGGCTGAGCAGTTTAGGGCTGCTGGTTTTGTATTTGGTATGTGATAGTATGTCTTTTAGCAAAACGCCTTTCAGATCATCATCCTTATGTTTAAAGGCGCCGGTATGGTCGGTCACTTTTATATCGCCGATTACAACTGTTTTATATTGCTTAAGCGAGTCCGGCGTAATTAACGATTCCTTCTCTACCCCACCGGTGATAGTAAACTGTAACGTTTGTTTGGTAGCAGTATCCTGCGCGGTCGCGTTTAATGCAACGGCAAGAAAAAGAATAAATAGAATGTTCCTCATGATGTAAATCCTGTATTTGCAAAGTAGCAATTTCCGGCCAAAAGAAAAGGGGCGTTGCCGCCCCTCATCAACAAAAACAAAAACGACCTCCCAATCATTTTCCGCTTTGTCGTTAACGCCGGGGAAACCTTACATAAAATTTAGTTTTTATTCAGAGCATCGTTCACCTGAATTTCAAGCTGCTTTTTGTAGCTGTCATCCAGTGTAATTTCCTTCGGTTCTGCTCTCAGAAGTGCTTTAATCATCTCATTAATTTTAGCACTTTGCTTTATATAGAGCTTGCACACATCGCATTGCAGCAGGTGTATGCGCAATTCCACACTTTCGCGTACGGTTATCTTGCCCAACATACGTTTGTCTATAAGGTAAGTGGCCTTGCGGCAGTTATATACTATATTTTTTAGGTTGCTCATTCTATACCCAGTTTTTCTGAAGGCAGGCCCTCAGGTTCAGCTTCGCACGATGAATAATCACCCAGTAATTAGAAGGGCTTATTTTCAGTTCTGTGCAAATAGTTTCTGTTTCCTCGTCATCCAGGTGCTTCATGGTAAATACCGATGCCCACAATCCTGGCAGCTTCTGCATGCACTTCTTCAGTACAAAATCAAACTCCTTTGTATTCAGCGCATCCTGCTGATCGAGCCCAAAGTGTTGTGGCGCATGTTCAGGCATCCAGTGCCCATCATCGCCAAAGAAATTTTTGTCGCTGGTCGTATCAACATTCAACGGCGTTGTTTTTAGTCCTGATGAATTCTTACGGTAAACATCCATTATCTTATTTTTCAGTATCGCGGTAAGCCAGGTACGCTCAGAACTTTTTCCTACAAACCTGTCAAGGCCCTGCAGGCCGGCAAGGAAGGTTTCCTGTACAAGGTCTCGCGCCTGTTCCTCGTCGCGGATACGGGTTATCGCGTAAGCATATAAATAGTCGGCATAGGTTTTTACCCAATTGCGCGGCTCGAGCTGATGATCGTTGGGAGGCATCGTCATGGTATCGGTCGTATGATAATGTTTTGTAGTAAAAACCTGTAAAACCTTACAAGATCTTTACATTTTTATTGAGATTGGCGCTTGTGCAATTACGTAAGTATTATGGTGCTAAATAAATGTAGCTTTATTTGTAAGGAAATTAAACGCGCAGCTACTAAGCGGTATAAATACATTCACATGAAAACTTTGAAAATACTTCCGCTGATTATAATAATACTAACCCTAGGCTTTATAACTGCCGCGTTTGTAAAAGGCACCCCTAAAGAACACGTAACTAAACTTGATACAGATAACAAAGGCTTTGCCGTTGTAGAACTGTTTACGTCCGAAGGTTGCTCCAGCTGCCCGCCTGCCGATGCCGTTATAGCTAAAATAGAAAAAGAAATTAAAGACAGGCCCATTTACATTTTAGCCTATCACGTAGACTATTGGAACCGCCTGGGCTGGAAAGACCCGTTCAGCAGCGCAGATTATTCTAAACGTCAAAATGCTTACGCCAGCTGGCTGCGCACCAGCTCGGTGTATACGCCGCAGATAGTTGTTAATGGCCAGAAAGAGTTTGTGGGCTCGCAGGAAGGCACGCTGCGCAATGCTATAACGGCTGGCCTTGGCAAGCAAACAACAGCAGAACTTACGTTAGCTGATCCCAAGATCTCAGCTACAGGTATCAGCGTTAATTACAGCGCGAAACAACCCTCAGCAAACAGCTCGCTTGTTGTTGCGCTGATAGAAAAGAACGCCACAACTGAAGTAAAAAGCGGCGAGAACGGCGGGCGTACTTTATCTCACGTACAGATAGTAAGCCAACTTAAAAACGTTAGCCTAACCGCTGATAAAGGCCAGGTACAATTTACATTATCAAAAGGTTTTATCAGCAGCAAGTACGAGATAATAGGCTTGGTGCAAAACACTTCTACCGGGGAAATACTAGCGGCAGCAAAATCACCGCTGCAAACGGGCATGATGGCAAGCAACTAAATTATCTGATATTTGCAATACACGACGAGCCTCCACAATGAAAGCAATCAAAGAAAAACATTCGCTGATAATGCGATGGACCCACTGGGTAAACTTCCCGATACTCACCATTATGATATGGAGCGGGCTGCTTATCTACTGGGCTAACGATGAGTACTCCATTAAGTTGTTCGGCCATACTTATTACAAGTTCTTTCCGCAGGGCTTTTACAACGCGCTGCATGTACCACGCCGCCTGGCAGAGGGAATGTCTTTTCACTTTTTGTTTATGTGGTTTTTCGTCATAAATGGTATACTCTATGTTTTATACACGATAATATCCGGCGCGTGGAGGGAATTGCTCCCCAACCGGCACTCCTTTAAAGAGGCCTGGCTGGTGCTGCTGCATGATCTGCACATTCGTAAGATGGCACCACCGCAAGAAAAGTACAATGCTGCCCAGCGTATTGCCTATACCGCTATTATTATAATGGGGCTTGGTTCGCTTATTACCGGCCTTGCAATTTACAAGCCGGTACAGTTTAACAGGCTTACCTGGCTTTGCGGCGGGTATCATGCCGCCCGGGTAGAACACTTCGTTTTAACAATAGGATACGTACTTTTCTTCATTATTCACATTGTACAGGTAATACTTGCAGGCTGGAACAACTTCCGTTCGATGATCTCCGGCTTTGAAGTTGTGAACGAAGATCCCACACCGGCCGTTGCGCCACAAGCCCCCGCAGAAGATGGAAGATAAGGCAAAGCAAAAGAAAGAACTTACAGTGGATCAAAAGATCCGTCGCCGCAACTTTATATCGTTCGGAGTTTTTGGTGTATTATCAGCTGCCGCTTACGAGGGCTGGCGGGCACTTTATACCGCGCCTAAAGAAGTGTCCGGCGTTACATCAGGGGCTAAGGCACCGCTGCGAAAAGCACTTAATAAAACAGAACTTTTCTTTCGCAATTTCTTTAGCAACAATCACCTGGTTAAAACCTATCCTAAAGAAATGGCAGCAAAGCAGGTGCGCCATAACAGCGATATAGGCAACGGCGGCGCGGCACCTGAAGACTGGGCACTGCAGGTAAAGAAAAGCACCGGCGAATTGTTGAACATCACCATAGATCAAATAAAAGCTTTGCCTAAAACTGAGATCGTGTTCGACTTTAAATGTGTAGAGGGCTGGGACCAGATACAATATTGGGGAGGCGTTAAGTTCATCGACTTTATAGAACATTTTGGCCTGGCTAAAGAAACACAGCTAAACTATGTGGGTATGATGACGCCCGACAAAAAGTACTACGTAGGCTTAGATATGCCCAGCGCGGTGCATCCACAAACAATTCTTACTTATGAGATGAACGGCAAGCCATTGCCTGCTAAACATGGCGCGCCGCTTCGGCTGATCATCCCCGTAAAATACGGCATCAAAAACTTAAAGCGAATTGGCAGCATAACCTTTGGCAACAACCGGCCACCCGACTATTGGGCGGAGCAGGGTTATGATTATTACTCAGGACTATAACCTATCTGCAAACAACTTGCAGGAATCTTAGTGTTAGATAGGTGGACAACTGCCCGCCCGGTCCGTTTAAATTATAGTCGAACCCGTGTGTGGCCCAGGGCAGCTGCACCAACAAGTGTGGTACTTTGTTTTTAGATAACACCGAATCCAGCTTTGTGCTATGCAATGGTGATACCAGCACGTCATTATCTCCATGTATGATGAGTGTAGGCACAGTGCGCTCATTTACAAACAACACCGGTGAAGAAGCAGCGTACTTATCAGGCATTTTCTCATATGCATCGCCTATATAGTTTTGCATCACCTTCCTTGAATTCATGATCAGTGGATTTGCCGGTACAGAATAGCCCCACACCATATCTGCAGGTCCGTAAAAATCTATTACTCCTTTTATGTTTTTATCAGGATGCGCATAAGCAGCAAGCAAGGCTATCTGCGCCCCTGCCGACCGTCCTAAAAGCACAAACCTGCCGGTATCTATATTAAGTTGTATCGCATTTGCTTTTAAATAATTAATTAAATGCCTCACATCTTCAACCGGAACCGGATTCCGGTATTTCGGGGCGAGGTGATAGTTAATAGACGCCACATTGTAGCCACGTACAGACAGGTAGCCATTTAGCCCTGGTAATTGCCTGCTGTTGCCACCACTCCACGAGCCGCCATGAACAACGACCACGCAGGGCTGTTTTTGTTGTTTACTATTGCGGTAGTAATCAAACGTAAGATGAGATGCACTGTCGTAGGTGATGGTTTTAAATGGCATCGCTGGCGGACCTTTTAACAATTGCAAGAAACTAAATGGTTTATAGGAAATCGCTTTAGCTTCTGTGCTATTAACCGCGCTGTTAAAAGCGTTCGGCAGACTCCTGGCTACAGACCAGGCATTAACAACCGGATAAAGAAATAGTGCAAAAGCAATTACAGCTGTTAACACTGCAGGTAAACGATATCTTCTTAGCGAAATAAGAGATAGCAGCAGTATAAAGGTTATCCCGGTAAATACCAGCGGATAGGAATTAACAGCTACTGCCAGCATCCATATGTGGTATTCGGGAGCGCCGAAAATAACCAGTAACGACACGAGGAACAGCAACACGCTTAAGATCAGTCTTACCATAAAAGCTGCAAAATAAAAAAGCCGGACAAAAGATCCGGCTTCTTCATTGTATAATGTCTAGTTAAACTAAATTCTGTTTGATATAAGAATAGCTTTTAGTGATGCTGTCGAACGGATCGCCCGGGCAAATATCCTGTTCGTTAAAGAAATAGTCTAAACCTGCTTTCTTAGCTTCTTTAAAAATGTTTTTAAACGGAATTACCCCGTTACCAACTTCGGTAAACATTTGTTTAGGGGTTTTATCCATATCCTTTACGTGCCATAAAGGAAAACGTTTAGGATAGCGGTTGAACAATGCAATAGGATCTTGCTTTGCCTTGTATATCCAGTAAATATCCATCTCCATCTTTACCAGGTCAGGATCGGTATTGTTCAGCAGCATTTCGTACGGGTATTTGCCGTCTTCCTGCTTAAACTCAAAATCATGATTATGGTAGCACAACTGTATACCTGCTTTTTTGCAAATCTCGCCGGCATGGTTCAATTTTGCCGCAGTCTCTTTGTAGTGGCTTAATGTGCCGCGTTCGTTATCTAAAAGATAAGCGCAAACCATGTACTTTAAACCTACTGCAGCAGCGTCATCAACCGCTTTCTGCCATTCGTTTATAATGGTTCCTTTAGTGTTCGGCATACCTTCGCCCAGCATATAGTGTGCGCTTGGCATAATCAGGCCATTATCCTTCAGTGTTTGCTTAAACTCTGCAGGCTCCATCCCGTAAAACTTTTGCGTACCTGTATAGGTAGCGCCCTCAACGGAGTTAAAGCCAACGCCCGCAACTTTAGCGAGGGTTGCCTTAGGGTCTTTAGCCATAGCATCCCGCACGGTATACAGTTGTACGCCAATGTATTTTTTGTTGCGTGCGAAAAGCTCGGGCGACATCATGAGCCCTGCGCCAAGCATCGCCGAAGTTTTTAGGAACGAACGTCTGGAAGTCATTTTATTTAGTGTTTAGTTGGTTTGTTGTGTAAATGTAACGCATTGACATTTACAATCAAATAGACCACACAAATTTTACAAGGTTTAATTAGCCGCAGGGCGTGGCTTATTATCCTTCTTATTTCCTTTATAACGGTTAGGCCTGCGCCGTTTGTCGTTCTTAGGTCCATCGTGCGGCCTCTCCTGTTTTGGCGCCTCAATAGACTGCAGTTCTTCCGGCAATTCTTTTGGCTCCAGCGTACGCTCTATCAGCGCCTCAATGGTTTTAAAGCGCCGAAGGTCACGGTCGTTTACAAACGTTATAGCAGTACCTTTGGTGGCTGCCCTTGCGGTACGGCCAATACGGTGTACATAATCCTCCGGGTCCGGTGGTACGTCGTAATTTATAACCAAATCTATCCCTTCCACATCAATACCGCGCGAAAGCGCATCGGTACCAATAATTACAGGTAGTTGCTTGTTTTTAAACTTTAGCAATATTTCTTCTCGCTCGTTTTGCTGAAGGTCCGAGTGGAAGGCGGCAACACTTAAATTGGCTTGCTTGAGTTCCTTGTATATCGCCCTTACAATTTCCTTACGGGACGCAAAAACAATGGAGCTTAAATAGCCGCCTTCTTTAAGTATTTTCTTCAGCAGCGGCATCTTCTGACCATCGTGAACCCGGTATATCTGCTGGTCGATACCTTCTGCAGGTTTTGATATCGCGATATTGATCTGCTGCGGCTCATGTAGGATAGCTTTAGCGAGGGTACGGATGCGGCCCGGCATAGTTGCCGAGAAAAGCAGTGTTTGCCGCTTTTTAGGCAGATAGCTAATGATGCGCATTATGTCGTCCTGGAAACCCATGTCAAGCATACGGTCTGCTTCGTCAAGCACAAGGTGCGTAACGGTATTAAGCTTTAACACGCCTGAGGTAAGGTGAGCAATAAGCCTGCCTGGGGTAGCTATCAAAATATTCACATTGTTCTGAATGCCGCGGCGCTGCTGCTCGTAAGCAATGCCATCGCCTCCGCCAAATACGGCAATAGAGCTGATGCCGGTAAAATAGGCTAAACCTTCTACCTGCTGATCTATCTGTTGGGCAAGCTCGCGGGTTGGTGCCAATACCAACGCACTAATATTATGCTTATGTGTGGTAGCTATGTGGTTTAGCACGGGCAACAGGTACGATGCCGTTTTGCCGGTACCTGTTTGCGCGCAGGCTATAAGGTCGTCACCGGCCATTATAGCAGGTATTGCAAGTTCCTGTATGGGGGTTGCATTGGTGTAGCCCATGCTTAGTACCCCTTCTAGTAGTTGTTCGTCAAAATTAAATTCCTGGAAAGTCACTTATCGTTATTATGGTAAAAGTGCAAGATAGGTATTTTGTTGGTTTAATAGTAAATACGGCTTGTTATGTCAGGTAAACGTCTCTTTTATATTCTGTACAGGTGTGTCAAAAACAATAACTGTTAAAGGCTGTAATTTTACCGGGCAACATAGCCCACTCTTATTTTAATAATGTCTGCTAAATTTATACCTCTTAGAACGTCGGTAATTGCCTTTGTTTTAGTCCTGCTCTCTGCCTCCCGTCTACTTGCTACCAGCGTTGACACCATTAAGGTGCAAGGCACAGCCATACGGCAAGACACCATAACCAGCCTGATCGCGACGCGGCTCATCAACCGGGATTTCAACGATATCTACACACAAAATCTACGGTCATCCATGTTCGGCAATGAGTACTTTCAAAAAGTAAAAACACAGTTAGTAGCAGATGTTGTAGCTAATTTTGTGGTTTACAGCACCCCTAAGTCGCGTTTATTCATAAATGCTTTTACGAGGGTTAAAATCAGGCTGCTTGCAACACCCGGGGCACCTGTAAAATCGCCCAGCTATATGCCCGGCATACAGCTCTTCTACCGGTTGAATCATGATGTATATCATCCGGAGTTTTTATCGGGCGGCTACACACACCATTCCAACGGGGTACGCGGACCAACAGTACTGCCTGACGGCAGCTTTAATGCCGACAGCGGAAAGTTCTCGACCAATTTTTACACGCTTAACTACACTGTTGGTAAACGTACTGATAAAACAGACCGGATCATTAATCAATATAAGACGGTTGGAGTTGAGTTACACAGCGGCCTGTTTGGTAAAGGTTATGCTACTGGCCTGCCTGGTAAATACGGGTGGGTACGTGTTAACGGCAGCTATATGCTCAACATTGCTAAGAGCTATGAAGATCCAATAAAAAAAGACAGCAAACTATTTGAAAACTGGCAACGCCTGCAACTTGACTTTACTTACATTGCCGATAAGTACAACGGCTACGGCACCTTAGACATCAAAAAACGGTTGAACATTGGGCTTAAATATTACTACCATCTGCCATTCCTGAAAGATGTGGCCGTTATGGGCGGCGGCGGGTACCGCGGGCAGGACGATTACAACTTCTCCTTTCAGGATAGCTACGGGTATGTAACTGTTGGGCTTGCTTCTGGATTGTCTTTTTTGTTGAGCAGGTAGCTTCGGGTACTTTAAGCGTAAAGTTTATTGGCCATATTGGTTAAGTGTAACTGTAATTTTTTCGATTGATTTAGCGTTATTTAAGCAGCAATCGAAATAAATGCTACTTTAGCAACCAGTTAACACAGCAGCCCCATTTGCTGCTAAACCAAATTACCCATGAAGAAAATACTTTTGAGCGCGTTCGCGTTATCAGCATGCATGCTCACTGCATCTGCACAAAAAACAGTTAAATTATTCGACGGAAAAACCACCAAAGGATGGCACGCTTACAACAAGCCGGGCACCGGAGGCTGGGGCGTAGTTGACGGCGCATTGCAGCTTGACCCAAAAGCTACTGACGCAGCCGACCTTGTTACTGATGGCGAGTACGAAAACTACGAGCTTACCGTAGACTGGAAAATTGCAGAAGGTGGTAACAGCGGTATCATCTTCGGGGTGCATGAAGATCCTGCGCTGGGTGCTACTTACCTTACAGGTATTGAAATGCAGGTTTTAGATAACGAAAAGGCTGAGGACAACAAGAAACCAAGCCACCTGGCAGGGTCATTATACGATATGAAAGCTGCACCTGCAGCCGCTAAGCCAGCCGGACAGTGGAATACTGCCAAGATACGCAAAGACAAAGGCCACCTTACCTTTTGGCTTAACGGCGTCGAGACAGTTAACGTACAAATGGGCAGCCCCGAGTGGACCGAAATGCTAAACAACAGCAAATTTAAAACCTGGGACAAGTTTGCCAAATACCCTAGCGGCCACATCGCGCTACAAAACCATGGCGCAGTGGTATCTTACAAAAACATTAAACTTAAACAACTATAAGCTAAGGCTTCCACAAGCAATTACAGAGAGCACGTAAGATAATATGGAAGATATTCAGATAAAAAAATCGGCCACAACGTATGATGTTGTTATTGTAGGTTCTGGCGCAGGAGGTGGTATGGCCGGCTATGTACTGGCTAATGCAGGTGTTAAGGTATTGATGCTGGAAGCCGGCGCTTACTTTGACCCCAAGACCGATTCACAACAATTGAAATGGCCGTGGGAGTCGCCGCGTCGTGGCGCAAGTACAACCCGCCCATTCGGTGACTTTGACGCTGCTTACGGCGGCTGGGAAATTGATGGTGAGCCCTATACTACTAAAGACAAAACAGAGTTTTACTGGTTCCGTTCGCGTATGCTTGGAGGCCGCACCAATCACTGGGGCCGTATTTCCCTACGTATGGGCCCACACGACTTTAAGGCTAAAGACGGCCTTACAGATGACTGGCCAATCACTTACGACGATGTAAAACCATTTTACGATAAAGTTGACCGCCTGATAGGTGTATACGGCACCAAAGAAAATCTGGAGAACGAACCTGACGGTATCTTCCTGACACCGCCGAAACCTCGTTTGAACGAAATATTCATTACCCAAAGCGCGCGTAAAGCCGGGGTAACTACTATCCCTGGTCGGGGTTCGGTACTTACCGAGGCGCTACCGGGCAATAAAGATCGCGGCCAGTGCTTCTTCTGCGGACAATGTGGCCGTAGTTGTAAAGTATACGCAGACTTTTCGGCTTCGTCATGTTTGGTGATCCCGGCTATAAAAACCGGCAACCTTAAGGTGATTACCAACGCAATGGTGCGAGAGATATTAACCGACAAGAATGGTATTGCTACCGGTGTGTCTTACATCAATAAAGAAGATATGCAGGAGTACCAGGTAAACGCTAAAACCGTTGTGCTTGGGGCTAGCGCAGGCGAGTCTGCACGTATATTGCTTAATTCAAAATCATCAGCTCACCCGGGCGGCTTGGCTAACAGTAGCGGCGTAGTGGGCAAATACCTGCACGATTCTACAGGTTCAAGCGCTGGCGGTTTCCTGCCGCAATTAATGGACCGTAAACGTTATAACGAAGACGGTGTGGGCAGCGTGCACATCTACTCACCATGGTGGCTCGATAACAAAAAACTAAACTTCCCTCGTGGGTACCACATAGAATACGGCGGCGGCATGCATATGCCATCTTATGGTTTCGGCTTTGGTATGGAAGGCATGAACGGCGCAGTAGCAGGTCGTGATGGTAAAATGAAGGAAGCCGGAGGTTACGGCGCTTCACTTAAAGATGATTACCGCCGTTTCTTCGGTACTGGTGTTGGTATGGCAGGCCGTGGCACCGCTATCGCCCGTAAAGAGAACTATTGTGAAATTGACCCTAATGTGGTAGATAAGTATGGTATACCCGTACTGCGCTTTAACTACACCTGGAACAACGATGAGATAAACCAGGCTAAACACATGCAGGACACATTCGAAGAGATACTGCACAACATGGGTGCTATACATGGCCCGAAACAAGGCCCTGAAACCAATTACGGTTTAGAGGCTCCTGGTAAGATCATCCATGAGGTAGGTACTATCCGTATGGGCGACGATCCAAAAAAATCGGCGCTTAACAAGTACTGCCAGGCTTGGGATTGCCCTAACCTGTTTGTGGTAGATGCCGCTCCGTTTGTACAGCAAGGCGATAAGAACGCTACCTGGACCATATTAGCATTGAGCATGCGCACAGCAGAATACATTTTATCGCAACGTAAAAAACTTAACGTATAAGCCATGAACAGACGCGACTCCCTAAAAGCCCTTGGCTTTGGTACATTATCGGCAACGGTATTGCTTGACGCCTGTAAACCTACAGACAAGAACGCTCCGCAAAGCACCGAGCAGGCTAACGAAGCCACTGCCGGCCGCCAACCCGAAGAAGTAGAACGTGACAAAAAGCTTCAGGCAGAGAAATATTTTAATGAGCATGAGATGGCAACTATCGCTATCCTTGCGGATATCATCATTCCTAAGGATGGTAAGTCTGGCAGCGCTACAGACGCTAAGGTGCCCGACTTTATTGAATTTATCGTAAAGGACATCCCAGATCATAAACTGCCCATGCGCGGAGGCATCCGCTGGCTGGACACGCAGTGCCTGCACCGATATGGCAAGGCATTCACTGCATGCTCCGAAGCACAGCGTCTGGAAATAGTAGACCAGATTGCATATCCTAAAAAGGCCAAGCCCGAAATGCAGCAAGGTGTTGCCTTCTTTAATCGCATGCGTGACCTTACCGCAACTGGTTTTTTCACCAGTGAAATAGGCATTAAAGACTTGGGATTTGCCGGGAATGCACCTAACCGCTGGCAAGGTGTACCTGCTGATGTATTAAAGCAATACGGGCTGGAAAACTTTGTTATGTAATACTTGCCGCTATGCTAATGGCGGCATCTTAACAAAAAAGGGTGGACAAGTATATTTGTTCCACCCTTTTTAATTTTAACCTTTAGCAAGTAAAAAGACAAAACCCGAAGCTAAAATGCCCCGGGCTTGCCTCTTACATCACCCTCTATTTGATGTTCCTTACCGAATCTATATCAGACCTGTTGTTTTCTGCTTGCGGACTGCCCGGATCGGTTATCTATTTTTCGTTCAAAGCCTGTATTATCTACTTTTTTTATCTACCCACCATACATCCTCTGAAAGGTTGTTTACGCATAAACCAATAGAAGGTTTGCTCAGCTAGTGATTGGCTGGTAAATAAATTCCAGCCCACTTCAACAATGATCTGTACCGCTCTTCGTGTGGATACAATACTCTAATTCACTTAGATTGTTACAAGTTTGGCAACTTTGACGTATAGAATTAATTATTGGTTACATGCAGTTACATAAAAATGAGTTAAATTGTACCGCCAATATAAAATCAATGTATTTTATACTCTCCAAAGTGCTCTACATCCTTACACTGCCATTTTTGTGGTCATTTGGCTTGTTGGTTTACGCCATCGTTACTAAAAGTGCTAAAAGACGATATAAATTGCTTATTGCCGGCGTGGCATTGTTATATGTGTTTGGGAACCCTTTGCTTTTGAATCTTTACGCACGCGGATGGGATGAGGAACCTTATAATCCTGGCAACAGAAAGTTTAGCTGCATTATTTTGTTAGGTGGCTTTGTTTCCGAGGACGAAAGCGGTCACGGTTTTTTAAACGACTCTAAAGATCGTTACACACAGGCTACCCTGCTGCTAAAAAACAAAACAGCCTCTCACCTGCTCATGACGGGCGGCAATGGCAACCTTAATCCCTCGGCGTTTTCTGAAGGGGCGTATGTACGCGAACTTTTACACAAACAAGGATTTCTAGACTCTGCCATTTTTATTGAGAGCAAAGCACGCAATACTTTTGAGAATGCATCTTTATCGCACGCAATTATAAAAAAAGCAGGCTTAAAGCCGCCCTACTTGCTGGTAACCTCTGCTTTTCACATGAAACGTGCGGAACTTATATTTAAAAAGGAAGGCTTACAGGTAGTTGGTTACCCATGCGACTATAAAACATTAAAGAGTGCCTTATCTTTATACGACTTTTTACCTTCCTCTGTCAACTACGATAAGTGGAACCTCTATATAAAAGAGCTAATAGGCTACGTTGTAGCTGTACTAAAATAACTATGAAACGACTATTTATACTCGCTGTCTCGGCTTCAATTTCGTTTAACACTGCGTTTGCACAAAAACCGGTGAACAAAACAACATCAGGCAATCCCATTTTCCCTGGATGGTATGCAGATCCGGAAGCTACCATTTTCGAAAAACAGTATTGGATTTATCCAACATATTCCGACAAGTACAACAGCCAGGTACATTTCGACGCCTTCTCCTCGCCCGATCTGGTACACTGGACCAAGCACAACAATGTGCTCGATTCATCAAACGTAAAATGGGCCAAACGGGCGATGTGGGCTCCTGCCATCGTCAAAAAAGACAATAAATATTACTTCTTTTTTGCCGCTAATGATATACAGAACGATGAAACTGTAGGCGGCATTGGCATAGCTGTTGCTGAAAAACCTGAAGGTCCGTTTAAAGACTATTTAGGTAAACCACTCATTGATAAATTTCACAACAAGGCACAACCTATTGATCAGTTTGTGTTTAAAGATGATGACGGGCAGTATTACATAATTTATGGCGGCTGGGGTCACTGTAACATTGCCAAACTTAAAGCTGATTTTACCGGGATATCTACCTATAAAGATGATATATCCTATCAGGAGATTACCCCTGAAGGATATGTAGAAGGGCCGGTAATGTTCAAGCGCAACAAAAAGTATTATTTCATGTGGTCTGAAGGCGGCTGGACTGGTCCTGACTATCGTGTAGCATATGCTATAGCCGATAACATAAACGGTCCGTTTAAAAGAATAGGCACTGTACTGGCGCAAGATGCTAAAGTTGCAACCGGAGCAGGCCATCACTCGGTGATTAATGTACCAGGAACAAACGACTGGTATATTGTTTATCACCGCCGGCCTTTGACTGAAACAGATGCTAACCACCGGGTAACCTGTATAGACAAGATGATATTTAACGCCGATGGCACAATTAAGCCCGTTAAAATTACCAACGAAGGTGTAACTGCCAGAAAGATAAAGTGATGCCTGAAACTTTGTGAAGGGTATATGCAATATTGCCGTATTCATAATTGCCTTAACGGCAGTATGCAACAGCTATGCACAAGCTCCAAACATTACCTATCCGGATCAGAGCTATAAAAAAGGCGTACCAATAACTCCGGTATTGCCTGTTAACACAGGAGGCGCGGTGCCTGCAACGCCTTTTGGCCAGGTGACAAATTACGCCGGCGGAAGCACAATCCCCGGCTTTGTTAATGCGCACCTGCTTGCTGCACGTTTTAACGCGCCTTATGATATTAAACAGGACGCCAGCGGTAATTTGTACATAGCCGATGCGGGAAACAACGTAATACGTAAGATTGATGCCGCCGGCGATGTAACCACCTATGCAGGTACAGGTGTAGCTGGCAGCCTGGATGGTGTAAGGCTCCTGTCAGCTTTCAATGGACCAACAGGTTTGGTTTTTGACAAGGAGGGGAACCTGTTTGTTGCCGACCGCAAAAACCATACTATTCGCAAAATAACACCCGAAGGAAGTGTTACAACGCTGGCAGGGCTAGCCAATGCATCCGGGTTGATAAATGCTCAAGGGTCATTCGCGCGTTTTAACCTGCCTACAGGTATAGCTGTTGATGATAACGGAGGTTTGTTTGTAACCGACTATGGCAACAATGTAATAAGGCATGTTGCACAGGATGGCAATACCAATGTAACATCGGGAAGTGGCACCAGTGGGTGGATAGATGGCAGCAATACCATTGCGGCATTCAACAATCCAAACGGCATAGTTAATATTGGTGCCGGCATATTCTACATTACCGATGCATCGCACATACGTTCCATGGACAAGGACGGCAACATAGTTACCGTGGCCGGGAATTTTTTTACAGGCAGTGTGGATGGTTACGGTAAAGGAGCACTATTAAATGGTTGCACTGGCATGGTTAAGGATGCTGCTGGAGTAGTGTTCTTCACCGACCGAACAGGCTCTTCTATACGCAGATTTGATCCTTCCGGTGAAATAAAAACCATAGCAACAGCGCCGTTTGTTGCACCCGCCGGATTAACAATTGACAAAGACGGAGTATTGTACGTTGCCGATGAAGGTGCACATGTTATACGCACTGTTTATACAACGGGTTATTCAATTAGCCCTGCACTACCCGCAGGGCTAATATTTGATCGCACTACAGGTCAGATAAGCGGCACTCCTACAGAGACGAGGCAATTATCCAATTACACCGTAATAGCTTATAACACCAGTGGAAAAAGTGTGTTTGGTTTTCAGCTTGAGGTACGCGAAGCAGTGCTTAAACCACAGCAAATAACGTTTGGTCCCTTACCTACAGTCACCGTTGGTGACCAGGACTTTCCACCGGGTGCAACAAGCAGCAATCCAAACATCCCCATAGAATACGAGAGTAGCAATCTTAACCTTGCTTTTATATCAAATGGCAAAATACACATGGTGGCACCTGGAAAAGTCACCATTACTGCCAAACAACGTGGGGACGTTGACTATGCTGAAGCCATTCCGGTCCCACAAGAGCTCACTATCTTACCACCGCCTGAGCTGGACAAGCCCGACGTGGTTGCCAAAGCCGGTCCGTTTGTGTTTGCATTAGATAAGTTTGGAACACTTACTTTAACGCCCGATCAACTAGCTACGATCACGCCCGGCCCTCAAAAACCTGATATCACCAAAACCATCAGGCCAACCGGCACTTTTACATGTGAGGACCTTGGTGAGCAGGATATTACTGTCGGCGCGGGTTACGGCCCCGATCCGGCCGACCCGCTTAACGCGCAATTCGACCAGCCCGCGGCACTTGCCTTTGACAGGTTTGGGAACTTTTACGTTACGGATCAGGCTTTTTATAAAGTAAGAAAGTATGATCTTGATACACGCGTTACCACTATAGCTGGGGGCATCTCAGGCTTCAGGGATGGCAATGGTGGTAACGTCGCCTTTGGCAGAGGGCTATCTTCAATCGCTACAGATTCTCACGGGAACATATTTGTGTGCGACTATTTTAATAACGCTGTAAGAAAAATAGATCCCGACGGTAACGCCACAACATTTGCCTTCAATGAGCTTAAGGCAGCCAATGGCGGTAATTTTGCCGCAAATGCCATAGCGGTTGACAAAAACGACAATATATTTGTTGCGAACGCCACTAAAATATTCAGGATAACGCCGGATGGAAGCACCGTAACGTTATTTGCTGGTAGCGGAAACGCAGCCAATTTAGATGGTATTGGCGCGACTGCGAGCTTTAGCGGTATACGGGGACTGGCGTTTGATGGCTCTGGCTTTTTATACGTGAGTACCAGCGACCTAAACAATGTAAACACAGTAAGAAAAATAGCAGCCAGCGGCGCTACCGCTACAATTATCTCATTGCCTTACGCAGCTAACTTCACTCGCCTTGTAGTAAATAGTAAAGGGATTATATTCATTGCATCATCGCTGCCGGTTATATATCGCCTTACCGATGCAGGGGATTTTACTAAATACGCCGGCGGTATAGAAGGCTTTGCCGATGGGCCGAAGGCTACAGCTCAATTCAGGAACCCGCAGGGGATTGGCATAGATAGTAAGGACAATTTATACATCGTTGATTCAGACAATCACCGCATCCGGATGATCTCGACAACAGGCAAAGTAACCACCATAGCCGGTAGCGGAGAGCCGGGTGACAAGGACAACACCAATAGGAGCAATGCTACCAAGGTTACTGTAAAAGTAAAAATTGTTAGCGCGCTTAACATAACAGGCGCATATGCCGATGTCAACATGCTGGTAGCGCCGCAGTGCCCTGCACTTTTGCCAGATTACGCAACTGACGCCCATGCAGAAAGCACTTGTGCACACAATATCACCATAACGCAATCGCCGCAGGCCGGTACCACAATTGTTGCGGGGCAAACTATAAAGGTAACACTCACCGCCACTGATGATTTGGGCCAATCGTCAACTGCTACTTTCAATGTTAATGCAATACCTGTTGCTTCACCTACGGTGACTATAGCGCCTGTTAGTAGCGCGGTATGCGATGGCTCGCCTATTACATTCAAAGCGACAGCGGCTGATGAGGGAAACAGCCCCACATTTCAATGGCGCGTTAACAATGCTTTACAAGCTGCAACAGGCAGTACCTTCACTTACAACGCGCCAGCCGATGGCGACAAGGTTACCTGCACGGTTTTAAACACTGATTACTGCGCCGGTATACCGTCAGAGCAGTCCGCGCTATACGTAGTTTCTACTGAAGCGTCTATTGCGACCGCTCTGATCATAACGCCTTCTACGACCGACGCGATATGCGCAGGTGTGGCACTTTCTTTTACGGCCGTGCCGTCAAACGTGCAAACCGCAACACAAACACCGGATTATCAATGGAAAGTAAATGGCGATTTAAAGGGCAGTAATTCGGCAACTTTTACCAGCAGCACCTTGCGCAACGGCGATATAGTAACCTGCGAGATGGACAGCCATGTAAAGTGCTCTGCGTTACCAATAACTATATCTAACCCGATAACTGTACAGGTAAAAACAGATGCCGAATGCGCCATTACCATTGCCAATACTTTCACCCCAAATGGAGATGGGCGTAATGATCTCTGGGATATCCCGGAGCTTGTTAACTTTCCCGACTGTGTGTTCTCTGTTTATAATCGCTACGGTAAAGTAGTGTACCGTTCCGTTGGCTATACTAAGCCCTGGGATGGCACTTACAGTGGTAATCAGCTTGCACCCGGTACTTACTATTATCTTATAGACTTAAAAACAGGCCGGCCGCCACTTTCTGGTCCGGTAACAATTCTGAGGTAGTGTGAAGAGGATAGCTTACATATTTACTTTGCTTCTTGTTGTTATAGCAGCACAGCAAACTTATGCCCAGCTTCCTCGTTTTCGCGATCAGCCCGCTCAGCAGTATTTCACAGGCACACCTATCACCCCCGTTGCTCCCACTTACCGGCCTACCAGTGGTACTGTACCTCCCAACATATATGGCGAGGTAACTACTGTGGCGGGCAGCGGATCACCCGGTTTAGTCAATGCAAAGGGCCGAAATGCCGCATTCACAGCTCCATCAGACGTTAAGATGGATGCGGCAGGGAATCTGTATGTATCTGATGCTGGTAATAATTGCATCCGAATGATAGCGCCCGACGGTACCGTAAGTACCTATGCGGGCAGCGGGGTAGCAGGTTATGCTGACGGCAACGGCGCCTCCGCACGGTTTAATAATCCTGCCTGTATCATGTTTGATAAGCAGGGTAACTTGTTTGTTACTGACAAGGACAACAATGCGATACGCCAGATAACACCAACCAGAGATGTAAGTGTTTTTGCAGGTATTCCTGGTACAGCTGCCATGACGAATAATACGTTTATGCAGCCGACGGGGCTAACGTTCAATCTTGCGGGAAGATTGTTTGTGGCCGATGTACCTCAAATTCGGGAAGTACCCGGCGGCTATGTAACTTTTTTTGCTGGCGGCGGCTATCGTGGCCCGGCTCCCAATTTTAACGGGCCTGGCGTCACTGCCAAGTTTGCTGCGTTATACGCGATGATCACCGGCCCTGATGATATCATGTACGTAGCGGATGGTGAAATGATACGAACCGTTAATCAAAGCGCAGTAGTAGGCACGGCTGCCGGCGTTAACTATAACACCGATCCGTTTGAGGGCACTGCTGCAAATGCAACATTCAAAAGCATTATGGGCCTCGCGTTGGATAATGCCGGCAACATGTTTATTGCAGACGGCGGAGGGCATGAGATAAAAAGGTTTGGCAAGCGGGAGCAATATATAAGCGTACTTGCCGGAAACAACAAAAAACCCGGATATGTAGATGCTATTGGCCCAAATGCGCAGTTTGGCAAGCCCATGGGCATGTGTATAGATGCACAAGGCTTTATTTATGTTGCCGATGCAGACAACAACGTAATTCGTAAAATATCTACCACTGGGTTTAAGGTAATACCCGATCTCCCACCGGGGTTGGTGCTGGACCAGCGAACCGGCATAATCAGCGGGACACCTACGCAGCCCTGGCCTTCTACAGATTACACTATATTTGGTTACAATACTGAGGGAATGGGGACGTATACGTTTAACATACAGGTAAATGAGTTAATAAGAAAGCAGCAGGTGATTAAATTTGATCCGTTACCGGTAATGAAAGACACCGATCTGGATTACCCGCTTAACGCCACAGCTGTTGGCCCGTCAAACTCCAACCCCATCCGATATGAGTCAAGCGACATTAGTATAGCATCAGTTTTCGACGGCAAAATCCACATCTTAAAAGCCGGCACCGTTACCATAACCGCGTATAAAGACGAAGATCCCTTTTATTTCGCGGCTACTCCGGTGGAACGCACCTTAGTTATACAGGAAGTACCCGAAGTTTTTGTCTACCCGGATGTTGTTCCCAAAGGCAACCCGGTAAGGATAAAGCTTGATCCAACCGGTAATACCAAAATAAATTATGACACGGTTGCCACCGTAACGGGCGAATACCAGCTTCAGCAGCCATCTACAACCCTGCAGGATAGTTTGTATAGTTGCGCCGATGTAGGTCTGCAAACATCAGTATTGAAGACCGGATTTGGCGCTGACCCTGTCGATCCTTTAAGTGCCAGGTTTAATTATCCATCTAACATTGTGTTCGACCCTGTAAGCGGGAAAATGTACATCTCCGACAAGGGCAATTACCGTATAAGAACAATAGCTGTTGACGGTCGTGTTAGTACACTTGCGGGTAATGGTGGACCTGGAAAAGTGGATGGGAAAGCCGGCATAGCAAGTTTCTCCAAAGACCTGCTGAGCATTATAACGGATGCACAAGGGAACATATATGTTTGCGACGTTGCTAATTTTTTAATACGGAAGATTACACCTGATGGTACAGTGAGCACCTTTACCACAGAGGCGCTTACCGGCTTAAACGACTTTGATCCTATAGAGGGAGCGGCCATAGCTATTGACAAAAGCGGGTACATTTATATAGCTGATAAAACGAGAATATACAAAGCAGCACCGGATGGCTCCTCGGCAATAGTTTTTGCGGGAAGCGGCAAGCAGGCCTTTACAGATGGGATTGGTACACTCGCGGACTTTGATGGTATCAAGGGGTTGTATTTTGGACCTGACGGAACTTTATTTGTAACTAGTTCTGCTGCAAACGATGTAAATAGCGTTCGCAAAATAACACCTGCGGGGGTGGTTACAACGTTATTCCGCAAAACTGATCCGCTTTTACGATTTACACGCCTTGTGGTAGATAGCAAAGGCAACTCGTTTATAGCATCAACAGAGCCTAAGATTTATAAAGTAGCTGCTGATGGCACGTTTACAATATATGCCGGCAGTGCAAGCAGAATTGGCCGGGCAGACGGAGATGGCGCCACCATCGCGTCTTTCAACAACCCGCAAGGCATCGGTATTGACCCGGCAGATAACCTCTACATAGCCGATCAGGATAATCACATTATCCGCAAAATAACGCCCGCCGGCATGGTAAGCACCATAGCAGGCAGTGGCACTGCCGGCTATTTTGATAACAATGGTAAAAGCAACAAGAAAACCGTTAATATCCCCTTAGTTATTATTAACCCTATCACGATTACCAGCAAATATCAGCCCGTAACGTTGCCGTTTCTTGATGCATGCCCTGCTATATTAGAAGACTACGCTGCAAAAGCAACCGGCACAAGCCCCTGTACAGGTAGTATAACTTTCACGCAGGTACCTGCAGCCGGCCGTGTTCTTAAAGACGGTGAGAAGGTTTATGTGAAACTAATTGCAAGTGATGGTTTAAGCCCATATGATACCGTAAGTGTTACGTTTTCAGTTACCGCTAATAAGCTGCCCGCCCCTACAGTAAAGATAACTCCGGACTATTACGCAAGCTGCGAGGGATTGGAAGTAAAGTATACAGCCAGCGCAGTGAATGGAGGCAACGCGCCAACATATCAGTGGTTTGTAAATGGCGCTCCTGTTTATAGTGGCGGCCCTGAATTTACCAGCAGTGCGTTACTTACAGGAGATAAAATTACCTGCATAGTAACCAATCATGATGGATGCGCCGATATATCATCCCTACCTTCAGCACCAGCTACACTTACTGCCGATCCGCCTGTAACAACTTCTGTAATGATATTTCCTTCCATTACGGGGGCGTTTTGCCCCGGCAGCAAGGTAACCTTTACCGCTGTGCCTACTAACGTACAAACCACTAACGGTGAACCATCCTACCAGTGGCACATTAATGGTAATAATACCGACACTAACAGCAGTACCTTCAGCACCAAAAATCTTGCAGATGGTGATGTAGTTACCTGCACCATGGTAAGCGGCGGTAAATGCGTGGCAAACCCGGCTACAGAATCAAACGCGGTTACCGTCTCTGTGCTTGCGAATGCTGCGTGCGATATCATTCCGCCAAACACTTTTACGCCTAATGGCGACGGTATTAACGACTATTGGCAAATTCCTATTTTAAGTAACTATCCTAACAGCACTGTATCTATTTATAACCGTAATGGCCAGTTGCTGTTTCAATCAACAGGGTACAGCAAACCATGGGATGGCACCTACTCCGGCAAGCAAGTACCAGCAGGAACTTATTATTATATGATAGATACCCACACCAATATTAGCGTGCTTTCCGGCTGGGTCGCTATCATAAGATAAACAAAACGGCCGCTGGTATACACCGCGGCCGTTTTCCAAAAAGTAGTTGCTATTATGCTATAATTTTCATGTTTTCTGCGTCCCAACGGATAACTTTATTCTCAAAATAACTGTCGTTACAAGCTAGGCAAGGTGCGGCGGCTCTGAAACCAAACTTGGCGTCTTCTACTACAGGTGTACCGTTGCGTACTGAGTCAAAAAAGTTTGCGAAATGCTCGTTAGATGAGTTATACCCTTCGGGGGCACTATAAACAGTGTCGGGCTCGCGGGTTCGCCTTTTCTGCTGTTCAGTCCACTTTTTATTATAATCGTCTAACAGAGCTTTCTGCTGTGCTTCGGTATAAGTAAATAATGAGTCCCATCCGCCAATACCTGGTGCCTCGGGCATTTTATTTCGTTTTATGGTAAAGTTATCTCCGTCGCCAAGATCAATCACACCTTCAGAACCAGTTATTGTAGTTCTGCCGCTTCCGCCATCGCCGCTCACGAAATTTACCCTTAGGGTTACCTGGAATGCCGGGTGTTCCTTGGTTTCGCCGTATTGCACCACGGCACTCATAACATCAGGCACGTTCCTGCCATCCTTCCAGTAGGTAAGACCTCCTATAGAGTATATCTTTTCCGGCCCCTTAGATCCGGTGATAAAATGTATGCCACTGAGTAAGTGTACAAACAGGTCTCCTGCTACACCAGTACCGTATTCGCGGTAGTTTCTCCAGCGGAAAAAGCGTTTAGGATCGTAATCGTACTTTACTTTAGCGTTTGCCTGGTAGCGTGCCCAGTCTACATTAGCCAGCGTGGCATCTGTCGGTATAGTATACTGCCAGGCGCCTAGTGCATCCTGCCGGTTAAATGATGCTTCAATAGAGTTTATTTTACCGATAGCACCTGCCTGGTACATTTCCTTCGCTTTTTTATAAGCAATACTGCTTACGCGCTGGCTACCTACCTGCATTACCATTTTGGTATCCTGCTGTGCCTTAATTTCGGCAAGGCCCTGGCTTATCAGGTGTACCATTGGCTTCTCGCTGTAAACGGCTTTCTTGCTGTGCATGGCATCTATGGCTATTTGGCTGTGCCAATTGTCGCTGGTAGCAATAATTACAGCATCTATGTCCTTCCGGCCTAGTATTTCGCGGTAATCCATAGTAGTAAAAAGGCTTTGGCCGTAAAGTTCTTTGGCGCGGTCCAGCCTGCCTTTATACAGGTCGCATACACCCGCCAGCTCCACACCTGATGTAGTCAGCGCCGCACGGGTGTCGTTAAAGCCCATTATACCCATGCCAATAGTGGCTATACGTATTTTGTCGTTAGGCCCGGCAATTCGCTGTGCGCGTTGCAGCCGTACTTCATTTTCTTCTTTCGCGGCCCAAGAGGTTAGCGAAGCGGAGGTAAGCAGCACCGAAGTACCCAGGTGCTTGAGAAACTTTCTGCGATCAGTTGACATGGTAGTAGTATTAATTGGTTAATAATTGCAGGCGCAATTGTGAGATATACTTAGGCAATTTAGCAAAAAACTTTCTGCATAAACTATTAGTATAAAGCAAAATAAAAACTTTTTAATTTAATTTAAAAAGCCATAAATTGCAGGCGATACCTCGTTATAAAACCTCAATTATCTGTATGAAAAAATTTACTGCGCTGGCATTGTCCTGCTTATTTGCCGCAACAGCGTTGGCACAAAGCACCCCCGACATTGCCATTATTCCAGAACCTGTTAAAATCACCAAACATCCGGGACTATACACATTACCTAAAGCTATAGTAGTACAGTCGGGGCAGCAGCAGGAGCTTAATCGCGTGCTGGATCTGTTAAAAGAAAAGTTTGCCACTGCAACAGGTAAACAGATATTGGTTAAAGCCAGTGCGCCTGCCGCAGCAATAAAACTGGTGCTAAACAAAAAAGCAGACGCGGTACTGGGAAAAGAAGGGTATTATTTATCTGTAAAGTCAACCGGCATTACTATAAGTGCCAATGAGCCTGCCGGCTTGTATTACGGCGCGCAAACCTTGATGCAATTGTTGCCCAAGGAAATTGAAGGTTTGAAAGTTGCTAAAGGCGTCACCTGGAGCGTACCTGTTGTAGATATATACGATTACCCGCGTTTTGCATGGAGAGGATTGATGTTTGATGTATCGCGGCATTTTTTTACCAAGAAAGAAGTAATGCGCTTTATAGATGACATGGTTAAGTATAAATTTAACCTGCTGCACTGGCACCTTACAGACGATGAAGGATGGAGGGTTGAGATAAAAAGCTTGCCACGGCTAACAACAGTTGGAGCTTACAATGTGAAGCGCGAAGGCACCTTTGGTGATTTTATTCCGCCAAAGCCTGACGAACCACGTAATTACGGTGGCTTTTACACGCAGGACGATATTCGCGAGATTGTAAAGTACGCACAGGAAAGATATGTAAACATTATGCCTGAGGTAGATGTGCCCGGCCACAGCCTTGCTGCGGTAGTAGCCTATCCGCAGTTATCAGCCACTGCAGGTGCCGACAAATATGTAGTGCGTTCGGGAGAAAAGATAATGGATTGGTCTAAACCGGGCCATCCTGCACTGGTAGATAACACATTAAACCCTGCCGGCGATTACACCTACGAGTTTTTAGACAAAGTTACTACCGAACTGGCGCAGCTATTCCCTTTTGAGTATATGCACCTGGGCGGAGATGAATGTGCCAAAAACTTTTGGGAGCAAAGCGAACAGGTAAAAGCATTAATGGCCAAAGAGAACCTCAAGAATATGGAGGAGGTGCAGAGCTATTTTGAGAAGCGTTTAGAAAAAATAGTAGAGAGCAAAGGCAAAAAATTCATGGGCTGGGACGAAATATTAGAAGGTGGCCTTGGTCCTAACGCGGCGGTAATGAGCTGGCGCGGCATTAAAGGTGGCATAGAGGCGGCCAAGCAGGGCCACGATGTGGTAATGAGCCCAACAACCTTTGCCTACTTGGATTACATGCAAAGCGACCGCATTATGGAACCACCTGTGTACGCCACCTTACGCCTGAACAAAACTTACGAGTTTGAGCCAGTTCCTGAAGGTGTTGATGCCAAACTGATCAAAGGAGGCCAGGCCAATCTTTGGACAGAACAGGTATACAACTTCCGCCAGGTAGAATATATGATATGGCCTCGTGCGCTCGCGGTATCAGAGTCTGTTTGGTCACCTCCTGCAAAAAAGAATTTTGCAGCGTTCTTCCCTAAGGTAGAGAAGCAGTTTGAGCGTTTTGATCAATCAGAAACTAAATATGCGCCAAGCGTATATGATCCCATATTCCAAGTAGGCCGCAATCCTGACAAGACAATTAAGGTTACACTTACTACAGAAGTACCCGGGCTGGACATTTACTACAGCTTTGATAATTCCTACCCTGATAAGTTCTATCCAAAATACACCGCACCTTTAACCGTGCCGATAGATGCAGCGCTGCTTCGTGTGATCACCTACAAGAACGGTAAGCCGGTGGGCCGCATGAATAACATGCCAATAACTGAGCTAACCAAGAGAGCAGGAAACTAACCATAAGTGGTACAACTACAAAGGCCACGGAGGTAAATCTCTGTGGCCTTTGTTTTTTTAGTTTATTGGAACGTTTAGTTGTTCGGCTTCATTCTTGAGAACGGGAATCCGTTACAGCCTGTCTTAGGTCGGCTGCGATCAGGCTTGGCCATGCTTTCGGCCAGGGTCTGCGTTTTTGCTTCGTAAGCGGTGAGGCAATAGCCCCATTTCCAAGGCGACATATTGCTGAACTGCATATAATCTATTTTGGTATACAATCCACCTTCGCCGGGGTTAGCGTTGTCGTTGCGGGCAAGCAGGTACTGCTCCTCGTTGTTCCATTTAATAATGTGGAATTTTGTTTTTGGCAGCTGTACCCAAAGCGTATCGCTTACTTCGTACTTAATACCATAGTCGTCCTTAAACTTGCCCTTCATAAACTCAGGAGCAGTATCAGCACTATGCGCGTTCTTTCCGGTAACAGTAATTACAGACAGCAGTCCAAGTAGCAGCAGCAGTTTTTTCATGCAGCTAATATAGTCCATTCACACTCAACCAGGCTACTTTTGCTTATAAGGAAACGGCAGCTTTACGCGTATGTCACGATCTTCTCCTGTGGCATTGGTAAATTTGGCGGCTTTCATTGCATTTAAAGCTTCTTCATCGCAGCCAAATCCAAGTGACTTGACAACCGATATGTCTTTAGGGTTGCCGTTCTTATCTACAGTTAGCTCCAGCACCACATCCCCACTTATGTTGTTGTCTTTCGCCTTTTCGGGATAGGCAAGCTTTTTATATAGCGCTTCGTACCCGCCAATCAACTCTATTGATGGCAGCTCCGGGGCATGATAGTATATGTCTGACGGGTTTTGGTACCCGCCTGCAGGCACCTTGTATTTTATATTCCACTCTTTAAGATATTGCTCCAACGGCGGAAGCCCTACCGCTGCGCGCCGAACATTTACATTAGCTTCGTCCTCTATAGGCTGAAGTTTAATGCCTTGCGGGGTTTCATGTAGTTGCGATCCGTAAACCTGCTTTTCGCCTTTATCAACCTTATTTCGGTCGATCATAATTGCTACTGACGATGCTCTGAGTTCTCCCTTCTTAGCGGCATCTAACATAAGCGGCAGGTATTTTTCACGTGCCTCCGGTTCGCCATGTTGTACTACCATAAATGCAACGGACATGTACTTTTCACCTACGAGCGATTTGCCAGGATATCCGTACCGCGCTATTATCTTATCTATCTTTGCAAGATTCTCCGCATCTAACCGAGCTTGTTTTTGCATGTTTTTGTCATCCTCCCGAGATGTACGTGCCGAAAGTTGTGCTGCCTTACTCCGATATTGCTGATCGGCACGGTTAATACTATCCAACTGTAACATTAACTTTTTATTGAGCGATTGCGCATTTACGTTGCTGCTCAATGCACTTAACAGGACTATTACTATTATATTCTTCATCGTTGCTGTATATAGTACAAATCAACAGAATAGTAATTTACAAAAATTGTATTTTTCGGACATCAGCTCTCCATAAACCTAAATACCAGCCTCTCATCAGCCAGTGTCTCTATTTCTTTATAAAACCGGTGAGGGTTACTGCCGGTTAGCTCTTTATAGATTTTATTGAAATAGGCTTGGTCATAGTAATTACTTTGATATGCAAGTTCAGTCATGCGGGTAAATTGGTTTTCTACCAGCTTGTTTTGTAACGAATGTCTGAAGCGGGCCACCTTGCGATAGCTTGCAGGAGAGACGCCCAGGTGCTTACGAAAAAGCCGGTTAAGCGTACGCGGCTGCACTTGTAGCTGGCGGCAAATGTCTTCTATAGGCAGGCTTTCGTCAAAATCACTAAGCCGTGAAATGAAACGGCTTAACAGATCGTGCTCCGGGAACGAACGATAGCGGGTAAGTAGAAAACTCTCTAAAATTTTGCAGCGGTTATCCAGGTCACTTTCGCCGAAAAAAGCTTTAGTAAAACTTTTATAAGCCGGCAAATTGTCCCACGAGGTAAACAGCTGGCTCGGCCGGGTAATAACGCTGGCAAAGGGCTGATCGAGAAAGGCGTTTAAACCGAGCGGTTTAAATAATATTGTCACTTTATCTATTATACCTGTGAGATTTACCTCTAAAGGGTGTTCCCTTATACCTTGTACTGAGACAACAGGTTCAAAGCAGCCCGTTCCATGCACATTTGTAAAGTGATCACCAAAGTTTTTTATTGCCCCGCGGTGAATATTAAACACCGTATAGGTATGCGGAAAGGCATAGTAGCGGGAGGCAAAACGATCGCTATCGGTTTGCATAAAGTAGTAATAAGCAATATGCTTTTGCAGTATGGCACTGCGCGGCTCGCGCGTTACAGGGTTAAGCATTACTGCCAAATTAACAAATTGCAAGCATAGTAAGCGGCAGGCCAAGCCTGCCGCTTATGTATTATTTTGCAGCAAAAAGCGGTGCGTAATTCCTGCGGTAATAATAAGCTAAAAACAATTCGCCAAACAACAGGAACAAGCCCGGGCCTAATCCTGATGGCATTACAACGCCATGGAAAAGCACAATGTTGATAACGATAGGGAATATCAGCACTACCGCAAGGGTAACATACCTGCCTATCAGGAACATTAAGCCGCAAATTAGCTCAACAGCTTTCACTAGTGTCATGAGCTTAACAATTGCCAGTCCTTCGTTATAAGTTATAGCCGATTGAGGCATGTTGGTTGGCGGGGGCGTTAGATTAAAAAAATAACTTACCGAAGCAAAGAGCAGCAGCAAGCCCATAAGCGTACGGATAACAATCATCGCGATCTTCATAATTTAGGGTTTTAAGGTTTGTTCTATTTGTTATCTTCTAAAATAAGTTTCAGGTTCTCAAGGCTTAGGTCCAAGTCTTTACCGAGTATCTCGCCCATGTTCATAAATATAAGCATTGCATTCATTGGATAAGACATTTTACTTGCAAAACCCCATCTTACACTAGTTTGCACCGGAGATATAGCCTCTGTCTCGAGATAAGAATTTGCAATTCCTGCGAATGGCCGAAAAAAGGTGATCTGGATATCCATCCTTTTCCCGTGTACAATCTTGGTTATCAATTGCTCGCCGGCACCCGCTTGTTTCTGTTTGCTATTCCAGGCATAAACAAAACCTTCGCTACCGTCAGTACCGCGATATTCTTTAACCGCAATAGGATCTGCCATTACCCATTTATTGTAGTCCTCCATGTTCTTGAGGTGCCGCACGTATTCAAAAACTTCAGCCGCTGGTCGATAGATTGTAATATTCCGTTCTACAGCGTAATCGCGTCTGGTAAGCAAGGCAGTCAGAAGCAGCAAAATGACTACCCCTGCCATCACAGCTAAAATGATGAGGAAGATGGTCATAAATTAAGCGTTGATGTTTTGTAGTCGTTCATACTGTTTCCAGAAGTAGTAGGTTATAAAGGTGATGAGCGAAAATACCAACGGCGGTATCAGCAAGCCCGCTCCATCGCCAACAAACATGCGCGATGCAAATGCACCAATCGCGTTTATTACAAATCCGGCAAATGCCCATTCTTTAACGGTCCGGAACTTGTTCTGCAGTATAGCCAGCGCGCCCAAAACTTTGGCAATCCCGGTAATTACCATCAAGTAAACCGGGTAACCTAAATGGGCCATTACTTCTCTTCCTGTTTTTTCTTTAGCAATTCCAGCTCCCCCGTCTGCCAGGGATGAGAGTACAAACAGGGTAATTAGTATCCAGTAAATGATCTTGATTGTTTTCGGGCTCATAATGGTTAAAGGTGAGGTAAGTTATTATTTTTCGGCGGTAAATACACCCCATCTTATGCCAAATTTATCTACAAGGTTACCCATCGTTCCTGCAAAAAACACCTCGGGCTGGCAGGTAACGGTACCGCCATCACTCAGTTTAGCAAAAGCATCAAACATCGCTTCCTTGCTGTCGCAACTGAGGGTGAGAGATACCGGTCCGCCTGTTTTCTCGGCTACGCTCGGGTCCTGCATATCCGAGGCAAGCAAGTTCAGGTCACGGGCGGTAAGGTCGGCATGTAATACAGAGTCCTGCATCTCAGCAGGGAACATCTCTGCCATTGGCGAATTTTTAACAATGATGAGCTGCAGTTCGCCACCAAGGCATTGCTGGTAAAAGGTCATGGCTTCGCGGCAAGTGTTCTTAAAATTAATGTATGCGCTAATTTTGGACATAATAAATTGTATAATGGTTAATAATCCTATGTAAGTATTTCACAATAGTGCCCGTTCAGTTTTATCAATTCTATTACGCGAGTGGGGCAAAACTCCCGGCCTTCTACCCGCAGCACCTTATCACAGTCCTCCAGATCAAAGTTTATCCGGCACACCGGAAAATGCTTTTTCAGCAAGCCGATCAGCATTTGCGACCGGCCCGCATCATCCACATTTGTTTTAAAAACTTCTATCATAACTTATCCGAACATAACAAAGGTGCAGCGCTTTAACTAAATGGCAGGGGTGTAATTACGACATTCTGTGGGGTTGATTACGACAGTGCTTCCGCTTACTTTTGATATCATGAAACACGTATCGATACTTATCCCCAGAGGCGAGACCAGCCTGAGCAATATTGAGGCGACCTACAAGATGTTTACCAAGGTAAATGAGGCTATGGACCGCATGAAAAAGCCGCCGGTGTTTAAGGTTCAGCTGGTGGGGTTAAGTAACGAGACCACACTTACCAACGGCTTGTTCATTATAAAGCCCGATCTCACCATTAACGACGTAAGCAAAACAGATATGGTGATCATTCCGGCGGTACATGGCGATATGGCCAAGGTGATTAGCGACAATGCCGATTTTGTACCCTGGTTGATCAAGCAATATAAAGCCGGTGCCGAGCTGGTATCATTATGTATCGGCGCGTTCCTGCTTGCCTCTACAGGGCTGTTAAAAGGCCGCAGCTGCACTACGCACTGGTTGGCGGCGGATGAGTTCAAGCTAATGTTTCCTGACGTTAAAGTTATGCCGTACAAGATCATTACCGACGAAGGTGGCATATACACCAGCGGCGGAGCATATTCCTCACTCAATCTTATCCTCTACCTGGTAGAGAAGTTTGCCGGCAGGGATATGGCTATAAAATCATCAAAGATGTTTGAAATAGATATTGAGCGGAACAGCCAGTCATTGTTCATGATGTTTCACGGCCAAAAAGATCATGATGACGATGTTATAAAACGAGCGCAGGATTTTATAGAGCACAATTATTCCGGAAAGATAACGGTTGACCAACTGGCATCTACCCTGGCGCTCAGCCGCCGCCACCTGGAGCGACGGTTTAAAAAGGCCACGTCAAATACAGTGGTAGAATACATGCAGCGCGTACGTATAGAGGCGGCCAAAATGAGCCTGGAAACCATGCGCGAAAATGTTAACGAGGTAATGTATAATGTTGGCTATACCGATACGAAAGCATTTCGCGAGACTTTTAAACGCATAACAGGCGTATCGCCTATAGAATACCGTAACAAGTACAATAAAGATGCAAAAGCAGCTGTTTAGCCCCTCAATTTTAAAATGGAATATTAACACGCCCTTAATATCCCTTGCGTATGTTTACAACAAACATACCTATGGCATCTAAGCTCTTTAAATTTTTTATACCGAAAAACCAGCTGTTCTTCAACCTGTTCAACCAGTCGTCAGCAAACAATCTTGAAATGAGCAACCTGCTTTACAAGATTGTAAGTGGTGAAAATAAGGCCGACAGTACAAAACAGCTGTACGATTTAGACAGGCTGAAACAAACCGGTAACGAACTTAAACATAAAGTTTACCTCGCGTCCGCAAAGGCGTTTGTATCGCCGTTTGAGCGTAACGATATGTACGCGCTTGCCTCGTCCATCAATCATATTTGCGATTATATACATATCTCCTCCAGACGGTTTAGCCTTTACCAGGGCGATATGGCCGCACCTGCAATTAAAGAGCTTTCAGGCATTATAATTGAGACCAGCACAGAACTGGACAACGCTGTAAAAGGCCTAAGTAATTTAAGCAACGCCGACAGCATAAAACAGAGCTGTAACAAGGTTAAAGAGCTGGAAAATTACGCTGACAGGATTTATAGCAAAGCTGTTGGTTCAATTATGTCTTCAGACGGCGATTCCATAGAGCAAATAAAATTCACCGAAATTTTAGCTGCACTGGAACGCACAACAGACAAGTGCGAAGACGCCACTAACGTAATAGAAAGCATCATAATCAAGAACCAATAGCATCGCGCCTACTATTTGCTTCAATGTTAACCACTTATGCGGCAGTTAACACAATGATAACATTGCACTAACCTTGGCTTCACATATCTTTGCGCTGTAATTTACAAATATGAAAAAAAATAAACTTAAATCTTTGGTCAAGTCAGCGCGTAAATCAGCTAAAGAAAGCATAAGGCAAACCATCCTGTCACAGCTAAAAGAAACAACAGAGAAGCTGGGCGTTGCATCTAAAAAAAACGAGAAAGAAATTGAGAAAGCCTCGCGAAAGCTGGCAAAAAAACTTTCTGCAGATGTTAAAATAGACAAGGAAGTACTAGCAAAAACAGTTGCCGAAAAACCTGCAAAAGAAACCGCTGAAGCTAAGCCTGAAGCCACTGCGGAATCAAAAGAAAAAAAGAAATCAGCTTAACTTAGTTGATCGCTCCCGACAGGCATCATACTAATTGGTCGGTCGGTTATAAGCTACTTGCCAACATTTGCCGACTGCTGCTTTCCTGTAAGATATTTCCTTAATGGGATATCATAAAACACCATAACCACCCAAGCGAAACACAGCAACAAAAGCACTCCTGCCGCTATTACCATTGCCAGTGTGCCTGTCGAGGGCTTGTATGCGGCATAGTAGTTGGCAAATGCCCATATTGCGGCATAGTGTGTCATGTAAAGAGGATAGGATATATCTCCCGAGAACTTGCAAAGTTTTTGCAAGCCTGCAGAAACCGGAGATCCGGCACCTAATGCAACCAGCAGCGGGAAGTAAATTATTACAACCAGTGATTCGGTTAACCAGTTGTAAGCAGAAAAGGGCATAACAAAGCCTAGCACCATCAGCACACCTAAACCCAAAAAGCCAAGCTTATTCTTAATGATCAGGTTATACCGGTAAACCAACATCCCTGCGGTAAAAGAATAGCAGACGCGCGCGCAACCGTCCCAAAAGTTGTCACCGCTCCAGCCGCCCATTAAGGAACCCGACTTGTACACAACAAAACACAGCCAGGCTGCTGATGCAACAAGTATAGGCACCAACCAGCGCCGGTTAATACGCGATAGTACCAAAGCGTATATTATATTGGCCACATACTCCCAAAACAACGACCATGCCGGCGCATTCAGCCCGAAATTGTTAAAAGCACGGTCCTTCATTACCGGGAAGGGTATTAAAAAAACGGAACAAAGGAATATTAACGCCATTCTTCCGGTGCTGTATAGCCCGGCATTGCCACCAAAGGGATCAAACAACAAGGCTAATAAACCAAGTATGCTGCCCAGGATAACCAGCGGGTGCAGCCTGATAAGTCGCGCTTTAAAAAAATTTAGCATGCCGATGCTTGCTATCCGGCTATCATATGCGTAAGCAATTACAAAGCCGGACAAACAAAAGAAAAAATCAACAGCCAAAAAACCATGGCCAATAAAGTTCTTGCTGTAATCTGTATACGCCACCTCCATAAAATGGAAAGTTACCACGCTGATAGCGGCTATACCCCGCATGCCATCCAGCACTTCAAAGTGTTGTTTACTTTTAAACAGTGAAGCTTGTGGTGGTTGAGTTAGGTTGTTCATTGGTGCCGCAATATAGCCATGCTGTTGTAAAAGGGAAGGTATTTTTGCTAAAAGCCAGGGTGGATAACAGGTATTCGCTACAACTAGATTAATAGCTTAGTAAAGCAGGGGTTGATCCCGGCACAATTCCTTTACTTTTTAATTCGGTAATTAACACATTTAAATTCATGCTGGCCGATAACTCGTCAAGCGGGTGCATATTTGCATCCAACATTTTACCGCCTAAACGTTTTTGGCAATACTTAACAGCTGCGGTCATTACCTTAAATACGTTTTCCGGGTCGGCACTTCTTGGGACTGAAAAACCAAACACCAGATCATCAGGATTCATTTGGCCTTGCTTTATACTTTCAGGCAAGAAGTATCCGGGATCAGTAGTGGTCCAAACACTGAAAAGGGCATCATCCCCGTAATTCTGATTTGGATTTCCCCAGTGAAAGAGGTCGCCGTCGCCCCATTTTAAACCGACACTTTGCAGTACATCCCAAACCTTCTTTCCGTCGAACTTAGTATCGCTTTTTAATACAATAATGATATCCTGGTCCAACTCCGCTATTTTAGGTGCCTTATCATTAGTATCAATCTTGTTATTGCTGTTTTTGCTGTTTTTGTCGACAGGTATCTTTAATTTACGCACATCCAGAATGTAAGAAGCATCTTCCGAAGCTTTATCCAAACCTAACTTTCTTACCCTTTCGTTGGTCTCGCTTTCACTGGAGATAAAGTAATCATTCTTTGGAGCTTTCTTGTGATTATCACCACAGCTTAATGTTGTAACCGTGAAAAAAACTAATGGAATAAGTTGCTTAGCATTCATTCTGACGTACAATTTAGGATTGTAATTTGATAAAAAAAGCCTTCAGCAATCTGAAGGCTTTTTGTGGTCCCGACGAGAATCGAACTCATATCTAGAGTTTAGGAAACTCCTATTCTATCCGTTGAACTACGGGACCGGTATGTGAAGTGCAAAGGTGCAAATTATCGTTGAGTTGGTCAACAGGCATTTGCACTTCGGTTAGCGTACCACCGAGCCATCGTTGAAAGCATTGGTCGGGCTTACAAAGCACAACTTACCTTCAGCATTTTCTGCCATCAGTATCATCCCTTGCGACATGATGCCCTTTATCTCCCGCGGTTCCAGGTTCACTAATATGCTTACCTGTTGCCCGATAATGTTCTCCGGTTCGTAATGCTCAGCAATGCCAGACACGATGGTGCGTTCATCTATGCCAGTATCAATGGTCAGCTTCAATAGCTTCTTGGTTTTAGCCACCTTTTCGGCAGTAAGAATGGTTCCTGTGCGGATATCCATCTTTACAAAATCATCAAAGCTGATGTTTTCTTTTGCCGGTGCAACAACAGGCTTCTGCGCCGCTAATGAGGATTGTTTCTTGTCAGCAAGCTTTTGCATCTGCGCTTCTATCACGTCGTCCTCCACTTTAGCAAACAGCAGCGCAGCAGGATTAAGCTGATGACCGTTTGCAAATTCTATCTCCTGATCAAATGCAACAGGAGGCACATTCAGCATGCCGAAGATCTTATCCGCAGTACCCGGCAGAAATGGCTGTAAACATGTGGCTAAATGCCCTATTAATACAAGGTTGTTATGCAGTGCGGTTTTTGCAGATTCCGGATCGCTCTTTATTGTTTTCCAGGGCTCCTGCTCGGTAAGGTAACGGTTACCCATACGGGCTATGTCCATCACGTTCTGCATCGCCGCCCGGAACCGGTAGCTCTCCAGGTTCTTGCCCAACTCGTCATAATATCCGCCAAGCTCATCATTAAGAGCACCATTAGTCAGACTCACAGGCTCGCCAGTTGTCTCTACTTTACCGTTGTAATACTTGTGCATTAGTATCATTACGCGGTTAACGTAATTACCTAAAATGGCCACCAGTTCGTTGTTTACGCGTGCCTGGTAATCCTTCCAGGTAAACTCGCTATCGCTGGTCTCCGGCAGTATAGAAGTTAACACATAACGTAATTCATCCTGCTTACCCGGGAACTCTTCCAGGTACTCGTGCAGCCATACCGCATGGTTGCGCGAGGTAGATAGTTTATCGCCTTCCAGGTTCAGGAACTCGTTCGCAGGCACATTCTGTGGCAGTATATAGTCACCATGCGCTTTCAATATAGCCGGGAATATAATGCAATGGAAAACAATGTTATCCTTGCCAATAAAATGCATCAGGCAGGAGTCATCTTCAGTATTCGCCTGTTTCTTCCAATACAGCTGCCAGTCCTTGTTATTGTCTATAGCCCATTGCTTGGTTGCAGAAATGTAACCTATTGGCGCATCCATCCACACATACAGCTTTTTACCTTTAGCTTCTGCAAGCGGCACGTCTATCCCCCAGTCCAGGTCACGTGTCATGGAACGTGGCTGCAAGCCCGACTTTAACCACGAGCGGCACTGCCCAAATACATTCACCTTCCACTCTCCCTCTTTAGTATCTATCCATTGCTCCAGCCATGGCTGGTATTTATCTAATGGCAGGTACCAGTGCTTTGTTGGCTTCAGCACAGGCGGCTGGCCGCTCAGGGTAGATATAGGCGTAATGAGATCAGTCGGGTTTAATGATGTACCGCAGTTCTCACACTGATCGCCATAAGCGCGGTCGTAACTGCAGACAGGGCAAGTACCGGTGATGTAGCGGTCGGCTAGAAACTGGTCGTACTCCTGATCATAATATTGATCGGTAAATTTCTCTACAAACTCGCCTTTCTCATACAGGTTCAGGAAAAACTCCTGGGATAGATCATGATGAATGTCAGATGATGTACGATGATAGATGTCAAACGATATCCCAAACTCTTCAAAGCTTTCCTTTATTTGGTTGTGGTACTTATCTATTATGGCTTTAGGCGTTGTATTCTCCTTTTTAGCCTTTATGGTGATGGCGGCACCATGTTCATCGCTACCGCAAATGTATACCACGTCCTTTTTCATCAGCCGCAGGTAACGTACAAAAATATCAGCGGGCAGGTACGCCCCGGCAAGATGGCCAATATGCAACGGACCGTTGGCATATGGCAAAGCCGAGGTAATGGTATATCTCTTATATTTGTTGAGTTGCGACATGAAAACAGGCGTATTAAATAATTCGCAAAGATAAGCTTTTAAGCGGGAAAGTTCTAAAAAGGACAGTGCCGTAAGAGAACGAAAGCGGCATCTATCGTCTATATTTCGCAGCAACAAAGAAACTTACAGCACCTATGCGTACACCGGCAGCACCTATCATACCTCCATTTCTCAACCCAGGCGACAAAGTGGCTATTACATGTCCTGCAAAAAAGCTTCCTATACCAATGGACGATGCGGTGAAGTTATTAACCAGTTGGGGGCTTGAGGTAATATTGGGAGAGACGGTTAATGCCAGCTACAACCAGTTCGCCGGTGACGATGACCTACGCGCACGCGACATGCAGCGCTTTATTGATGATGATAGCATTAAGGCAATTTTTGCAGCACGCGGCGGTTATGGCACTATTCGCATGGTAGATAAGGTAAACTTCAGTAAGCTGGCTACCAACCCAAAATGGCTTGTTGGATTTAGCGACATCACCCTGTTGCACGCGCACATAATCACTAACTGCAACGTAGCTTGTATACACGGGCAAATGCCCCTGAACATTCCGGATGCGTCAAAGCACTCGCTGGACACTTTGCGTATGGCGCTGTTTGGCGAGACATTAAGCTATAATATAGCACCCAATCCCTCAAATAGACCAGGTAGGGCTGCAGGCGTCGTCGTTGGCGGCAATTTATCTTTGCTGGTAGCTATATCAGGCTCTGTTACCGACGTTGACTACTCCGAGAAGATTCTTTTTTTGGAGGATGTAGGTGAATACCTGTATGCCATAGATCGCATGCTGCGCTGCCTGGATAGGGCCGGTAAACTCCAGAACCTTGCTGGCTTAATTATAGGTGGTTTCACCAGCACCAAAGACAACGACATTCCTTTCGGTCAGACTATCCCGGAGATGGTAATGGACATCGTTGGTAAGTATAACTACCCCGTTTGCTTTGATTTCCCCGCCGGGCATATTAATGATAACTGCAGCCTGATACTTGGTGCTACCGCTAACCTAATCGTGAAACAAGATGGTGTGGTTGTAAGTTATTAGCTTACAAAAAATCACATCATTATGGCTATATGGCACTCTCTTAACAAATACCGGGATTTTGGCTTACTCGTCATCCGTGTAGGTCTCGGTGCTATGTTCATCTATCATGGTTATCCTAAACTTATGGGTGGCCCTCAACTATGGGCCGGCCTGGGAGGCTCCATGAAGTATGTTGGCATTAACTTCGCTCCCATTTTCTGGGGTTTTATGGCCGGGGTTATTGAATCTGTAGGCGGGCTCCTACTGGTATTGGGATTATTATTTAGACCCGCATGCCTGTTTTTACTTATTAATATGGTGGTAGCAGCAATGTCGCACCTTGGCAAAGGTCAGGGCCTCGGCGAAGCGGCACACGCCATTGAAGATGGTGTCATGTTCCTTGGGTTATTTATTATCGGGCCGGGGAGGTATAGTGTGGATAGGAGGTGATCAATCATCACCTCTACAGAAATTTCATGTTTGTTAATAATTTTATAACTAGATATTTAGTACATTTAATAAAATATTAACCACCATGAAAAAAATTACAGCCCTTACATTGCTGCTTACACCATTGGCAGCTTTGGCTCAAGACAAGTTAGTTAAAAAGAAAATTTCGTTAAATCTAACTGAAGAATATCACGTTTCTACCACAAACAAAGATCAGCGTGAAGGTTTGTATATGGTAACTGATCCAAATGGCAGTGCTGTTGTACGCGGTAAGTATGACAATGGCAAAAAAGTGGGCACCTGGTTTTTTTACAATCCTGATAACAAACTGAGCCAACAATATGACTATAATACAGGTAAGTTGTTATATACTGATCAGGATTCCGGCTCTTACGTAAAAGTAGATTACTCCATTGCAGCGCCTGAAAATGCGCAAGTACAGCCCCCTGTTAAAATAGGCGGAGCAACGCTGGCGTTTTTAACATTCTTTAACAGCAAAGATATCCCCGCTACTATACTTAAGGAAAAAACAGACGTTAATGTTAAATACACTATAAGCGTCGACGAAGCTGGCCATATAGCTGACGCCTGGGCAGATTATGAAAGCGCCGGAACAACAGAAAGAAAAAGATTAAGCGTGCGTCCTAACTCATCCGGGCTGCTGGACTTTATTCCTGCACAAATTAACGGCAAGCCAGTTAAAAGCACAGTAACAATGGCTACTACATTACCTATGGACGTCAACAAGCAAAACTCCTATAATATGATGATGTCCAATCAGAAGCAGTAAGCATATACAAAACAAAAAAGCCTGCATTAAGTCAATGCAGGCTTTTTTGTTCAATTTAAATTCATCAAAAAGTCCATAAATCTTCTTTCTGATAAGTAGTTAAACTAAAAAAGCACCTCAATTGAGGTGCTTTTTTAGTTTAACTACACAATTGCCTTATGGCCTTGGGCCTTCATAAACCCACGTCTCGTCAAATTTTGTTCTAACAGTGCTTCCTGGTTGTAACAAAAAGTAACTAACCTTAAATGTCGCACCTTTGGTACCTGGGGTACCAGAAATAAACTTGTTTTGTCCAGACGGATCCAACTGTGCAGATCTGCCATTTGAAGCAGGTTGACCGTAGAAGTTAACCACCTTGGTGATATTACCTGCATCGTCGAAAGTAAACACGGGAGAGAAAGATCCATAATAGCTATCAGAGCCAGAGCTCAAAAATCTATGACCATAAGTTTTAGCGTAACCATAATCGAACATTACAGCTGTACTTGATGTAATAGTATAAAGATCAAATCCGGTAGGAGACTTAGCTGTAAATGCAGCGTTTGTCAAGTCTACCATTGTACCAGTAACTGTATAACGACCATCATATTTATTTTTAGCGCCAATAGAATACAGTACTGATCCGAAATTGCCGCTTATGGTGCCCATTGAAGCGGATTTGATGGTAAGTGGCAAAGCATATGATTTAGAAAAATCAAATGTTGATGTAATAGCCACGTTAACAGGAAAAGTAGCTCTTCTTTCTCCCTTTTTAATAACCACAGTGGTAGTTGGAATTGCATAGTATGTGCTTGGAAGCAACTCATACCCATCCTCATCGTTCGCTTCTGCCTTAGTGTTATATTTTGCCAAAGCAGCTTCATCAACACCAACCTCTACAGTGATATCCTGAGGAGCTACATCGGTGCCTGAGTAACTAACAGTAACGTCAAACGTTCCGGGCGTGCCGGCCACATATTGTTTTGCGTAAACTGCATATTGATCATTAACACCCGAGATATAACCATCTGTGGTATAAAACTCAACAATATTTTGAGGTTTACTCCCAATCTCTGCCTCTTCCTTTAAACACGAGGACAAACCTGTCACAAGAGCTAAAGCCGAAACAATTTTCAAAAATTTTTTCATTTCTTTTTTAATTAAATGTTAATTATTTAGCCCAGAAAATCTTATCACTGAAAGGATTTATTCCACTAGGTGTATTTGCGCTATTGTATGAATACTCAGACACCGGATAAAGGATACGGGTCGGCAGTTTGTTTGGAGCGGTTGAAACCGATACAGTAGATGCAAATGTAGTTGTAGGCGTATTACCCGTTATAGCAGGGTAGCCTGTTCTCCTGAATTCGTTCCACGCTTCTGCTCCAAAAAGGTAAGCTAACGCTATATACTTTTGGTTAATAATTGCTTCAACTTTTTGTTCATTAGTACCCGCAAGATCAAAGTTAACCAACCGATTAGTAGAGTTGTTTGACAGGTAAGTTGCGTAGTCGCCATTAGCATCGCCAACTACCGTACCTGATGCATCCTTGTACAAATAATTGAAAGAGGCTTTGATTCCATTGTTGAATAATGCTTTTGCATCTGCCCCTGAGATTATTCCTCTAACAGCAGCTTCTGACTGAAGTAAATAGCTTTCAGCTGCAAGCATTAATGGTTGACCAGCTGTTTCACCTTTTAAAATTCCTTTACCAGTACTTCCAGAACCCTGCACAGTGGTACCCACATCACGCAATGTATAAAAGAACGCAGGTGTTGGAGCTTTTGACGCAGACGCGCTGGTGTTACCCAATTGGTTTGACAATGTGCTTGCGCCGTTGTATCCAAAAAAGATCACCTTACCACGAGCAGGATCATCAATTTTAGTACCATTAAAGAAGCTCAAGATCCAAGGTGAAGCCAGGTAAACGTTAGCAGCACCTCTTACAGCGCCGGTTTCTGAGAAAGCCCATTTATCCCACATTGGGTTTTGCTTACCTACAGTTTTAGTATAACCAGGGTTAACAAGTGCGTCAGTAGTTAAAAAGCCAACAGTCGCATCTGGTGTAGGCTTGGTAAATGCAACCTTACTACCTGCACGAATGATCAAACGAAGCTTAAGTGTATTTGCAAATTTTTTCCATAAGCTTAGATCACCTTTAAACAACACATCGCTGGTACCAAATACACCGCTAGTTGTTCCGGCGTTTAAAGTTGCAATTGCAGCATCTAACTTATCGCCAAGATCTTTATATATTACTTCGCCGTCTGTATAAGTTGGTTGAAGTACACTAGATCCTTTCAATGCGTCCAAGTAAGGCACTTTATTGTAAGTATCAACCAGCATTTGAAAATCATAGGCCCTCATGATGTTGGCTGTCGCATTCTCAATAGATGAAGGGTCAGTGTTATCAATAATGTATTGGTAATCCTCAAGGTTATCATATGTATTCTGGAACAATCCGTTGAAATCACCTGTGGTGAAGTTGTAAGATATTAAGTTACCTAAACTTCCAAAACCTCCCGCGTTACCAAAATACCCGTTCAAACGTGAGCCATACTCATTGTAGTCGCCGCTGTTGGAAATTAACGATGCCGTCGCCGTTAGTGCCTGCGGGAATACAAGCGCCGGCGTAGCCGTAGTTGGCTGGTTGGGGTTAGTGTTGATATCCAGATATTTCTTGCAAGATGTTGCAGAAACAATACAGATACCCGTTAAAACTATACTAAATATTTTTTTCATGATATTTTACTTAAAATGTTACTGAGATTGTACCACCGAAATAACGAGACGGAGGTGTTTGTCCCAAGCCTGTCAGACCAATAGCGTTACCGCTTGCGCTTCCGTCACCATCACTATACTCAGGGTCTGTGTACCTATTTGATTTAGGAGTGAACAGGAATAAGTTACGCCCTTGTACACTTAATGTTACCCCCTTAATAGCTTTAGTTTTAGAGAATAATGATTTTGGCAGATCGTAAGCTAATGATGCTTCACGAATTTTCCAGAACGCACCGGAGTATACATAGTTAATATCTACCGCGTTACGTGAAGCATCTGTCCAATAACCGGTACCACCATCACGTACAGTGATATTAGTGTTAGCTACATATTGGCCGGTAGTTGCATCAAGATAAGATGAATTAGGAATAACAAAACGGTCGCGATTGTAGAAACCACTTACGTAAGATGAACCAGAGAAATCTAAAGTGAATGCGCCCCTGTTGTACACGCTGTAACCACCACGGTATTCAGCTAACGTAGAGAAACGGAAACCCTTCCACCTTACGCTTAAGTTCAAACCTAAGATGTCTGTTGGGTTTGCGTTAGCTAATACGGTTATCTGATCCGAAGGAGATGGATAACCTGTGATTGGGTCAACAATTATGCGGCCCTGGTCATCGCGTTTAGCATCGTGACCCATAATAACCGGGAACGATTCTCCGGCCTGAGCATAAGAACCAACACCTGAACCATAAGTAGCAAGGCTTAACCGCTGGATATCAGCGCTGATAGATTCAACCCTGTTTTTGTAATGAGCATAGTTCGCACCGATAGTAACATCCCAGTCGCGGTTACGATAAGCTGTGAAGTTAATTGATGACTCGATACCTTTTGAGCTTGTTTCACCTACGTTAGTACGGAAAGTGTTAAAGCCCGTAGCTGTAGACACCCCTGTCTCAATTGTTTGAGCAGTTGTCCTAGAGCTGAAGTAGGTAAATTTAGTAGCAATTCTGTTGTCCCAGAAGTTAGCATCGAAACCAAGTTCGTATGCTTTGGTGATTTCTGGTTTAAGGCTGTTAGATACAATGGTGTTACTTAAAGAAAATCCACCCTGGCCATTGTAAGGGAAACCTGAATTTTGGCTGAAGGTTGGCAATAAGGCATAAGAACCAAAGTTTGAGCCTAAGTTAACCTGACCAACTTTTGAAACACCACCACGAAGTTTGATGAAGTCAATGCCTTTAATATCCTTTAATTCACGGAAGGCATCGGTAACTACGAATGATACGTCTGCAGCCGGGTAGAAGAATGAACGGTTCTCAGGAGCTAAAACTGAAACCCAGTCGTTACGGCCTGTAGCATGCAAGAACAAATAATCTTTGTAACCAACTGTCAAATCACCGTAAACACCCTGTTGGTGCGAAGTGTAATAGTTAGATGTAGCAGTTGGCACGTTTGTACTGTTAGACAAGTTGAACAAACCCGGAACAACTAATCCGTTTACGGTTGCCCTTAAGTCTTTTTGAGTATCATTACGTATACTAGCACCCAAGATCAATTTGAAGCTGAAGTCTTTTACATTTTGACGAATACCAATCAAGAAGTCAGAGTTAACACGTGTGTTGTAAAACGAATAATCTTCGTTAGATCCCAATATATCAGTTCTTTTGTAAGTACCTGCAAATTCAGGACGAGCAGAAGACTTTACATAGTCATTAAAGATGAACTTGTCAACAAATGTTTTTTCAGTTTGGTTACGGGTTGAGATACCAACGCGGTAAGTGAAATCTAACCACTTAAGCGGGTTGTACTTTAACTCCACATTACCTACTAAATAGTCATTCCTTGTTTTGCGACGGTTATTGTCGGCAATAAAATAAGGGTTGTTATAGTAAGCGTTAAAATAACCATTAGGATTAGCATACTCATTGTTTCTCCAGTCTTTATAGCTGGTGATGTCAATCTGACCAGGGCTGTTCAGCAAGTTATCATAGATAGTTGCAGTTTGGCTGGTTTGGTCATAACGATTTTGAGTATAGCCAGCGTTATAAGTCAAGTTAAGGTTGTTGTATATCCTTTGCGTGCCATTAACCCTTAAGTTAACGCGGTCAAATTTATCTCCCGGAGTTGTACCGCTAATTTTTGCATACTGACCAGAAGTATAAATGGTAGAACGGTCATTACCTGATGACAAGTTAAAGTCGGTCTGGTTAGTTAAGCCATTTTGCCAGAAATCAGTTTTTTTGTCTGACCATTGGTACGGCAGCATCTGCTGATCACCGTTAACAAGCGGCAAACCAACCGGCCTTACTACGCCGTCAAACGCAGGACCGTATTGTTGATTTTCATAGGCAATGTACTCTTGGATGTCACCAGTAGAACCTGAGCCAAATCCTTTTTGAAATTTAGGATTGAAAGATACCTGCTCGATTGTGGTAGTTTGAGACACACGAATAGAAGTATTACCGCGCTGACCTTTTTTGGTTGTAATGATTAACGCACCGTTTGATGCCTCAGAACCATATAACGCAGCAGCACCGGCGCCATTTAGCACCTGTACGTCTTCAATATCTTCAGGGTTGATGTTGCCCAGAATAGAGTTAGGCACAATTACGTTATCTACCACAACAAGCGCTTCGTTGTTACCTTTTAACGAACGAAGACCGCGCAGTACGATACGGTAGTTAGGGTTAACACCGCTGCTGGTAGCACTAATACGTAAACCTGCAACTTTACCGTTCAAACCAGCAATAGCGTTAACAGGCTTTGCAGCAGTTAAAGCCGACGGGCGAATTGTAGTTGAGTTGTAACCTTGCTCTTTCTTACGGGCTTCAATACCACCGGCTGTTACAACAACCTCGCTCAACTGGCTGGCGCTTGAGCTTAATGAAGCATTAACCACGTTGCCAGCACCAACAGCTAGCTGCTGCCTGCCGAAACCAATAAAAGAGAAAGTAAGAGATTTTGCCGATGCCGGCACACTTAAAGAGTACTTACCCGTTGCATCGGTTTGAGTACCAACGGAAGTTCCTGTCACTGTAACACTTACCCCAGGCAACGGCAAGCCGTCATCCTTTGAAGTAACTGTACCAGTAACCGTACGATTTTGTGCATAAACCTGGGTTACGCATAACATCAGGAAACACAAACTTACTAGTAGAAGTTTTTTCATGTTTGTTAATAATAAGATCAGTTAATAGTTAATTAATCATAAAAGTAGTGTTACGGTATCAATAAATCAAATCATTTCAAAAAAAAAGGGCGTTTTTGTTAAAAAAAGTTAAACAAATAAAAAAAACTGATAAATTTAGTACTATGTATTGCATAATACATTCTTAAACATATATCTTTGCATTATGATTGTTGAGAATACACAAACCCAAATGAGGAAAGGCATACTGGAGTATTGCATACTTTCCATTATAGCGCAGGGTGAGATATATGCTTCAGACATTATAGCTGAACTTAAAAAGGCCCGCCTGCTTGTGGTAGAGGGTACCTTATACCCGCTGCTTACCCGATTAAAAAACAATGGCTTACTATCTTACAACTGGGTGGAATCCACCTCCGGCCCACCGCGAAAGTATTACGTATTGAGTGAGGAAGGCCGTAAAGTGCTGGAACAACTGGATACTACCTGGCAAGAGCTCTCTTTTGCAGTACAAACTGCTATCGGAGAAAGAAAAAAATAACTACTCTATAAACCATCACCCATCATGAATAAGACTATTATTATAAATATTAACGGCACCGTCTTCCATATTGAAGAAGATGCTTACGAAATACTTAAAGCGTACATGACCGATGTTACGCGCCACTTTATGAACTCGGCAGACAGCCTGGAGATAACCACCGATATTGAGAACCGTATTGCTGAAATGCTTACCGAGATACTGGTGCGCGAAGGCAAGCAGGTTGTTGTAGCACAGGATGTGCGTTATGTTACGGAACAAATGGGCTCCGTGGCTGATTTCGAAGCCGAAGCTAACGGCGAAACACATGGCGCTGGCTTTTCAGCGTTTGCTGGCGCTAATCGCCGCCTTTTCCGCAATCCCGACGAACACTTGATAGGTGGCGTTGCTGCCGGTATAGCCAATTACTTTGATATTGATGCAATTTGGGTCCGCCTTGGCTTTGTGCTCCTATCGGCTATGGGCGGTTTTGGCTTGTTACTTTACATAGTGCTCTGGATAGTTGTACCGAAAGCGGTTACCCGTGCAGACCGTATGGCTATGAAAGGCCAGCGCCTGGACCTGCAAGGATTTAAAACAAATTTCGAACAGGAAATGAGCACATTAAAAGGTAACCTGCACACCCTAAGCCACGATGCCAAACCGTTAGCTTACAAAACCCGCGACTTTGCAGGCGATGTATTCAGCCATACTGGTTCGTTCATACGCACGGCAGGCAAACTGGTTTTTAAAGCTTTCGGTATAGCCATTATTGCCTCATGTTTTGCCGGCATTATAGCCCTTATAGTAGCTATCATATCTTTTGTGGTATATGGCAACCCGGGTATGCGTCACGTGTTTCCGTTTAATATTGTAAGCCATGATGTGAATACTATATTCCTGGTATGCACATTCCTGATGGCGGCCTTGCCTTTGCTGGCTATTATGCTTGCGCTCATCAACGTTATCTTTAAAAGCAACAGTATTGGCCGTACAACCGGCACAGCTTTGTTAATGACCTGGGTTGTAGCCCTGTGTATAGTTATCTATTACACAGCAAAAGCGGGTGCAAACTTCCGTGAGGGTGCCACTATCAGCCAAACAATCAAGATAGCGCCGATGGCAGACAGCACTTATTATTTAAAGCTGAACGATGTTAAACTCCTCTCTCGTGAGGACAGCGTAAGGTTGAACATAAAGGGCAAGCTGGACGGCCGTGTTATTTTGGATGACGATTATGATAACGACATGGATATGCCAAACAAAAACATCGACTTATATATAGAACGGGCTGATGTTGCACAGCCTACACTTGTAGAATCGTTCACGGCACGCGGGTCAGACTACCAGGAAGCGCTGGATAACGCCCGTGGCATCCGTTATCAATTTGTACAGCAAGGGGGGACGCTTAAATTTAACCGCCGCTTTGAAAAAGACGAAAACCAATACTGGCGCGCGCAGGAAGTGCATCTGACACTTAAAATGCCGCTTAATTCCAAACTGGTTATTGACGAATCGCTGGGCCGCTTCCTGCACGATGTTGATATATGGGCTTGCAAGAGCGATAACAAGCAGGACAATGCAACTTCTGCCAAGTTCATAATGACTGAAACTGGTCTGCAATGCAAGGTAGACACGTTGGTTATACCAAAAACTGATAAGCGCCTGGCACCCGCAGACACCACAAAGGTCGACACCGTAACATCCGGCAACTAACAACATGAAAACCTTATACAAGTATATAAGCCTGCTGATCATCGGCGGGCTTATATTACCTTTCTGCTCCTCCGGAATAAAAATTTTTTCGTCATCAGTACCGCTGCAAACACAACCGCAACAGGTTGTAAGTGAATACCAAAACAGCTTTTCTGTATACCCTACCGTAATAGAAAACCTGTTCCCCGTGCCTAAAAATCAAAATAGTTTGTAACCTACTGCCTCTTTTGAGCATCTTATACACAAACGCACAAACAATAATTAACAACCACAAACCCTACCATATGTATAAATACATCTCCGCTAATACTTCCCGCAGCCGCAGCTAACACCTGCCCGCAAGGCTGAACCAACTCAAATTTTACCGGCGCTAAAAAAATCGGGGGATTGCCCCGCAGGAACTTTATTGCCCAAATTTTACTAAACATGAAAAAACTTATCCACTCTCTATATATTCTATTGGTTGTGCTATTTGCCGCTAACGCGCAGGCCCAACCACAAAATAAACAACAGCAAACGCTTAGCCTTTCGGGCGCGCTGGTAAACGAACAAGGCAAACCACTGGATTACGCAACCGTTACCCTGCTGCGCGCAAAAGATTCCTCTGTTGTAAAAGGCACCTTAACCAGCGAAAGCGGCACTTACCTGTTCGACAAGCTGCAGGCCGGCAAATACATTGTTGCGGCTACCAACATTGGCTACAAAAAAACATACAGCCCAACTGTTGATGTAAATGGCGAACTGGCGAAAACTATGGTACCTGCAATTAAAATGCTGCAAAGCAGCCAAAGCCTGCAAACGGTTAACGTGGTAGCAGCCAAGCCACTGATAGAACGAAAAATGGACCGCACCGTAATGAACGTGGAGAACAGTGTACTTGCAGCAGGCAACTCTGCGCTTGAAGTGCTGGAACGTGCACCGGGTGTATCTATAGATAAAGACGACAACATCAGCCTCAAGGGGAAGCAAGGGGTTACTGTGATGATAAACGACAAGCTTACCTACATGTCGGCTTCGCAGTTGACAACCATGCTAAAGTCGATGGATGCATCAACTATACAGTCTATCGAGATCATCACCAATCCATCTGCTAAATATGATGCATCAGGTAACTCCGGCATTATCAACATAAAGCTTAAAAAGAACAAACAAACCGGTACCAATGGCAACCTGAGCTTAGGCGTTGTTAAAGGACGCAACTGGCGAAATAATACCAGCCTGAGCCTGAACCACAAACAAGGCAACCTGAACCTTTTTGCTACATTAAGCCGCGGCGACCAAAAACGCGAGAACATCCTGAACATTGACCGCCGGGTAGACAGCGCGCAAAGCAGTACTTACTTTAAACAACGTACCTCGCTTTTATCAGAAGTACATTATAATAACTACCGTTTTGGGGCTGATTATGCCACATCGTCAAAAAACACCGTTGGTTTTGTAATTAATGGCGATTACACTAACGAGTATAACAACCCTAATAAAACAACAACGCAGCTGGGCCGCACACCGGATGCAAACGACTCCTACCAAACAACACTTGCCAACATTAAACAAACTTACCGCAACTTTGCGGCTAACGTTAATGATAAACTACAGCTGGATACCAACGGACAAGAACTGAGTGTAGATTTAGATTACTCTATCTTCCATAATGGTTCCGATGCCCGTTACGAAACAAACTTTTTATTGCCCAACGGTTCAACACAGCGCCCGCCGCAGTTTATACTTAACCAAACCCCGGCAACCATAACCATCTGGACACAAAAGGCAGACTATGCGCTACCTTTAAACAAAACCATGAAACTGGAAGCCGGTGTAAAGTTTAGTTCTGTAAAAACAGATAACGACTTGCAGGCGCAGATAAACAGCGGCGATGTATTTATAAATGACACTAGCCGAACCAACCACTTTATCTACGAGGAAAAGATTGCCGCCGGGTACTTAAACCTGAACAAAAGCTTTAGGAAAACTTCGATACAGGCAGGCTTACGTGCAGAACGCACTTCATCAATGGGAGATTTAGTTACCAAGAACCAGGTGGTAGACCGCAAGTACCTTAACTTTTTCCCGAGCGTGTTCATTAATCATACCCTGTCTGACAAGCATGAGCTGGGCATCAGCTACAGCCGCCGAATAGACAGGCCAGGATATGATCAGCTGAACCCTTTCCGCTTTTACCTGGACCAGTATACCTATGAGCAGGGCAACCCGTTCCTGAAACCACAATACACCAACTCTTTTGAGCTGAGTTATACCTATAATAAGACTATAAACGTAACATTAGGATACGCTAAAACTACAGACGTAAGTACAGAGATCATTCTTACTGACACTATTAGCAAAGCCACTTACCAAACCCGGCTTAACTTAAATACACAAAACTCTTACAACATCAACATTAACTCGCCGTATACCATTAGTAAATGGTGGACAGGTAACGTAAACTTTAATGGTTTTTACCAGCAGTACAAATCTGCGGATCTGTTAGGTGCTAACCTTAACAATGGCAAAGCCACCTTTATATTACGTACTACCCAAACCTTCATGGTAGCCAAGGGGTGGAAAGCCGAAGCTTCGGGCTATTATCAATCGCCATTATCCTTTGGTATATTTGACATAAAGCAGCAATATGCGGTTGATGCCGGTGTAAGCCATTCCTTCTATCAAAAGAAGATGAATGTAAAGTTTGCCGTGAGCGACATTTTTAATACCCGCCGTAATGCTGTGAGCAGCCACTACCAAAGCGTAAACCTGGATGTGCACCAGAAAAACGAAACACGTTTAGCCAGGCTTACCTTCACTTATAACTTTGGCAATAGCAAAATCAAAATGCGCCAGCACCAAACCGGTGCCGATGACGAAAAGAACAGGGTAAAGAGCGGTAATTAACACGCCCCGTTAGCAGTTGGCAGTTAGCTGTTTGAAGTTTGCATGTAATAATGCTACCAAAAAACAGCAAACTGCCTTTTTATTATTGAACCAGCTGCAAACTGCTTACCGCCCACTGGAACTACTGCCCCACCATGAACACCGCGTTGCTGAACAGCAGCTTACCGTTTTCCCAGAAACTGCGAAACAATGGATCATCAGCAAGGTACACTACAGATCCGCGGCCCATTTCCTGAACGCCGATCACCATACCATTTGCCATTTTCTTTTTGGTTTCGGCACCCACAAAGCCGGATACATACGCGTTGCCCTTTAAAGTACCAACGTTCCATCCGTCATCGTCGCCAAAGTAGTCGTATATCTGGTCGTTCATCTTAAGCGTGTAGTAAAAGTTTGGCAAGCCGAAACCCAGGGGATGTGTATTATCAAGGTTAAGCTTGTAAATAGCACCCGGGATGTTTGATGAGATAGCTTCACGCTCCCGGTTGGCATACAACTTGGTTTGCTGCTGTTTATCTTTAGCTTTTTCATCCTTTTTATCTTCTTTACGTTTCAGCCCAAAGTCTTTTTTGTCGGCCAACAACGATACGGCGTTTTCCATTGCTATTAACCTGCCACCATCTCGTATCCAGCTTTGTAATTTGTCTGACGGGAAATTATCATAACGCCCATCTGCAAAAATAGCTACGTCGAAGTCTGCTATTTTGGTGCGGTTAAGGTCCTGGTAGCGCACAAGGCTTATAGGATAGCCTATCTGTTGTTCAAACAAGTGCCACACCTCTCCCATCGACTCTGAGTTCACACCATCACCGGCCACCAGCATTACCCGGGGCTGTTTGATGTAGTGTACCATATCCGATCCTATGTCATAACCCTTGTCCACAAAGCCGGATGTCAAAGGTGTAAGTTCGTGCTCCATTTCGGCAGCGGTTGAAGTAACCACCTGGTCAAAGTCTGCACGATCGTTCCCGGCTTTGGTGATAAGCAGCGAACCCGCCATGAATTTTTTCCCGGCTGATTCGAACGGTTGTTCTGCGTACCGCACTTTTATACCCTTCTTTAACAATGCCGACAGGAACCTAACATCAGCAATGGACTGCCATGCAGATACATAAGCGTAAGCCTTAGTATTAGTAAGTGCTTGTGGTTTAATAACATTCCAGGAGGTAGTTGCCGGTTTTAACGACTCCTTTAAGCCATAAGCCCGCAGCCCGAAAGCATAAGGGAGCGCCCAGGCAGTAATATCATAAGTGGCCGAATCTGCAATAAAGGTTTTAGGCTCCATTAACACATTTAATAATACAGCTTTAGATTGCGCTGCATTAATCACCAGGTCATTGCCATCTACACTGGCCGTTTCGGTTTTACCGGTAAAATAATCAAACCCGGTAACGCTTTTTGAAGACAACCCGTAACCAAATTTTATACCATTGCGGCTAAGCATTTCGGCCAGTTTGCGTGTCTTCTCGTTATTATCGTTCTTCACAACGTAGGTCTTAAACTCTCCGGGAGGATTGGCGATCCCATTATCATGAAACTTCTTGAACTCGCTTAAAAGCTTTGAAGCGTTTGCTGATACCGTTTGTATAGTGCTGATGCTGGTAGAATGGTGATGTGCCACGCGTTGCACAAGGGTAAGTGTATCGCCGCTGCGGGTTTGCACGGCAAGCCCCGCGCCAATACCGCCTTGTTCGTAGGTCATGCCTATTGCGCCATTGTACAACGGGTAGGTATCGCCATAAGATGGGTACAGCAGATCAAATATCTGTTTGGTAAAGTACATCCAGCCATTCTTATCAAAATCTTTTGCGTTACCCTTTCCAATGGTCACCTGAAAATCTCGCTGCCATTGCGTAATATCTTTATGAAAGGGTTCTGCAGCAGGTGCAAAATAATAAGGCGCGTTGTAGCCTTGCTCGTGGTAATCAACATGCACCTCGGGTAGCCATTGGTTATACAGGCCAACGCGATTCTGCGTTTCTTTTTGCGCCTGCCATGCCCAGTCGCGGTTAAGGTCAAAGTAGTAATGGTTTACCCTTCCACCAGGCCAGGGCTCAGCGTGTTCGCGCGCGGTTGGCGTAGGGTCTGGTTTGCCTGCTTTTACTGAGTTATAGAAGTTAACGTAACGGTCGCGACCATCCGGATTTAAGCAGGGATCTATCACCACCAGCATATTCTTAAGCCATTCTTTATTTTGAGCGTTCGCCGGGTTCACCAGATCATATAGCGTCCACATAGCTGTTTCGCTGGATGCAGGCTCGTTACCGTGTACGTTATAGCTGAGCCAGAGTATCACCGGCGCGTTAACAAGGTTTGCCGTTCCGCTTTCCATACCTGCAAGCTTCAGATTGTTATGACGGATATCTTCCAATCGGCCAATATTCTCGTTAGATGCTATAAACATGGCCAGCTGCGGGCGCCCTTCGTTTGTAGTACCAAATTGTTGCAGTTTTACATTTTTAGATGCCTGCGCTACATATTTAAAGTATTCTACAATGCGGTAATGTGGGGTAAACTGCTCTCCAAGCTGGTAACCCAGGAACTCCGCAGGAGATTGTATGCTCTGCGCGTAGGTTGATGCCGTAAAAACGAGTGCGGTAAAAGCAAAAAGTAGCCTTTTCATCATATTTATATAATTAAGGAGTGATGCAATGGCTAATCTAATAATAAAAGCAATTAAATTCTTTTGTCGATAACTACTAAATGCCAAAACAAGCCACTTTAAACGAGATTTTTACAGAACAACACTGCCGCTACAGTCTTTTTGCGTGATGACGGCAACAAGCGTTTACTAAGACCAATTCGAACTATAATGAAATTTACTGTTTCGGATTGTTTTACTTTTTAACTGTTTCGCTATACAAATTAAAAAGCTTTAAAACTCAACAACACACTTATCTACAACAGCTTATAAAGTTCAAGTAAAGCTTTTCTACTGTTTCGGTTTGTTTCGGCCAAAAATACAATTACCTCATTAATAGGATTTTACAAAAGGAGGGTGTTTCGGGTGTTTCGCTTTCAACCGAAACACTTTGTAGTAAACATCTTATCAGCAATGCTTCAAAAAAATGCACATTTGTAACGGCAAATGGAACCTTTAGCAGCGCTTAAAAAATATTTCGGGTACACACAGTTCAGGCATTCGCAGGAAGCCATCATTAACCATGTGCTGGATAAACGCGACGTAATGGTGTTAATGCCGACAGGCGGTGGTAAATCTATTTGCTACCAATTGCCTGCAGTGCTGCTGAACGGGCTAACAGTGGTGATCTCGCCGCTTATCGCCCTGATGAAGGACCAGGTAGACAGCCTTAACCTAAGCGGTATACCTGCCGCGTTCCTCAACTCCAGCCAGTCGCCGGAAGAGCAACGCGATATAGCGCTGCAGCTCCAAAACAACCAACTACGGCTGCTATATATAGCACCGGAGCGTTTATTTGGTGCCGAAAGCAGGTTAATGACTTTTTTAAAGACGCTTAACGTAGTACAGATAGCTATTGATGAAGCGCACTGTATATCTCAGTGGGGACACGACTTTAGGCCGGAGTATCTTATGCTTGCAGGTTTAAAAACGGAGTTCCCCGATGTGCCTGTAATTGCCCTTACCGCTACGGCAGACAAGCTGACTCAGAAAGACATCCTTGATAAACTTAACCTGAACCATCCGGCGGTTTTTGTTTCCTCTTTTAACCGCGAGAACATCACGTATCGTGTTATCCCAAAAAAGAACAGCCTGCAGCAGCTCACCAACTTCCTGAACGAGCGAAGGGAAGAGTCCGGTATTATTTACTGCCTTTCCCGCAAATCTACCGAAGAACTCGCAGATGACCTTAAACGTGCAGGCTTTGCAGCAGAAGCATACCATGCCGGGCTTACCCACGAGGTAAAAGCCAAAAATCAGGAGGCATTCCTGCGGGACGATGTCAGGATAATGGTGGCCACAATTGCCTTTGGCATGGGTATCAACAAGTCTAATGTGCGTTACGTAGTACATGCCGATCTGCCCAAAAATATCGAAGGGTATTACCAGGAAACCGGCCGCGCAGGTAGGGACGGACTTGCATCAGACGCCCTGCTACTGTATTCACCCGGCGATGCAGTAAAACTGAAGCGTTTTGCTATGGTTGATGACAACCCACAGCAAAGCGCCATAATGCTAAAGAAGCTGGACGATATGGTAAACTACTGCCAGCTGCATGCCTGCCGCAGGCAGTATTTACTCAACTATTTTGATGAGCAGTTCCCCGATAATTGCGGCTCCTGCGACTATTGCCTCAGCGAATTTGAGAAATTTGACGGTACACTCATCGCGCAAAAAGCTTTATCTGCCGTGGTCAGGTTAAAAGAGCGTTTCGGGGTAAATTATATTATTGATTTCCTGCGCGGTTCAAAAGCCGAAAAGATACGGGAGGAGCATAAACAACTTAAAACCTTCGGCGCAGGTGCCGATATCAGCAAAGCTGACTGGCAGCGCTATATGCGTGAACTTATAGCACAAGGCTATTTACGCGTTACCGATGATGAGTACGTATCCTTAAAACTTACCCCTAAAAGTGAACTGGTGCTAAAGGGTACGGAAAAAGTAGAGCTGATCTCTTCACAAACCATAGAAGAACGTAATGCGGCCACACTAGAATTTGAACCACAGCTCCTGGCCGATCTCCGGAAAATGCGCTACGACATGGCGCAGCTGGAAAATGTAGCACCGTACATTATCCTTTCTGATGCCGGTTTGCAAGAGATGGCGACCTACCTGCCGCAGAAGATGGAGGAACTGAGGCAGATCTCTGGTTTTGGCGATATTAAACTGGCAAGATACGGCAGAGAGTTTCTGCAGGTAATAACTGGCTACAGTAAAGCGAACGGACTAGAGTCGCGCATTAACTTGAAAGCAGCAAAACCTGTCCGTAAACTCAAAATCGATAAGGTTCCCGAAACGGCTAAAGTAAGCCTGGAACTTTTTCGACTTGGCAACACCGTGGCCGAAATAGCTTCTGCAAGGAGCCTTTCTCCTATCACGATAGAATCGCATCTTACTATTTTTATACAAACAGGCGAACTTGATGTACATACATTTGTTGATGAGAATAAAATACCAGCCATTAAGGACGTAATAGATAATTATGGAAATGAGCGCCTTGCTCCATTAAAAGAAGCATTAGGCGATGATTACACGTACTGTGAAATTAAGGCCGTTGTGGCTTATTACAAATTTAAAGCAGCGCAATTATGATAACCATCCCAGACCTATACGCTATATACCAAAGGCACCCTGTTATTAGTACCGACACACGGAAGATAGCACCCGGCAGTTTGTTCTTCGCGCTTAAAGGTGATAAGTTTGACGCCAACACTTTTGCCGAAAAGGCTATAGAAGCTGGTGCTGCTTACGCAGTAATCGACAACCCGGAGTATGCTTTAGACGAACGTTACCTATTGGTAGAGGATGGCTTAACAGCGTTGCAGCACCTTGCGGCTTATCATCGTAGCTTGTTAGATATACCTGTAATAGCGCTTACAGGCAGCAACGGGAAAACCACCACCAAGGAGTTAATAAACGCTGTTTTGTCGCAGCGATACAAAACGCTTGCTACAATCGGCAATCTTAACAACCACATTGGGGTACCTTTAACTTTGTTAAGCATTAGTACTGCCCACGAGATGGCCATAGTTGAAATGGGGGCTAATCACCAAAAAGAGATTGCGTTTTTGTGTACCATAGCTCAGCCTACTCACGGGTTAATAACAAACGTGGGTAAGGCGCACCTTGAAGGATTTGGCGGTGTAGAAGGTGTGAAGAAAGGGAAAGGCGAGATGTACGACTATCTTGTCAATATGCAACCGGAAGACACTACAGATAACAGAAGAATAGCTTTCATCAATAGTGATGATGCCATTCTCTTATCCATGCAGCAAGAGCGTGGACTCACCAATGCAATTTACTACGGCAAAAACGATGACGAAAGAAACCTTATCAGTGGTAAGCTGGTTGACAATTCACCATTTTTGGTAGTAGATTGGAAGGACAAGTTTTGTGGTGAAAGCTTTACCATTGCATCTAACCTCACAGGTGCCTATAATATAGATAATATACTGGTCGCCATTTGCATAGGAGCAACATTTGGAATGAGTACCGCCGAGATAAACGATGGTATTGCAGGCTATCATCCTACAAACAACCGGTCTCAAATAGTGCAAACTGCAACAAATACCCTTATCTGCGATCTGTACAATGCCAACCCCAGCAGCATGTTTGTGGCCATTGACAATTTAGATAAGATGGCAGCTGCGCGTAAAGTACTTATTTTGGGAGATATGTTTGAAATGGGTGAAGAATCAGCTGAAGAACATACAGCGGTAATTAAAAAGGCCCTTGACGCAGATGTACAGGAACGTATTTTCATCGGCCAAGATTTTGCTAGCCAGCAAACGGAAGTCAACGGGGCAGGAATAACTAGCAGCACTTTCTATTTAACCGCTGAAGATGCTATTGCGGGATTGAAGAGCAATCCAGTAACTAACGCTACCGTTCTAATTAAGGGCTCGAGGGGAATGGCGCTGGAGCGATTGATAACGTTATTGTAATCAGCTTTTGAGCAGCAGATCGGCAACTTCTTCACCAACCAGGCTACCCATGGCTACTCCCATGCCATTGCACCTGACAGCGCAGAAAACGTTAGGCTTTACTTGCTTTACTATTGGGCTTATATCGCCACCAAACCCCATAATACCACTCCACCATTGCTCCACCTCAAACGGTTGATCGGGGAGGATGTTATCTTTCAAATAGGTTAGCAAGCTTTGGCGCACAACATCCGTATGGCCAAACTGATGTGTCTCTTCATCTTTAAAGTCGAGGTTTCGGCCACCGCCAAATAGCACACGCCCATCAATATTGCGAAAATAATAGTATCCTTCGTTGAAGTGATAGGTCCCTTTTAGTTTTAAGCCTTGTACCGGCTTTGTAACTAGTACCTGCCCCCGGCCGGGCACTACATCCAGTTCCGGATAAAGTTGGTTGACGAATGCGTTTGTAGCCACTATGACCTTGGTTGACTTGAATAAACCATTTGAGGTTTGCAGTAAAATGCCGCTACTGTCCTCATCAATCGTATTGATCTCACAATTATTGAGTACCATAATATCCTCAGCATAAACCCGGTTAAGCAATGTGCGCATCATTTTCCCGGTATGCAGCTGCCCCTCAAACGCGTTGTAGATCATGTGGCTTACGCCTTTTATGCCAAAATCGGAAATCTTGCTGTTTGCAACTGAATAAATGTCAGTAGCACCGATGGCATTCCTTAGCAAGTTATTTAACAAGCTAATTTTATCTATGCATTCTTCCGCATGGCTCTTTTGTTCAGCGAAGAAAATCTCGTTTCCTCCGTGCTGCTGGTAGTCTATATTAGCATCACCCAGATTTTTTCTTAAACGATGTAATCCCTTCCATTTATAAGCCGCTAAACGTGCTACCTCTTCCTCCGGAGCATGCTTTAAAGCTTCTAATTGTTCAGAAACCGTCCCAAAACACGCAAAACCAGCATTTTTTGTACTAGCGCCGCTTGGCAAAAAACCTCTTTCCAGCACCAACACCTTCAGCTCAGGTTCGCATTGCTTTAGATGCAAGGCCGCACTTAAGCCAACCAGCCCACTGCCAATTACAATAACATCTGCATTGCCAGTAAAAGCCGTACGCTCCCAATAAGAAAAGTTTGCCCCATCCATACTCATCAAATGTAAAAAGTAAAAGCGCAAAAGCTAACAGCAGTGTGGCTTCTTCCTTTAAGATGGAATACTTTTTGAAATACATCCCTTAATAAATATAGAGCAATGTTAAACTTATCATTCATACTGGCTTTTATAGCACCGGGCTCTGCCTGGCTGCTCATGATTGTTATCGCGCTCATCAGTTTTTTTGTACAAATGCGCTTTAAAAGCAAATTCAGGCAATATGCTGAAATGCCTTTACTTTCAGGCTTGTCGGGAAAAGACGTTGCTGAGCGTATGCTAAAAGACAACGGCATTTACGATGTTCGTGTTATTTCGGTTGAAGGGCAGCTTACCGACCACTACAATCCTGCTGACAAAACTGTTAATCTTAGTCCGGATGTTTACCACAGCCGTAGCGTGGCTGCTGCAGCTGTTGCAGCTCATGAGTGCGGGCATGCTGTGCAACATGCAAAAGCTTACAGTTGGCTCAGCTTGCGGTCAACGTTGGTTCCTGTTGTTAATGTGGCATCAACCCTTACACAATGGACCATCATGATAGGCGTAATGCTGCTAATTTTTTCCGGTAGCCCATACGTGCTCGCAATTGGAGTAGCGGCGCTGGCGTTAGTAACACTTTTTAGCTTTATTACCCTGCCAGTAGAGTTTGATGCCAGTAACCGTGCATTGGCTTGGTTAAACAACAACTATTCGGTAATGCAAACCAGTAATGAGCACACACAAGCCAAGGATGCGCTTTGGTGGGCCGCTATGACGTATGTAGTTGCGGCACTGGGCTCGCTGGCAACATTGGTATACTATGCATCCTTTCTGAGTAATAGAAGGGATTAACACATGTGGTAAAAAATAAAAGGCCGCCTGGTTATTCAGGCAGCCTTTTATTTTTTAATATTATTTTTAATTATACCTGTAAGGAGCTATCAGATAAAATTCGGGTATTTGTACGTTAAATAGTGAATGATCCAGCAAACGCTCCATTTGATACTCTCCCTTCATGCTGCCCATATCTGTTTTTAAATTACAGCCTGATACGTATTCGTGGGAGTTACCAGGCTCAATTATTGGCTGCAGGCCTACAACGCCCTCCCCTTCTACTTCACGCTTGGCTCCGTTAGAATCAAAAATATGCCAGTGCCTGCTAATGAGGCGGACTGCGTAATTACCCAAATTTTCAATAACAACCCGATAAGCGAACATAAAATGATCGTTAGCAGGGTTAGAATATTCGGGTTGGTATATTGTTTCAACTGAAACTTTAACACCTTCAGTTATTGTAGTAGCCATTGTGATAAATCTCTTTGTGTCAAATATATACGATGGAAACAAATATTAAGCCATCTCTAAGGCATATTTTTTATCTACCTGGGCTAATATCTCCTCTATTTCTTCTACGGTTGCAGCCGTAACAAGTTTCATCCTAAACTCTTTAAAGTCAGGCACGCCTTTAAAGTAATTGCTATAATGGCGGCGCATCTCAAAAATACCTGTTCTTGGCCCCTTCCACTCCATTGATTTAATAAGATGGGTACGGCAAACGTCTATACGCTCAGCTATTGTAGGCTTATCAAGGTACTCGCCGGTTTTGAAGAAGTGTTTTATCTCCCTGAAGATCCATGGATATCCGATAGCTGCACGACCAATCATCATTCCATCTACTTCGTACTCCATGCGCCACGCCGCAGCCTTTTCAGGAGAATCAATATCACCGTTACCAAAAATGGGGATCTGTATCCTTGGGTTCTTCTTGATATCACGTATCAAACGCCAATCGGCCTCTCCTTTATACATCTGCGATCGGGTACGCCCGTGTATAGTAAGCGCTTTAATGCCAACATCCTGCAAGCGTTCGGCTACCTCATATACATTCTTGGTGTTATCGTCCCATCCCAGGCGTGTTTTCACAGTTACCGGCAAATGTGTAGCCTCCACAACGGCTTTTGTCATGGCTACCATCTTATCAACATCCTGCAACAAGCTTGCGCCAGCGCCACGACATGCTACCTGTTTAACAGGGCAGCCATAATTTATGTCCATCAAATCGGGCTTTGCCTGCGTAGCGATCTCGGTAGCCTCGCGCATGTGCTCAATATCACTGCCGAATATCTGGATACCTATCGGGCGTTCATATTCGAATATATCCAGCTTTTGCCGACTCTTAGCTGCGTCACGTATCAATCCCTCCGAAGAGATGAACTCGGTGTACATCATATCCGCGCCGTTTTGCTTACACACATACCTGAAAGGCGGATCGCTCACATCTTCCATAGGTGCTAGCAGCAGCGGGAATTCGCCCAGATCAATATTTCCAATTTGTACCGACATAGATTATATTCGTGCAAAATTACGAAAAATACGCTAAATGGTAAAAAGCGCTGATAATCAACAGTCACCGGCACTTCAATTTTTGATATTTACGCTGATGTCAATAGGCATTGTACTGCTTTTTAACTTTATAGCGCTTGGTATTGTAGCAGCTATTTACGGCATGGCGCCGGTAATGCAGATAAGCCGAATGGACTTCTCGGATCCGGACTCAACCCGAGCCTTATACCTGCTGCAAATCATTAGCACTACGGTTCCACTTTTTATAGCCCCTTTGATATTTGCCCGGTTTTCAGCTAAAGACACCACAACTTATCTTAAACCTACCGTACAGTTTCCCTGGTTGTTAATGATAATAGTTTTTGTAGTTATGCTGATTTCGGCACCGTTGGTAGAGGCACTTAGCAACATCAATCAACAAATGGTATTGCCTAAATTTTTAAAGGGTATTGAAGACTGGATGCGCAGCAGCGAGCAACAGGCACAAAAGCTTACCAAAGCTATACTGAGAATGGATAGTATAGGTGATATGCTGAAGAACCTATTTCTGGTAGGCTTACTTACTGCTATTGCCGAGGAGTTCATGTTTAGAGGAGTGCTGCAGACTATTATGCTGAGATGGACCGGCAATACTCATGCAGCTATATGGATAACGGCAGCATTGTTCAGCGCGTTCCACATGGAGTTTTTCGGATTTTTACCGCGCATGCTGCTAGGCGGTTTATTTGGCTATTTTGTGGCATACAGCGGCAGTATATGGCCTGCTGTTTGGGCCCATTTTATTAATAACGGAACGGCTGTTATTGTAACATATTTATTTCAGCACAAGAAAATTAAGCTAAACCCCGACGACTCGCACACTTTTAATGCGCCGGGCTATTTATTTAGCCTGATAATTGTTATACTTTTGCTGTTAGTTTATAAGAACGTTGCCCAGGGCAAAAAGCCGGCACTGAACTAAATGGAAAAGAATTGGGTTAAGATTTTTACCTCATCCAACTTTTATCAGTCAGAAATTGTTAAGCAGATGCTTACCGGGCACCATATTGACGCTGTTTTGCTCAACAGGCAGGCATCGTCGCATCAGGCTTTTGGCGATATAGAGGTTTACATTCACAAGGAGGACTTTAGCGAAGCCATTGAGCTGATGATACTGAATCAAATTAATACATGAAGACACGCGCCATCACAGGCTTCTTTTTTATAATTGTAATGCTTGCCTCGGTACTTTTGGGCCATTACACCTTCGGGGCTTTTTACCTTATACTCACTCTGCTCTGCCTGCACGAGTTTTACGGACTGAACATTAAAAGTGGTATAGAACCTAACCGCCTGGCAGGATTTGTTAATGCCGCATTTATTTACGGTGTGTTTGCATTTATTACGTACAACAACAATCCATTGGCTTATAAACTGTCTTTACTGCTCACGTTTAGCATTAGCGGGATTTTTATAGCCGAATTGTTCAAGATTTCGGTATCTCCGTTTAACAATATAGCCTACACGTTAATAGGGTTGATATTAGTATGCCTGCCGTTTACGTTCTTTCATGCATTAGCATACGTACAGGGTAGCTTTAATTTTCACTTTCCGTTGGGCTTCCTGCTGATGCTTTGGTCTAACGATACCGGCGCATACCTGGTGGGCCGTGCTTTTGGCCGTACTAAGCTTTTTGAACGACACTCACCTAAAAAAACATGGGAAGGTTTTATAGGTGGTGTTGTAGTTGCTGCTTTGGTGGGCTATGTATTAAGTCGCTACTTTACAGAGTTGGAATGGAAGCAATGGATGTCCGTAGGAATAATTATCGGCTGCTTTGGCACTTTAGGCGACCTGGTGGAGTCAATGTTTAAGAGAAGTATCAACATAAAAGATTCTGGCGGTATACTTCCCGGTCACGGTGGATTGCTCGACCGTTTTGACGGACTCTTAATAGCTGCACCAATTGTATATACTTACCTATACTTTGTTGTGAAACCTTAACTTTGTAATAGATAACCACATAAGACAATATATTAAATGACGATTCATAAAGAGGGGTACACCTCAATAGCCTTATGCGTGCTTTTCATTTTTATAGTGAACGCGTTACTTCAGTTTTACTTTCCGGACGCGCACACCATTAAATGGATCGTGTATATCTTATCGGCAATGCTGTTCTTCATCATCTTACAATTCTTCCGCAGCCCTATACTTGCTATAAATGCTGCAGAGACACAAGTGCTTTGCCCTGCAGATGGTAAAGTAGTAGTTATTGAAGAAACCGAAGAAACTGAATTCTTTAAAGATAAACGTATACAGATATCTGTATTCATGTCGCCAATTAATGTACACATCAACCGCAACCCAATCAGCGGCGTTATTAAATACTTCAAATATCATCCGGGAAAGTATTTGGTTGCATGGCATCCTAAATCTTCTACCGAGAACGAGCGTACCACTATAGTTACCGAGAATAGCGAAGGCGTAGCCGTACTATTCCGTCAGATTGCAGGCGCGCTAGCCAGGCGCATTGTTTGGTATGTAAAGCAAGGCGACGAGGTACTACAAGGCCACCAGTTCGGTTTTATTAAATTTGGTTCGCGGGTGGATATTTTTCTTCCGCTGAACTCTAAAGTGAACGTCAATATAAATGATGTTGTGAAAGGTGGCCGCACCGTACTTGCAGAATTGCCAACTGTAGGCAACTTTATTGATATTGACGAAGTGCCCGACGTAGTAGAGATTCCCGATTTTGTTAACCCAGTTGAGGCTGAATTATCTAACGAACACGGCGAGCCGACGATGGTTGTAGAACATGAAGCACCCGCTAAAGCCCGCAAAGAACCGCAGGCTAAAAGGCCACCGAGAGAGAGATTTGCAAGGCCTAAAAAGAAAGAGTGAAGTTAGAGTAAGCATTTGACTAGTAAGCCCACAATCCAAGCTCCCAGTTCATTAGGTTTTTCTTTATACGGTCAGACTCATACAGCCTGTCTACGCCCTGAGTATAATCGCGTATGCGTTCATCCTTATCGTTGCTTTGCTTTACAATGTAGCTGCTGAATAATCGCTTCATAAATACATCATCATAGCTTAACCCAGTTGCATCGTTATTACGGTTTATGGCTTCCTTAGTAGCAAGCACACTGCGTGCCTCTGGAAAGTATATCCAAAATGCAGGCTGATATTCGGCATTTGTTACATCTACAACGGTTTTGATTTTTATCAACGGCGCGATGCCCACAATTCTTGGCTCAAAAACACCACGTTGCTTATCAAACAACCAATCCTCCTTTAGCCTAAATTTAACTACTTCATCTGGGTTGAATTCACCGGCAACCACTTTAGACCCTACTTTATCTCCAGTTTTCTTGTCGAAAATATCAACTACGCTGCTGTCGGAAAGTTTACTTCGGGCTTGTTCTGCAGTTAACCTGGTGATAAAGCCATCGCCTCCCGGGTTGGTTTTTGAGTCAACAGCATCGTAGGCGAATATATCGCGGGCATCAATAGCCGAAAGCAATACATCTATTAACCGCCTTTTTGGAGAAGCCATATATTGATTTACTTTTTTACGAAGGTCTATCTCTCTCCAGATACGCCTGGCAAATACAGCATCGGTCTCCCTTATACCGGCATACCCGGTTACCTTAGTAGAATTGGCGATGTTATTCTTACGATAGTAGCCATCCAGTGGTCGAATAAAAGCCGGCCGAACGATAGTAAACAAGCCAGGCGCACAAACGCTTTTCAGGTATTCTTTACCATTATAAGAAAGATCACTTGTCCAGGTGCCATCAATAACGAACGTTGCTTTCAGCGAGTCCACATGGAAAGTGCCACGCATTTTCTTAAGGCAAAAGTCATACTTACCATCTTCACATTGGCAGCTTATAGCTTTAAACTCATCCAGGGTTATGTTTCTACCGTCAACTTTCCCTTTAAGTGCAAATACCACGGTATGATTATCTGCAGTAACAAAGGTGGACGATCCGGTAAGTTCCTTACCTGTTTGCAAGATGTCTAGCTCGAGCTTAAATTTTATTTCTTTATTGTTTTGAGGAAGTTCGCCCAGCCATTTGCCTGTGAGGTTTTGCCCGTAAACGAAGGCACTGATAAACAGAAAACTAAGTACGCTAAAAAACTTCTTCATCAGCAACAGACCGTATAAAACAAAAAGCCCCACTGCTGTTGCAGTGAGGCCTCAATATACAAAAATGTAAATTAAACTCTTTTAGATTTGATACGGGCTGCTTTACCGGTAAGGGCACGCAGGTAGTACAATTTAGCGCGGCGAACTTTACCAACGCTGTTCACCTCTATTTTATCAATATTTGGTGAGTTAAAAGGGAATATACGCTCTACACCAATGCCGTTAGACACTTTGCGAACAGTAAAGGTTTCGCTGTTGCCAACGCTGTTGCGCTGCAAAACTACGCCCTGGTAAACCTGAACACGTTCTTTGTTTCCTTCTCTAATTTTATAATGTACGCTAACAGTATCACCTGCCTTAAAAGCGGGAAATTGATTTTTTACTACTGATTGCTCTTCTACAAATTTTACTAAATCCATGATTTTTAGCTCTTAAAGCGACTTTTAACCCGTAAAAATCGGAGTGCAATAATAGGGATTTTTTCTGAAATAAAAAAGCAAGTTTAAAAAATTTAAACATTTATCACTTTCCTAACATTCTGCTTGCTAATTAGTGTGAGCAACAGTGTTTTCGTGGCAATGCACCTGGACGTTACTTGAGCAGGTTTTTTCATTATTAAACCCATCTACTCCAGAAGATCCGGCCGCCTTACTTTTGTTCTTTCTATAGCTTGTTCAAAGCGCCACTTTTCTATCTCAGGTGTGTTGCCGCTTAGCAGTATATCTGGTACTTTGTGCCCATTCCAATCGGCAGGCCGGGTATAAACAGGAGCATCAAGAAGATCGTTCTGGAATGAATCCGAAAGCGCAGATGTTTCGTCAGATAATACCCCGGGAATCAGCCGCACTACGGCGTCAACCAAAACGGCTGCAGGCAGTTCGCCGCCTGAAAGAACGTAATCTCCGATAGAAACCTCCCGGGTTACATAAATATCGCGTATGCGTTGGTCTATTCCTTTATAGTGCCCGCAAAGGATAATAATATTCTTTTTAATAGATAGTTGGTTAGCTATTTTTTGATTGAGCGTTTCACCATCCGGCGACATAAATATAATATCATCGTATTCCCGCTCGCTCTTTAGCTTTTCTATACATGCAGCAAACGGAGGGATCGTCATTACCATGCCGCTTCCTCCGCCATACGGGTAATCGTCGACGCTTTTTTGCTTACCGGCTGCATAATCACGCAAGTTGTGCACAACTATCTCTGATATTCCTTTTTTTTGCGCACGCTGCAAAATAGAATGGGCAAAAGGACTCTCCAGCAGACCGGGCAAAACAGAAATGATATCAAAGCGCATACGCAAAGATAAGTTAAATGCCTAACCCTTTAATAACGGAGGGAAATTTGAACTTATTCGCTACCATGCTGGTAGATTGTCCAAGCATTGCCGCTGGGATCGGCAAAGCGTGCAATAGGAATATCTGACTGGGGATCAAACGTCTCTATTATCGATCCTCCTGCAGCTACAATATCATCAAGGGTTTGCTGTGCATCATCTACCATTATAGAAACACGCATTCCGGAAGTAGTTACCGGCTCGTCTACTTTAAACCACATTCCGCTAACTCCCCCTGTCCCATCATCAAAGTTGGCGTTACCCTGGTTATCTGTGCGTATTTCCCAGGAGAATACTTTCCTATAAAATGTTATAGCTTGATCAATATCAAGCGCGGGTATCTCAACATAGCATATTTTGCCATGTTTGAAAATTGGCTCCTGTTCTTCCATATCCAATTAGATTGCTTTTTGAATTTGCCAGTTGTGACCAAATGGATCTACCACGTTACCCTGACGGTAGCCATAATCATAATCCTGCGCAGGTGAAACAACAACCGCACCCGCTGCTTTTGCTTTTTCCATAAAAGCATCTACATCATCAACAAATAAGCCTATAGTAACAGTGGTTGTACCGGCGCTTGATGGTGATTGAGATGAGCGGTTTGTTGATTCGTGCAGGTGAAATAACGTATCCTCATCGAGTTGAAATTCAGCAACGTGTACGCTCCCGTCATCATTACCAAACCTTCGTAGTTCAAACGCACCAAAGGCCTTTTCGTAAAAACTGACGTCGGTTACTCCGTTAGGTATAGTAAGTACCGGAGCAAATTTCATCTTTTTGGTAACGTAATTTGTAGGTCGTTCAAAAACCTCGACATTCATAGGAGGGTGTTTAATTTAAGATGTACTCGAAGGTACGCATCTTAATAACGTGTTGACGTACTGCGTAATAAAAAAAGCGGCTTGTGGCCGCTATTTTTATTTCAAAGTGAATGGTTGCTATTTTTTGCCGTCAACAACGGGACGGGTATCACGGTTAGCCAGTTCCCAGCCGGTAAAAAACACCAGTTGCGCACGTTTAGCTAATAACGGGAAATTGATCTTACTAACTTCATCGCCCGGTTGGTGGTAATCAGCATGTACACCGTTGAAGTAGAAAATGATTGGAACGCCATAACGGGCAAAATTATAATGGTCAGAACGATGGTAGAAATCGTTAGGGTCATTCAAATCATCATACTTGTAATCTAATTTTAATTTGGTGTACGTGTTATTTGCATCTTCACCAATTTTATGCAGCTCGGTGCTCAACATTGCTGAGCCGATTGGATAAACATAGTTAGCAGAATCAGGATTGTTCAAATATTCCTGACCAACACGGCCGATCATGTCTATGTTAAGGTCGGCAATGGTGTTTGCCAATGGGAATACAGGATGATCTGAGTACCATTCAGAACCCAATAAGCCTTTTTCTTCACCAACGTTGCCAAGGAAAAGAATACTGCGGCGTGGGCCTTTACCGTCTTTTTTTGCCTTTGCAAATGCCTGTGCAATTTCCAGCATACCGGTAGTTCCCGAACCATCATCATCGGCACCATTGTTCACTTTATCAGTGGCACCAGGCTTAGTAACTAAACCGATATGGTCATAATGTGCTGATATAACCAAAACTTCGTCTTTAAGCTTAGCGTCAGAACCAGGCAGGTATCCTAGTACATCAACAGCTTTTACGTCCTTGTACTCGGTAGCGTAAGCAACGTTCACAGCAGCTTTAACTGTTTGTGTTTGTTTACCTGCAGCCGTTGCCGTTTTTAATTCTTCGTAAGTTTTTCCTGTCGATTTTAACAAAGCATCTGCAACAGCAGTGGTTACGTTGAATACCGGCGTTGGAGCATTGGCGTCCTGCGCCCGTTTGATAGCGATAGATGATCCACCGCTTGGGTTCTGGCCGCCAAAACGCTTTAATAAGGCGCTTAACTCCCCATTAGCAGCAAGTATCAGCGCAGGCTTTTGATCGCGTATAGCTTTAAGAATTGCCTGGCGGGCCGGAGTTGCACGGTAGCTGGTATTTGTTTTAGTGCCCGCAACCGGCTTGTCTTCGTTAATCAACAAAACTATCTTACCTGCAAGGCTGGTGCCGGCAATCTCTTCTGCTGAACCATAACCAACGTAAACGATGTCAGTTGCGTTCAGTGTTTTATCCGCAAAGCTGCCCCGTACAAAAAAGTCTGTCCAGTTTGCAAAGGTCTGTCCGTTGATGCTAAAAGCATTTACATTAAACTTGCTCTCAGCTAATGGTATATCTAAAAAGTATGAACCTTTTACAGGAGCCTGTAAACCCATTTTCTTAAACTCACCGGCTATGTAATTTGCTGCTTTCTCTGCGCCCGGCTTGCCGGTTTCGCGGCCTTCAAATTCATCAGAGGCCAAAATGCTCAAATGCTTTTTAGAATCGTCTGCGGTAATAAGTTTTCCGTACTTAACCGCTGTGGCATTCTGCTGCGCGCATGCGCTGGCTGCAAATGCTACTGCGGTCATTAATAATGATGCTTTCTTCATTTAATTTAAATTGATAATTGTTCTATTAGCAGCCAATTTTATCTACGCGACGCGCGTGACGGCCACCTTCAAATTCTTCTGTCAAAAAGGTCTTTATGATGCTCTTTGCCTCATCAAGGCTGACGTGTCTTGCAGGGATACAAAGCACATTGGCATTATTGTGCGTACGTGCAGGGACTGCAACATCTTGTTTCCAGCAAATTGCTGCCCTAATTCCCTGGTGCTTGTTGGCTGTCATGGCTACACCATTTGCACTACCACATAGTAAAAAGCCATATGTAAATTCGCCGCTTTCCACTGCCGAAGCTACAGCATGTGCAAAATCCGGGTAATCGGCAGATTCTACCGAGTGGGTACCAAAATCTTTAAATTCAATTTCTGGGAACATGGCCTGAATAGCCTGTTTGTACTCATAGCCTGCATGATCGGCACCTATTGCAATTTTAATTCCGGAGTTCATTATCCAAATGTATACTTTTTATACAAGGACAAACGTAAATATTTTGTTAGGAACTGACTAGGCGAGACCGTCTTCTTGCGCGCGTTTTAGTTTGCGTTTTTCAACAACACCGGCTACTACAATGCCCACTTCGTAAAGAATGAACAGCGGAATACTTACTATAGTCATGGTAAGCATATCCGGAGTAGGGGTAATAATTGCAGAAACAATAAGTATTACTACCACTGCATAGCGACGACCAGCCTTCATATACTTTGGTGTAAGTATTCCTAAACTGGAAAGGATATAAACAAGTATTGGTAACTGGAAAACAATCCCGGTTGCTAAAGTAAGCGTTGCTACGGATGACAGGTAAGAGTCCATGTCGAACAGGTTCTGAATCTGCGGACTTATTGTATAGCTGGATAGAAAGTTTACCGACTCAGGTGTGATAACGTAGTACCCGAACAAAATGCCGATAATAAACAATCCACTGGCATAAAACACAAAGCCACTAGCGGCTTTCCGCTCTTTTTCGTGTAAGGCCGGTCTAACAAACCGCCACACTTCCCACAGCAGGTAAGGAAAGCCTAGCGTAATACCAATCAGCAGAGCTGAGTTAACCTGCAGTGTGAACTGACCGGCCATTTCGGTATTGATCAACTGAATATTGATTTTGTTAATACAAAAACCATCACTGTGGAGCAGATCGCCAAGCTTACAAAGCATGCGATAGGTCCAAAAGTTAGGCCGGCTAGGACCTAAAATTATGGTGTCAAATATAAAATCGTAGAAATAAAAAGCTCCGATGGTAAAAATAACAATAGCAATTGCAGAACGGATTAAATGCCAGCGGAGTTCTTCGAGGTGATCGAAGAATGACATTTCGGCCTCCATGGTTTGGCCCTTTTCTTTAATTGCCTTTATTAATTTGTTATCGCTCATTGGTGTGTAAAAGTATCATTCCTGAACGAAGGAATGATACTTTCATTATAATTTATCCTGAAAAGGTGTAAGTATTAAAAATCGAACGTTTCCATAAACTTGGTAGTGAAGTTACCCGCACGGAAGTTAGGATCTTTCAATAGTTTTAAATGGAACGGAATGGTGGTTTTAATACCTTCAATCACAAATTCACTTAAGGCACGTTCCATGGTAGATAGCGCTTCCTCGCGTGTTTGTGCAACGCAAATAACTTTTGCTATCATAGAATCATAGTTGGGCGGAATTGTGTAGCCGCTGTATACATGCGTATCTACCCTTACTCCGTGGCCGCCCGGTGAATGGAAGTTGGTTATTTTACCGGGAGACGGACGGAAGTTATTGGCAGGATCTTCCGCATTTATACGGCATTCAATAGCACACATGCTAGGCTCATAGTTTTTACCTGAGATTGGAATGCCGGCAGCCACCTTAATTTGTTCTTTAATAAGGTCAAAGTTGATCACCTCTTCAGTAACCGGGTGCTCTACCTGTATACGGGTGTTCATTTCCATAAAGTAAAAGTTCCTGTTCTTGTCTACAAGAAACTCTACTGTTCCGGCACCCTCATATTTAACCGCCTTAGCACCTTTAATTGCTGCATCGCCCATTTTTTTGCGAAGCTTTTCGGTCATGAAAGGAGACGGAGCTTCCTCTACCAACTTTTGATGGCGGCGCTGTATAGAGCAGTCGCGTTCTGACAAATGGCAAACTTTGCCATATTGGTCACCAACAACCTGTATTTCAATGTGACGCGGATCTTCCACGTACTTTTCCATATATAAGCCGTCGTTACCAAAGGCAGCTCCTGATTCCGCACGTGCACTGTCCCAGGCGCTTTCAAAATCAGCATCCTTCCAAACTACACGCATACCGCGGCCACCGCCGCCTGCTGTAGCTTTCAATATAACCGGATAACCAATTTTATTGGCAATGGTTATGCCTTGTTTAATGTCGCTAAGTAAGCCTTCAGAGCCTGGTATGGTTGGCACACCGGCCTTCTTCATGGTTTCTTTTGCTGAGGCTTTGTCGCCCATAGCGTTTATCTGCGCTGCAGTAGCTCCAATAAACTTGATGTTGTATTCGGCGCATATGGCGGAGAACTTAGCATTCTCTGACAGGAAGCCATAGCCAGGATGTATAGCGTCTGCATTGGTAAGTTCCGCCGCAGAGATGATATTAGGTATGTTAAGGTAAGAGTCGCGGCTTGCTGGCGGGCCAATACATACAGCTTCATCTGCAAAACGCACATGCAGGCTTTCACGATCGGCGGTTGAATATACAGCTACGGTTTTGATGCCCATTTCTTTACAGGTGCGAATAATTCGCAAGGCAATTTCACCACGGTTAGCTATGAGTATCTTTTTAAACATGATCTTGATTTTAAGATTGCAACGATTGCTCCAATTACACAGATCTAATCGGTGAAATCATTTATTCGTCGAAATCAGCAAAATTACTTAGGTTCTACTAAAAACAAAGGCTGGTCGTATTCTACAGGAGAGGCGTTGTCTACAAGCACTTTAACTATACGGCCCGATACTTCAGACTCAATCTCGTTAAACAATTTCATTGCTTCTATAATGCAAAGTACTGTTCCTGTGCTTATTTCATCGCCAACATTAACAAACAAAGGTTTCTCTGGTGATGCTGAACGATAGAAAGTGCCAATCATTGGCGACTTTACAGTGATGTAGTTAGTGGTATCTGTTACCGCCGCAACATGCTCAGTTGTTGGTGCCGCTGCCGGAACTGCTGCAGGTAACGCTGCCGCCTGGGGCGCTGCAATAGCCGGAGCTGTAGGGATAGTAGCATTAACCACCGTTGGGGCAGGTTCGTTGGTTTTGATCGTGATCTTAAAGTCTTTTTGCTCGATAGAAACTTCGTTTACACCAGATTTGGAAACAAAGCGTATAAGATCCTGAATTTGTTTAATATCCATGTTTACAGATAATTGGTTGCGGATGAAAGTTAAAAAGCTAAGGTATATGTTAATATGCACATGTGCAAACCAGCAAAAGCCGGGGTTATGTGCAATTGATATAATTACTTAATAAGCAATATTGTTTGTATAATTCTTTACTATCAGCAGTTTACAAAATTAATGATGATCCAGTCCTCATTAAAAAGCAAGTAAGTGGCTTAATAGGCCCACTTTAAATAAATAGAACCCCAGGTAAAGCCGCCGCCAAATGCAGCAAGTATAAGGTTGTCGCCTTTTTTAAATTTACTTTCCCATTCCCAAAGGCATAATGGTATAGTACCATTGGTTGTATTGCCGTAGCGTTCTATGTTTATAATTACTTTATCAGCGGTTACTCCGGTACGGTTAGCAGTAGCATCTATAATGCGCTTGTTTGCCTGGTGCGGTACAAGCCATGCAATGTCATCTGCAGTAAGGTTATTTCTTTCCATTACTTCGGCAGCAACGTCTGCCATGTTAGTGACCGCAAACTTGAAAACTGCCTGACCTTCCTGATATGCGTAATGCTCTTTTGCATCAACAGTTGCATGCGATGCAGGCCTTACAGAGCCGCCGGCTTTCTGGTAAAGCAACTGCGAGCCAGAACCATCACTTTTTAGGACTGAATCCATAATACCATATCCGTCGGTATTAGGCTCAAGCAGGGCGCAGCCACAACCATCGCCAAATATGATGCATGTAGCACGATCTTCGTAGTTGATGATAGACGACATTTTATCGCCGCCAACAACCAATACTTTCTGATGCTTACCGCTTTCTATAAACTGCGCACCGGTCGCCAAACCAAAAATAAATCCCGAACAGGCCGCTTGCAAGTCATAACCCCAGGCATTTTTGGCGCCTATTTTATGTGCAAGTATGTTAGCCGTTGCCGGGAAAGGCAAATCTGGCGTGGTTGTGCAAAATATAATAAGGTCTATTTCTTCGGCAGAGATACCGCGTTTTTTAAGAAGGCCTTCTACTGCAGGTACCGCCATGTCAGAAGTGCCCAGGCCTTCGCCTTTCAGTAACCTTCTTTCTTTTATGCCGGTTCGGCTGGTGATCCACTCGTCGTTGGTATCAACCATTGTTTCCAGTTCCTGGTTCGTGAGCACGTACTCGGGCACGTAACCATTTACTGCAGTAATAGCGGCATGAATTTTACTCATATATTCTTACTGAAAAGCCTGTTTGATTTTTTCGATGAGTTTGGTCTCAATCATGTTTTTAGACAAGAGCACCATGTTCTTGATAGCCTCAGGGTTTGATATACCATGGCCTACCACAACCGGTGCATTTATGCCCAATATAGGGCTCCCGCCATACTGCTCGTAATTAAAGCGGGCAAAAAACTCGTCCTTAAACTGTTTTTTTAATGTGATAACGTAAAAAGTTTCGGCAAGCTTAAGTATCACATTACCGGTAAACCCGTCGCAAACAACTACATCATTGCTATCGCTAAACAGATCCCTGCCTTCTACGTTGCCTACGAAATTAAAAAGCTTGGTGTCACGCATTAAAGGATAGGTGGCCAGGCTTAGTAAATTGCCTTTTTCTTCTTCCTCCCCAATGTTCATGAGCGCAACCTTAGGATTGGGTATATTGTAAATAGACTCTGCAAGCAGGCTGCCCAATACGCCAAATTGTAAAAGCACATCGGGCTTGCAATCGGCATTGGCACCTACATCCAACAAAATACCCAAACCGCCTTTCAGTTTGGGTACAATTGCTGTCATTGCAGGGCGTATTACACCCGGTATGGTTTTAACACTGAACATTGACCCCACCAGCATAGCACCGGTGTTACCGGCAGAAGAGAATGCCTGCAGGCTTCCCTCCTTCAGCATACGGAAACCCACAGCAATGCTGGAGTCCGGCTTCTGCATAATTGCTTTGGTAGGATGCTCGCCCATGCCAATAACTTCAGTTGTATGTACAAACTCAAAGTTGTCGGCGCTATAATTATTTTCCTTCAGAAGAGTAAGCGCGACTTCCTTATCACCTATCAGCACCAGCGTTTGGTCGGCTGCAAGCGTTTTATGCGCTTCAATTGCTCCCAAAACAGCTGCTTTGGGGGCGTAGTCGCCGCCCATTATGTCTAAGCCGATCTTCATTTCAGAAAACTAACTTAAACTGCTACTGCTTTCTCGATAAGAATTTTTCCGTTGAAGTAAACGTTACCATCAACAGTATAAGCACGATGAGGCAAGTGTACAGCGCCGGTAGTTTGGCAGGTAGTTAAAGAAGGTGCGTCAGCTTTGTAATGCGTTCTGCGTTTATCTCTTCTTGATTTGGAGAATTTCCTTTTTGGATGTGGCATGATCCTGTATTTTAGTTATTTAAATTTTTGAGCGCTTCCCATCTCGGGTCGGCCTGCTCTGTTTGTTCGTCATTTGCCGACAGCTTTGCAAGCTTATCAAGCATATCTTTATCACAATATGGTGTGTTGCCTTCATCGCCGCAAGTATTAATAAACGGCACCGCAACGGTTACATATTCATATATCAAGCTGGCAACGTTAATCTCATGATCATTTTTGCCAAGCGTAATTATCTCGTCATCCTCAGCAACTTCTTCATCAGAAAACCGGGCTATCTGCTGCTCCTGAACTTTCAGCGGCTGCGGAAAGTCAGAAAGGCACTTGTCGCAAGTAACACCTATAGTCCCCTCAATGTCAAAATCCAGTATAATCATGGTTTCCTGCTTTTCCAGTTCAACCACGCACTTCAGATCAGCTTTTTTTACCAGCGAATATTCAAACTCCTGGAAAAAATCATCCTTGACGTCATATTCAAAAACATGCTTACCCAGCTTAAGGCCGGTAAAAGGAATTGCATATGTCTTTAGCGATTTCAATGAGCAATAATTAGCCCGCAAATGTAGGAAAAATACTTAAAACGGGAAAGTGTTTTTTTTAAATGAAAAATGGGTTATTAACACTGCTTCGGTAGATTAGCTAATAGTGTCAGGCTAACGCTAAGGAAGATGTCTTAGTTAAATTTTAAGCTTAACGTTTACCCTCTCGAGCAAGCCTGCCAATTGCACTACCACAAAGGCAAACAACAGCGACCGAATTAGGCCGCCAGTGCCTTGATCCATATACTGTGGATAGTTAAAATCCGTCATTTGGTAGAGTGGATAAAACAGAAACGGAAGCAAGTAACATGTGAAAGTACTTGTTCCGGCTGGTTCAATTATTTTAAAAAGATTATACTTTTTTCCAACATCAACTATTAAAACAAATACAGCATATATCACCAGGCTTATACCTGTGCATATTAATGTCCATGACGGTGTATCCCTAAGCTTGGAAATACCTCCGCTGAAGTACCTTACTATAAAACCGAGATTGAATAAAATAACAGAGATAAGAAACATTCCCACCCAAAGCAATTTAAGTTCTCCGGTTTTGTTGAGCCTGATGTACAGCACTGACACGAAAATACCCGCCATGGTAAAAGCCTGCATTGCGCCGTTGCCAGATAGCCATACATACTTTTGCACTGGTGCTAAAAAGTTAAGCAACCCAAAGTGCACATCAATATTAAAAAACATAAAGAAAAGCCATGCCGCTGCCTGCACCCACAACACTCCGTTAGAATAGTAATAAATAAAAGCGCATACGCCATATGCCCAGCCAATGAGCCCTAAAATACCCCACCAGGTAAGGTGCAACCAGGGGTGTCCGGGGTCATTACTTTTGTATACAGCACAAACTGCTATCAGCAAAGCGATACCTAAACCCTGGCTTATATAGCGCTTAATAAGTGATGTGCTTTTGCTATAGTCTATAAAAATGAAGAAGAAGCTGAAGGTTGCCAGGCTGTCCCAAACCGGCCTTGGAAGCACCGCGTTTGCTTCGTCATAGGTTTCCATGTTGGCGTGAAAGAACCCTATAAATACCAGTGCAAACGTCCGGGTTAGTATACGAAGGGGTATTTTAGCATCATCTTTCCTTATACGGTTTTCAAAAGCGTAAGGTATTGATAAACCTACAATAAACAGAAAAGCGGGAAAAATGGTATCGGCTAAACCCAATGCATCATCGTTAATTCCTGCATGTTTTAACCATTCGGGTGTACCAGGTATCCCGTCAAGGTCATTCACAAAAATCATCAGGAACATGGTGACCGCACGAAATGCATCGATCGACCTGATACGGTCAACTAACTTCGTCATCAAACAGGCAAATGGATTTTAGAGATAAATGTTTTAAGTAAACGTTGATTTTACCAAAACAGTATCGTTTTAATGCCGTTTAATCGCGATCACGGCTTAGTTTACTGAATAGAAGCGGGTTCTGATTAAGCTCAACTGTTTCACGGCGGTGCTTAATCACGTGTATTGCTGCAAATAAAGCTTCGCGGAAGGACACCTCTGATGCCTGGTTTTTGCCGGCGATGTCATATGCTGTACCATGGTCGGGCGAGGTCCGTACGAAACTTAAACCGGCCGTGTAATTTACCCCTGTCTCGAACGCGATTTGTTTAAAAGGTATCAAACCCTGATCGTGGTACATGGCCAACACAGCATCAAACTGCATGTAAGTTCCGTTAGCAAAAAAACCGTCTGCCGAGTAAGCGCCAAACGCCAGGATGTCGTGAGTTCGCGCTTCTTCAATTGCTGGAATGATAATGTCCTTTTCCTCACTGCCAATTAAACCATTATCGCCGGCATGCGGATTAAGACCAAGCACAGCAATTTTGGGTTTACGCACCCAAAAATCGTTCTTCAAGCTGGCGTTCATGAGTTTTAACTTAGCTACAATTTTTTCGGCCGTAATACTTTGGGCAACTTTAGCAACGGGTATATGACCGGTAACCACACCCACACGCAGGGTATCGCTAACTAAAAACATCAATGATTCAGGCGCATTATCCCGCTGTTGTAAATATTCTGTATGACCAGGAAAGTTAAACTCTGCGCTTTGGATATTATCTTTATTAATCGGGGCAGTTACTAGCCCATCTATATTACCGGCCAGCAAATCGTCTGTGGCTTTTTGCAGGGATAGTAAAGCGTACTTGCCGCCATCTGCAGTTACCACTCCGGGCTCGATACGTACATCTTCTTCCCAACAATTAATCATATTAGCACGCTTGAACTGGGCCTTCGCTGCCTCATTAATTACATTAAAGTTTAGTTCGTTTACATGCGTTATCCTGCGGTGAAATGATGCTACTTTGGTGTGGCCGTATACTATTGGTGTACAATAATCATAAATCTTATTGTCAGAGAGTGTTTTTATGATGATCTCCAGCCCGATGCCGTTTACATCGCCTATACTGATCCCAATTTTAGGTCTATCGCTCATTTTAGTATGATTGAGCCGGTATTTACCTCATGACAACATTGTATCTGATGTGAACACCGGAGGTTGTAATTGCTTTGGTATTTGAACTTTATGTTCTTACCTGAAACAGCAAATAAAAAGATTTTAAGTTTATAATTCCTTAATAAAGCACAAATATGCCTTAATTTGCCCAAATATTCTACAGGAATGACACTAGTAAGGGCAAAGAAACATTTAGGGCAGCACTTCCTGACCGACAAGAACATTGCCCAAAAAACCGTAGACAGCTTACGCCCGGAAGGCAGGTACACCCAGGTACTTGAAGTTGGCCCGGGCATGGGCATCCTCTCTGACTTCCTACTGCAAAAACCGGAGATGGAGGTGTTTTTGATTGATATAGATACAGAGTCTTACGAATTCCTTCGAAAAAAATACCCTCAGCTTGGCAACAGGCTAATCAATGCAGATTTCCTGGAGCTAAATTTTAAAAGCCTCTTTCAGGATAAGATGGCGGTAGCAGGCAATTTTCCTTATAACATATCGTCACAAATTCTTTTCAAAATATTAGATAACCGGCAGCAAGTTGCAGAGGTTGTAGGCATGTTTCAAAAGGAAGTGGCCGAACGTTGCGCAGCCAAACCGGGCAGCAAAGAATATGGTATTCTTAGTGTATTTCTACAGGCGTACTACAAGGTAGAATATCTATTCACTGTTAAAGCCGGCGTTTTCAACCCGCCGCCCAAAGTACTGTCGGCAGTTATCCGGCTCACAAGAAACGAAACGGAAGCACTTGGCTGTGATGAAAAGCTGTTTTGGCAAGTGGTTAAGGCCGGATTCAACCAACGGCGTAAAACTTTGCGAAACGCGTTATCATCTCTTATAAATAAAGAGAAAATGACAGAAAACGCTACTCTGGACCTCAGAGCTGAACGCCTGAGCGTTGCTGATTTTGTTAAACTCACTAACGAGATAGAAGCGGCTCGGCAAGATTAACCGTGCTGATATAAGCTATCTATTTAATTTCTATTACTTCTGCATCTACCACATTGTGCATTTTCTTAACGGAGTCTGCCATACGCTTTACAAATATATAATTGGTTGCGCCTCCAATAACAGCACCTACAACAGGCACCAGTCTTTCCGCCGTGCGCACGCCAAAAGCCAGCAGCAGCTTTTCGGCTACCTTTTCCATCATCGTTTTAGTTACGGATACACCGGCCTCTATCTTTAAAGATGTAGCTATAAGGGACATGAAGTCTTCAAAAGTAAACCGGCTATGTCCTCTGCTATAATACATGACAGCCATAGTTACCCGGAATTGCTGGGTGATCAGGTTCACAAAGTCTACAGGCATCCCTACAATCATAGTTATAAAACCACCGGTTCCCGAGAGGGCACCCGAGCCGGCTGCTAAATATGCGCACTGGTTGATAAACTTATCCAATCCCATGGTGTCCACACCTTTTTTAATATTTAGCTGGTCTATATGGTCAAATATCTGCTTAAAGCCCTCATGGGAAAGCTTCTCTGCATACCTCTTGATATCGAAACGTGTTTTTTTAAACGAAAGATTCATCTTACTATAGCCATTAAGCGGCCTTCATAAACACGCTATTTACGTGCCAGTTTTAAAATGAGGAATAAATGACAGGGTCCTGCTCAGCTCGATATGATTGCTTTACTGAAATATTTACTTTTGCGCAAACGCTTTAGCATTGAAAAAGAGCATACTTATAGTAGACGATATCCATCCCGTATTTGTAGAACAAGCAGAAGCTTTAGGATACACCTGCGACTACCAGCCCACCATAAAAGCAGATGAAGCTTATGGTATACTTAACAATTATGAGGGCCTGGTGATCCGATCGAAGTTCCAGGTAGATAAAAGGGTGATTGACCTTGCGCCTAACCTGCGCTTTATCTGCCGCGCCGGAGCTGGCATGGACAATATTGATGAGGAATATGCAACAGCCAATAACATTACCTTAATAAATGCACCAGAAGGAAACTCCGACGCAGTAGGTGAACATGCCATAGGCTTGTTGCTGTCGCTGATGAACAACATAAACACCTCAGATGCCGAAGTACGTGCCGGATCGTGGCGCCGTGAACCTAACCGTGGTCATGAACTTAAAGGTAAGACCGTAGGTTTAATTGGCTATGGCCACATGGGGCAAAGTTTTGCTAAAAAACTATCCGGCTTTGGTGTAAGTGTTATTGCCTACGATAAATACAAAACCGGCTTTAGCGACAGGTATGTGCGCGAAGTAAGCATGGAAGAAATTGTTAAACATAGTGATGTGTTAAGCCTCCATGTGCCGCTTACTGCCGAAACCAACGGCCTGGTGAACGATGAATACTTCTTTCACTTTAAAAAGCCTATATTCTTGATTAATACTTCCCGCGGAAAGGTGGTAAAAACCACAGCTGTGCTGAACGCTATCGAAGAGGGTAAGGTACTTGGCGCCGGCTTGGATGTTTTAGAAGTAGAGAAGTTTCCTGCTCTTGGAGAGCAGCCCTGGTTTGACGAACTGAAGCAACAAGGTAAAGTAATACTTACCCCTCATGTAGCAGGATGGACGTTTGATAGTTACCGCAAGATCAGCGAAGTTATGGCACGCAAACTAAAAGACATGCAAGTTTGATGTAGTTGTTGACACTCACTATTGTAATTGACAAGACAACCCCAAACAAAAATTTGGAGAATAAAATTTAATTCTCTTATCTTCGTTTAACACAAGACAAGACTATGCAGGCCCCGCCGACGTAGTCTTGTTTGTTTTTTAAGGCCATTCGCCCTTCTGTTTGCTGTAAATAGTAGGGCGGTTTTTTTTGCGCCTCAACAAAGGTTTATTTATTTAATAAGGGTTTTATGGCAGAGGTATCATACTTTACCAAAGAAGGTTTAGAGAAACTGAAAGAAGAATTACAACAATTAAAAACTACCGGCCGTGCTAACATTGCTAAAGCAATTGCCGAAGCACGGGATAAAGGCGACTTGTCTGAAAATGCCGAATATGATGCTGCGAAAGAAGCACAGGGCCTGCACGAAACTAAAATAGCTCTGATGCAGGAAACACTTGCCAACGCACGTTTACTTGATGAGTCTAAGCTTGACACATCAAAGGTACTGGCATTGTCGAAAGTAAAAATCAAGAACGTTAAGAACGGCGCTACCATGAGCTACCAGCTGGTGTCTGAAAGTGAAGCCGATCTGAAGGCGGGCAAAATATCCGTAGCGTCTCCTATTGCAAAAGGACTGCTAGGCAAAAAGGTTGGAGAGCGTACAGAAATTACTGTTCCAGCCGGTAAAATTGAATTTGAAATACTGGAAATAAGCAGGTAACAAACCACCAGCAAGCTGGTTGGTAGAAATATTTTATCAACCAGGTTGCTGATTTATACGATAACTCATGACCATCTTTTCTAAAATAGTTGCAGGCGAGATACCAGCCTATAAAGTTGCAGAGACGGATGACTTTCTCGCATTTTTGGATATCAGTCCGCTGGCAGAAGGCCATGTGCTGGTTATTCCAAAACAAGAAGTTGATTACATCTTCGATCTGGATGATGTGATCTATAATGAGTTGCAGATCTTTGCTAAAATAGTAGCTACCGGGCTTAAAAAAGCTGTCCTATGCAAAAAGGTTGGCGTAGCCGTCATTGGCCTGGAGGTACCTCACGCGCACATACACCTTATCCCAATGAACCGGGTAGATGATATGAACTTTTCACGACCCAAGCTTTCCTTTCCTCCGGAGCAGCTACAAGCCACTGCCAATAAGATACGGATGGCAATACAATCTGCCACGCAGGAAGATTAATCACTAGATATCTATAATCTCCTTTTTCTTTTTAGTACGAAGGCGCTTGGGTACAAAGTTGAGTATCTCGTTTTTTAAGGCCTCTATCATACGCCGTTTTAAAAAGTTTCGGTGCATTACAATGCTCACTTCACGGGCAGGTTCCGGACTTTTGAAGTAGCGAACCTTGTCCCATTGCTTTTCATTCATGTCTGCAAGGGCTAGTTCCGGCAAAATGGTTGCCCCATTGTTCATGTCCACCATGCGCTTTAATGTTTCCACGCTGCCTGTGTTATATTCAAAATGCTGATAACCTTTGGTAGCTTTTCGGCGCTGGCAGATGTTTAATACCTGCTCGCGCATACAATGTCCTTCGTTGAGCACCCACATCTCTTCCATGTCTATGTCTTCGGGCACAATGTGCTTCTTCTTCGATAGCTTGCTGTTTTTGGATACGTACGCTACGAAGTTTTCATAAAACACCGGCACTTCGGTAAGCGAACCCTCATGCAATGGGGTAGACAATATACCACAGTCCAGCGTTCCTAATTTAAGCTGCTGAATAATCTGCTCGGTTGTTTGTTCCCATACAATCAGTTTCACAGCAGGATACTTCTCTATAAAGCTTTGTATTATTTTAGGCAATATATAAGGTGCTACTGTTGGTATTATGCCAACTTTCAATTCACCGGATAGCTCCTTCTGTCGGTCACTAATTATCTCTTTGATCTTCTCGCTTTCCGCTAACAATACGCGCGCCTGGGCTATTATCTCCGCTCCTATTTCTGTAGGTACTACCGGCTGCTTACTTCGGTCAAACAACTTAACCCCAAGTGTTTCCTCAAGCTTTTGTACCTGCATACTTAAGGTTGGCTGCGTAACAAAGCACTTTTCTGCCGCTCCAACAAAGCTCCTGTAAGTGTCTACTGCTATTATATACTCCAGTTGTGTTATCGTCATTATATATAGATGATTGCTATGCAAAGATAATAAATATTGATTTTTTCTATTGAATTATATTGTTGATGTTTGATGTACAAACCAATATTTATGGATACCAATAAGAAAAAACTCACCAGCGCATCAGGAATTCCTTATGCTGAGAACGAAAACTCCATGACCGTTGGGCCACGTGGGCCCATCTTGTTGCAGGATTTTATCCTCCACGAAAAAATGGCGCACTTTAACCGAGAACGCATACCAGAGCGTGTTGTACATGCGAAAGGTTCGGGCGCTTACGGTACGTTCACCGTCACGCATGATATATCTAAATACACCAGGGCTAAGGTTTTCAACACAATTGGCAAACAAACCAAAGTATTCCTGAGGTTTAGCACAGTAGGTGGGGAAAAGGGTTCAGCTGATACCGAACGTGATCCCCGTGGTTTTGCTGTGAAGTTTTACACAGAGGATGGCAACTGGGATCTCGTTGGCAATAATACACCCGTTTTTTTTGTAAAGGATCCCAAGAAGTTTGGTGACTTCATCCATACCCAAAAACGCGACCCTTACACCAATTGCAAAAGCGCAACAATGATGTGGGATTTCTGGTCCTTAAACCCGGAGAGCCTGCACCAGGTAACTATCCTGATGAGCGACCGCGGTACGCCGTATGGGTACCGCCACATGGATGGATTTGGCAGCCACACTTTTTCATTCATTAATGACAAAAACGAACGCTTTTGGGTGAAGTTTCATTTTAAAACCCAGCAGGGTATTAAAAACTTCACCGATGAAGATGCAGGCGCTATGCGCGGCAAAAACCCTGATTTTGCGCAGCACGACCTGCTTACACATATTGACAATGGCGACTTCCCAAAATGGAACCTGAAAGTGCAGGTAATGCCTGAAGAGGATGCACGTACATATCACATTAACCCGTTTGATCTTACTAAAGTATGGCCACATGGCGATTACCCGCTTATTGATGTGGGTGTATTGGAGTTGAATGAAAATCCAGATAATTACTTTGCACATGTAGAGCAGGCGGCTTTTGCGCCGGCACACGTAGTAGATGGCGTTGGTTTCTCACCCGACAAGATGTTGCAAGGACGCATTCTGTCTTATCCTGACGCTCATCGTTATCGTTTAGGTGGTAATTACGAGCAGATACCTGTAAACCGTTGTCCGTATTTGGTCAGCAATTACCAACGAGATGGACTAATGGCTGTAAACGGCAATGGCGGCTCGGCACCAAATTACTTCCCAAATAGCTTTGACGAAATAGAGGCTGATCAAACCTACAAAGAACCTGCTTGGGACCTGCGCAACCAGGTAGCAGACTGGTACGACCGCAATGCAGAGGGTGAGAATGATCATTACACACAGCCGGGCAACCTCTACCGCCTTATGGATGAGAAAGCCAAGCAAGACTTGATAACCAATGTAGTAAATTCCATGAGTGGCATAGAAGGGCCTAAAAAAGACCTGATTACTAATCGCCAACTTTGCCACTGGTTTAGGGCAGACATTAACCTGGGTATGGCTATTGCCAAGGGCCTGCAATTAGATTTGCAGGAAACCATGAAACATATGCCTACGGTTTAAGCGATAACTCAATGTTAACAAAGAGGCCGGAGCAATGCTCCGGCCTCTTTGTTATAAAAGAAATTAGTCTTTCTTTTTAGATAAAGTTTTAACACAGTTCGGAACCGTTTTTCCGTTCTTCTCTTTTGTACCCTCTTTTTTGTAGCCTGACTAGCATGGGTCCTTCTTTGTTTTAGTAGCCATAACAGTTTAGTTTATCTATCCTGTAGATAAACAACTATCGTTCCGTTTTGGCTAACTATTCTACCGTTACCGATTTTGCGAGATTACGTGGCTGGTCAACGTTACAGCCGCGCATTACTGCTATATGATAAGCAAGCAACTGCAGCGGAATTGTAGCCAGTAAAGGCACAAACGTTTCGCTGGTTTGCGGTATTTCAATCACGTATTCTGCCATTTCCTTTACGTCTGTGTCGCCTTCGGATACAATAGCTATTACGTGGCCGCCACGTGCTTTTACTTCCTGTATGTTGCTTACTACTTTTTCGTAAGAAGAATTCTTTGTAGCGATAAAGATCACCGGCATATCGGCATCAATTAACGCGATAGGGCCATGTTTCATCTCCGCAGCGGGATAACCTTCCGCATGTATGTAAGATATCTCCTTGAGCTTTAAAGCGCCCTCCAACGCAACGGGGAAGGAACTACCCCTGCCCAAAAATAAACAGTTTGGAGAATCTTTAAATCTTTCGGCAATAGCTATCACCTGATCGTTAGCTTTCAGTGCGCGTTCCACCAGATCAGGTATCTCATTTAGTTCTGTAAGATACTCTACAGACTTGTTGCGTGTAATGGTTCCTCGTTGCTGTGCAATGTAAAAAGCCATAAGCGTTAATACCGACACCTGCGCAGTAAACGCCTTGGTAGATGCTACACCAATTTCTGGTCCTGCGTGAGTGTATACCCCGGCATGTGTAAGCCTCGGTATAGATGCCCCCACTACATTACAAATACCAAAGATAGTGGCACCTCTTTCTTTAGCAAGTTCAATTGCAGCCATGGTATCAGCAGTTTCGCCTGACTGCGATATTGCGATTACAAGGTCCTTAGATGTGATGATGGGGTTACGGTACCTGAACTCCGAAGCATACTCAACTTCTACCGGAACACGTGCGAACTCTTCTATCAAGTATTCACCAACAAGTCCGGCATGCCAGGATGTACCGCAAGCAACAATGATTATACGGTCAACATTTCTCAGCTTATCCGCGTACTCCTTTATACCGCCAAGCTGTACCTCTCCCCTGCCCGGGTATATACGCCCACGCAGGCAATCACGTATAGACCGCGGCTGCTCGTATATCTCCTTCATCATGAAGTGGTCGTAGCCGCCTTTCTCCAGCATTTCCAGCTTTAAAGATAACTCTTGTATATAAGGGGTTTGTACGGTATTATCAATGTTCTTGATCAGCAGGTCATCGCGTTTTATATAAGCTATTTCATTATCATTTAAATAGATGACGTTTTTGGTATACTCAACTATAGGTGTTGCATCAGATGCTATCAAGTATTCTCCTTTGCCAACTCCTATTACCATTGGGCTACCCTTGCGTGCAGCAATTAGCTCATCCGGCCTGTCAGCACTCATTACAACGATAGCGTAAGCGCCAACCACGCGGTTCAATGCCAGCCGCACAGCTTCATTTAGGTCAAGACCAGTGCTTTTTTGTATATCTTCTACCAGGTGTATCAACACCTCTGTATCTGTATCGCTTTTAAAAACATGTCCCTTAGCCAGCAGGGCTTCTTTAATAACCCCGTAATTTTCTATAATCCCATTGTGTATAATAGTCAGCTTACGATCACCGGATGAGTGCGGGTGCGAGTTGCGGTCGCTTGGCGGGCCGTGTGTGGCCCAACGGGTGTGGCCCATCCCTGCGGTAGCAGTAAAGGTAATTCCTTTAACGAAATCTTCCAGGTCACTTACCTTCCCTGCCTTTTTATAAACTTTCAGCCCCTTTTCTGCAAGAGCAATACCTGCGCTGTCATAACCCCTGTACTCTAACCTGTGCAGGCCTTTTATAATAATAGGATAAGCATCACGAAAGCCTATGTAACCAACAATTCCGCACATTTTTTTAAGTTTAGATGTGAATAGCTAATATAATTATACCCGTAATAACGCAACAAAGTCAATGTTATGTACTAAATAACATTGACTTTGCTAATTATGTTGCAAAAAGCCTATTGGTTTATCTTAGTGTAGATAATGTTAAGCTTGATGCGATAAGGAGAGTTTTTTCCAGGAGTGACGGTACGCTCGGCGTAAGTTGCCGTAGGCGATATGTCAATAGTTGTTGCTGTGACCGGGTTTACCGGAGCTATAAACGTACCGTAATCTACTGTTTTGCCCCGTATAAGGTCTTGTACAAACGCAGTTACTAAAAAGTGATATTCGTTGTTCTTCTTATTGTAAAAACCGTCAAAATACGATGGACCGTTAACGCCGCGCGGGTCGCTTGTAGCTGCATCCTGAAGACGAACGCGTTGTTTTGCTAAATCGTATTTATACATGGTAAGCCTTGGTGCCGGGGCATAAGGCACTCCAGAACCGGGCAATGCACTAACTACTAACTCGGCACGGTTAATCACAACGTCTGAACCCAGGGAAGCGAATGTTTTTTGAATTTCGGGAAAGGCAACTTTAGCGCGAAGCCCTGCTAATCCCTGCAAGTACACCAATCCGTCAGTTGATGTACTATTAAGTGCTGCCTGTACTTTTGCACTGTAAGTATGCTTTATTGAGGCCATATGCGTACCGGCTTGTACTGGTAAGGTAACAACAGATGTATCTGTTGTAGTTCCGCTTACAGCTCTATAATAAATGTTAATCTTCGCCGAATCTAATGTAAACATAAGATTGCCTCCAGGTCCTGTAGTGCCTGTTTTATCCAGCGTAAGATATAAACCTTTAACAGCACTCTGAAAACCAAGGTTGCTTGCCCTGTATGCCGGAGGAGCTTCGGTAAAAAGATAGCTATCAATAAAACTTGATGCAATAGGTATGCGCACTTGCGGCACAACTTTTATCAGCGTATCCTTAGCTCCTTTTACTATGTTAAATATCTTCAGCGTATCGTGTGAACGTGCAATAAACGATTTTGTACCCAACACAGATGAATTATAATCCCACTGCTTATTGTTATAGTAGGTAGTGGAAACATACTTTTCATTCAGTTGATGAACGTTGATCTTAAACTTAGATGCCAGGGAATCACCGTAAAAGCCGTTAGCCGCATATGGGAGTACCAAAATAGCTGAGTCAATTGTAAGTGCACCTGTTGGAAGTGTATATGCAGATCCACCGGGCAAACTTAGCTGAGCAGCAATGTTTGATTCTGTAACACCAAACTCCGGATCTTTAAAATAAGACAGTGGAGTTCTAAAAAGACCATTAGTAACAACAGAATCTTCGGGAACTGTATTAAGGGTAATATTTGTGTCAGCAAATAAAGTACCGTTAAGCTGGTTGTTCTCATCAACCCCTAAACCAATACCATCCTGGTTTTTACAGCTATTCAAAATAAAAAGACTTATTAACAGGGTTAATAAGCCTAATTTAGAAAATTTCATATATAACATTAAAGCTTATGCAACGTGCACCAATTCGTCATTGGTTATTTCGTCGTAAAAATTGTAATAATTTTCGTAATCTGATGTGGAAACGAATTCCATTACCGATTTATTGCTGTTTTTAACATTATTTAACACATCTGCATCAATGTTCTCGCTGGCCAAAACAATACCATCGCTGTACTGGATAGCACCTGCATACATAGCGGAGTTAGTTGCCGGTTTGTATAGCTCAGTATTAGCCTCTGTCATATCACCCATAACTGCTTTCTGTGCAAACTCAGGGTTCATAGCATCTTTAAAGTCGTTCTCATAGATAGAGTAAACAACCTTGGAGTGTTTAAAAGTAGGATCGTCTTTGTAAGTTGTTTTAAGGTATGCAGGCACCAGCGCGCTCATCCATCCATGGCAGTGTACCACATCAGGCGCCCAGCCTAACTTTTTAACGGTCTCAAGCGCACCCTTGCAGAAGAAGATCATGCGTTCGTCGTTATCTGCATAGAACTTTCCGTCCTTATCGGTAAACACGTGCTTGCGCTGAAAGTACTCTTCGTTATCTAAAAAGTAAACCTGCATGCGTGCAGCAGGTATAGAAGCCACTTTGATGATAAGGGGGTTGTCATTATCGTTGATGATAATGTTCATACCCGATAAGCGGATAACTTCATGCAAACGATTCCTTCTCTCGTTGATATTACCAAAACGCGGCATAAGAATACGGATTTCGAATCCTTTATCCTGCATGGCTTGTGGAAGCTGGCGTGTTATTTCGGCAATTTTTGTGAGTTCGAGGAAAGGGGACATTTCATGAGTTATGAACAAAAGCTTAGATTTACCCATCACTGAATCAGAATTAATTTAAAGAAGTCAAAAAATTTGAGTTTGCAAATATAAGCATTATTATAACAAGTAACAATCTATATTGCAAGGCCATTTGGTAATTTTTGTTCAATTACACACCTTTGCCCTCTTGTATTTATTACGTTGAAAATATTTTCCACCAAGCAAGATGTACAGCAGTATATAGCCGCTTTAGGCAATATACGGTCAGGTTTTGTACCTACAATGGGGGCTCTTCACGAGGGCCACATTTCACTTATCAACCAGGCTAAGACTGACAATGATGTTGTTATCTGCAGCATATTTGTTAACCCTACGCAGTTTAATGACCCAAGTGACTTAGAAAAGTACCCGCGGCCAATTGAAGCAGATATTCGCAAACTCGAAGCAGCCAACTGCGATATTCTTTTTAATCCGCCCGTTAGCGAGATGTATGAAAATAATGAGCATTGGCATTTAAATATTGGGCAGCTGGAGTTTTTACTGGAGGGCGAGTTCCGCCCCGGGCATTACCAGGGGGTAACACAAGTGGTGTATAAGCTGCTTGACATCATTAAGCCAACAAGCCTTTATATGGGCCAGAAAGACTATCAGCAGTTCATGGTGGTATCGCGCATGGTAGAATTACTGAACATGCCTGTTAAGATGGTGATGTGCCCCATAGAGCGTGAGCCCGATGGCCTGGCGATGAGCTCCCGCAATATTCACCTTACTGCAGATGACCGTAAGCACTCCCTGGTACTTTCAAAAGCGCTTAACTGGGTTAAGCAGAACTTTAACATATCATCAATTGCGAAATTGGAAGAAGATGCAATTGACATGCTGCAGGCCGAACCCGGTGTAGAACCCGATTACTTTGAGATTGCTGACGGTAAAACCTTGCTGCCTGCAGATGAGCAATCCGAAACTATAGTTGCGCTTACAGCAGCTAAGGTGGGGAAAACACGCCTGATAGATAACGTTCTGATCAAATAAAATCTTTGACGCTTTGGCATAAAGCTGTCTTAATGGCTGGTAAGTAAGCTCTCAGAAATACTTGTATCTTTGCACCGTCATTATTAGCCGATTGTACCACATCCATTATTTTGTTGGTAGGATTATTGACAGATGACGAATAATTATGATCATCGAGATATTAAAATCGAAACTTCACCGGGTTAAAGTTACTCAGGCAGAGCTTAATTATGTAGGCAGCATCACCATTGATGAGGACCTGATAGAAGCGGCGAATATCATCCCAAACGAAAAGGTGCAGATTGTTAACAATAACAACGGTGCCCGTTTTGAAACCTACGTCATAAAAGGCGAACGCGGCAGCGGTACAGTTTGTCTTAACGGAGCAACCGCCCGGTTAGCACAGGTTGGCGATATAGTTATAATTATGTCATACGCTTACATGGAAGCGGCAGAAGCCCGCAACTATGAACCAATTTTAATTTTCCCGGATAATAATAACAAACTTATTAAGTAATTTAGGTGCATTAATGCACCTCTTACCTAATGAGATCTGTTTTCACCCTCCTGCTTTTTTGCTTGTCGCTATCTGCGTTTGCACAAAAAGAAGAACCAAAAAACGTTTATTTTCTTACCAATAAAGGGCGGTACCTAGAGGTTTTAGACAGTGCCGATTACATCCGTGTTGTTAAAATGCCCGATTCTGGTTCCGTTTTGTATAATGTTACCGAATTTTATAAAAGCGGCAAACCAAAGCTTATAGGCAAATCGACCAAAATTGACCCACCCTGGTACGAGGGGCAAACAGTTGCTTTTTATGAAAACGGCCGCCGTAAAAACACCCTAAGTTATAAACAGGGACGTCTATCTGGAGACGCTTTTGAATACTATCCAAATGGCAGGCTTTACTGGGCCCTGACTTACCCCGATCCCGAAAAAAAAGACACCACATTCAAGAATGGCTATAAAATTACGACAAGTTCCGACTCGTTGGGTAACGGCGGAGTAGCTGACGGTAACGGATATTACAAAGGCTACGATGACAAGTTTAAGTATGTAAACGAGGAAGGCTGGATAAAAGCTGGGTTAAGGGATAGCATATGGAAAGGCAAGTCTTTGGAGCAGAAACTAACGTTTGAAGAGCTGTATAAAAATGGCAAACTTGTTAAAGGCATTGTTGTAGACAGTACGGGCACCATGTCTGACTATAAAGACAGCAGAATGACCTTTCCCAGATTTACGAAAGGTGAATCTGGCTTTGGACAGTTTCTCGTCCGCACAATGAGATACCCTGAGACAGAACGGCGTAATAATATACAGGGCGTGGTTGTGTTAGGCTTTGTTGTGGAAAGAGATGGAAGACTGACAGATATCAAAGTAAATAAATCAGCAGGTAAAGGACTCGATGAAGAAGCTGTTCGTGTGATGAAAATCTCCCCGCTCTGGACCCCGGGAACAATGTACGGTAAACCCATAAGAGTTAATTACACTGTGCCAATAAGTTTCAGATTACAGTAACTACCTCGCAGGATCAGCGGCTATACCCAGCACTATTCTCAAACTGGCATCAAGGCTAATTCTGTTGCGTAATACATAAGCCATGCGTATGCGCACCTTCTTTTCGCGCATCAGTTCATCAAGCATATTGCTATTGTCAATATCTAAGACAATACTACTTCCGGAGTTCGGGCCTATATCAGTTCTCGAGCCAACAAGCACCTCATCCGCTCCGTTTGCTTTGGCCATGTAAACCCTTGCAGAAATCAGGTTGCCAATATTAAAGTCTGACGGAACAACAGCCGTGATCTTTGCAGATACAATGCGGACGTTGCTGATCCTGCCGCCATTATTACCATCCTTCACAAAATTCTGATCGAAGCTGGAGCCTTCGCTTATCGCGTTAAGGTTAGTACCGGTGGCTGAACTTGCCGGAACCACCAAAGTAGCAGTATATGGAAAACTTGATTTGATTATGGACTGCACAGTACCGCAGCGAATAAAAACCAGCATCACAACAACTGAAGAGAGTAGAATTTTTTTCATAACATGGTTAATAGTTTATAGGCATAACGCTTAAACGATAGTTGCTTTATATTGCAATATCGGTAGCAAAGAGGCTTGTTGTGTTAAATTAAAAAATTAAAATTTCAAATACCTCTAAATTACTATCTTTGCACCCCGACGCTGAAGTCGGAAATATCTTCTTTCAGCACATAGGTTTTGTTAAATGGCGAAAGCCGGTTTTTAACTTTTTTGACTTTAAACTTTTTGACTTAAAAAGTCCTATGCCCAAAGATACCTCCATCAAATCCGTTCTGATCATTGGCTCCGGCCCTATTATTATTGGCCAAGCCTGCGAATTTGATTACGCCGGCTCACAAGCAGCCCTATCCTTAAAAGACGAAGGCATTTCTGTATCCATCATTAATAGCAACCCTGCTACTATCATGACGGATAAAGTTATCGCCGATCATGTTTACCTCCTTCCGCTTACCTGCGAAAGCTTGGAACAGATACTTCAGGAACAACAAATTGATGCCGTACTGCCTACAATGGGTGGCCAAACAGCATTAAACTTGTGTATAGAAGCATCTGAACGCGGTATATGGGAAAAATATGGTATTAAAGTGGTAGGTGTTGACGTTGCCGCTATTGAAAAAACAGAAAACCGCGAAGCTTTCCGCCAGCTGATGGTAGATATTGGCGTTGGTGTTGCCAAATCAAAAATAGCCAATTCTTTCCTGGAAGGTAAAGAAGCCGCTCAGGAAATTGGTTTCCCGCTGGTTATCCGCCCAAGCTATACACTTGGTGGTAAAGGCGCCGGTTTCGTGCACAAAAAAGAAGAATTTGATGCTGCCTTAAGCCGCGGCCTGCAGGCTTCCCCTACCCATGAGGTATTGGTAGAACAGGCTGTTTTAGGCTGGAAAGAATACGAGCTGGAGCTTTTGCGTGATAATCGTGATAACGTAATCATCATCTGCTCTATCGAGAACTTTGACCCGATGGGTATCCACACCGGCGACTCGATTACTGTTGCACCTGCTATGACCCTGAGTGACCGCTGCTACCAGCAGATGCGCAACCAGGCCATCAAGATGATGCGCGCCATTGGCAACTTCGCGGGAGGCTGTAACGTACAGTTCTCGGTAAACCCGGCTGACGAAAGCATCATCGCTATCGAGATCAACCCGCGTGTATCGCGTTCATCCGCATTGGCGTCTAAAGCTACTGGTTACCCTATCGCTAAAATTGCTGCAAAGCTGGCTATAGGCTACAATCTGGACGAAATAGAAAACCAGATCACCAAAACCACCTCGGCTTACTTTGAGCCAACGCTGGATTACGTGATCGTAAAAGTTCCACGCTGGAACTTTGATAAATTTAAAGGAGCTAACCGCGAGCTTGGCCTGCAGATGAAATCTGTTGGTGAGGTTATGGGTATCGGCCGCAGCTTTATAGAGGCCTTGCAGAAAGCCTGCCAGAGCCTTGAAATTGGCCGCGCCGGCCTTGGTGCCGACGGCCGCCAAAGCCGCAACCTGGACGAGATTATGCACAGCCTGGAGCACCCAAGCTGGGACAGGCTGTTCCACATCTATGATGCTATGAGCCTGGGTGTGCCAATGGAGTCTATCCGCAAGGTCACCAAGATCGACCGCTGGTTCCTGAACCAGATTCAGGACATCGTGAACCTGGAGAATGAACTGCGCCGCTACTCGCTTAACAACGTTCCTGAAGAGTTCTTATACACGCTAAAACAAAAAGGTTTCTCTGACGTGCAGATAGCCTACATACTGGGCAACTCTACCACCGAAGAAGAAGTTTATCAGCGCCGCAAAGCACTTGGTATCCGCAGGGTTTACAAAATGGTTGACACATGTGCGGCTGAGTTCCCTGCGAAAACGCCATATTTCTACTCAACTTACGAAGGCGAGAACGAATCTGTGGTATCTGATAAGAAAAAGATCATCGTTCTGGGTTCGGGCCCTAACCGTATAGGCCAGGGTATAGAGTTCGATTACAGCTGTGTGCACGGCTTGCTGGCTGCTAAAGAAAGCGGTTTTGAGGCGATCATGATCAACTGTAACCCTGAGACGGTATCTACCGACTTCAACATGGCTGATAAGCTATACTTTGAGCCGGTTTTCTGGGAACATGTTCGCGAGATCATCGACCTGGAGCAGCCTTATGGTGTCATTGTTCAGTTGGGTGGGCAAACCGCGCTTAAGATGGCCGAAAAGCTTCATGAGCACGGCATCCGAATTATAGGTACCGACTTTAACAACATGGATATCGCGGAAGACCGCGGCCGTTTCAGTGACCTGCTAAAAGACCTTGGCATTCCTTATCCGAAATATGGTGTAGCCGAGAGCGCTGAAGAAGCATTGGAAGTTGCACATGAAGTTGGATACCCTGTATTGGTTCGTCCTAGCTACGTGTTAGGCGGACAGGGCATGAGCATTGTGATAAACGATGAGGACCTGGAAAAAGCGGTGGTAAATTTGCTTAAAAATCTACCGGGTAACCGCGTGCTGATTGACCACTTCCTTGACCGTGCTGCCGAAGCCGAGTCAGACTCCATACACGACGGTGAAGATGTGCACATTATTGGCATGATGGAACACATTGAGCCGGCTGGTATACACTCTGGCGACTCATTCGCGGTACTACCGCCGTTCGATTTGAGCGAAAACGTGATCAGCCAGATAGAGGAATATACTGAGAAAATTGCCCGTGCACTTAATGTAAGAGGCTTGCTAAACATCCAGTTTGCTATTAAGGAGGACAAGGTTTACGTGATAGAAGCCAACCCGCGGGCTTCGCGTACGGTGCCTTTCATTGCTAAAGCTTACGATGTGCCTTACATCAACATTGCGGCTAAAGTGATGCTTGGCGTTAATAAACTGAAAGACTTTACCATAGAGCGCAAGCTTAAGGGATATGCAATAAAAGAACCCGTGTTTTCGTTTGATAAATTCCCGGAAGTAAACAAGGAACTTGGCCCTGAAATGAAATCAACAGGTGAGGCCATCCGTTTCATCCCCGATTTGCAGGACCCATATTTCAGGCACCTGTATAAAGAAAAATCGATGTACTTGAGTAAATAATTTTTGAATTCAATTTTTGCGAGTTTAAAATTTATCCGCTTTATTGCGCAATAAATTAGCGCAATAAAGCATGGTTGAACTTAGTTTGAACGTAATTGAAGCTTAATTTAAAAACAACGCCGGTTATTAATCTTAACGATTTTGACCCGGCCGATATACAAGGCGTACTGCACCAGATAGAGGCGTCTTTCGATATCAAATTCGAAGATTCCGAGCTGAAGAACATCAGCACTTTCAATTCGCTTTGCGAGCTGGTAACCTCAAAAGTGAAACAGGCACATACCGGCTGTACTACGCAGCAGGCATTTTACAAACTGCGTAACGCCATTAACGCCAAAAATCCAACGGAAAAATACCTGATTAAACCGCAAACAAAGCTTTGCGAGCTTTTTCCAAGAGATAACCGCATTGAAGTAGTTGCCGATATCGAGAACGATCTGGGTTTCCACATGAACCTGCTACAGCCAAAACCATGGATCACCTGGAGCTTTGCACTGCTGTTGGTAGCTTCCTTAGGATTGTTCTTCATCAGCTCAACAATTGCGTTTATAGGTATGGTGATATCAATTGCCGGGCTTAGGCTGGCTGGCCGCTTCGGAAAAGAACTTAAGGTGAAAACCATCGGTGACCTTGCTGAGAAGATTGCTCGCGAGCATCATCTGAAATGTCGCCGCGACGCTTCTACCGTAAGCCGGACTGAGATCTCTCAAAAGGTTAAAGATCTGTTCACAGCACATCTGCACCTGGAGCCGGTGTTTTTAATGAACAAGTAATAGCGGCTATTCATCCACTATTAAACCGGTCACCTCAAAATTAATGCGGTGGCTGGCGCTGGTATTTACCTTATGTTGTTTTTTGCCGGAAACGGTATCGCCAGCAAAGTGCTGCAGATCATCTGCAATAAACTGCTTTAGCGCTACACCCTGTATAATTACAATGCGGCCACGCAAGGCAGTTGGTAGTAAGATGTTGTAATCTTTAAAGTGTGCCTGTATTATACGGCCGTTACCGCCATCCATCTCAAACCATCCGCCCTTTGGTTTGGTCACTTTAATTATTCTGCCCCTAAGCGCAGCGGTAACGCGTGTCTTCCGTTGCATGTCGCTTTCAATGGTAGTAGCGTTAGTTGGCCCTATACCGGCAGGCTTGATGCCAAACACCATACCATGCGGTAACGGAGGTGGTTTTTGAGCAAACAGCGTTGCTGCTATTAAAACCTGTACGCCAACCAGTAACACTTTTATTCCACGCATATGCATTAAACACTTGTTGTGTTTCAAGGTTTGACAAGGTTTTAAACTTATAGTTTATTTTTCAACAGGTGTTATGACCTGATTACATAATTGCGGATATTTGTATCACCAAAAGAGAGAGCATAGAGCGGGATGTTATTAGCCAGGTACCAACACGAATTTATTGAAGCAGGATGTGATGAGGCAGGGCGCGGCTGCCTTGCAGGGCCGGTTTTCGCCGCTGCAGTCATACTGCCGGATGATTTTGATCACCACCTGCTTAACGATTCCAAGCAGCTGAACGAAGAAGTGCGTTACCAGTTAAGAATAGAAATTGAGCAGAATGCCGTTGCTCATGCCGTAGCATGGTGCGATAATGAGGAGATTGACCGTATCAACATTCTTAATGCATCCTTTCTTGCCATGCACCGCGCTATAGAAAAACTGCACCTTACCCCACAGTTCCTGATAATAGACGGCAACCGTTTCAACAAATACGGCACTACGCCGCATGCCTGCATTGTAGAGGGCGACGGTAAGTACTTTAGCATAGCAGCGGCATCTATACTGGCCAAAACTTACCGCGACGATTATATGAAGCAGATTGCTGCCGAGCACCCGGAGTACAACTGGCACAGCAACAAAGGTTACCCTACTATAGATCACCGCAAAACTGTAATGGCTAAAGGCCATACGCCATATCATCGTAAAACTTTCCGCGTTACCGATCCTCAGCTAACTATTTTTTAGTTACGGCTTTGCCAACTCTAAAGGGATTGATAAATTTGGACTGAACCAATTGCCGACCCACCTTGAGGATCCTCATTTTAACACACCGCGTACCGTTCCCGCAGAATGGAGGCTACCCTATTGTGGTGGGTAACACCATAAAGGGCCTGGTGAGCATGGGGCATGAAGTTTCGCTTATTTCTATCAATGTAAAAAAGCATTCCGGCAGGCAGCACGAGCGCGACGACTTGTTAAACAAGATAAGCTATACCGAATACGGCATAGATACCCACATATCGGTACTTGAAGTATTCAGTAACCTGTTTACCCGCAACCCATATAATATCAATAAGTATTACGATGCCGGGTTTGAAAAACTGGTGCTGCAAAATATAAAAGACAACCACTACGATGTTGTGCAGCTGGAAGGCCTTTTTGTAGGGCCTTATGTAGCTGCCATCCGCAAAAACACCACAGCCAAACTTATTTACCGGGCACACAATATAGAACACCAGGTATGGCACCGGCTCGCACATCAAAAAAACGACCCTTTTAAAAAATGGTACCTTAATCTGCTGGCCAGGCGTGTTAAAAAGTATGAACTGGAGCTGCTTAATCAGTTTGACGGCATAGCTGTATTTACGGGCGAGGACAAAAACGCAATGGAGTCATTCGGTGCTGAAATCCCGCTTTGCGTGGTTCCTATAGGCGTAGACATGGGTAAATACCAGCCCGAGCCGGACAAAACAGAGTGCCCCAGCCTTTTCTTTTTAGGATCGCTGGACTGGCTACCCAATCGCGAAGGCATAGAATGGTTCATCGAGAACTTTCACAAAGAGATTGTAGATGGTGACCTGAAGGTAAAATTTTACGTGGCAGGCAACAGCATTCCAGAAGACTTTGACGAATATGATGTACCCGATAAAGTGTTTATACAGGGCGAGGTAGATGACGCCCTCGAATTTGTGAACAGCAAATCTATCATGATTGTGCCCTTGCTATCCGGCGGGGGTATGCGTGTGAAGATTGTTGAGGGGATGGCTATGAAAAAGTGCATAATATCTACCACTATAGGGGCCGAAGGCATCAACTTTGCCCACGGCGACAACATTATTATAGCCAATAATGCCGGCGAATTTTATGATGCATTGAAACGCTGCATAGCCGACGAGTGGTACTGCCGTGAGATTGGCGAAAACGCCCGAAAGCTGGTAGAGCAGGAGCATGATGTAAACAAAGTTACCCGCGACCTTGTGGCTTTTTACCAGTCGGTTATTTAACGCCTGCAATTGGCACTAATTTGCTACTTTTGCGGCGTTAAAATACATTCATGAAGAATACCGCTCTCTCTAACGTACACATCAGTTTAGGCGCTAAAATGGTGCCATTTGCAGGTTATAATATGCCCGTACAATATGCAGGAATTAACGCCGAACACGAAACCGTACGCAAAGCGGTTGGTGTGTTTGACGTAAGCCACATGGGCGAATTTATATTAAAGGGCGATAACGCGCTGGCGCTAATACAAAGGGTGACCAGCAACGATGCCTCTAAGCTTTACGATGGTAAAGTGCAGTATTCCTGCCTGCCGAACGAAGACGGCGGCATTGTAGACGACCTACTGGTATACCGCATAGATGAGAAAACCTATATGCTGGTTGTAAACGCATCCAACATTGAAAAGGACTGGAACTGGATAGCTAAATACAATACCGATGGGGTGGATATGAAAGATATATCTGACCGTACATCGTTACTGGCCGTGCAAGGCCCTAAAGCTGCCGATGCGCTGCAAAGCCTTACGGATATCGACCTGGCATCTATGGAGTACTATACCTTCAAAAAAGGCACGTTTGCCGGCGTCGACAATGTCATCGTATCTGCAACGGGTTACACCGGCGCGGGCGGTTTCGAGATCTATTTTGACAACGCTAATGCAGAACAAATATGGGACGCTATATTTAAAGCAGGCGAGCCATTTGGTATAAAGCCAATAGGTTTGGGCGCACGTGACACCTTACGTTTGGAAATGGGTTTTTGCCTGTATGGTAACGACATTGATGACAAAACGTCTCCATTAGAAGCAGGCTTAGGTTGGGTAACCAAATTCAGCAAGGAGTTCACCAACTCCGAAGCCTTGCAGCAGCAAAAGCAAGCTGGTGTACAACAAAAATTAGTTGGCTTTGAGATGATAGACCGCGGCATACCACGCCATGACTACCCAATTGTTGATGCAGAAGGTAACACAATCGGTCGAGTAACATCGGGCACGCAATCGCCGTCGCTGCAAAAGGCCATTGGTCTTGGTTATGTTAAGAATGAGTTTGCCAAAGAAGGCAGCGAGATATTCATCAGCATCCGCGATACTAAAGTGAAAGCAAAAGTGGTGAAACCGCCATTTTATAAATAGCCCCCCGCCCCCCTGAAGGGGGAGTATAAGTTGATGAATAGTACTGCCATCCAAGATTTTCAAAAGTCCCCCCTCCAAGGGGTTAGGGGGCTCGACGTATGCCTCACCCCATCGCTCATTCCCTTATACAATGTGAAGGACTACATTGTAGTGGTGATAGATATCTTTCGTGCTACATCTTCCATTTGCTACGGCATTGAGAATGGTGCAGAGGCGATAATCCCCGTATCTGAAGTGGAGGAATGCGCGGCCTATCGTGAAAAGGGCGCCGGCTACCTGCTGGCTGCAGAGCGCGACGGAAAGGTTGTGGACGGCTTTGACTTCGGCAATTCTCCGTTCTCTTACACGCCGGAGAAAGTTTCCGGTAAAACGGTGGTGCTTACTACCACTAACGGTACACATGCCTTGCATTTATCACGCAGTGCCAAACGAATTGTGATCGGGTCGTTTTTGAATCTTACTTCACTTTGTAACTGGCTAAAAACGCAGCAGGAGAACATCCTGCTGGTTTGCGCGGGCTGGAAGAACAACTTTAACCTGGAAGACACCCTGTTTGCAGGCGCCGTTATAGAGCAGTTAAAAAGCGGTAATTACAAATTGGATGATCCCGCCATTGCTGCTAATGACCTGTTTCAATTAGGAAAGAACGATATACCCGCCTATCTAAACAAAACCTCGCACGGGGAACGCCTTAAAAAACTGGGCATAGAAAAAGATATTGCCTTTTGCCTGCAGGTAGACCTTACTACCGCCATCCCGGTGCTGGATGGCGATAGGTTGGTAAAACTATAATATTTACTCTGCTACTACGCGCTTGTGGCTTCTCCAGCGTTTTATCAACACCAGCGCAATAGCTGCAACCAGCAGCAAGGGCCAGGCGGAAATAAGGCCAAACAAAAGGTTTTCCAGTCCTGATAATCCATCTCCAAGTGAAGCAAGAACTCGTTTACCGAAACCTGGGGCGGTCTCTATCTGCGAAGCTTGCCGGGTGTAAAAAGTGATATTTAGCGAACTGTATGCAACTTGCTTCTGCATAAAGTTAAGTTGCTGCTGTGTCGATTCAATATCGCTGCGGATCTCCGTCAGCTTATCTTCTATCTGCAGCATGTCGGCAATTTTTACAGCTTTCTTCAGCAGCTCCTGGTAGCGCGCTTCCAGCACTTTTTTGTTGTCGAGCCTTGCCTTTGTATCTATGTATTCGGTTGATACATCGTGGACGCGTATGTTCTTGCTGTCTATTTTATAGGCGGTATTCGCGGCGCCGTCTAAAAATGCTTCAAAGTTTGCCGCCGGTATCCGGATGTAAAGCTGATATTCCTTACGGTCACCCTCGGTACCCGCACTTTCCTGATCGCGCTCTACATAGCCGTTAAAGCGCTTTAACGAATTTAGTAGTTGCTTTCGGGTCTTGATTACATCTTTGGTCTCGAAGCTCAGCTCGCCTTCTTTAATAATCTTGCGGGCAACGTCCTCTTTATCTGGCTTAACTACCGGCGGTGCAAACGATTGTACAGCTCTGACATCTGAATTACCAACGGGTTCCTCAACTACGATTTCCTGATTAGCATCGGCTCTGGCTTTTTCATTTACTTCTGTCTCTGAAACTGGTGGTGGCGGGGCAACCAATTGTACATCAGTTACCTTCTCCGCTTTGGAAGATGGAGTGTTATGGCAGGCGGTTAAGGTCAGAACTGCTGCCAAGAATATTTGATAAGTTCTCATAATAGTGTGGTTTAATTATGATGAGAACGAATGAAACAGAATTATATTTTATAATAAACGACCAAAAAGAATTAAATTTGGCTCAACGTAATTTTGTATTGCTTTTATGTCGTTCTAGGTCGCGGATACTCTTCTTCTCAAGGTTACTTTCAAGAGCTTGGGTGAGGTCGATACCGGTTTGATTTGCCAGGCAGATCAGCACAAAAAGCACATCGGCCATTTCATCTGCAAGATTCACCTCTTTATCCGACTGCTTGAAAGATTGTTCACCGTATTGACGGGCCATTATGCGCGCCACCTCTCCAACTTCTTCCATCAGCATGGCCGTGTTGGTAAGCTCATTAAAGTACCTAACCCCTGTTGTTTTAATCCAGCCGTCTACCAGGTCTTGAGCTTCCTTAATGGTCATATTTCTGTGGTTATTAGCGAATGGTGATCTATCAAATTTTTTATCCGTTTTCTGCATCCAAAAAAGTGTGGAAATTGAAGGTTTTGGTCAGTGATTTTCCCTGTCTTTAGTGTCCATGATTATCGTTACGGGTCCATCGTTCACCAGGCTGATCTTCATATCTGCACCAAAAATACCGGTTGCTATTTTCTTGCCTGTTAGACTTTCCAGAGTAACTATCATCTTCTCATACAGTGGAATAGCTTTTTCCGGCCGGGCCGCACGGATGAAAGATGGCCGATTACCTTTCCTGGTCTGCGCAAATAACGTGAACTGAGAAATAAGCAATATACTGCCGTCTACATCAGCTAAGGCTTTGTTCATCAAGCCATTATCATCACCAAACACCCGCATGCTTGTTATCTTTTGAGCAAGCCAGTGCAGGTCTTCCTCTGTATCGGCATCCTCTATACCCAGCAATACCAGGAAACCATGGTCTATTTCACCTGTAACATCACCATTCACCCTGCACGATGCTTCGGAAACGCGTTGTAGTACTGCCCTCATTATTAAGCTCTTGTTTCGTTTGCGTGATAAATACTCAGGTAACTATCGTACCGTGATTGCGCTATTTCGCCCTCTTCAACCGCTTCTAAAACCATGCAACCGGGTTCATTTATATGCCTGCAGTTGTTAAACCGGCACTGGTTCATACGCTCCCGCATCTCAGGAAAGAAATGGCTAAGTTCCTGTTTTTCAATGTCTATAACCCCTAACTCGCGTATGCCGGGTGTGTCTATCAGGTAACCGCCCTGTGGCAGTTCAAACATCTCGGCAAAGGTAGTGGTGTGCATCCCTTTGTCGCTCCATTCTGAAATTTGGTGTGTACGCAGATCAAGATCAGGCAATAGGCGGTTGATCAAGCTGGATTTCCCTACACCCGAGTGCCCGGAAATGAGCGTCACTTTATCTTTCAATATGGCCTGTACTTCATCAATGTTGGTACCTGCCAGAGCGGACACCTCATAGCATGGGTAGCCGATATCCTCGTAAATGCTTTCGTAATCAGCTAGTATCTCCAGCCCTTCCTCACTAAAAAGATCTAACTTATTGAATACTAAAGCAGCCCTAATGTCATATGCTTCTGCTGTTACCAGAAATCTGTCTATAAACCCGAGAGATGTGCGGGGAGAAGCAAGCGTTACAACCAATATGGCCAAATCCAAATTCGCAGCAATAATCTGCGCCTGTTTAGACAAGTTTACCGAACGCCGAATAATGTAGTTCTTACGTGGGTACAGCCTGGTAATCACCCCGGTACCTTGTTCCGGCTCCATGTCAAAGTCAACAAGATCCCCTACCGCAATTGGGTTGGTAGTAGTAATACCCTTTGTACGGAACTTTCCCTTTATACGGCAATCGATCACGTCTGTACCGCTTTTTACCTGGTACCAGCTCCCTGTCGACCTAATTATTAACCCCTGCATAGCTGCGCAATTTAGGAAACATATACAGGCTATAAAAAAATTAAAACTTTTGTTTTGCTATTTCAAATTTAATCTACTTACTTTACAGGCATTATATAAGATGACAGTTCACAACACCATTATTACTACCATTATTACCACCGGGATAAAACACGGAGGAAGATAATCGTATGGTGTAAAACATAGATACAAACCAAATGAAAGCCTTCCTCCGCAAAGAGGAAGGCTTTTTTATTATCACTCAAATGAAAGTTCTAAAGTTCGGAGGCACCTCGGTTGGTTCAGTAAGCAGCATACAAACTCTGCTGGAAATTTTGAAGGAAGAAAACAGCAACGAAAGTAAGCCTGTAGTAGTGCTTAGTGCCATGAGCGGCATCACCAACTTACTTATTTCTATGGCTGAGGGAGCTGCACAAGGCGAAGAGTTTACCGCTCAACTGGCGGAATTAGAAAAGAGGCACTTTGATGTGGTAAAGGCCTTACTGGATATCCAGAATCAAAACCCGGCTTATACCCGCTTGAAAATCCACTTTAATCAATTGGAAGAGCTGTTGCAGGGCGTACTGACCCTTCGCGAGTTAACTGCTAAAACCCGCGACCAGATCGTAAGCTTTGGTGAACGTTGCTCTACCCTAATGATCAGCAAAATAGCTGCACAGCATTTTCCCGAAGCGTTATTTGTTGATGCTTCCGAGTTGATCAAGACAGATAGCAGCTTCGGACAGGCAAAGGTAAACCTTGAATTAACCGACCTTTTAGTACAAAGTTTCTGCAGCGAAAATAGTGATAAGCTGCTGTTTGTTACAGGATTCATAGCCGGCAATGATGCTGGACAGATCACCACACTAGGCCGTGGTGGGAGCGATTATACCGCAGCCATCCTGGGTTCGGCCCTAAATGCTGAAGAGATCCAGATATGGACCGATGTTAACGGCATGATGACCGCGGACCCTCGAATGGTGAAGAAAGCTTTTCCGTTGGAGGAGTTATCCTACACTGAAGCTATGGAGCTTTCTTATTTTGGCGCAAAGGTGATCTATCCGCCTACCATGATCCCTGCATTCCTGAAACGAATTCCTATCGTTATTAAAAACACCTTCGAACCTGCTTTCCCAGGTACGGTTATCAGGCACGATTGTAAATCGTCCAGCTTACCTATCAAGGGTATCTCTTCTATAAACAACATCAGCATTTTAAGCCTTGAAGGCAGCGGTATGGTTGGGCGCTCCGGCTTTAGCGGTCGTTTGTTCTCGTTACTTGCCCGCGAGCAGATCAACATCATCTTAATTACCCAGTCCTCATCAGAACACAGCATTACGTTCGCGGTACAACCACAGGATGTTCAAAAGGCAAAACAGCTGATAGAAGCTGAGTTTGAACTGGAGCTATTGGCCAATAAACTAGAGCCGCTTGTTGTTGAAGCTAACCAGGCAATACTGGCTATCGTCGGCGAAAACATGAAACAAACACCCGGTGTATCCGGCAAGTTATTCCACGCTCTGGGCCGTAACGGTATAAATGTTCGTGCAATAGCACAGGGTTCTTCAGAATACAATATATCGGTAATTATTTCTTCTTACGACCTTGCAAAAGCGCTCAATGCCGTTCACGACGCGTTCTTTATTGAACTGACAAAAACGCTGCACGCGTTTTGCCTCGGAACCGGCAACATTGGCAAAACGCTGTTCAATCAGCTTAATGCACACAAAGAGTACCTGGAAAAAAACAACGGCATACAGGTTAAAATTGCTGGTATCAGCAACACTCGCAAGATGTTGTTTAACAGCGATGGCTTATCTCTCGACAGTTGGGAACAGGAATTAGCAGACTCCATGCACGGTGCCGATCTTGCTGGCTTTGTAGAAAAGATGAAGGAAATGAACTTGCCCAACTGTGTCTTTATAGACAACACTGCCAGCCCTAAACCAATTTCTTTCTACGAGGATGTATTCAAAGCTAATATATCGGTAGTCACATGCAACAAAATTGGTAACTCAGCTTCTTTCGAGCAGTATAAAACTTTTAGAGATACCGCCAGGAAACATGGTGTCGACTTCTTTTACGAAACCAACGTTGGCGCCGGATTGCCAATCATCAGAACACTAAAAGACCTGATGAGTAGTGGTGACAGGGTTAAACGTATAGAGGCTATTTTGTCAGGCACCATATCTTTTATCTTCAATTATTTCAAAGGCGACGCCAACTTCTATGACGTAGTGAAGGAAGCGCAGGATAAGGGCTACACCGAGCCTGATCCACGCGATGACTTGAGTGGTCGTGATTTCATGCGCAAGATGCTGATACTGGCGCGTGATGCAGGCTATGAAATGGAAGAGGCCGACGTACAGATTGACAATATCTTGCCTCAACCGTGCCTGGAAGCAAAGACTGTGGAAGACTTTTACGCAGCCTTAAAAAGTGAAGATGCGTTCTTTGCGGACCTTAAAAAGCAAGCTGAAAAAGAGAAAAAAGTGCTTCGTTACATTGGGAAGTTAGAAGATGGTAAAGCATCAATTACCTTGCAGATGGTTGATGAAAGCCATCCTTTCTACATGCTATCCGGAAGCGATAACATTATATCCTTTACTACGGACAGATACAAGGATCGCCCGCTTGTAGTAAAAGGGCCAGGCGCAGGTGCAGAGGTAACCGCTGCTGGCGTTTTTGCTGATTTGATAAACGTAGGAGCCAATTAAGAAGCCCTCCGCCCTCTGGAGGGAAAGTAAAAATGAGATGATATGGAAAATAATATAGAAGAAGCTAAGCAGTCAATTATTTCAAAAGCTCCCCCTTTAGGGGGCGGGGGGGGCTCGGCCTCTATTGCTGTTTTTGCTCCGGCAACCGTTGCCAATGTGGTTTGCGGATTTGACGTATTAGGCTTTGCTGTAAACGAACCCGGCGACGAGGTGGTAATGCGCATGACTAATACGCCAGGTATCACCATCAGCAAGATCACCGGGGATAACGGCCGGCTACCCCTTAATCCCCTGAAAAACACGGTGAGTGTGAGCGTACAACACTACCTTAACAGCATTGATCGTACAGACGTAGGTGTAGATATAGAGCTGCACAAGAAAATGCCGATTGGGAGTGGCTTAGGCTCAAGTTCTGCCAGTACGGTTGCAGGTTTGTTCGCGATCAAAACCTTAATGGGTGACGAGACCGACTCTTCTACCCTTTTACCTTTTGCAATGAAAGGCGAAGAAATGGCCTGCGGTCACGGCCATGCAGATAATGTTGCACCTGCTTTGATGGGCGGCTTTGTATTAATACGCAGCTATGAACCACTGGACGTAGTAAGGCTCCCCCATCCTCCAGGTCTTTGGTGCGCAATAGTATTCCCTGATGTAGATGTGCCCACCCGCGAAGCTCGCCAGATCATCCGCAACAAAATCAACATGAAGGATGCCGTTACACAGTGGGGCAACATAGCAGGGTTAGTAAGTGGCCTGTTTATGCAGGACATCGACCTGATAGGCCGCAGCATGCAGGATGTGCTGGTTGAACCGGTACGAAGTATGCTTATTCCCGACTTTTACTATATGCGCGAAATGGCAATGGAATTGGGTGCCGTGAGCTTTGGAATATCGGGCTCAGGACCATCTGTTTTTGCGTTTACTAAAAATGAGCAAACAGCAAGACGGGTAACCGCTAAATTGCAGCAACATCTTACTAAAATAGGAATAGGGTCTTATACTTACGTGTCTACCATAAATGATAAAGGCCCGAGGGTGATTGGGTAATGAAGAGTACGTCATTGCGAGGAACGAAGCAATCTCCTCAAAATGCACGTTGTATTTAGGATTGCTTCGTTCCTCGCAATAACGCGTGGTATACCTTACTAAAATGAAATTTTATAGCACTAATAACCCGGAACTACGGGTCGGTTTCAAAGAAGCAGTATTCAACAGCATGCCGCAGGACAAAGGGCTTTACATGCCGGTAGAAATCCCACGTTTGCCGGATGGTTTTTTTACAAACCTGGACAGATATACCCTGCCGGAAATCGCTTTTCATGTTGCACAAAACCTGTTGGGGGAAGACATTCCGGGTGACGATCTTAAAACCATTGTTCAGGATGCTATTAACTTTTACGCGCCGGCCGTAAGGCTGGAAGACAATGTTTTTGTACTAGAGTTATTTCATGGGCCTTCACTCGCATTTAAAGACTTTGGCGCCCGCTTCATGAGCCGTGTCATGAGCTACTTTCTACAAGACGGTGAAAAACAGTTAGATGTGCTGGTAGCTACCTCCGGCGATACAGGTGGTGCCGTTGCTTTAGGATTTCTAGGCGTCCCCAATACCCGCGTAACTATTCTTTACCCTAAAGGCAAAGTAAGCCACATACAAGAATTGCAGCTTACTACCAATGGGCAAAACATTCGCGCGCTGGAGATAGATGGCACATTTGATGATTGCCAGGCATTGGTAAAACAGGCCTTTACTGATGCGGAACTTAATGAACGGTTCCGACTGACATCAGCCAACTCCATTAACATTGCAAGGTTGATCCCACAAACATTTTATTACTTCAGCGCATATGCACAGTTGTTAAAACGCGGCATCAGTAAAGTGGTGTTTGCTGTTCCCAGCGGTAATTTTGGCAACATTGGCGCGGGCTTACTCGCCTGGAAAATGGGATTACCTGTAGAGCATTTTGTTGCAGCTACCAACGCCAACGACACCGTACCTGCGTTTCTAAGAACTGGCGTTTACGAACCGAAGCCTTCCGTTGCAACGCTTTCTAACGCTATGGATGTAGGCAACCCAAGCAATTGGGTGCGTATTCAGGATCTTTTTAAAGAATCTCCATCAACATTAAATGAGCTTATTAAAGGCTCCACCTACACTGATGAAGACACTACAGAATCAATAAACGATATATTCAAACAGTATAACTATGTTGCTTGTCCGCACACAGCTATTGCCTGGAAAGCCTTAAAAGAATATCAGCAAGAACACATTGATGCAGATACTGCCGGCATATTCCTGTCTACAGCTCATCCTTGTAAATTCCCGGATGTTTTTGATGGTGATGTTGCTAAAGCAGTTACAATACCGGCCGAAGTTGAAGCGTTAGAAACCAGGAAAAAGCAAGCTGTAAATTTAGGCACCGACTTTGCCGGATTTAAAGGATATTTGCTTCAAAATAGCTAACATGTTTCGCTCACGTATACTACGTTTTATTATATACCTTTTCGCTACCGCTTTAATATTAAGCGGTTGTAAAAGGCACGAGCCATTTACCCCGAAAGGCTGGGATGATGGCGACGGGCTTAGCTTTCCTAAGCGATACCTGATGGTAGATAGCTTGCTTGCAAGCAAAAAACTCATCGGGTTAAAGTACAAACAAGTGGTTTGGCTGCTAAAAGCTCCTCAACGCAACAGCTTTACCGACCGTAGTTTCTCATACGAAATAACCCGTAAAATGAACGGAGTGGACACCCTCCACACCAAAGATCTTGTTATTTACCTAAACAAAGACTCCGTTGTAACCAGCGCCAAAGTGGTAGAGAAGGATTACAACTGGAAGCCTAAAAAGAAAAAATGATCAACACTATAATTTTCGATCTTGGTGCGGTTCTGATCGACTGGAACCCACATTACATGTACCGCACCATATTCCCAAACGAGCAGGAGATGAAAGATTTTCTCGCAAACGTTTGCACATCCGACTGGAATGAGGAGCAAGACGCCGGCCGTTCACTGGCAGAAGGCACAGAGCTTTTAGTGCAGCAGTTCCCACAGCATGAAGCAAACATCCGTGCGTTTTACGGCAGATGGACAGAGATGTTGGGCGACGCTTTTGAGGGCACTGTACAGATATTTAAAGAGTTGAACGAAAGCGGCAAGTACAAAATTTATGCGCTGACAAATTGGTCGGCAGAAACGTTCCCCAGGGCCCAGGCAAAATTTGACTTCCTGAACTGGTTTGATGGTATTGTGGTATCAGGCACCGAGAAAATGCGCAAACCCGCGCCTGAGTTTTACCAGATTTTGCTTGACCGTTACGACGTTAACCCCACCGAGAGCCTGTTCATAGACGATAATTACCGCAATATATTAGCTGCCGAAAAGATGGGTATAAACTGCATCCATTTTACCTCGCCGGAGCAACTCAGGCAAGAACTCACGGCTCAAAACCTGTTGTAAAACAAAGCCCCGCCAACATTCAGAAGGCGGGGCGCTTGCATATTTAATTGTTGATTTTTACTTGTTTGTTCCGAATGGCAGGTAAAAGCCAAACGTAATGTTTCTACCCGGATTATAAACACCAAAGGTCGGATCTTCCTGGCTATAGCGGCCTGGCCTTAAACGGCTAAGCGCGTCATAATACTTTTTATTGGTTAAGTTGTTGCCCGATATATACAGCTTCAGTGGCTGCGACCCTAGCTTGAACGTAGCGCCTATACCTGCATTAAGCAAGGTATAACCATCTGCCGGCGTCTCAAAAGTAGCGTCTACACGTGTTTGCTTAAAGAAGTTGTCTATACCAGCGTAAAAATAGAAATCGTTCAATCCCTTTATTTTTGGTTCAAATCGTAGAGTATTGTGTAAAACACCTGCAGGGATCAGTGGCAGCGGCCTGTCAAATGATCTGTTTTGCGCCCTGGTGTAGCTAAAAGTATTTTCGAAGTGAACAAATGATACCGGGTGAAGGGTAAGATTACCTTCAAAGCCGTAAAGATTGGCGTTAACCTGGCCGTAGCGGTAAACGTCTAAGGTCCTCAAATCTCCACTTCCTTCATCGGTAATTGTAATTTGCTCATTGTTGGTGTTGGATGCGTAGATGTAATTATGAATGTAATTTTCATAGATACCAAAGCTTCCAGTTATAATTCCTGAGCCGTATTCAAGGGTTGCATCAGCCTGGTAGCTACGTTCGGGCGACAAGTTGCCCGATCCTATTTCATAGCGTTGTGTACCTTCGTGAACACCGTTGGAGCCAAGTTCCGCAGGGTTTGGCGCTCTAAACGCTGTACCCAAATTAGACTTAAAGCTTAGATCATCATTAAAGATGTGTGTAAAACCAACCGCGCCGCTTAGGTTAGAAAACTTGTTATCAAAGCCGGTAAAAACCTCATCACCATCTACCACCTGTTCTTTGCCTTTGTTTGCCACATAGTCAAAGCGTACTCCTGCACTAAAGGTGTTCTTCTCCCAGGTCTTTTTAACAAACCCGAACGCACCTGCGCTGTATTCATCATAAGCGGGCACCAATAGTTCCTCGCCTTTATTGACACTATGCCCAATGCTGCTGCTTAATCCGAAAACAGGTCTCCAGCCATTAAACTCGTGCAACGAATATTTTGCATCTAATGAATAAGTGTTCAAATCAAAAAACAGGGAAGGTATTGTGCTATCCTCTAATTCTCTTCGCTGGTTTTTTTGATAACCTAAATCTAGCTTTAACGAATTGCTTCCGAATATAAAGTTGTTGTTCCATGCAAGCTTATAATGACGAATGTCCTGTCGCGGGTATTCCAGTGTGCGGCTGGTCTCGTTCCGGTAAAGTTCATCACCGGGTTCAGCATCAAAAAAGCCGATGTTATTTTTATAGTAAGAGAAGTTAAGGTGAGAGTAACCCCAGGCTTTGTTCACGCCCAGCATACCGCTAAAGTTTGATTGATTAAAGCCGCTATTTTGATAGTAGCCAAACGGGGTTTTGAAGTCATGGGCATTTTGATAGCTGCCGCGGCCACGCCAAACAAAGCCGTTCTCGTTACCGCTAAGCATTACCGACGTGTTGATTAAGCCACTGTTGGTAGAGTAGCTACTTAAAACATCGCCTTTTATGTTACCTTCTGGCGGAGATGATGGCTCAATTACATTAATTACCCCGCCCAAAGCGTCTGATCCATACTGAAGGGATGCTGCACCACGCAGCACCTCCACACGATCTGCTTGATTCTGATCTATTTCGATACCGTGTTCGTCGCCAAACTGCTGGCCTTGCTGTTTAACGCCATCACTCAGTGTAACTACACGGTTATAGCTTAGTCCCCTGATAACCGGCTTTGAAATACCGGGGCCTGTAGTAATCTGGCTGACGCCTGGTGCTACCTTGCTTAATGCATCTATCAGGTTGGTGGAGCTGCCCTGCAGTTGTTCTTTGCTAACCACACTTGCGGATGTACTGTTGTACTTGCTGCCTGCTGTTACGGGCGTGCCGGTAATAACCACCTCATGGGTTTCAATAATACTTGGCTGAAGTGCAAACACCAAAGCCGTTGTAGACGAGAAGTCCACCGTTTGTGTAATTGTTTTGTAGCTGATGTATTGCACCTGTACAACGTAACGACCGTTTGCCGGCACTGAGCGAAGGGTAAACTCGCCATTGGTGTTGGTGGCCACAGATACGTGTAGCTCCGGTACACTTACAGTAGCACCAATAAGGGGCTCGTTGGTTTTAGCATCTACAACTTTACCTTTAACTATGTTGACGTCGGCAAAAGCCGCTATACGGAGAAATAAAAACGAAAATATAAAGCAACTAATAAGTTTGAGTTTCATAACAAATTAATAAGAGTTCGTGAAAATGACTGCAGTGAGCAGCCTTAGTTTAAACAGGATGTTATGAAAACACAGGAGGAGCCCGCCCGGAGGCCAGGATGAGCGATATGCTGGTGAAGCTATATAAAGGCGAAACAAACAACCGCTGCTGCGATGTTAAAGTAACCTGGTAGGCGATGTCGTGGTTCACATCCATAGCCACATGGTGCATACTGTCACACAGCTGGCATTTTTCCTGAACACTCTGGTGCCAGGCGTGCTTTACACTGGTACAGGAAGCATGAACATTTTTTACCAAGTTATGCTGATGCGCGTAAACCATATATTGGCCGGTAACAAAGCTTAGCAGCAATGCCCAGGCAAAAACTATATGGTAAACGTTTCTTTTCACAGATAATGTTGTTTATCAACTTTGCGCAAAGTTAGTTAATAAACTTTTAAGCTAACTACCTAAACGTAACAATGTTGTTAAAGCGCTTTCAATAATAAAGTTCCGTATCGCGGCACATCTGTATATTTGCGAATATGAAACCTGCAGAAATTAATGCAAAGTTTGCGCAGTTACAGGACAAAATAGCTGCAGATTTTGACAACGAAAAACCTGATATAAAGGTGCTTTTGTTTTTGATAGGCGTGCAGGAGCTTGGCCAAGGCCCCCGTAAATTCAAAAAACGCGAGAAGGAGGAGCTGATGCATATAGCCAACTGCAAACTGTTTAGCCAGATGGGGTTTTACGAACTTGAGGGCCAGGATCAGGATGGCTGGCCGCATTGGAAATTAGTAAAGCAGGTCCCGAACTATACCCTACTGGAACAGGAAATGCTGCTGAAATCACTTATTATAACCTACTTCGAGGAAAACGGATATTAATATGAAGAAACTTCTTACCCTGCTTTTACTACTCACTGTAAGTATTGCTTTTGCCAGGCCGCCAAAGAACCAATACGTACGTATACACACCAGCTACGGAGATTGTATCATCCGATTATACAATGAGACACCGCTGCATCGTGATAATTTTATCAAGCTTACTAAACAAGGTTTTTATAATGGTACGCTGTTCCATAGGGTAATACAGAACTTTATGATACAGGGCGGAGACCCCGACTCTCGTGATACATCTAAAGCAAAGCCAGGCGCAGAGCTGGGCAATGGCGATGTTAAGTACACTATCCCTGCAGAGTTTCGCGATAGCCTTTTTCATAAACGAGGCGTGCTCGCTGCAGCGCGCGATGATAACCCTAAGAAAGCTTCAAGTGGGTGCCAATTTTACATTGTGGAGGGCCGCCGGTTTACTCCGGGTAAATTAGACACCCTGGAGAACACTCGCCTTAAAGGACGTAAGATACCTGCATCGCAACGGGAGATTTACACCACTGTTGGTGGCGCTCCGCACCTCGATCAAAACTACACCGTTTATGGCGAGGTAGTTAGTGGCATCGATATGGTAGACCGTGTAGCCGCAGTGAAGAAAGATGAACGGGACAGGCCTACCAAAAATGTGCCCATGATAGTGGAACTGCTCAGCAAAAAAGAATGCAAACAGCTGGATAAAATCCTTTGGCCTAAAGTTAAATGAAGATAATTACCTACAATGTTAACGGAATCCGCTCGGCTATAAACAAGAACTGGCTGGCCTGGCTACAAGCTACAGATGCCGACGTAGTTTGCCTGCAGGAGATAAAGGCCACGCCCGATGTACTTACCGACCTTGGCCTGGTTGACGCGCTTGGATATCAGCATTACTGGTTTCCGGCAGAAAAAAAGGGCTATAGCGGAACGGCTATTTTTACCAAGATACTGCCCAATCATATCGAATATGGCTGCGGTATCCCCGACTTTGACCGAGAGGGGCGCTGCATACGCGTGGATTTTGATGAAGTATCTGTTATGAGTGTTTACTTCCCGTCAGGTTCCAGCGGCGATGAGCGCCAGGTATTTAAGTATCGTTTTCTGGATGAGTTTGGTAAGTACCTGACATTGTTAAAGGTAGACCATCCTAACCTGGTTATCTGCGGCGATTACAACATCTGCCACAAACCTATTGATATCCACAATCCTAAATCTAACGCTAACTCATCGGGGTTTTTACCGGAGGAGCGCGAGTGGATGGAGAACTTCCTGGAATCGGGCTTTGTGGATAGCTTCCGCCATGTTAATAAGGAGCCTCACAACTATACCTGGTGGAGCTTCAGGGCTAATGCGAGGGCCAAGAACCTCGGCTGGCGGATTGATTACGCCATGGTTAGTAAAGAGCTTGAAGACAACATTAAACGCGCGGTAATACTGCCGGAAGCCAAACACTCGGACCATTGCCCGGTGATGGTTGAGCTTGAGTTTTAAGACGACCCTAAAGTGGCAAACTGTTCAAAAGTGTTCAGCTTTTTTTGTGCCTGTGCATATTGAACACCCAAACTGAACACCTGGCAAACCAATCAGAAAAGGCATCTGATCGCATTAAAAACAAGGTTTTTGCCTGAAAAACCATGCAGGCACCTTTAAAAACCACACCGATTCACAACGCTAATATTGAAAATATTTGCAGGTAATAGGTGAAATTACAGGTACAAAAACCCCTATTCAATTACCCCTAAAACAAGACCGGCCGTCCTTACGGATGGCCGATATACATGTCTTTTATTTATTAATTATTTAGCTCTTTCCACGTAAGCTCCGGTTGCGGTATCAACCTTCACTTTATCGCCAATGTTGATGAATAATGGTACGTTAATTTCGGCTCCGGTCTCAACGGTAGCTTTCTTTAAAGCTCCGCTTGATGTATCACCTTTAACGGCCGGCTCAGTATAAGTGATCTCCAGCTCAGCAGATCCCGGTACCGAGCCCATAATTGGCTCTTCGCTCTCGAACGCAACAATAACATTCATCCCTTCTTTCAGAAAACGTACCGCGTTGCCAAACAAAGCTTTAGGCACGCTATGCTGATCATAGGTAGTGTTATCCATTATCACCAGCGCGTCGCCTTCGTCATAAAGGTACTGGTAGTCGTTGGTTTCTACCCTTCTTATATCTACCTCTTCGTCTGTACGGAAACGATATTCAACTAATTTACCTGAACGCACGTTACGCATACGGGCCTGGTAAAACGCGCGAAGGTTACCCGGTGTACGGTGTATAAATTCCTCTACCTGTACCAGTTCTCCGTTAAAGCGAAGAATGTTGCCATTCTTTATATCTGATGCTTTTGCCATATAACTATTTATAATTGAGGCGCAAAATTATGTATTAGTATCGAGATTTGGGAATGATTGTAGCCGAATAGTATTTTAGCACAAAATCTCTTCATGAAAGTACTGGTTACCGGGTCTGCAGGTAAATTAGGAAAAGCTGTAATGCAAAAGCTTGCGGCCACAAACATTGAGGCTGTTGGCGCGGATATTGTACCCGGCCCATCTACCAATCTCTTGCTTGATATTACCCATAAAGACCAGGTGCTCGCGGCCTGCGCTGATGTTGACGCTATCATCCATACCGCAGCAATACACGGCAGGCATTACGACCTTAATTATCCAAGAGAAGCTTTCATAGACACCAACATTTATGGCACTTTGAACCTGCTGAACGCGAGTGTAAAATGCGGAGTTAAACAGTTTTTATATATAAGCACCACTTCTATTTACGGGAGCGCTATGGAAAACCCCGATCAGGCAGTTTGGGTGGATGAAGAGCTGCCGGTACAACCGCGGGATATATATGATATTACCAAGCAGGCTGCAGAGCAGTTATGTAAAGACTTTTTCTACAAAGAAGGGCTGCAAACTTCCGTTTACCGGGTGGGGCGATTTCTGCCGGAACCAGCCAATCTGGAAGCCAATCACCGCCTCTATCGTGGACTGGACGAGCGTGACGGCGCCGAAGCCCTATACCTGGCCCTACAGCAGCAGTTTAATAATTTCGAGATCTTTAATATTGCCAGCAGCAGTCCCTTTTCGAAGGATGACGTGAAGGCACTTAAAAATAATCCGGTCGAGAGCATTCTTAAACTTTACCCTAAGGCTGCAAACATTTATAAGGAAAGAGGATGGTTGTTTCCGGAGAGTGTTGACAGGGTATATGTTACTGATAAGGCAAGGAAGATGCTGGGCTATTCGCCTAAATACACTTTTGATTATTTGTTAGAGAGGGCAGCCTTTTTGAGGGGGTAAAAGTCAACTCCTTCTTAGTCGGACAGTCTTACAACCTCCTGGTTAATGTAAGTGTTGCCATAATATTCATTAGGTCTCATTTCTCTAAAGTTTTCAAAGTCGATATACGGCAAATGGCAGTGCGGACATCTAAAAGAGTTATAATAGTTAAATGTACCCGGCCCGTTAGAAGGTTTGGGCAGCACTGCCTCAACAGTTCTAAGATCATCATCGCTGATAGTTGATTGCAATTGTGCGGGCATGCCCTCGATTGCGCCATAGGGAACGACCAATGTTTCTTGACTGTCTGTCGAGTAAAAGTATTGTAATTCTGAGAAACCAGCATGAAAATGCTGTACAGTAAAGCTTAAGTTGCACACATCGCAAACGCAAATACATCTTACTCCGTCTGGTGTAATTACTCCGCTAAAATGCAAGCCGCGTTCAAACAGCCCTCTGCCTTGTAAACTGGTATTAATTTCGCTCTTATCAGACAGAAAAAATGGTTGCAATCTTATCGCTTCATAGTTAGCGTCTGTCCACTCTGCAACACTTACATTATTTTTGGAGATCACCCCATCAATCATCACTCCGCTATTTGCAAAAACTCTAATCGAGCTATGTAAAAATTGACCCGTTAAGTCAGGATTGCGGTCCATTGCATCTAATCGGAAAGTGCGAACCAAGTCTTGGTTCTCATATATTTTTATTTCCGGCAGTTCAGTTGTTAACTCAAAGATGTTTAGGAGTTCAAATGCCCGGCCAACATTCTTGTTCTTATTGTCAATGTAGATGTTGGAGCCCTCTACTTTGATTCTATCCCTATGTCTTTTAAATATTTCAAACATTGGAACTTAATTAATTGCATGTAACTTGATGTGTAATGAATTCGAGCAACTAATACTGTTAAGAAAACTACTTTTTAGGAGCATCCTTATAGTCCGCTATGCTCATTTGGTGCTTACAAAATCTATATTCGTGCTCCTGGTTAGAACAGATAATAGTTAAGCGGCCAACGCTATATTGTTGAATTAAACTTAGATACCAGTCTATCCCTTGCGTGTCGAGGTTTGAAGTTGGCTCGTCCAGCATCAGCATTGGGGTATCTGCACAAAAAGCTAGTACAAGCTTAAGGCGCTGTTTCATCCCGGATGAAAAGTACCGTATTGCCTTATTGCGGCTTCCTGCTAATCCGAGAATATCCAACACAGCGGCTTTGTCTAGCCCCGATCTTAAGGCTTTAAATTTGAAATGGAAATCAACCACTTCGTTCAAGGTAAACTCTTCTATCAATTCCAGGTAAGGGGCGGCAAGGCTCAGGTAATTAAATATCTTTTCCGGTTCAATTTCCTCCCCAATGCGGGTATAGGTAAGTTTGCCGGTAGAGGGCGCCAGGCTGCCGTTAAGCACCTGCAGCAGGGTAGATTTGCCCGACCCGTTAGACCCCAGTATGGCATAGCTGCTGTTATCTCCAAAGGAATAGTCGATACCCCTGAATATCCATTCGCGGTTAAAACGCCGGCCTATGTTCTGGAGGGTGATCTGCATTGTTGTGGTCTGAACTCGAATTTAAAGAATTTACTAATGAGCAGAATTGATGAGCTGAAGCTTATATGGATTCGACAAATTCTTTAATTCAATGAATTCCGGTTCAGACAATACTATACCGCTCCAAAACCTTTCATAATTCCGCGTTGCGAATTTTGTACAAAATTGATGATCTCGTCCCGTTCTACTGTCGGGTTAAACTCGGCTTCAATGATGTCCAGCGCTTTGGTTACGTTGTATTTTTTGAGGAAGATAATGCGATATATCTCCTGGATCTCATTTATGGTCTGGGCTGAAAAGCCCCTGCGGCGTAAGCCTACGGAGTTGATACCGATGTAAGACAGAGGCTCGCGACCCGCTTTTGTGTAAGGCGGAACATCTTTACGTACCAGCGATCCGCCGGAGATCATGCTGTGCGCACCTATTTCCACAAACTGGTGTACTGCCGATGTACCGCCGATAAAAGCATAGTCATATACATTGATGTGGCCCGCCAGCTGTACGCCATTGGCAATAATTACATTATCGCCCACAACGCAATCGTGCGCCACATGCACATAGGCCATTAGCAAGCAATTGCTGCCAATAGTCGTAGTGTTCTTGTCTAATGCAGTACCACGGTTTAGCGTAACGCATTCGCGGATAACTGTGTTGTCGCCTATTGTAACTGTGCTTGGCTCGCCCTTATATTTAAGATCCTGCGGCGGGGCCGAAACAACCGCACCGGGAAATATGCGACAATTTTTGCCGATACGCGCACCATCCATAATTACCGAATTAGAACCCACCCAGGTACCTTCGCCAATTTCCACATCTTTATGTATGGTAACAAAAGGCTCAATCACCACATTATCAGCAATGCGGGCCTGGGGGTGTATATACGCTAACGGCTGGATCATAACTTACTTATATTTTACTATTTGCGCCATCAGCTCGGCCTCTACAACAATCTTCTCGCCTACCATGCCAATGCCTTTCATTTGCGCTATACCCCTGCGGATAGGCGCCACAAGGTCGCAACGGAATATTAACGTATCGCCCGGCAAAACCTTATCCTTAAAGCGTGCATTCTCTATTTTAAGGAACAAAGTAAGCCAGTTTTCCGGATCGGGCACGGTGTTAAGCACCAGTATACCGCCGGTTTGCGCCATAGCCTCTATCTGTAAAACGCCCGGCATTACCGGTGCACCCGGGAAGTGGCCTACAAAGAAAGGCTCGTTCATGGTTACCGCTTTTAAGCCGACCACGTGCGTTTTGGTAAGTTCTAAAATCTTGTCGACCAGCAGCATTGGCGGACGGTGCGGCAGTATGTTCATTATCTGCACAGTATCATATACCGGCGTCATATTAGGATCATACACCTTTACGTGCTTGCGGCTGCGCTCTTTTTTAATAAGTGCTTTTATCTTCTTGGCGAAGGCAACGTTAGCGGCATGGCCGGGCCTTGCAGCCATGATATGGCCTTTAAGCGGTACGCCTACAAGGGCAAGGTCGCCTATCATGTCCAGCAGTTTGTGGCGTGCCGGCTCATTCTGGTGGCGCAGTTCAATATTGTTTAGTATGCCCTGCGGTGCTACGCTGATGTCTTTACGATTAAACAGCTTTGCCAGGTGCGCAAGCTCTTCCTCATCTACATTTTTGTCTACTACAACAATAGCATTGTTCAGGTCGCCGCCTTTAATAAGGTCGTGTTTCAGCAACGCTTCTAGTTCATGCAAGAAGCAAAACGTACGGCTGGATGCTATTTCTTTTTTAAACTCGGCAATGGTTGATATAGTAGCGTGCTGGCTGCCCAGTACCTGCGAGTTATAATCTACCATACAGGTAAAGCGGTAATCGCCGTCAAGCGGCATAGCCACCATCTCTACCTTACGATCGGGTTCTGAGTAGTGAATGTTGTAAGGGATATGGTAGTATTCACGATCGGCATCCTGGTCCTGAAAACCGGTTTGCTCAATAGCATCAATAAACTGTATAGAACTGCCATCCATTATCGGCGTTTCAGGTCCGTCCAGGTCAATCAGCACGTTGTCTATTTCTAAACCTACCAGCGCGGCCAGCACATGTTCTACAGTGCTTACGCTTGCACCGTTTTGCGTAAGCGTTGTTCCGCGTGAAGTATCAGTAACGTTATCGCAATCGGCATCAATTATTGGCTGCCCGGGCAGGTCTACCCTGCGGAATTTATACCCGTGCTTTTCAGGAGCCGGGTTAAAGGTCATGGTAACTGCTTCACCGGTGTGTAAACCCGTGCCCGCTACAGAAACAGGCGCCTTAATGGTTCTTTGCTTTACGTTCATTTGTTGTATAATGTTCTTTTGACTTTTTAGCTGACCTTGATCCGCCTGTTACCAGCAGATGTTGGCTTAACCTATTGTTCGTCTTTTTTTGTTAGTTCACTTATTAGCTTTTCCAGCTCCCTTACCCTTTTTTCCAGGTCGGGCAGGCGCCTGGTATTAACATTTGCCCTAAGGTAATCCTGGTATGGCTGGTAAGGCGATCCGCCCCATTTTTTATTGGGTTCTTTTATAGAGCTGTTTATGCCCGTTTGTGCATTAATCTGGCTGCCGTCGGCTATGGTTAAGTGCCCTGCAACACCTGCCTGCCCGCCCATCATTACCCGCTCGCCTATTTTAGCACTGCCGGATATACCTGCCTGCCCGGCTATTACCGTGTTTGCACCAATTTCTACATTATGGGCTACCTGCACCAGGTTATCTATTTTAGCGCCGGCATGTATTATGGTAGAGCCCATAGTTGCACGATCAATTGTGGTGTTTGAGCCTACCTCTACATCGTTCCCGATTACTACATTGCCAATCTGCGGTATTTTGCTGTAGCTGCCGTCGGCATTTGGCGCAAAGCCAAATCCATCGCTGCCAATAACTGCGCCAGAGTGGATAATAACATTATCGCCGATAACACAATCGTGGTATACGGTTACACCCGGGAATAAAGTGACATTGTTGCCCAGGGTAACATTGCCTGCAATGTAGCAGTTGGGGTATATTTTGCTGTTGTCGCCTACGGTAACGCCATCGCTTATATAAGCGAATGCGCCTACGTAAACCTCCTGGCCAAGCTGTGCCCCGGCATGTATAAAGCATGGCTGCTCTATCCCGCTCTTATGAAGCCTTACGGTATTATATTTTTCGAGCAGTATGGTAAAAGCGCTGTAAGCATTCTCTACCCGTATAAGGGTAGTGTTTACCGCTTGCGTTAACTTAAGATCGTTATTAACAATTACTACAGATGCTGCTGTAGTATACAGGTGGGGCTCGTATTTGGCGTTAGACAAAAACGATAAAGAGCCCTGGCTGCCCTCCTCTATTTTGGAAAGCTTATCTACACTCGCCTGCGGATCACCCTCAACAGTTCCGTTAAGCAGTAAGGCTATGTCCCTGGCGGTAAATTGCATTGTGCAAAGTTAAATTTATTTTATGTTTTTGTATAACAATCGTTACCGGCACGTTAGCCGGGCATTACTTAATCATCAAGCAAGGCCTTGCTATAGCACAAAATATGCTTTTTAACAGTTTTGGTAAGTGCTTCCAGGTTGGAGTTATCGCTTGCGAGGGCAATATCTGTCATCCTGCCACTTTTCATTAGTATATGGATCTTGCCATCGCCCTTGTTGTAAGCGTTATTTCGTATCACGTCGGTAAACACAAAATAAGACGCCTCATGCTCGCTAATGTTATACATCTCCACAGCTTTTTTCCTTAAAGTGCTTACAAACTCCTCATCGGGCACTTCGGCAGCTATATCCACATGGTACAATTTGCGGTTAATAAAGCTGTTGCAAAGGGTTGCCAGCACAAAATCATCACAGTCCGCCCAAACCTTTACCGCTGCCATTACATCTGTATCGTCAAGTTTTGCAAAAGTATCCAGGTGCTCCGGATACGAGGCAAACTCCTCGTTAGATATTTCTTTCTCCAGAAAGTGCTTCAACGCCGGTGTAATTGCAAACCTGGCCCCGTTCAGCGCCAGCTCGCGGCTGCGGTAAAATATTTTACAAAGCAACTGCTCTGCAGCTATAACAGTTTTATGCAGGTAAACCTGCCAGTACATCAGCCTGCGCGCAATCAAAAACTTTTCTATGGAGTATATCCCTTTCTCTTCTACCGCAATATTATCATCCTTAACATTCAGCATCTTGATGATACGGTCAGAGCTGATCACCCCTTCCGACACGCCTGTAAAAAAGCTGTCACGGTTGAGGTAGTCCATCCGGTCCATATCCAATTGACTGGATACTAACTGGTGCAGGAACTTTTTAGGGTAAGTATCTTTAAATATCTCAATGGCCAGCGACAATTGGCCGCCAAATTCTTCATTCAGCTTGTTCATCAGCAGGATAGAGATATCCTCGTGGTTGATGCCCTGTATAATAGTTTGTTCCAGCGCGTGGGAGAACGGCCCGTGCCCAATGTCATGCAAAAGGATAGCAATAATAAGCCCTTCTTTTTCTTCGGGAGTAATCTCCAGGCCTTTATAGCAAAGGGTTTCTATAGCGGTACCCATCAGGTGCATGGCGCCAATAGCATGGTGGAAGCGGGTGTGCAGCGCCCCGGGATACACCAGGTGCGTCATTCCCAACTGCTTAATGTACCTTAGCCGCTGAAAGTACCGGTGCTCTATCAGATCGAACACCAGTTCTGAAGGGATGCTGATGAACCCGTAAACAGGGTCGTTTATTATTTTCTTTTTATTCAAAGCTTTATATAAGACCGCAAAAGTGTCGATTTATGGTAAAACATACATCATTACGTTGTTAATATATGTTAAAGCTTCCATAATTTTACAACAAAAACCCACACTATAGGTTATAGCGTGGTAAAAGTAAATATACCATGCAGGATACAACTATTTTATGGGCCGATGACGAAATTGATCTGCTGAAACCACACATATTGTTCTTAAACGAAAAAGGTTACAAGGTAAAAACCGTAACCAATGGCAATGATGCCGTAGACGAGTTTAAGAAAGATTTTTACGATCTGGTATTTCTTGACGAAAATATGCCGGGCTTAACTGGGCTGGAAACCCTTCAGCAAATTAAGAATATTAAGAGCGATATTCCTATTGTATTGATCACCAAGAACGAGGAAGAATACCTGATGGAAGACGCTATCGGTTCCAAGATAGATGACTACCTGATTAAGCCCGTTCACCCTAAGCAAATACTGCTTACCATAAAAAAACTGACCGAGAACAAGCGACTGGTTACCGAAAAAACAACCATGGCTTACCAACAGGATTTCCGTACGCTTGGCATGACGCTGAACGACAACCTGAGCTTCCAGGAATGGGTTGATGTATATAAAAAACTGATCTACTGGGAGCTGGAGCTGGAAACCCTTGAGGATGCCGGCATGCACGAGATACTTACCCTGCAAAAAGCAGAGGCAAACGTGCAGTTCTGCAAGTTTGTAGAGAAGAACTACCTCGACTGGGTGAAAAACCCGGAATCAGCGCCGACTTCATCTCCTCAGCTGTTTAAAAAGAAGGTATTCCCCAAGCTGGATGGCAATGGGCCGGTGTTCTTCATCCTGATAGATAACCTGCGGTATGATCAGTTCAAGATCATTAACCCAATCATATCCGAGTACTTCCGCCTGGAAGAGGAAGATACTTACTTCAGTATATTACCAACCGCTACACAATACGCGCGTAATGCTATTTTCTCCGGCCTGATGCCGCTGGATATGGAAAAACGCTTCCCTAATATGTGGCAAAACGACGAGGATGAAGGCGGCAAGAACCTGTATGAAGCCGAATTTCTTGCAGATCACATCAAACGGGTATTACGTAAAGATATTAAACACTCTTACCACAAGATCCTGAATATTGACGAAGGTCGTTCGCTAAATGAGTCGGTAAACAACCTGATGAACAACGACCTGAACGTTGTTGTTTATAACTTTGTAGACATGCTGAGCCATGCGCGTACAGACATGCAGATGATACGCGAACTGGCCAGTGACGATGCAGCATACCGTTCGCTAACACTATCATGGTTTGAGCATTCGCCGTTATTCGAACTATTGAAGTTCCTGGCGCAAAAACAGGTAAGGGTAGTTATCACCACCGATCACGGCACTATCAAGGTAAAGAACCCAAGTAAGATCATCGGCGACCGCAATACCAACACCAACCTGAGGTACAAACAAGGGAAAAACCTTAATTATAACGCCAAGGAGGTATTCCACATCCGCAACCCGCATGATGCAATGCTGCCTAAGCTGCACGTAAGCTCCAGCTTTGTATTTGCCAAGAGCGACAGCTACTTTGTTTACCCCAACAACTACAACCATTTTGTGAATTTCTATAATGAGACATTCCAGCATGGCGGTATATCGCTTGAAGAAATGATCATCCCGGTAGTAACTTACGGGCCTAAATAAGCAGGAACATTATGGACATTCAGATACATTCTGTTGAAGAACTGACCAATGCCGCACCGCAAATACTGGAGTATGCCGGCACAAACCGCATATTTCTTTTTTATGGCGATATGGGTGCAGGTAAAACCACACTCATTAAGGCATTATGCGCGCAGTTAGGCGTTATTGACGAAGTTACCAGCCCTACTTTTTCTATCGTCAACGAGTATAAAGCCGATGGCAATACCGTTTATCATTTTGATTTTTACCGGATAAAAGATCATGACGAAGCACTTGATTTGGGTTACGAGGAGTACTTTTTCTCAGACAACTATTGCTTTATAGAGTGGCCCGAGAAAATCTCAGCGCTTATACCGGATCAGTATACCGGTGTGCGTATTGCTGTTCACGATAATGCGCTAAGGGTGATCACCGTTGAAAATATATAGCCAGGATTTAAGCTGTTTTTCTTATCTTCATATTCCGAATATTAATAAGTTCACATGAGTTCAGGAAAGTATAGCGGGTTTTCTGATGTTGCCCGGCAGGCGCTAATGCAGCCGCAGGAATCAATGCTTGAAGTTAAGAGCAAGAAAAACAAACTTTTTATCGGTATACCTAAAGAGGTCTCGTTCCAAGAGAACCGAATTGCCCTTACGCCCTTATCGGTAGCCTTATTGGTAAACAACGGCCATGACGTATTGCTGGAAAGCAATGCAGGGCAGGCGGCTAACTTCTCTGACACCAACTACAGTGAACAGGGGGCCCAGATTGTTTACGACACCAAGCGCGTTTACGAGGCAGATATCATCATTAAAATTGCACCGCCAACTATGGACGAGATTGCAATGATGAAGCCCGGGCAACTCCTGATATCTGCTTTACAGGTATCAACATTAAAGGCAGAATGCCTGCATGCGCTGCTGGCAAAAAAGATCACGGCATTATGCTTTGAGAACCTGGAAGATGAAGGCGGATCGCTAACTGTTGTGAGGGCCATGAGTGAGATTGTTGGCGCTACTTCAGTACTTATTGCGGCCGAATACCTCAGCAATATATTTGAAGGAAAAGGCTTGATGCTGGGCGGGATAACGGGTGTGCCACCAACCGAGATCGTGATTTTAGGCGCTGGTACCGTAGGTGAATATGCCGCACGTACAGCCATATCCCTTGGTGCAGAGGTAAAGGTTTTCGACCCTTCTATCTATAAGTTACGACGCTTGCAAAACAACATTGGCGCACGAGTATTTACATCGGTGGTTCAGCCAATTGTGCTTGAAAAAGCCATTACTACCTGCGATGTTGCCATTGGCGCCATGCGCGCGGAAGATGGCCGCAGCCCTTGCATCGTTTCCGAAGCAACCGTCAGCCGCATGAAGCCCAACTCTGTTATTATTGATGTAAGTATAGATCAGGGCGGTTGTTTTGAAACCTCGGAAGTCACCAATCATACCCATCCCGTGTTCCGCAAGTATGATGTTATCCATTACTGTGTTCCAAATATCGCTTCAAGGGTAGCACGTACCGCAACTTATGCCCTTACCAACATCTTTGCTCCTATTTTGCTCGATATTGGCGAGCACGGCGGGTTAAAAAACGTGATCTGGAAAAAAACCGGTATCCGCAACGCGGTATACATTTACCAGGGGCACCTTACCAACAAGCACATGGGCGAGCGCTTCGGCATCCCTTGTAAGGATCTCGACCTGCTGGTAGTGTCCAATCACTAGTTAATAGTGCGTGGTAGGTGTGGTAAATTGCTGTGGCGGGCGATTGTCTTCCTTGTATTTCTGAGGCAGATCTGAAGAATGGTGTAATACACCATAATAGCTTACTTCTAATTCGCGCTTTCCGGAGTCTGTTACCGTGATCTTGAACACCATGTCATAGTCGTCTTCATCTAGCGTTTCAAACGGCATTTCTGCTCCAAATGCATCAAGCAACTGCATAACTGTGTTTGAGTGCCCTACCACCAGCACGTTGTTGCCCGCAAAGTTCTTCAGGATGGTGGCAGCAAAGGTTCTCAGGCTGTCTCCATAAACACGGGGTAATATTTTAGCCTGCTCGGCAAGGGGGCGGGCTGTCTCCGCTGTACGCTTGTACTTGGTTACGTAAATCGCTTTAATCTTTTCACGCTTTAACAGTTTGGCCAGTGCATCTGCGCGTTTTCGCCCTTCTGGCGACAGGCCGGGGTCATTGGGGTTTTGCACTGTTGCAGCATCCTTTTCTGCATGCCTCACTACCCAAATAGTAGTTTTTTGCGCAAAGGCACCAAAATTGCTTAGTAAAAAACAAACAAAGAATACATTAAACACTTTAGAAAGTACGGTGGCTTTTTTCATACAGTTATAAGGCATTAAGATAAAGGTATCTACAAAATATTTTATATGAGGTTTTTCAGTAAAGATTATTTAAAACAGCTTTGGAAGGTTCTAATGGCAACTTTCAGTGGTTTCTCCAACGATAACGGCCTAAAGTTAAGTGCCTCCCTGGCCTATTATACGGTATTTTCTATTGCGCCGTTACTTATATTAGTGATATCAGTAGCCAGCCTCTTTTTCGGGCAGGATGCTGCGACGCACAGGCTTTATCCACAAATAGAACATTATGTAGGTAAAGAAGCCGCCAGCCAAATTCAGGAAATGCTGGCTAAACTTGCGCTTTCAGGCAAAACAGGCGTTGCAGTCACCATTGGTGTAGGCACGCTGCTTATTGGTGCCAGTAGTATTTTTCTAGAGATACAAGATTCACTAAATACCATCTGGAGGGTAAAGGCCAAACCAAAAAAGGGTTGGGTTAAAATGCTACAGAATAGATTTTTATCTTTTTCGCTCATTATTAGTCTTGGCTTTCTGCTAATGGCTTCTTTGTTAGTAAGCATTATTATGGATGCCCTAAGCAAGCGCATAGAAAACTTTTTACCGATGGTTACTGGTATTTTACTTAAGGGCGTTAATCTCGGTATCACGCTACTTGTCATATCTGTACTTTTTGGGATCATTTTTAAATTTCTGCCAGATGTAAAAATCAGATGGAAAGACGTTCGGTCGGGCGCTATTTTTACGGCCATTCTTTTCATGATCGGTCAATTTGTTATCGGTCTGTACATTCAATATACCGCTCAGGGCTCCACCTATGGTGCAGCGGGTTCGCTTATCGTAATACTCGTATGGATCTATTATACGGCGGCTATTCTTTACATTGGGGCGGAATTCACACAGGTTTATGCCGAAGCCATAGGCAGCCATATTGAGCCGGCTGAATACGCGGTACACATACAACAAACTGAAGTTGAGCGCGACGTAAAGCAATTGCCTCCGCAAAACCCCGAGTTAAAAGGAAATTTGAAGTGTGATGACGACGCAGAAAAGAAGTCTTAGCCCTTTTAACTACTCCTAATTTCTTTGTTATTATTATCCTTCATTGCATTTACACGTTAATTAAATAAGGTGTACATTTAGCTACCAATTGTCTTTCATTGCTAGCTGTTTTATACATATTTAAAAAACGGGCTTTCTGGCTTACCTCATTTTTATGCTGTTATGGCCTGTTGGCTTGTGCGCAATACTTTGATGTAGACAGCGGCAGGAAAAACGTGAAAATTCCGTTCAGGCTGGTACGCAACATGGTGGTTGTTAAAATGAATATAAACAACCGCGGGCCCTTTAATTTTGTACTAGATACAGGCGTAGGTTTAATGATCATGACAGATCCGGGCATGATTGACTCTATTGATGTTGCTCAAAAACGAAACATAAAAATTACCGGATTAGGTGATGGAGGAGACTACGAAGCTTATGTAACCTCTTCAATTAATGTTAAAATGCCCGGCTTGCATAGCAAAGATGTTTCGGCTGCTATACTTAAAGCCGACTACTTTAATCTTTCATCGTATGCCGGCATGCCGGTTCATGGCCTTATTGGCTGGGATTTTTTTAACAACCTTGCTGTAAAAGTAGATTTTAGCGATAGTACATTAACAGTGTGCAGACCTCAAAATTTAAAAGGAATCAAAAGGAGTCAGCGTATACCGATTACCATAGAAGACAAAAAACCATATATGCAAACAGTAGTCACGTTTGTCAATGGCAATCAAAAAACAAGCAAAGTTGTTATTGATCTTGGTGCGGGCCATCCTTTATCTTTAGAGAACCTTACCAACACTCCAGAGCTGCCTAAAAACCATATACGCGCAAATCTTGGTCTGGCGCTTAACGGCCCAATTAATGGCTTTGTGAGCCGGGTGTTACAAGTAACTTTAGGCAAATACCACTTAGACAATGTTATCACTGCTTTCCCCGATCAGAACGATAAGACAAGGGTTTATACGATTAAACGAGATGGTAATCTTGGCTTGGGGATATTAAAAAAGTTTTTGGTAGTGTTTGATTACACTAATAATGCTATGTACCTCAAACCAAACAGTCACTATAAAGATCCTTTTGAACATGATATGGCAGGAATAGAGTATTACTGGGCGGGGAAGGATTTCAAACACCTTTTAGTGAGCCGGGTAGAACCTGATTCGCCTGGTAGTGAGACCGGTCTTGAACAAGGGGACGAAATCATGTCTGTTAACTTTAAGCCCGTAACGCAGATGAGCATTGAAGAGATTGACAACTTATTCAAATCAAAAAACGAACGAAGTTTACTGCTCGAAGTTTTCCATGACCAGCGGTATGATCGTGTTGTACTTACACTAAAACGAAGGATATAGCGGTTTGTAACAAACCCACTATTATTTAGCTGATGTTAAGTAATAATCATATTTTAGTCACGCTATTTTACTAATTAATTTATTTTAAACAATGACTATAACTCTACGGGCAGGTACCCGCCTGGGCGCTGCCGTTATTGCATTTGCTGCTCTGGCAAGTGCTTGTGCAACAAAAAAACAAGCTGCACCCTCCCTAACCCTTAAAACCACTACTACACCCGCCGGCACTACCGCTACTGCTACAGCAGGGCCAGGTAAAAAAGAAGGCATTAAGAAGTTTGCAGACCTGGTTGGAAAAACCAAAGCAGACGAAGGGCTTTTCCCAACCTATAAAGTTGATGGCAAATACTACTTTGAAATACCCGACAGCCTTTTAAGCCGCGAAATGCTGGTGGTTACACGGTTTGTTAAAACCCCTGCCGGTTTAAAGTCTTTTGGACAGCAGTACGGTGGCGAAGAGGTAAACAACCAGGTATGGAAATGGGAGCGCCACGACAAGCAGATTTTTGTTAGGGTGCCCAGCTATTCAGTTCGTGCGGATAGCACAAGCGACATGTATCAATCGGTAAAAAACTCTAACCTTGATGCAGTACTAGCCTCTTTTGACATTAAAGCTTACAACAAAGACACCACCGGTGTACTTGTTGACGTTACCGACATGTACAACGGTGACCTCGCTGCCATAAGCCTGCCGGACAATATCAAAAAGCTTTATAAAGTAAGCGCAATTGATGCAGGCCGTTCTTATATAGACACCATCAAGAGCTTTCCGATAAACGTTGAGGTAAGGACATTAAAAACCTTCCGTGCATCAGAGTCACCAACGGACAATACCAATGGTGCTTTAACGTTTGAGTTGAACTCATCTATGCTGCTGCTGCCGAAAACACCTATGAAGGCACGCTTGATGGACCCTCGTGTTGGATACTTTGGCCAATCGCAAACAGATTACGGCACAGGCGCACAGCGTTCCGAGGTAACCTCTTATATCCACCGCTGGAGGCTTGAGCCAAAAGACGAAGCTGCATATGCACGCGGTGAGCTGGTAGAACCCAAAAAACAGATTGTTTATTACATAGATCCGGCGACGCCTAAAAAGTGGGTACCTTACCTAATTGCCGGCATTAACGACTGGAACAAAGCTTTTGAAGCTGCAGGATTTAAAAATGCTATTGTTGGAAAAGTAGCACCAACTGCTAAGGAAGACCCGGAGTTTAGCCCGGAAGATGCCCGCTACAGTGTAGTGCGCTATTTTGCTTCAGATGTTCAGAATGCCTACGGCCCGCACATCTCCGATCCCCGTACCGGAGAAATTTTAGAGAGCCATGTTGGATGGTACCATAACGTAATGAGCTTATTACGCAACTGGTACTTTATACAAACGGCTGCCATTAATCCAAATGTACGTATGGCGCAGTTTACCGACCAGCAAATGGGCGAACTAATCCGCTTTGTATCATCACATGAAATTGGCCACACTTTAGGCCTTCCGCACAACTTTGGTTCAAGCTATGCCTACAAAGTAGATTCGCTGCGCTCTAAAGCGTTCACCGACAAGCATGGCACAGCACCGTCAATTATGGACTACGCCCGCTTTAACTACATTGCACAACCTGGTGATGGCGTAACCCACTTATACCCACAAATTGGCGAGTACGATTTGTGGGCTATAAAATGGGGCTACAGCTATATCCCGGGCGGCAAAACACCTAAGCAAGAAAAAGAACTGCTTGATGCCTGGACTAAAGAGCGCGCGGGTAATCCTTTATACTACTTTGGTCGCCAGGGTACGTCTATAGATCCCCGCCTGCAGAACGAAGACCTTGGAGACAATGCCATGAAGGCAAGCACCTATGGTATAGCCAATTTAAAACGCATACTTCCTAACATAGAAAAATGGACCTTCCAAAAAGGCGAAGACTTTGACGATGTGCAGACCTTATACAACGAGGTTATTGGTCAGTACAACCGCTACATCGGGCATGTTACCATGAACATAGGCGGCATGAACGAGAACTTTAAAACATACGATCAAAAAGGACCGGTTTATGGCTTTGTGAATAAGTCTCTTCAGCATGATGCTGTTGAATTTTTAAACCAGCAGGTATTTAAAACACCAACCTGGCTTATTAATACACCGGAGCTCAGCAAGTTTGATAATGGCGTTGTAATCGGCCGGATCAAATCAGTACAGGTTAATACGCTTAACAACGTGCTCAATCCATCGCGTATGGCCCGCATGTTTGATAATGAAGCTAAAAGCGGTGCAAACGCTTACACTGTAACAAACCTTTTAACGGACCTTCGCCCGGGTATATTCCCTGCTGCAAAGCCAGATCAGTTTCAGCGCAACCTGCAACGCGGCTATGTTGATGCGTTAAAGCGTTTCTTAACCGACGATGCGAGTCAAAGCTTCCCTGGCGCAACCAGCACTCAGCTATCTTCTATGGGATTAACGCCAATCAACATTGCATTATCAGACCTGAGACCGATGGTGCGCGCCGAGCTGGCAAAAATTAGTGCTTCACTGCCAAAGGGTGGCGATGCGCTTGTTAAGGCTCATTACGACGATCTTAGGTTACGAATCAAGGAAACGCTTAATCCTACCAGGCCAGTGGTAAACATTGCACCTGGTACTCCTGGCAGGCTTAGTGAGACCGATCAAACTGAAGTAAATTACTAATCCAGTTTTCCATGGAACAAAAAAGCCCGGCAATTGCCCGGGCTTTTTTGCTATCAATTTTGTCGAACTACTTTAGTTGGCTGATATTTTCGAAAAATGCGGCCTGGATGTCCAACAGTGATTTAACACTTATTTTTTCTCCGTAAGTGTCGAAGCACAAAAACTTAGTTTTTGCAGGTTCGTCTGCTTTAGATCGCTCCAGAAAGTTAAACGTCTCAAAAAAGTAGTGATTAGTAATCGTCTTGTCTTCGGCATTGGCTTGTGATGCGTTTAGCCGAAAGCCAATGGCATCCATCCACGTGTGCACACGGGCATGCAAAGACCTTCCAATATTATCCATAGGTTAAGATGTTTGCAAACTTTAACGAAACTTTTTACATAAAGGTTCCGCTTTGCAGAATAGAGTTTATGACAACCATAAAAATGTTACAAATAGCTAACGCTGAAATAAAATACCCCGTTGTAGAAATTTAATTTCATATAAAAAACGTAATGAAACTTATTAGAAATACCGCCGTACAAAGACACCTAACGAAACCACTTATGAGACTAACCTATACTATTGCTATTTTTGCTGTTGCATGCCTCTCCCTCGGAGCTTGCAAAAAGACTATAACTCCTGGCCCTAAAGGAGACACCGGAGAAGCCGGCGCTACCGGAGCAACGGGTAATACCGGCCCGGCCGGTCCGCAAGGACCACAAGGACCAACAGGCGCTACCGGAGCAACGGGTGCTACAGGCCCCGCAGGAGCTACAGGAGCAACTGGCGCCACCGGCGCACAAGGACCTGCCGGAGCAACGGGTGCTACAGGTCCGCAAGGCGCTACTGGTGCGACCGGAGCTACTGGTGCTACAGGTCCACAGGGCCCCGCAGGAGCTACAGGCGCCACAGGTGCGACCGGAGCGACCGGCCCACAAGGCCCTGCCGGACCAACCGGTGCTACAGGTGCAACAGGGGCACCGGGAGCTGACGGCAATGCAAATGTGGAAAGTTATCTACTAACTAATCAAACAGTGCTTTTAACAGGGTTTACAACTTTCAACCTGCCAGCCATTACCAAGGATGTTGTAGATAACGGAGTTGTATTGGTATATTTTAGATTAACCGGCAAAAACACAGGTTATTTCGCCCTCCCATATTCGGAGGCAGGGCAGACGCTCTCTTTGTCTTCTTACGGAATTGGTTACGTAAACATTAAATCAAATTTCACTTCCAGTGGCTTAGATTTTAGAATAGTTATTATAAAGGGAACGTCTATCACCGGATTTTCTTTAAATAATCCCGGACTTGATCTTAGAAACTATAATCAACTGGCTTCCGCTCTACGACTATCCACCAATTGATACAGCTATCTTGTATTAATTTATATACACCATAATATTCCAAAGCCCCTTCGTGAAGGGGCTTTTTTATTGCCGTGTAACAATACTATTGAGAGATATATATAATATGTAACAATCGTATGATTTATAACTGATTGACCGTGATAAAGCTAACATTTGCATAAAATATGCTTAACCCGAGTTAATATTTAACAGAAGCACTTACTCACATCATGAAATATCTATACGTATTACTTGCACTTTTCTCATTATCAACGTTGAAGGCCAACGCTCAGAGTGGTCGTGAACTACGCGGAACTATTATCGATTCTACTAAACTGTCGTTACCCGGTAGCAATATTAAGATAACGTCCGAGCAAAACGACAATCTTACAACCACGGCGGATGTTAATGGCAAATTTGTATTCCCTGCAGTTAAGGGATTAAAAATCACGCTTACAATTACCTCGATAGGATACCAGGGCATCATTAAACATTACACACTTGATAACGATACAAAACCGGTGGTTTTAGATCCTATCGTTCTTAAGTCTGAAACCAGACAATTAGGTGTGGTGACTATCGTGGGAGTAAACCCTGTTGTACTTAAAGAAGATACCGTTCAGTATAGTGTATCAGCATATAAAGTGCGCGAAAACGCGCCAATAGAGGATGCGCTGAAAAAAATGCCCGGTATTGATGTAGCCAGAGACGGAACCGTGACCGCACAAGGCAAACAGGTTACTAAAGTGAGGGTAAACGGTAAAGACTTTATGGGTGGTGATGTTTTAAGCGCAACCCGTAATTTGCCTGCTGACGTTATTGAAAGCGTGCAGATTGTAGATGACTATGGCGACCAAGCCAACCTAACCGGCGTTAAAACCGGCGAACCTGCCAAGGTGCTAAATTTTACCATTCGCAAGGATAAAAACTATGGTTATTACGGCCAGGCCACAGCGGGCGATGGATCAGATTTGTTACCAAAGGATCCCGGTGTAAGCAATGATAACAGGTATTTAGGATTACTAAACTTTTTCAGGTTCAAGGGAGACCAGCAGATCTCCGTTTTAGGAAGCATTAACAACACTAACGTTAACACCTTTAGCTTTGGCTCACCTACGGGTGGCGGTGGTGGTGGTTTTGGCGGAGGCGGTGGCGGCCGTGGCAATGCTTTACGCGGCGGCGCCAATAGCTCTACTACGAACGCACCAGGGATAACCAACGCCCATTCTATCGGTCTTAACTTTAGAGATCAGTGGGGAAAAAACCTGTCGGTATATGGTAGTTACAGCTTTAGCGATAACACTACATTCATCAACTCTACTACGCTGCAAACTAACAATTTCCAAACGCCAAGTACCAGTAATCAATTAAGCCAGGAAACTAATAATCCTGTTAATCACAGATTCAACTTCAACTTAGAATGGAAGCCCGATACCATAAACTATCTAAAGCTAACACCAAACTTCACGTATTCTGGCAGCGATGTTAGCAGTTTTGATCAGGTCGTATCTACAAGAGGAAATAACACGAACCTGGCTTATACATCAAACTCTATAAGCAACAGTTCGGCACCTAACTACGGCTTAAATGGATTGTACAACCACCGGTTTAACCATCGCGGTAGAAATCTGAGCATTAACTTCAACGTAGCCAGCAACAAAAACAACCAGTACGATAACCCAATATACGACTATACAGAAGGTGTACCTACCGCTCCTATTAATCAGGTTATTTATACAGACAGCAGAACTAATTCTTACGGGATTAATCTATCGTACCTTGAGCCATTAAGCAAGCACTCTTTCCTTGAATTTAATTATGCTTATAACCATAACTATAATACCAGCGACAAAGAGACAGACACGCTCTACACCTCTAATCCTGATCGCTACCACAGGTATGATCTCTTAAGCAACAGCTATAATTATACCTTTACAACCAACCGTTTCGGGTTGAACTACCGCTTGGTACAAACCAAATATAACCTGACCCTTGGTGTTGGTGCGCAACCAGCTACATTATCAGGAGAGTCGTCAAGAACTTCGCTTGCAACCCGCGTAACGACCTTCAACGTTATACCTGCTGCCCGTTTTGTATATAATTTTTCAAGGAGCCAGTCCTTCACTGTTAATTATAACGGAAGCAGCAACCAGCCATCTTTTAATCAGATACAGCCGGTTACCGATTTTTCAAACGCGCTATATCCTGTAGAAGGTAACGCCAACTTAAAGCCTGAATTCACCAACAATGTACAAATACGATACAACAAGTTCAGCTTTCAAACCGGCAACATATTTTTCACCAACTTGTCTTTAACACAGACGGATAACAAGATAGTTGCCAATACAGTGGTATATCCTGAGCACTTTACAGACGCTGTACTTGCTACTGCAGATGAAGGCCTGCGTAAGCTACAGAACACTAACTTAACTCAATACCTCAATTCTAGCGGTTACTACCAGGCAAATGCAGGCGTTGTGTATTCAAAACCATGGAAAGACCGCAAGTACACCTTAATACTAAACGGTAACGTACTATACACTAACAATATCGGCTTCTCTCAAACAGTAGACAGCAACAACGTTGCATCACAGATTGATAAGAACATAGCACGTACATTTACGTTTAGCCCCGGCGTTCGTTTTAGAGTTAATATCACAGATGTGATTGATGCCGAAGCGAATACCAGCTACTCTATAAACAAAACTACCAACTCACAAAATACTGCGCTATACAGCTCAAACACCAACATCCGTACACTGAACCTCGGTTTAAACGGTAAGAATTACTTCTGGAAGGATTGGACGCTTAGCTACGACTATACCAAGCAGCTTAACTATGGTTACTCCAGCAGTATTGGTGTGAAAAACCCTAACATCTTTAACGCTTACGTGGAGCGCCGTTTCCTTAAGGATCACCGAGGTACTTTACGTTTGGCTGCGTACGATTTGTTTAACGAAAATACCGGCTTTTCAACCACAACTAACGGTAGCATCGTAACCCAAACTAACGTTAACAAGCTTGGCCGTTATTTCCTGCTTAGCTTTACCCTTAGGCTGCAGAAGTTCTCGGGCAAGGCACCATCAGGTGGCGGAGAAAGAAGCTTCAGAGGTGGTCCTGGTGGCGGCGGTCCTGGCGCTGGTGGCCCTGGTGGCGGTGGTCCGGGCGGACCTGGCGGCGGCCCGATGTAAGCAGCAAACCAGCCCCGAGTGTTCAAAAGTGTTCACGTTTTTTCGTGTCAACAGCTTTTGAACACTTGTTTTACATCATCTAACCAAACGTCAGAAATCGCACTTTAAAGTACATTAAAGGCATAAAATACATGCTTTAGGCTTTAAAAACCACATCAAATCGCACGTATAAAAACGGCTATTTTAAAATAAATTTGGAAGTAATACTTTCAGCAGAAAATAAAAAGAGCGGTTCACCAATCTGGTGAGCCGCTCTTTTTACAGGATATAAAATGCCTAATTTTTTACAAGTACGGTATTAATAACGCGCTCCAGTTCTTCCAGGTCAAAAGGCTTTGCCAGGTATGTCTCTGCACCGGCATGATCGGCAAGAAGTTGTATGTCGCTGTTTGCAGAAAAGTACACTACAGGTATGCTTTTCAAGCTTTCGTTCTTCTTAAGGGTTTGGGTGGCTATAATGCCACCGGCGTCTGGTATCCAGTTATCCATCAGGATAACATCGGGCAAAATGCCTGATACTTTTTCAACTATATTATTGCAATCTGTATAGGTGTGCACCTCCCAGCCTTGCTCTTCTAATATATAGCTGCATATAGACAAGATATCCTCGTCGTCGTCAAAAATGATGATTTTTCTAGATGGTTCGCTCATAGGGAAGTGGACCGTGAAACTATAAATAACTTTTAAAAAAAGCAAATATTTTAATTACAAGCGAAAGGCCGGTGAATGGGTTTCCTTTTACTTTACCCGGCCCAGCCTTCTCGGTCTAAACTTCTGAAGTGAATAGCCTCTGCCAAGTGCTCCAGCAGTATTTCGTCGCTTCCAGCAAGATCAGCAATCGTGCGCGATACTTTCAAAATACGGTCGTAAGCCCTTGCGGATAGCCCAAGTTTTTCCATTGCTTTCTTGAGCAATGTTTGCCCTGCGGCGCTTATTTTACAAACATCGCGCACCATCTGCGGGCTCATCTGCGCATTGGCATGCAAGTCGTTGTTATTACCAAAGCGCTCAATCTGTTTGTCGCGTGCGCGGATAACACGCTCACGGATCAGGTCACTTGCCTCCGCTTTCCGGTCGGATGATAATTCACTAAAATCAACCGGGGTAACTTCAACATGCAGGTCTATACGGTCCAGCAGCGGGCCAGATATTTTGCTCAGATACTTCTGAACTGTTCCGGGCGGACAAATACACTCCTTTTCGGGGTGATTGTAGTACCCGCACGGGCACGGGTTCATGCTGGCCACCAGCATAAATGTTGCGGGGTAATCTACCGTGAACCTTGCACGGGAGATGGTCACCCGCCGTTCCTCCAGCGGCTGTCGCATTACTTCTAACGCTGTACGCTTAAACTCCGGCAACTCATCTAAAAACAATACGCCATTATGGGCCAGCGATATCTCGCCGGGCTGCGGATTGCTGCCACCACCTACCAGTGCCACATCTGATATGGTGTGGTGCGGCGACCTGAAAGGCCTGCGCGTCACCAGCGAATCTGCGGCGGATAGTTTACCTGCTACGGAGTGTATTTTTGTTGTTTCTAATGATTCGTGCAAAGTAAGCGGAGGCAATATTGAAGGCAGTCGCTTGGCCAGCATAGTTTTACCTGCGCCCGGCGGACCTATCAGTATAACGTTATGGCCACCGGCGGCTGCAATCTCCAGGGCACGCTTGATGTTCTCCTGCCCTTTTACATCGCTAAAGTCGTTCTCGTAATTGCTTAGCGTATCAAAAAACTCCTCCCGGGTATTTACTTCCTCCTTTTGCAGCGTACCGGTTCCGTTAAAAAAATCGGCCACTTGCTTAATATTATCTACGCCATAAACATCTAAGTCGTTTACTATTGCCGCTTCGCGTGCATTTTGGCTGGGCAGTATAAATCCTTTATATTTCTCTTTACGGGCCTGGATAGCTATTGGCAGCGCACCTTTGATGGGCTGCAGGCTTCCGTCTAAAGAGAGTTCGCCCATGATCAGGTACTTATCCAGGTTCTCAGCTTCTATCTGACCAGAGGCGGCCAGTACACCTATAGCGATAGTAAGGTCATAGGCCGATCCTTCTTTTCGGATATCCGCCGGGGCCATATTTACCACGACCTGCTGGCGCGGCATACGGTAGTCGGTACTTTTTAAGGCAGACTCGATTCTGAAATAGCTTTCTTTGATGGCTACATCGGGCAGACCCACTACAAAGAATTTAGTACCCGGCAAAATATTCACTTCCACTGTTATGGTTATAGCCTGTATACCATAAACCGCACTTCCAAAGGTTTTAACTAACACACAATAAGGTTTTACAGCGAAAGATATAGAAAATTTTGGAGCGAAGGGGAATGATGTAAACCCAATTTATACTTTCTACTGCACCTGGTGAATTGTACGCTGTTTGCGCCTGATCGACGGCTTTTCTATCAACACCCACGACAAGGTTGCCAATATAATTGTGATAGCGATAACGATGAACAGGTTGATGTGAGCAACCATGCCCAGCTGCACTGCAACCGTAAGTACCAGCCCGTGGTACATATAAACACCGTATGAAACATCATTCTTACGCAGCAGCTTATCGGCAAGTGCTGGAAGTGTGTATGCCATTGAAAGCAGCACAAAGGCCATAAAAATGTACTGTATAACAGTAAAATATGCCGGTGCCATCCTGTCGAAAAAGAAAAGACTGAAAATTACATAAGGCACTATCCAGTACATTGCCTTCCCGTAGATGAAGTTATGTTGATATATCCTGAGCCGCTGGAAGATAACGCCTGCCAGGAACAAATAAAAGTAAGGGACAAAAGTGTAACGCATCAGCTTGCTTACCTGCTCGCTCAAAGGAACAAGCTGGTAAGCCAGGTTTAGCGCCAAAAACACCAGGAACAAGGCAATAAACCATTGATTGATCCACTTTTTTGGTGCCATTACAAAGCAAAGTGGCAGCATAATGTAAAATTGCAGCTCGATAGGGATAGTCCACAAGCTGCCGTTGTAGGCACCAAAGCCGTAGCCCGCCAGAAAACCCGGGGTATAAATAAGTCCGGCCATTTGCGATGGCAGCCAGGCAAGTGTTTGTTTGTTGAGGAAGCTGGCCCCGGTAAACGAAAGAACGATAATAGTAACGAGCAGGCACCCCCATAAACCGGGGTAAATACGGAGCGCGCGGTTGCGCACATAGTTCTTTAAACTATTGTTACGCTCGTAAGAAGCGGAAATTAAATAGCCGCTGATAACAAAAAATACCGGAACGCCGGGGAACAGGTAAATTATCTTTAAAGCAGTATGGCTAAGGGGAAGTTTTAGATGCTGATAATAATGATCAAAGATCACTTCGGTTGCGGCCAGCAACCGAAGCAGATCAAAATTATTAATCTTAAATGCCCGTTGTTCCATTTATCAGCGAAAGATAACAATGCTGTTTGACATCTAACGGCAAGGCAACAACTTATTGAAGACAGCTTAGTTCATCAGCAACGGCGGTTGCTTATAAAAAGCAAAGGCTGCAGGCTATGCAAACGTTAACCAGCAGAGCGGTAGAATAGATATTTACCTTTCTGTGGTCCATATTTGCCAGTTGCATATTCAATTTACTGAAGCGTTTGTTATTGAGCAATATGAAATGGTTTGCCAGCAAGAACATAATAGCGCCTGCAACAATGGCAACACAAGCACCCATACCCAATGTTAACCAATTGGCCTTAACCAGTAACTTGGTAAGCAGCATGGCATTGGTAAGCACCACTACCAGCAGGAAGCTAACGTTGAACATAGAACGGAATTCCGGCAGGCTTTTACCCTGGCCAAATGTTTTAAAATTCCACCTGTAAAACGATACATAAATGGATTGATAGGCTCTTTGCATAACGTGTCTGTTTTAGGTTAAAAAATGTGTTTATTTGACTTTAGCGCTATTACTTAGTTTAACGCACAGCACCTATATTTGTTGCGCAACTTAGAATTATATTTTGTAATTACCAACTAACCGGAATATAAATTTGGTAAAACAAACAACACAACTATTTAATAGTAGAGGGCTGCTAATGTTATTATCAGCCTTATCCATAGCACCAACAGTTTAAACGAGCTTTAAACTATGTTTTTGTATATTTTCTCTATATAAAAAAAGCGGCCTAAGCCGCTTTTCAATTACTTTGCCGCAAGCTCGGCAGGCACCGGCTTTTCTAACAGGTACTTGTAGATAAACGCATTGTTCTCCATAGTTTGGTGCGCTGCTTTCTCCGGATCACGGAAACCATGACGCTGGCCGGAGTACAGCATAAACTCGAAGTGCTTCCCTTCATCCTGCAATTTGCTGGTAAACTGTATGCTGTTTTGCATGTGAACGTTATCATCCATTGTACCGTGAACTATGCGCAGCACGCCTTTAAGGTTCTTGGTGTAAGTAAGTACCGAGCTGCGTTTGTAACCTTCGGGATTGTTTTGCGGGGTACCCATAAAGCGTTCGGTATAATGGGTATCATACAGGCTCCAGTCCATTACACCAAAGTTTGCTATGCCGTGGGTAAACACATCTGCTCCGTAGGTAAGCGCATACGCGCTGATGTAACCGCCGTAGCTGCCGCCGGTGATCATCACCTTAGCTGGATCAACACTGTATTTAGCTTCAAGGTATTTTACCATCGCCGAATAGTCTGCCATTTCCCATTTACCCAAATCTTTGTAAATGTAGTTCTGTCCTACTTTGCCAAAGTGGCCCGATGCTCGGTGGTCCATTGCTACCTGTATAATGCCTTCTTTTGCCCACCACTGGCTCATGCCGCTAAAGCGCCAGGTGTCCATAACAGTTCCCGCGTTAGGCCCGCCATAAATGCTGATAACTACCGGATATTTCTTTGCCGGATCAAAGTTTAACGGCAGCATTACCGTCATTGGCAGGTCGAAGCCATCCGTAGTTTTTACACGCACTAACTGAGTTGTTGCCAGTTGATACTGATCGTACTCGGCACCTTTGCTGTCTGCTACATCTTTAACCAGTTTGCCTTTGTTGTCGTAAATGGCCGTTTTTGCCGGAGTTGCTACGTTTGAGTAGGTATCAGTAAAATACATGCCATTTGGCGACAGGGAAATTGTATGGTTATACTCGCCGGCTGTAAGGCGGGTAAGGCCTTTGCTGTTAAAACCAATCTTGTAGAAATCTACACGGGCACTGTTCTCTTTACGTGCGGTAAAGTAAACCAGCTTGTTCTTCTCATCCACATACTGCATTCCGGTAACCGTAAAGTTGCCATTGGTGATCTGAGATTTCAGCTTACCATCCATTCCGTACCAGTAGATGTGCTCCCAGCCGCTTTTGTCTGTCGTTACTATAAAGCCCTGGTTGTTCTGCAGGAACTTGATGTCCTTAAACCATTCTACCCAGGTTTTTTGCTTCTCGTCGTAGAGTTCCTTTTTGCCACCTGTAGATGGGTTTACCGCGTATATTTTAATGTTGTTCTGATCGCGGTTCATCCATTGCATCCACAACGAGGTGCCATCCGGCGACCAATATGGTGTGCCCAGGTATGTATCATCGTTCTCGTTGAAATCGGCCCAGGTCACCTTGTTGCCTGGCAGGTTGTAAAAAGCAAGTTTAACTTTCGGGTTCGGATCTCCCGGTTCCGGATAACGGGTCAGCTCGGTAAAGCCATGCTGCCCGGCCGAGTTGTACAGCGGGAACATGGGAACTTTTGTATCGTCAAAGTGCATCCACGCCAACGTCTTGCTATCCGGCGACCACCAGAATGCTTTGTACCGTGATGCACGGCCCAATATCTCCTCGTAGTAAACCCAAGATGCATAGCCATTGTAAATAACGTCTGTACCGTCTGTTGTAATTTGCGATACCTTGCCGCTTGCAACATCCAGTATATACAGGTTTCCGGCAAAAGTATAAGCAACCTTGCTGTTATCAGGCGAGAGTGTTGGGTTTTGCTCTTCGTCGGCGGTTTTGGTGAGGCGAGTTTCGGTACCATCTGCTTTTTTCAGGTAGATGTCCTTGTCCCGTACACTTACGCTCATGTCCTTCTCTGGTGGGGTATACGGTGTTTCGGTACCGCTTACTACGTCAACCGAAACCTGTCCACCACCTCCTCCGCCGCGGCGGCCCAAGCTTTTTAAATAGTGAGTATCATCTGCCCAGCCGGTAATTACAGGCAACGGCGTAACTACTTTATTCGGCTCGTTCTTAAGCATTTGCCCGGTGGTGAGCTGCTTTTTTTGTGCTTGAGCAGTAGACAAAGCCGAAACGGCCAAAGCAACCAAAAGCAACCGGCGTGCAGGTATAGAAAAGATCATGATCAGTAAAAGTTTAAGCGTTAAAGTTTAGAAAAAATAAGGAAAAGACCGCTTGTGTAAGGGGTTTTTTACAAGGAAGGATTAACTTATCTCATGACGCTAAATGCTGATATAACTATTTGTCCGGGTTTATGAGCCCTTGGTTCGGTGGCATTTAATTCAAAAGCAATAGGAATATCTATTTGTGCTGCAACTTTTTTTCCACCTGCCATGGCCGGCACCCAGCTTCCAGGCAACATCTGCGCAACCCTTAACACTTCATTATCCAACCCATAACCAAGTTTATCTTTAATAAAGCAGTTGGCCATGTTCCCTTCTTCGTCAATTGAAAGCGTCAGGGTCAGTTCTCCCTGTTTGTTTTGGGTACGTGCAGTTGCAGGATACCGGATGTTACTGGCCAGAAGATAGGCGATTGTGTAATTACCGCCTAAGTATATTGGATGTCGCTCTAACACCGCTCCTGGAGGCATGCCCAATGGAGTGATATTAAACATGCTATCCATCTTTGCAGGAATGTAAAGCGACAGATCATTTTTTACAGGATCGTATTTCAAGCGTTCGAAGCCCCGGTTGTACCCGGTCCATATATCACACTTATTACCATTTTTATAGTGTTCCTCGGCAACAAGTTTTTGTTGAGCAAAAAATTGCCACAAACTATCTTTAAGATCATCTTTATAAAAGCCCCTTACAGTAACCGAAGGCCCGTTTTCAGCGTAAATTTCGTAAGAACCTGTTTTAATTTTCTTGTCAGACTTTAAAACGAAGTATTTTACCGTACCCTGCGGAGTTTCCCTTGTAACCCGCTTGGTTTGTGCAAATACAATTGGTGATATAAAAAGCAGTATGATAGATGTAACAGATTTCATTTGCATAAAGATAGGGTTGTAATTTACAAAAAGAGCCGCAACATTACTGCTGAGGCTCTTATCATATTTTTTAGTTAACTTACATCTTAGGCATCCGGCGCATCATGTTGGCCATAGCTGCAGGGTTGCTCATCTGCTTCATCACTTTGCGCATATCTTCAAACTGCTTCATCAAACGGTTTACCTCGGCAAGGTCCGTACCAGAGCCTTTTGCTATACGGGCACGGCGGCTCGGGTTAATCAGATCTGGGTTTTCTTTTTCTTTAGGTGTCATGCTCTGGATGATCGCTTCAATAGATTTAAAAGCGTCGTCACCAACCTCAACATCCTTCATCATTTTGCCAACACCCGGTATCATGCCGATGAGGTCCTTCATGTTCCCCATCTTTTTGATCTGCTGTATCTGGCTGTAGAAGTCGTTAAAGTCAAACTTATTTTTTCGGATCTTCTTTTGTAGCTCAGCAGCTTCTTTTTCGTCGAATTGCTGTTGCGCGCGTTCTACCAGGGAAACGACGTCGCCCATGCCCAGGATACGCGATGCCATACGATCCGGGTGGAAAACGTCAAGCGCTTCCATCTTCTCGCCTGTACCTATGAATTTGATAGGCTTGTTCACCACCGACTTAATAGAAAGCGCCGCACCACCACGGGTGTCACCATCCAGCTTGGTCAGTACCACACCAGTAAAGTCCAGGCGATCGTTAAACACCTTAGCGGTATTCACAGCATCCTGTCCAGTCATGGAGTCAACCACAAATAATATCTCGTGCGGGTTTACAGCGGCTTTAACACGCTCTATCTCCTGCATCATGGCCTCATCTATAGCCAAACGGCCGGCAGTATCTATAATTACCACGTTGTTGCCGTTCTGCTTTGCATGGGCAATACCTTCGCGAGCTATAGCCACCGGGTCCGTAGATTCACGGTTAGAGTAAACCGGTATACCTACCTGCTGGCCCAGTACCTCCAACTGGTCAATAGCAGCCGGGCGGTAAATATCATCAGCAACCAGTAAAGGTTTTTTGTTCTTTTGAGTTTTAAGAAAATTTGCCAGCTTACCGGTAAAGGTTGTTTTACCCGCGCCGTTAAGGCCTGCTATCAGTATAATGGTTGGCGATGCCTTTAGTTCCAGGTCGGCAGTGGTGCCACCCATCAGCTCGGTAAGCTCATCGTTCATGAGCTTGGTAAGCAGCTGGCCCGGAGAAATAGAGGTCAGTACATTCTGGCCAATAGCTTTTTGCCTTACATCATCTGTAAAGGTTTTAGCTGTTTTATAGTTAACGTCGGCATCAAGGAGGGCCTTACGTATCTCCTTCATGGTCTCGGCCACGTTTATCTCGGTAATGGAACCCTGTCCTTTTAATACTTTGAACGCCCTGTCGAGCTTATCCGAAAGATTTTCAAACATTATTATAGCAATTTTTGAGGATACAAAGGTATGATTTTGAAGCCAATCGGCTCAATAACATTCTACATTAAGAAATTTTAACACGCTTTAACTAATATTTAACAACTACTACTGTAACGTTTTACTTGCTTTGTGCATCTTATCACCTATTACCTGATTGATGAAGTTCATTTTTACCCTACTGCTCACTGTTGCAACTCTTACCGCTTTCTCGCAAAAACCGAAGAAGACACTTGTTGCTACTAAGACCGAGACACCACCTAAATTAGACGGCGTACTTGACGATAAAGTATGGGACAATGTGCCTGTTGCTACAGACTTTGTAGAACTGCAACCTAATGCAGGCGTGCACGAAAAAGCCGAAGAACGTACGGAAGTAAAGATCATATACGATAATAACGCCATTTACGTGGGCGCCCGCATGTTTGAAACATCCGGCGACAAGGTAGCAAAGGAAATTGCCACCCGCGACCAGGTGGGGAATGCTGATTTTATTGGTGTGATATTCGACACTTATAAAGACGGGATCAACGGCACGGGCTTCTTTGTGACATCTGCCAATAGCCAGTTTGATGCGAAATATACTCCACCCAATTCAGAAGGTAATACTGAGGACCCAAATTGGAATGCCGTATGGACCAGCAAGGTTCATGTTGATGAACACGGGTGGACGGCCGAGATGCGCATCCCCTATTCGGCACTGCGCTTTGCAAAAAAGGACATACAGACCTGGGGCATGAACCTTATCCGCAAGCGCCAGCGCATACAGCAACAGCTCTTCTGGAACGAGGTAGACCCAAAAATGAACGGCTTTATTAACCAGGAAGGCATTCTTACAGGTTTAGAAAAGCTACAGCCACCCGTAAGGTTGGCATTTTACCCCTACTTTTCTACCTACGTTAACCACTACCCGTACAACACTGCAGGCGTAAAAAATACAACGGCATCAGTAAACGGCGGGATGGATGTTAAGTACGGCATTAACGACGCCTTTACGCTTGACCTTACCCTGATACCAGACTTTGGCCAGGTACAGTCTGACAATAAGGTGCTTAACCTTACACCTTTTGAGGTAAAGTATAATGAGAACCGGCCATTTTTCACCGAAGGCACGGAACTGTTTAATAAGGGAAATCTTTTTTATTCGCGGCGTGTTGGCGGTGGGCCCATCCATTCCAACAGGGCTTACCGGGGACTGGCTGATGGTGAAGAAGTGATCAGCAATCCGACAGAAACTAAACTCCTCAACGCGTTCAAGTTTTCGGGCCGTACATCAAAAGGGCTAGGCATAGGTGTATTTAACGCAATAACCAACAGCGCTTTTGCCGTTGTAGAAGATAAGGAGGGCAATAAGCGGCAGGTAGAAACAAGCCCGGTGGCCAACTACAACATTATTGTGCTGGATCAGAACTTGAAAAACAATTCGGCAGTAACATTCATCAACACCAACGTTACCCGCTTTAACAAAGATTACAGTGCAGATGTAGGCGGCTTTGTGTACACTCTTAACAATAAAAAGAATACCTATAAGCTAAACGGCTATGCCTTCATGAGCAATATTTACGGGCCGGGCACACCAACCAGTACCGGTTACAGCTATGAGGTATTCGGCGGAAAATCGTCAGGTAATTTCACCTGGAGCGTCGGGCAGGACCTGGTAAGCAAAAACTATGATCAGAACGATCTTGGGTACATGCAAAACAGCAACTTTTTAGACCATAACCTTGATTTAGCGTACACTAATTACAAGCCAAAGCACCTGTTTACACAATGGGGTGTATGGACAAATACTTACTACTCACGCACCGTTACGCCATCCATCTTCCAATACTTTAATCAAAACTTCGGCGGATTTGGAACCTTTAAGAACTTGTGGCAAGCAAACATCAATGGACACTACCGGGTAGAAGGCAACGACTTTTACGAAGCGCACCAGGATGGGCAGGTATTTAAACGCCCCGAAAACTTTGCCCTTAACTGGAACCTTTCTACCAACCGGGCCAAGATGTTTTCAGGAGGTTTCTGGTACTCGGATCAATGGGTCAGCAATGGCTATAAAGGCCATGGCAACGACCTGGAGCTGTTCTTTAACCTGCGCCTGAGCAACAAGTTTTCTTTTGGCGAGGATGTCACCATCAGCCCTCGTATTAACTATACCGGATTTGCCACTTTGGACAACGATGGCCGGGCGGTATTTGCCCTGCGTAATGTGCATACTGTAGAAAACATCTTTAATCTTAAATATACCTTTAGTGGTATTATGGGGCTTAACTTGCGTTTAAGGCATTACTGGAGCAAGGTGGACTACAGAGACTTCTTCAGTGCAGATAAGGCTGGCTATTTAACCGGACTTACTTCTAATAATTTTGATCACAACATTAACCAGAACCTGAACCTCTGGAATATTGATATGATTTATGTGTGGCAGTTCACCCCGGGCAGCGAGCTAAGCTTATCGTGGAAAAACTCAACCGTAACAAGCGCCAGCAGGGTAGACCAGGGTTACTTTGAAAACTTCCGGGACACCTACAACGTCCCTAAAAACAATAACTTTTCGCTTAAAATCCTTTACTACATAGACTTTCAAAGTCTGCGGAAACACAAGGGTTAATTACTTAAACTTATTGCGTAATGCAGCCAGCTTACTGGCCATATCTATTTCGGGCTCTTGCCTTGTTGGTTTACTTTGCGGTTTAAACGGTTGCTTATTGTCTCTTGGCTTGCCAGCAGGGGCTTCCCGTTTTTCGTTCTCTTTCATAGATAAAGAAATCCGCTTCCGGTTAACATCTACCTCGGTAACGGTTACCTCTACGCGCTGGTGCACTTTCAACACCTCGTTAGGGTCTTTTATGTAGCGGTTGGTTATCTGGCTAAGGTGTACCAATCCATCCTGGTGCACACCAATATCTACAAAGGCCCCAAAGTTGGTAATGTTGGTAACAATGCCGGGCAGCTTCATCCCTACCTTAAGATCACTTATGGCATTTACGCCTTCCGTAAAGCTGAAGGCTTCAAACTGCTCACGGGGATCGCGTCCGGGCTTGGCAAGTTCAGCCATGATGTCGTTTAATGTGGGTAAGCCAACCGTCTTCGAAACGTAGCGTTGCAGCGGTATGCTTTTACGCAGCTGCGAATCGCGTATTAAATCCTGCACGGTACATTTGTTATCCCTTGCCATCTGTTCTACAAGGGCATAGCGCTCCGGGTGTACAGCGCTTGCATCAAGCGGATTTTCGGCACCACGGATGCGCAGGAAGCCTGCAGCCTGTTCGTAAGCTTTGTCGCCCAGCCGGGCTACTTTTTTTAGCTGATCGCGACGTTTAAAGGCGCCGTTTGTATTACGGTATTCCACTATATTTTGCGCCAGCGTTGGCCCAAGGCCAGACACATATGCCAAAATTTGCTTTGAAGCAGTATTCAGCTCTACGCCTACAGCATTTACGCAACTGATCACGGTATCATCAAGCGAGGTCTGTAGTTTGTTCTGATCCACATCGTGCTGGTACTGCCCTACCCCTATTGATTTTGGGTCTATCTTCACCAGTTCTGCCAACGGGTCCATCAAACGCCGGCCGATAGAAACGGCGCCGCGCACGGTTATATCCTTATCTGGGAACTCTTCCCGCGCAACCTCAGAAGCCGAGTAGATGGACGCGCCGCTTTCATTCACCATTACGATTACCGCGTTGGGTAAGTTCAGGTTTCTTACAAACAACTCTGTTTCGCGCCCGGCGGTCCCATTACCAATAGCAATGGCTTCTATGTTGTACTGCGCAAATAAATGCCGAACTGTTTTTTCCGCCTCCTTAGTTTGCCCTGCACCCGTATGCGGGTAAATAGCTGTGTTCTCCAGCAGTTTGCCTTGCTCGTCTAAACAGACCAGCTTGCAACCTGTGCGGAAACCCGGGTCGATAGCCATAATGCGCTTTTGCCCAAGCGGCGCACCCAGCAATAACTGCCTTGCATTTTCGGCAAACACCCTTATTGCTTCTTCATCTGCAGCTTTCTTGGTTTGCAGGCGTATCTCCGTTTCCATGGAGGGTTTAAGCAGGCGTTTATAGCCGTCGGCAATTGCCAGCTTCACCTGTGCCGATGCGGCGTTGTTTGCCGTTACAAACTCACGCTCCAGCAGGTCTATGGCGTCTTCTTCATTTGGTTTTATATCCAGCCATAATATCTCTTCTTTTTCTCCCCTGCGCATAGCCAGCACCCGGTGAGACGGGGCAGACTTTACAGGCTCGGTCCATTCAAAGTAATCCTTGTACTTTATGCCTTCCGCTTCCTTACCTGGTGCCACCCTCGACTCGAACACGCCTTTTTCTGTAAAAAGCTGACGCATTTTCGCGCGTGTTTCCGCATGTTCACTAATGTATTCTGCAATAATATCGCGTGCGCCGGCAAGTGCTTCTTCTGCAGTATTAACGCCTTTATCAGCGTCAGTATATTTACTCGCCTCCTGTTCTGTGTTAAGGTTCTTCTGCTCCAGTAAAGAGTCCGCAAGTGGCTGCAAGCCTTTCTCCCTTGCTGTAGTTGCACGGGTTTTCCGTTTAGGCCGGTACGGCAGGTAAATATCCTCCAACTGCACCATGTTCTCCGCTGAATTTACCTGGTGCTCCAATTCGGGCGTTAGTTTTCCCATGTCTGTTAACGACTTCAGGATAGCCTCTCTGCGTTTATCCAGGTCGCGCAGTTGCTGCACCCGATCGCGAATAGCAGCTACTTGAACCTCGTCCAGGCTGCCCGTGAGTTCTTTACGGTAACGGGAGATAAAGGGCACAGTAGCGCCTTCGTCTAATAAGCTGATGGTTGCGCTTACCTGCTTGCTGCCAATGGCCAGTTCCTGCGCTATTTTGATATTGTATGCTTCCACAAATCTGAAAATGAATATGACCGGCTGCAGCTTTAACGCTACAATCGGCGGTCGAAGTTGAGGGAATTTGATGAAATATCAAAAGAAAACACCAACAATTCAATAAAATTAGGCATGCCTAATTTTATTTATTTTATTATTCTAATTTATAGTTAGCTTTGGCGGAATGAGATACTACTATTTAGCAACAGTATTACTGGTATGCCTCGGTTTTAATAATGCATTTGGACAGGCCGATACGATCAAACGCTATAACCTGACACACCCCGTACCTGCCGGCAAAATGAAAGAAATGGAAACGGACCGGCCCGACGTAACAGAAAGCGCGTACACCGTTGAAGCAGGGCACTTTCAGGTAGAGAGTGACCTCTATCGCCATGTGCGAAACACCAGCGACGGCATCCGTAGTATAGAAAACAGTTACCATGTTGCTAATTATAAGCTCGGCTTATCTGCCAAAACCGATATACAACTTGTGGTGCCAACCTTTGTAAGCAACACAGAACGGGATGTGCAAACGGGTAAGCTATTGAACAAAAAAAGCGGATTTGATGATATTACACTGCGGTTTAAATATAATTTGTGGGGAAGCAATGGCGGCAAAACCGCACTGGCTGTCCTGCCATTTATATCCTTCCCTACCTCGTCTTTTGAAAACAACGGCGTACAGGGTGGTGTAACCTTCCCTTTTGCTGCAGAGATTACCAGCGAAGTTAAGTTTGGCTCACAGGTTAGTGCAAGCTTTGTTAAGGAAGACGATAACAAGTATTATAACGAGCTGCTGTACTCTTTTACTTTCGGGAGGTCGCTTTTCAAGCAGGTAGATGGTTTTGTGGAAGCGTATACTACCTATAGCACATACACTAAAAATGCTGATTTTTTTGCCAATGGTGGGTTGGTTTTTTCGGTAAACAGCAACCTTAACATTGATGCCGGTTTAAATTACGGCTTAAACAAAGGCACAGACAAGGTGTATTTTATTGGATTTTCATTCAGGCACTAACTACTTCAACATGATTACACTGTCAGAAGAAAACTATCTTAAATGTATTTACCGGCTATGGCTGGATAAGGGCCAGAAGATAACACCTACTGCCATAGCAGAATCGCTGGGTAACAATCCTGCCTCGGTAGTGGACATGATCCGTAAGCTTACGGATAAGCAGTTGATCTCCTATGATAAAAAGAAAGGGGTCGAGCTTACTGCACAGGGGCAGAAAGATGCTACATTAATTGTTCGGCGTCACCGGCTTTGGGAAGTTTTTCTGCTGGAAAAGTTAGGCTACCATTGGGACGAGATCCACGATATAGCCGAGGAGCTGGAGCATATTAAAGATGCCTCACTTGCAGACAGGCTGGATAAATTTCTCGGTTTCCCGGAGTACGACCCGCACGGAGACCCTATACCAAAAGCCAATGGTAAAATGGCCAAGCGCTATTCTGTTACGCTTACAGACATGAAGACCGGCACAACATGCCGCGTTGCTGCCGTTAAAGACACCACCAGCGCTTTCCTACAGTATTTGCAAAAACTGAATATCAATATTGGCACCAGGATACAACTTGTAGAAAAAATAGCTTATGATAGCTCTCTCGTTATCAGCGTTAATGATGGAGAGCCTGCAACGGTATCAAAAAAGTTTGGAGAGAATATACTGATAGACCAGTAGTAGTTAGTCTATGGTGTGGTGATCGGTCTCTTCTTCAGATTCTTTGCTACCATACTTGTATTTCATAATAACCAGTACAGTAGCCGCACTGAACATAATGGTTGGGATGACCGCGATAACAAGCCGCCAGGTTTGGTGCGAGGCTATGGCCTTGTTAATGGTATTAACACCCACCGCCACCATGCCAATAAAAATCAGCAGCGGGAAAAACAACTTGCGGTTTTCTTGCGTGGGCATTTTTAAAGATACAAGTTTTTAATTTAAAACCAAATACGTTAAGTAATGAACAACCACCCGACATTGATGTCCAACTCCCGTTTGTTACCGCTTCTTTAGAAACTCTGTCCGTAGTACTATCTTCATTCCATCTACTTTACAATCAACCTCTTCGTCATTGTCGGTGAGTTTTATATTTTTCACCAAAGTGCCTTGTTTAAGGGTGGTACCACCGCCTTTTACCTTAAGGCTCTTGATCAATGTTACACTATCGCCATCGCTTAAACGATTACCATTACTATCCTTTACAATCAACTCGTCCATAACACTTTTATAGGTGAAAAACTACATACATAGATTAACAAGAAAGCCTCCCGATTTGGGAGGCTTTCTTGTTGTTATTTCAAGACAATAACAATTACTTGTTAACGTACATTACTTCTTTTACTGCTTTAATTACACGCTCCGGGTTTGGAAGATATTCCTGTATCAGGGTTGGTGCGTAAGGAAGGGGAACGTCTCCACCCATAATGCGCAGGATAGGTGCATCAAGGTAATCAAACGCATCTTTTTGTACCTTAAAGGCAACTTCAGTAGCTATTGAACCTAATGGCCAGCTTTCTTCTACGATCACCAGGCGGTTAGTTTTCTTTACCGATTCTATAATGGTCGGGTAGTCGATAGGACGAACAGAACGCAGGTCAATCACTTCAGCGTGAATGCCTTCTTTTTCAAGCTCGGCAGCTGCAGCGTTAACCACTTTCATGATCTTACCGAAACCGACAAGGGTAACATCAGTACCTTCTTTAGTAACCTTTGCTTTACCTATCTCAATATAATAAGTCTCTTCAGGTACTTCACCTTTATCGCCGTACATAACTTCCGACTCCATGAAGATAACCGGATCAGGATCGATAATGGCTGATTTTAATAAGCCTTTAGCATCGTATGGGTTAGATGGAACAACCACTTTCAGGCCAGGGCAGTTTGCGTACCAGTTCTCGAAGCACTGGCTGTGCTGAGAGCTCAACATACCTGCATTACCTGTCGGCCCGCGGAAAACAATTGGTACAGAGAACTGGCCACCGCTCATAGACATCATTTTGGCTGCGCCGTTGATGATCTGGTCGATAGCTACCAGCGAGAAGTTAAAGGTCATGAACTCGATGATCGGGCGCAGGCCGTTCATAGCCGAACCAATACCAATACCGGCAAAACCCAACTCAGAGATAGGTGTATCTATTACGCGCTTAGCGCCAAATTCGTCGAGCATACCCTGGCTTACTTTGTAAGCGCCGTTATATTCGGCAACCTCTTCGCCCATCAGGTATATATTTTCGTCCTTGCGCATTTCTTCCGTCATGGCTTCACGCAGGGCTTCTCTGAATTGTATCTCTCTCATTATGTAATTAAATGATGTTTTTTAGCGTGGCAAATATAAGCACTAACTTGTAAAAAGCAATTGAGGTTTCTATGGCCAAACAATTATATATTATTTGTTACATTGTGCTCACCATAAGCCTTAAAAAGCATGAAATTCCCCTCAATAAAAAGTCTTGCCCAAAGTGCACTAGCAACAATTAAACGTTTCCCGCTCGAAATTGTGTTTGCACTTGCAGGGACCATTGCCTGTACTGTTAAAATAGAGTCTGATACTTACTACGGCCCTCTTTACAATTGGTGCACCCGCCTTATGATGATGGCTAATTTAGGCGTGCTGCTCTGCCTCTCGGCTACCCTGTATATTCAAAGCAGGCAAATGTCATCTGTGCAAAAATTAGCCCTGCGGTTTGGGGCAGTAGCCGTAAGCATCCTCCTCCTTTTTGCACTCGATCCATTTGGCAGTTCATCAAACGTCATCCGGTTCTTTATCTTCAGCCTTGCCTTTCATTTGCTGGTTGCTTTTGCCGCTTACACCGGACGGGGACACATCCAGGGTTTCTGGCAGTTCAACAAAACTTTGTTCCTGCGGTTTTTAACCAGCGCATTATATAGCGGGGTGTTGTTTTTAGGCATAGCTGCAGCTATTGGCTCTGTGCACTTCTTGTTCAATATAGAAACTACGGGCAAAATATTCGAAGAAGTATTTACCTGGATAGCAGGGATATTTAACACCTTGTTCTTTCTTTCCGGCATACCAGAAGATACCAAAGCGCTTGATGCTGATGAAAGTTATCCTAAAGGCCTTAAGGTATTTACCCAGTACGTGCTCATTCCCTTGGCAACCTTATACGTTGCCATACTGTTAGCCTATGAAGTAAAGATTATCGCTTTGTGGATGCTGCCGAAAGGTTTGGTATCCAGCCTGATACTCGGATATGCGGTATTTGGCATCTTGTCCATCCTCCTTGTTTACCCCGTACGGGAAAAAGCAGAGAATACATGGCTTAAGACTTATGCAAAGAGCTTCTACTTTTTACTAATTCCCTTGTTGTCATTACTTTTTACCGCCGCGGGTGCGCGCATATTTACATACGGTATTACAGAGATGCGCTACTTTTTGCTCGCTTTAGGTGTGTGGCTCGTGGGGGTAACCGCTTACTTCCTGATCAGTAAAAAGCAAAATATCAAACTAATACCTATAAGCCTGTGCATATTAGCTTTACTAGCTACCTATGGGCCACAAAGCGCCTTTTCAGTTTCGAAATATTCGCAACGGGAAAGAATGGTCAGGTTATTTGAAAAAAACAAATTGGTGAAAGATAATGTGCTTATGCCGTTTGATAGTACACGGGCAAATAAGGATGATGGTGAAAAAGCCGCCGCAATATTATCTTACCTTGTAGAGAAGCACGACCTTACCTCGCTACAGCCTTATTTTAAGGAACCGTTAAGCATCATAACCGACTCCTTGGAAAAAACAACACAGAAAGACAGTCACGACTACCTGAGCAGATATGAACTGCGCTCAAAAAAAACCGTTTGGGCATTAAAGCGGCTTGGCCTGAAAAAGTACGCGGGGTATTATCCTTATGTGACAGATACTGCAGAGAAAGAGGAAAGGTATGAATTTACCATAGAAAGCCGGAATACTGTTTTTACAAAAGGGTACGATTTGGCAATTATGCATGATTATTATACCGTTGATACTACGGTACATGTGGTTAATGATGTAAGCATAAGACAAGTACTAGAAAAGGAAGACGTTTTTTCATTAAAGCTCAACTCGGACCTTGTGCAGTTTGATATGCGGAAGCTATTGGCACAAACATTACCACAGGCTATAAGAGCAGCAAAAAGTAAGGAAAGGTTAGACCCACAAATTATACCTGATAATTTATTAACCTTTAAAAGCACATCGGCAAATTACGAAGTGACATTCAAGATCAGCTTTGTGAGTTTTAGCAAGCAGGGCAACGATATTGATGTAAGTAACCTGGACGGAGTATACCTTGTAAAAAAGAGGCCCTAAACTATTTTATGAACCTCAACAACAAGCGCGGATCGGGAATGTTCTGCACATACATTTCCTTTTGCGAGTACTTGCCCACCCCTGGGTAATCTCCCCGCATACCGCCATTATCAAGCATCAGCTGAAAATGTAAGTGCGGCGGCCATTGGCCATTCTCGTCGTCGGCACCTAAGGTGGCAATCTGTTCATCTGCCTTAACCGCCTTGCCTTCGTAAGGCCCTTCCAGGCTTTTTCTGCTTAGGTGGCCATACAAGCTAAACAGTGTAAGCCCATTTACGTTATGCTGTAAAATAATGGTAGGGCCGTAGTCGCCAAAGTTGTTATTGTCTGCAAAGGAGTGTACAACGCCATCTATTGGTGCATAAACCGGTGTGCCGGCATTGCCCCAAATATCTATCCCTAAATGTAACCGGCGCGGCTCATCAGCTGTGTTGAAATGTGCGCTTCGGCTGTAAATGGTGCGGTGCTCCATGTACCCGCCAATAGCGTAGCGCGCTTCGGCAGCGGCAAGCTTCTGATCTATCCAACGCCCGAAAGCTTTTGTATCTGCCAGTAACTCCGCCGTCAGCTCGCTGTTTGCAGCCGTAAGGTCCAACGGCAACAGTTTATCTGTAGCACTATTAAAATCTACAACGCGGCCAATGCTACCCTGGTATTTTCCCAGCGCGGCAGCTAACTTATCAGTAGCATTCATTACGATTTAGCTTTCGCTGGTGGTGTCTGGCTGGCGGTCTTCTTTACTGATTTTATCAAAAATTTTATCCATGCGCTCTACGTAGTCGCTGGTGTCATCAATAAAAAATTCCAGCTGTGGTATTATACGCACCTGGTCCTTTATGCGGGCACCAAGTTTATAACGGATCTCCGATGCATGCGATTTAACCGTTTGCAACGACTGCTGGTCATCGGCACCATTAAAAAAACTGAGGAACACACGTGCTATGGCGAGATCGGGCGTAACACGCACTTTGGTTATGGTAACAAGGGTATTTGGGAGAAAATGCATCCCTTCGCGTTGAAATATGGCGGCGAGGTCCTGCTGTATCACCCCGGCAAATTTTTGCTGACGTTTTGATTCCATGATAATTATAACGCTGTTTAGGTAAATGAGTTTGTTTTATTTAACCCCACCATGGCGATGGTTAAAGCTAGCGTTTTTTTTGTTTTAAGGTTGAACTGTGGAAAGTTTAGAACGTGCGCATGCTTCGACAAGTTCAGACTGACATGATAATGAAATTGTAATGGTGAGCCTGTTCAACCATTAGCGAGGTGTACAAGTCTTCGACAAGCTCAGACTAACATGATAATGAAATTGTCATGGTGAGACTGTCCAAACATTAACAGGACGTACAAGTCATCGACATGCTCAGACTGACACGAATGAACCTGTCATAGTGAGCCTGTCGAACCATTAGCGAGTGTATAGGTCTTCGACAAGCTCAGACTGACAAAAGGACAAAGGCCATCCCAACAATTAACAACCTTACAGATCTTGCTTTATCTCGTCCAAGCCTTTTACACTTAAGCGGGCGCTAATGCCCGAAGCGATAACGGCTATAAAGAGTACGGTAACAAATACCAATAAGAAATCGCCCGGGTTAAAGGCAACTGGGTAAGCGTCCAGTACGGAAAGCTCGGCACCCATTTTTATGAGTTTAAACTGCTGCTGTACAATACATACCAAAGTACCCACGGCCACCCCAATTACTAGCCCCACCATAGATATCATCATACCCTCAAAAAAGAATATCCCCTGTATTAAGGTTTTGCTTGCACCCAGGCTGGTAAGTATGGCAATGTCTTTACGCTTATCCATCACCAGCATGGTAAGAGAACCGATGATGTTGAAAATGGCAATGATGAGTACAAAAGTAAGGATCATGAAAATGGACCAGCGCTCGTAATTAATGGTTTTATACAGTTCGGTATTTTGCTGTTTTCGGTTCTTAACTACGTAGCTGTTACCTATCTTATTTGTAATCTCCTCTTGCACATCATCTATATTTGTGCCTGGTTTCAGGTTTATCTCTACAGCCGAAACCTTTACCGGCTCGTCCAGCAGGTCGCGGGTAAATTCAATAGGCACAATCACCATGTCATCAAACTCTGCCTGGATAGAAAATACACCGGAGGGGGTTATTGGCCGGAAGGCAAAGTCGTTCATGGGGTTTGCCGCATTGCTGCTGGTACGCCTGGGCGAGTAGATCTGTAGCGGGGTAAACTGGTCTTTTATACTTACACCAAGGCTTTGCTCTATGGTTGTGCCTATCACGGCGTAGTAGTACCGGTCGTCTTTAAGGGTGAACGATCCTGCCCGCAGTACGCTGTCTAAGTCCTTCTTCTTCAGAAAGTCGTCACTTACGCCTTTAATGGTTCCAATAAAAGGTTTGTCGCCGTATCTCAGCAGCACCTTTTCCTGCAATACAGGGGTGTAAGAAAATATCCGGCCATCTTTTTTCAGCGCTGCAAGGTACGGCGTATTCGGATCAAAGGTTTTTCCCAGCCTCGGCTCTATCCTTATTTCGGGTGTGAAGTCGCTGTACAGAGAAAGAATAACCTCTTCAAAGCCGTTGAACACCGATAGTATGATTATAAGCGCTGCGCTGCCCACCAATACCCCCAGCATGGATATGCCCGAAATAATGTTGATGGCATGCGTCTGCTTCTTGCTGAACAGGTATCGCTTGGCTATGTAAATGGATGTATTCAAACTTTACAGGTAAGGATTGTGCTGTTTTTCGTAACCTATTGTAGTTTCGGGACCATGGCCCGGGTATACCGTACAATCATCCGGGAGAACAAAAAGTTTCAGCCTTATATTTTCTATCAGCTGATTGTGGTTGCCGCCGGGAAGATCTGTACGTCCTATGCTGTTTCGAAACAGTACGTCGCCCCCTATCAAAATATTGTCTTCCTTGTCGTAAAAACAAAGGTGCGCGGGCGAATGTCCCGGGGCAAAAATCAGCTCCACTGATGTATGGCCAAATGTAATGGTACCGCTTTCGGGCAAATACTCGTCTGGCAGTGGAGAGGCATCGTACCTGAACCCCATTGCAGGGGCATACACCACTACCGATGCAAGCGTTTCGCTTTCCCCTATGTTAAACCTCGGCTTTAGGCCGTATTGGTCAAACAAAAATTTGTTACCCAGTACGTGGTCTATATGGCAATGCGTGTTAAGCAGCATTACTGGCTTTAGACTATTTTCCGTTATGAAATTTACTACTGCATTTTGCTCCGCCGAAGTATACATCCCCGGGTCAATAATGGCGCATTCGCCGCTATCACCATACAATAAATAAGTGTTCTCCTGGTACGGGTTGTTGACGAAGGATTTTAGCTTAGCCATGCCGCAAAGCTAGTTTATTATAGCATAAAAGCAGAAGCATAAAGGCACATAATACCCGCGGGGCAGTACATCAAACTTATTGTGCTGCTGCTGGTTTAATAAGTTACATATGGCCAAACCACTGCTAGAGTTTACCGACCGCGGTATTTACTGCGAACACGGCGATTTTTACATCGACCCATGGAAACCCGTGGACGATGCGGTAATTACGCATGCCCATGCAGACCATGCCTATGTAGGGCACAAGCGCTACCTTGCGCATGAGCTGTCGCGCGAGGTGCTTTACTATCGCCTGGGCGACATTAACTTGCAAACCGTAGCTTACGGCGAAACCGTAATAAAGAACGGTGTAGAAGTTTGCCTGTTCCCCGCAGGACACGTTATTGGTTCGGCACAAATAAGGGTAAGTTATAAGGGGCAGGTTTGGGTGGTATCCGGCGATTACAAGACTGAGGACGACGGGATATCTACCCCGTTTGAACCGGTTAAATGTCATCACTTTATATCCGAATGTACCTTTGGTATGCCGGTTTACACCTGGAAACCACAATCGCAGTTATTTACTGATGTGAACAGCTGGTGGCAAAGCAATGTGGAAAACGGACTTGGTACCATAATAGTTGGCTACTCGCTGGGTAAAGCGCAGCGCATCCTGCAAAACCTCGATCTCAGCATCGGCAAGGTTTATACACACGGGGTTATCGAAAACACCAATGAAGCACTTCGCCGCAATGGCGTAGTCCTCAACCCTACGCACCGGATCACTTTCGATTCGCCAAAAGAGGAAGTGCGCAAGGGAATCATCCTCGCGCCGCCTTCGGCAGTTGGCACACCGTGGATGCGGAAGTTTCAACCCTATAGCTTTGGATATTGCAGCGGCTGGATGGCCATAAGAGGCGCGAAAAGGCGCAGGGCTGCGGATAGAGGTTTCATAATGTCTGACCATGCCGACTGGAACGGCCTGGTAAGCGCCATAGATGCTACGGGCTGCGAGTGCGTTTACCTCACTCATGGCTACACCGCATCTTTCACCCGCTATCTTAACGAAATTGGCTTTAACGCCCGTGAGGTGCATACCCTGTACGGCGGAGAGGAAGAAGATGCTACCATTACTGAAAACGAAGAGAAAAAAGAAACAGCAGAAGTGAAGGAGGCAGACGCATGAAAGCATTTGCACAGCTATTCCTCTCCTTAGACGAAACGAACAAAACCAACGAGAAAGTAAAGGTGCTGAAGGATTACTTTACCAGCGTGCCTGATACAGACAAGATGCATATGCTTGCCTTGTTTACCGGCAGAAAGCCCAAACGGCAGATCAATTCTACGCTGATACGTAACTGGGCAATGGAAGCTTCGAACATTCCGGCGTGGCTTTTTGAAGAAAGCTACCATGTAGTAGGCGATCTTGCCGAGACTATGACTTTGTTAATGCCCGAAAGCCACGAGAGTAGCAGTAAAACACTAACGGAGTGGATAGCAGAGATAAACACCCTTGCCGTTAAAACCGAAGACGAAAAGAAACAATGGCTGTTAAATTCATGGGCGATGCTGGATAACCAGGAGCGATTTGTTTTTAATAAGCTGCTTACCGGAAGTTTCCGTGTAGGGGTTTCGCAAAACCTGGTGGTAAAAGCCCTGGCAGATGTTACCGGTATAGAGGCACCGGCGCTTACCCACCGTATAATGGGCAGCTGGATGCCGGAAGACTACACCTTTGAACAGCTGGTGCAGGAACAACATGCAGGTGATGACATATCCCGGCCGTACCCGTTCTTCCTGGCGTATCCTATACAGGAGACCTCTGATAAAGGTAAAACGGCTGATGAGATTGAACATTCGCTTGGTGCGGCACAAGATTGGCAGGCCGAGTGGAAATGGGACGGCATACGTGCTCAAATGATAAAGCGCGACGGGCAGATATTTATCTGGAGCCGCGGCGAGGACCTGGCAACAGAAAAGTTCCCGGAACTACATCCCTTTTTGAATGCACTGCCTGACGGCACTGTGCTGGACGGCGAGATCCTGAGCTTTCAAAACGATCAGCCAATGTCATTCAGCGTTTTGCAAACACGTATTGGCCGTAAAAACCTCAGCAAGAAAATTTTGGCTGACAGCCCGGTAGCAACTATAGTTTACGACTGCCTGGAATACAATGGAGAGGACATTAGATACAAAAGCCAGTCGGAGCGCCGCAGCTTATTAGAACAACTGCAGGCCGATACACCATTCCCGGATGTGTTCCGTATATCGGCCTTAATAGCATTTAACAGTTGGGCCGAGCTGGAAAAGACAAGGGAGCAATCGCGCGCCATGATCGCAGAAGGCATCATGCTAAAACGTAAAAGCGCGACGTACCAGGTGGGCCGCCGCCGCGGTGACTGGTGGAAATGGAAGATAGACCCCTTGTCTGTAGACGCCGTGATGATCTACGCGCAAAAAGGCCATGGCCGCCGCGCTGACCTATATACCGACTATACCTTCGCCGTATGGGACGGCGACAAACTGGTACCTTTTGCCAAAGCCTATAGCGGCCTAACAGATCAGGAGATAAACAAGGTTGATTATTTTGTAAAACGCAACACCCTGGAAAAGTTCGGACCGGTAAGGACCGTTAAACCCGAACTGGTTTTTGAGATTGGGTTTGAGGGAATAAATAAATCTACCCGGCATAAGTCGGGCATTGCTTTGCGGTTCCCCCGCATCCTTCGCTGGAGGCATGATAAACCTAAGGAAGAAGCCGACACAATTGAGAGCCTGAGAGCCCTGCTGAACGAATAGTTGCTAATAGTAACGCCTGTTTTATTTTGTTATCTTTCTGGTCACACATTATTTAAAAAAAGTGTGGTTTTTGAAGGTTTTTGACCACCAAATATGAATGCAACAACCCTCCACATCCTCAACGGCGACGCAACTTTAACCGGGTTTAACCAGGCCGGCATCGATGGTGATGTTATGATCTGGCGAGAGGCTTTATCTGAAGGACCCGTTATATTAAACGTGGATTCGGCAGAATTTTGGCAATTACGGTCTGATTGGGTGTGCAGTACATTTAACGAAACACCTGAAAACTACCATACTGGCATGATTGTGCCACTCGAGATGCTCAATGAGCCATACGAAGAGATAAACCTCTGGTTTGAGTTTGACCTCCACTGCCAGGTGAATCTTCTGGCAGTGATGATGCTTTTGCGGCAGCAAACAAACCTCTCACAACCAGCTGTTTACCTCATCAGCCCAAATGAGTTCCCGGGTGTAAATAACTTTAATGGCATGGGCGAGCTTGATGGAGAACAGCTTGATTATCTATATGATAACATCAGGCTGCAGCTGAGTGACTATGACTTTACACTTGCAGCCGAAGCATGGAAACTGTATATTATAGGAGATAAAGCTTTATTAGAGCAGTGGCTAATAGAAACTCCCTTTTGGGGCAATATGCACAACCTAAAGGCGGCAATGCAGGCACAAGTACAAAGGTTGCATGTTGATTCCGAGGGCCTTAATCACATCCACCACAAGCTATTAGCTATCTATAATGCTGGCTATAACCAAAAGGGGGACATCTGCCGCCAATTTTGGCAAACCGAAAAGATATACGGCATGGGAGACGCACAGCTTGACATCTATTTACAACAGTTAGTTGATAAAGGACTGATAACTACTTTATAAATCAGTAATTACAATACCGGAACGGTAACGGCTATGGTAGGCGTTCGCTCACTTTCATTTTTTAGTCTGTCTATAGCGGTAACTACGTAAAAATACGTCTTTCCAGGCTGCACGTTGGTGTCCAGGTAAATAGGCTCGGTATCGTATTGTATGTGCAATATGTTCTCCGGATCACTAAGGTCAATTCCGCTATTTTCGGTGTAACGGTATATAACATAACCATAAACAGGCTCGTTATCGCGGGCTTGCAGTGGCGCGTCCCACTTAATTAAGATGCTTTTCTTTTCAGCTTTACCTATTATATTCTGTGGCTGGTTAGGCGGTATAGAATCCAGCCAGAGCATTGGCGGTGGCAAAGCCGGATAAGCATAGAAGTCGCGTTTTAACGTATCTGAAAGGTGATTTGCATTGGCTATCAACGTTTGCGACCTGAAGAAAATGCTGCCCTGCGCCCGGGGATTCTCCCTTATCATCCGCATTTGATTAGGTATCTCAGACGGGTTTTTAAAAGATGGACTGCGCGGCTCGTAAAAACGATAAGGCGCCTGCCCAACATATAAATGCCTATTGTAAGTGTTGTTGCTCCACCAGTTAAGCAAGGTGTCAAATGCCGCTGCACGGTTGCCTATCTGCCAATAAATCTGCGGACTAAGGTAGTCTATCCAGCCTTCTTTGATCCACTTGCGGGTGTCAGCAAAGTTCTCATAATAAGACGAGCCACCATGCGTGCCGGATCCCTCGGGGTTCTGGTACTTATTCGCCCATATGCCAAACGGACTTATACCAAACTTCATGCGTGGTTTATATTTATGAATACTGTCTGCCAGCATATGCACCAGCTTGTCAACATTATCACGGCGCCAATCGCGTATGTCATCAAAGTCACCGCCATACTGCGCATAGGCCTCCGCATCGTTTATTTTTTGGCCTTTTACCGGGTATGGGTAAAAGTAGTCGTCCATGTGTATGCCGTCAACATCGTAGTTTTTTACTACATCGAGGATCACCTGCACTATATACTCACGTACCTCCGGTATGCCAGGATTAAACAACTTTATTCCCTCGTAGATGAAAAACCATTCCGGCTTGGTCCGGGTGATGTGGTCAGGAGCAAGGCTGAAAAACTTATTGTCAAAAGTGGCCCTATACGGATTAAACCATGCATGCAGCTCCATTCCACGCTTGTGTGATTCGGCAATGGCAAACTCCAGCGGATCGTAATCTGGCGCTACACCCTGTTTACCAGTAAGATATTTTGACCAAGGCTCCCTACCCTTTGCGTAAAAAGCGTCAGCAGCGGGCCTCACCTGAAACATAATGGCATTTATACCCGTTTGTTGATGCGAGTTGAGTTGATTAACCAGATCTCGTTTTTGGCTTTCGGCATTGGCCCGGGCGTTTTGTGGCCAATCCAAATTAACAACAGTAGCTATCCAAACACCCCTAAACTCGCGTTTAGGTGCAATAAGGACGCTGTCAGTAGCTGAGGGTTGCTGTGCCTGGGATGGCAATATAAAAAAGAACGAAACAATTAAGAGTAACAGTATTTTATGCCGTTGCATTAAGCTGATTTTTAATTAAGGGTGCAAAGATATAAACTAGGCACCACGCCATTTTATTATTAGGTATAATAATTCAGGCGGTTTTGTGTTTTACTTTTATCAACTTTAACTTTGGCAAAACCTACAATTTATATGGTTAAACGGATTTTTATATATTAGTGGTCGATTTGTGACGCAATTATTAACCCCAAAATACATTTACTAAGAACCATTATTAGCTGGTTAGCTTATTAATTTAAAGAGCAATTATGATGGAAAACCAACCGGGACAATCGCAGAAAAAGAACTCTAATGTTATTTATTTCTTAATAGCAGTAGTTGTTGCTTTATTAGGCACAGATGTGTACCTGTACATGCAAAAGAATAAATCTGACACGAAAATAGTTTATCAGAACGACGAAAAAACCAGGTTACAAACAGAGCTGGACAGCCTGGAAGCACAGATAGAACAGGTTAACATTGGCCGCACTAAAATGAGTGCCGAGATGCAGGCCAAGAACGACTCTCTTAGAGCTACTATTAAAGTTCTGCGTAAAAAATTGGCTAAAGGCCAGCTGACCGCTGCGGAACTTGGCAAAGCACAGGAAGACATTAAACAACTTCGGTACTTTGTAACCAAATACACTGCAGATATCGAGGAACTTAAAAAGCAGAACACCAACCTAACTGTTGAGCGTGATACTTTAAAGACCAACCTTGCCAACGTTAGTACTAAAGCTGCAACACTTGAAAAACAAAACCAAGAGCTGGATACCAAGGTAAAAGAAGCATCGGCACTTAAGGTTGGCGTGGCAAGCGTTGTGGCTTACAAAGTAAAAAATAGCGGCAAAGAGGTTGAAGAGAAAAAAGCCAAAAACACGCAAAAGATAAAAATCAACTTCACTGTTGCCAGCAACACTGTTGCGGAAAAAGGCCTGCATGATGTTTACGCACGCATTATAGACCCAACAGGTAACCTGATAACGCTTGCAGACTCCGGTACGTTTAACGCCGACAACCAAGACCTGCAATACACTTATAAAACAGCCATTGACTTTAAAGACGACGGCAGCGGATATACTATCGACTGGGCGTACTCTCCTTTCCAGAAAGGAACTTATACTGTAATATTATACGCAGATGGTTACACAATGGGCAAAACATCTTTTTTCTTGAAATAGAATTTAGAATCATCATAAAAAGAAGCGGCACTTACTGGTGCCGCTTTTTTTTATGGTTCATGTTTTCTAATTAATCATTGTTATCCAGTGCCGGGAAATTGAGGTAAAACGTAGTTCCCACACCAATATTGGTTTCAAACCATATCTTACCGCTGGCATTCTCAATAGAGTTTTTTACAAAGGCCAGGCCTAATCCTGTTCCGGAACTTTTGGTAGTAAAGTTAGGTTCAAAAATCTTATCCCGCATGTTCTCCGGTATGCCGTTACCATTATCTTTAATGGTAAGCAGCACGTTTTTACTGGTCACCAGGTAATTTATTTGTATCAGGCAGGTACGCTCCGGCGGCGTTGCCTCTATTGCATTCTTAAGCAAGTTATTAAAGCACCGCAGTACCTGGTCGCGGTCTGCACTTATCATAAAGGGATCTTTAGGCATTAGCAGCGAAATCTTCACGTTGTCCATATGCTTAAATATGGTGACTGCCTGTGCCAGCATCTCGAAAATATTTATTGTCTCTATCCGGGTATCCGGCATTTTAGCAAAGGCCGAAAACTCGGATGCAATTGAGGAAAGGCTTTCTATCTGCTCCACAAATGATTTACTGAAGCGCTCAAATTTTTGGTCAAATTTAGGGTCCTTGTCTTTCCAGGACTTATCCAGCAACTGTAACCCCAGTTTAAGAGGCGTGAGCGGGTTTTTAATTTCATGCGCAACCTGCTTTGCCATCTCGCGCCACGCAGTTTCCCTCTCGCTCTGGGCCAGCTTACGGGCACTGCTTTCCAGGGCAGATATCATGTTATTATACTCTTTTACCAGTGCACCTATTTCGTCGTCGCGCTCCCACTTAATCGGCTCGTTCTTTTTACCGTAAATGGTACGGCTGAGGTTGTATTGTATAAAGTTTAGCGGCGCGGTTATTTGCCGGGCAATTATAACGGCGAATAAACCTATTGCTATAAACACCAGCGCATAAACGTTTATCATAATGTTCAATAACGACCCTACCTGTTCGTTATAATCGGCCTCGTTAGCAAAATAGGGCAATTGCAGGTAAGCAACGGTTTCGTGTTTAGCATTCCTGAGTGGTGCATATGCCGATTTGTAGAACAGGTCGGATATCCGTTCATCATTAACCAATTCAGATTTTTGCTGATCTTTAAGCGTCAAGTAAACTTTACCGTTCATACGGGGAGAGAGCAAGCCGGACTGATATATTTTAGGTTGCGTGGTCATCAGCACCCTTCCACTAAGGTCAAAAAGCGTTAGGTCTGCCGAATAGTTATCTGCAAGTTTATCAAAATCAACATTCCGTTCTTCAGACAGATCATTTATATAATTCTCAATAGGAGCCGCTTCCAGTGCCGCTGATATCAAGGTTATCTTATTGCGTATGCTCTTGTCCTGCTGTCCTTGGTATTGCTTGCTGATGGAAACGAAAGTGATGATACCAACCAGGATGAGTGTTATTACAACCGCAAATATCATGGAGAACTGTATGCGGGTTTTGTACAAAACCTTATCAAAGTTTATCTTGAAGTTCCAGTTTATCCTGTCATTATTTATATTCAGGATTTTTACCCTAAGCCATAGCAGCCGCGCCAGTAATACCAATGATGAAAACGCCAGTATAACCACAAAAAAGAAGGTAAGCGCCGTTATTGTAGAAGCTACTATGTTCCGCTGCTTACTTACAACGATAAGGTTTCTGTCACTTGGCTTATAAATGAGGTGGCTATAGCGGGTAAACCTGTTAAAAAAGCTAACCATGTTGCCACTGCTTTCCTGTATGGTATACTTTTTAAGTTCGCCTTTAAACTCATTATTTACTACGCTGTAAACGTAATTGCCGTTTTGGCCAATAAGCTTGTTGTCCGTGTAAAAAGCGTAAGAATAATCCTTAAATTCATCTTCCGGACGATCGTTCCTGTCAATTAGCAGTTCAGGAAAAGCGCCGCCTACCATCAACGGCCGTGCTTTTAACTCTATAACAATGGTTCCCAACGTATTGGCACCATCCACTACCGGTAATATAGCAAAGTAGCTTTGGTATCCAAAAGACTCGTTTTCGCGGTAAAAGTATTTGGATACTTTAAAGGCGCTATACTGCACCATATCTTTAAAAACGTTCAGTTCGTACGTTTTATCTCCCGATATCGGATTATCCCGCATATCAAACGCATGCACTTTAAACTCATACTTGGCCAGGTACCTGTCAAAATAAAGCTTTTGCAAGCGGGTAGCCAGGTACTCGTTTATATGATCACGGGATTTGTAATAGTTAATAACTGCCGGTTCTTGAATTATTTTTGGTTCAATTTCTTTAAACAGCGTATCAGCTGTAACATCATCCGGAACTTCCAGCCGCTGGATGAGCAACTTGCGGTTGTTCTCTTCTTTAACTTCTTCGAAATGGTTGAGCTTTATTGCCGAAATAACAGCGCAAACCAAAACGATCATGATAAATGATGCCGCTGTAAACTTTTGTTGGTGATGAAGAAAATAGTATCCCCGCAACAACACCAATATGCTCCATAACAGATAGAAGAAGCTAAACTCATCATAAATTACTGCTGCTATAGTGACCGCTATAATGCCAATCACAAAAATAACGGCCTGCGTATAAACAGGTATCGATAGCCTGAAGGATATAGTTAGAAGTACTTCCGTCAGCAACACAAAAGTGAGGAAGCTAAAGCAAAGCATCAGCACACCAACCAAACTGTATCGTGAGAGGTTGAGGACATTGTTTACGTCAAAACTTATTTTAGAATCGATTACCAGGCCATTAAACAGTTGGAGCAGGCTTGATGACGTTAGGAGCAACGCAGCAAAGCAGGATAAGTAAATAAGGTAACTTGCCAGCTTGCCCGGAGTTGCCCTAAGTATTCTGGCCCTTTGCGAATACATGTAAGCTACAAACCAGCAAATGCAAAGAATATTTATGCAAAAATCGCCAAGTGAAGGATAAGCGTAACTAGAGCCATAAATCTGAGGATTAAAAATTTTTAACGGTTGTGTAAAGCTTGGCCAACCGTAATGCAAATTAACAAACCTGAACGCTACAATGAACAACGCCAAAGCTAACAGCGAAAGGTATACCCAGCCACGGTGCGCAAGGTAAGTAACCAATACATGAACCAGAATGCACAGGCTAAGTATAGTTAATATCCAAACTGTGAGTTCAAAATAAAAAAAGCGGTTATTTACTTCTCCCTTTATCAACTTTACCGAGAAGAGATATTTGCCATTAACGTTATGAACCGCGTATATACCTTTATCTGTAAAGTCCGCTATTTCTATGTTTGTATCCTCAGTAAGTTTAGGATTAAAGATGTTTTGTAAGTACTTGTTTTGGAAAGCATAGGCATACTTAACCGGAATAAAGAAAACGGCAGAAAATGAGCCTTCTGTCTTTTTTATAGCTTCATAATAGCCATTAGTGGTTTTTATAAAAGAACTACCTTCGGTTAATGTGCTGGCATTATCCGGCGCTATTTTGGGGCCGCTCCAGAAATTTACACGTCCATTCTGCATAGTAAGCAGCCAAATACCCTTATCAACAGTATACTCCTGAATGTAATCCAGGGCCGCTTTATGATTTACCGCAAAACGTTTTACCTCCTGGTACTTAGCCGGCGTATTTATTATCTCGGCTACGTCGGCCTCATGCTCGTGCAGGTTCTTTTCTAAAAGCTGGGCTGTTTGAGAAAGGTTAGTTGCAGGAGAGTACGTCCGCTCAACAAATATTGCTGTAACGAGCAGGCTGATAAACAGCAGCAACAGTAATCCACGTATTTTCCCGGCTGTAGTCAAAATGGTATAAGCTATATAGTATTATGTTAACAACAAAGCCATCGTATTGTGATGGCTTTATAATTATCCTAATACAGCCGCTGCAGTAGGTACTTCTTTATTAACCTTCTTAACCAGCCCCTGTAGTACTTTCCCAGGGCCAACTTCGGTAAACAAGGTTGCACCATCCCTTAACATTTGCTCAACAGTTTGGGTCCAGCGTACCGGGCCTGTAAGCTGTGCAATAAGGTTCTTCTTAATCTCGTCTACGCTTGTATGCGGCTTGGCATCTATGTTTTGATAGATCGGGCAAACCGGTTCGTTAATTTCGGTATTTACGATTGCTGCCTCAAGCTCAACTCGTGCCGCCTCCATTAGTGGTGAGTGGAACGCGCCGCCCACGTTAAGTTTCATAGCGCGCTTTGCACCTGCGGCCAGCATCTTTTCGCATGCCGCATCTACACCGGCAACACTCCCAGATATAACTAATTGCCCGGGGCAGTTGTAATTTGCCGGCACAACTACATCGCTTACTTGTTGGCAAATGTCTTCTACCGTAAAATCATCTAAGGCCAATACTGCAGCCATTGTGCCCGGCTGTATATCGCACGCTTTCTGCATTGCATTTGCACGGGCTGCAACCAGTCTTAATCCGTCCTCAAATGATAGCGCACCGGCGGCAACCAACGCAGAGAATTCGCCCAACGAGTGACCTGCCACCATTTCCGGGTGGAAGTCACTCATCACCTTGGCTAATATAACCGAGTGTAAAAAAATAGCTGGCTGAGTTACGTTGGTTTGCTTCAGATCATCCTCTGTACCGTTAAACATTACATCTGTTATGCGGAAACCTAGTACCTCATTGGCTTTCTCGAATAAATCTTTTGCTTGCTCACTTTGCTCGTACAGGTCTTTACCCATACCAGGGAACTGGGCACCCTGCCCAGGGAAAATGTATGCTTTCATAATGTGACTATCCCTAAAGGATATTACTTAAAGTTTGTAATTGGCTACGTGGTGCCGTAATGTTAATCTCTAGCTAAGCCTCGATGATATCAGGTCTAAGAACTCCGTTCTGGTTTTTTCCTTCAGAAACTCGCCGGTAAAGGCCGAAGTTGTAGTTACAGAGTTTTGCTTTTGTACGCCCCTCATGCTCATACATAAATGCCGGCATTCTATCACCACACCTACTCCAATGGGTTGCAGGGTTTCTTGTATACAATCACGTATTTCATTAGTAAGGCGTTCCTGCACCTGTAGCCTGCGCGCAAAAACATCAACAACACGTGGTATTTTGCTCAAACCTACAACGTGGCCGTTTGGTATATAAGCCACGTGTGCTTTACCAAAAAATGGCAGCATATGGTGCTCACACATCGAGTATACTTCAATGTCTTTTACAATTACCATTTGGCTATAATCTTCCTTAAACATAGCCGACTCCAGGATGTCCTTAGCACTCAGGTCGTATCCCTGGGTCAGGAAAAGCATAGCTTTAGCCATCCGCTCGGGAGTTTTAAGCAAACCTTCACGATCTGGCTTCTCTCCTATTAGCTCCAAAACCTTATGGTAGTTGGCAGACAGGTCCTTAATAAGCTCGGGGTTGTATCTGTCTATTTTTTGGTAGCCGTTAATACCGGCATCCCTATCCGGAATGTTATCGTCGTCTATCATGATTAAGGTTTACCCGCCAAAGTATTCAGCAGAATTGTTCTCTGTTTCAAACAGCTTTACCGAATGTAAGAAAACACCAGGATAAGCCTCTATAGGTCCTTTTAGCTGATTGAATATTTCTATAGTGAGCAGTTCTGTAGATGCCATTTTACCGGCCATAAATTCCACATCCATGTTGATGTTTTTATGGTCAAGCTTTTCTATTACATACTCATTTATAATCTGTTTCAATTCTTTCAGGTCTATAAGATAACCTGTAGCATGCGTTATCTCCCCTTTCACCGTAACGTACAGATTATAGTTGTGACCGTGCCAGTTGGGGTTGGCACACTTACCAAAAACTTCGAAATTTTTCTCTGCGCTCCATTCTTCACGATACATGCGGTGTGCCGCATTAAAATGTTCCTTGCGCGTAATATGTATCATCATAACAATTAGTGGTGCAAATATACAAAACAAAAACAGGCAAGATGTTTTATATTAGCCGTCAAAAACAACGCCATATGCGCATTTTGTTTGTAGCTGCCACGGGTATGGAGGTAGGTGGCTTTATACTTGATTTTGGCTTTAGAGTGTCCGACTCTGAGAAGAAGAACATTTTTACTATTCCTGGCAGCGACGAATCTTTGCAGAATACCTTGTTAATAACCGGCGTAGGTATGGTTGCTACCGCTTTTGCTTTAGGTAAAGAGCTGGCCACTAACCAATATGACCTTGCCGTTAATTTGGGTATTGGCGGCAGCTTTGACCGCAGTATAGCATTGGGTGAAGTGGTGGAGATAACCGATGACACGTTAGCGGAATTAGGTGCCGAAGACGATGACGCTTTTTTACCCATCAGCATTATGGGTTTAGGAGAAAGCACCTTTAAGGCTACCCAATCGGTAGCGGATCTGTTTGAAGGTGCAAAGTCAGGACACTTTTCGCAGACCATTAAGAAAGTAAACGCCATTACGGTAAATACCGTTCATGGTGAAAAAGCTTCTATAGATAAGGTATCTGAGCGGTTAAATCCACAACTGGAGAGTATGGAAGGCGCTGCTTTCTTTTACGCCTGCCAGCACGCAGGTATTCCTGCAATACAAATCAGGGCTGTGTCAAATTATGTCGAAAAGCGCAACCGGGACAACTGGCAGATAGGGCTTGCTGTTAAAAATCTGGATAACTTTGCAGTGTCGTTCCTCAAAGACCTGAAAGCTTTTAACAAACTTTAGTCTTCACTAGGCCAGCGGCGGTTATACTACTTTTATGAAATTAACTATCGGCTTTTCGCCCTGCCCCAACGATACCTTTATATTTGATGCATTAATTCATCATAAAATAGATACTGAAGGACTGGAGTTTGAGGTGTTTTATGATGATGTGGAGACGCTTAACCAAAAAGCCTTCCGCGGAGAACTGGATGTAACTAAGTTAAGCTACCATGCGTTTGCTTACGCAGCCGAAAAATATATCCTGCTGGATAGTGGCAGCGCTCTTGGCTTTGGCGTAGGGCCAATGCTGATATTTAAACCGCCATTTGAGGGTACAGTTAATGTAAATAGCGAACTTGACCAATCCGGAGATGTTTCACGCCTGGCAGATGTTGTTGCGGGTTCGAAAATCGGAATTCCCGGCAAGTACACCACCGCAAATTTCTTGCTGAGCCTTGCATTTCCTGACGCTACCAATAAAACAGAGATCGTATTTTCTGAAATTGAGAACTCCGTTATTAACGGCACTATTGATTTCGGCCTTATTATACACGAGAACCGCTTTACTTACCAGGACCGTGGCCTTGCAAAGCTAATAGACCTTGGCGACTACTGGGAGAAACGTACCGGATGCGCGATTCCGCTTGGCGGAATAGTAGCCAACCGCAATTTGCCTGCCGACATTCAGCACAAAGTGAACCGTGTACTTAAGCGGTCTGTAGAGTTTGCCTTTGCCAATCCAAAATCCGGCCTCGAGTACATTCGCTCGCATGCGCAGGAAATGAGCGAAGAGGTGATGTACAAACACATCGACCTCTACGTTAATGAATACTCGTTGGACCTGGGCACTGAAGGAAAAAAAGCCGTTAAGCTGCTGTTCGACACTGCACTGGAAAAGGAGATTATCCCTGCTATCAGTGCCGATCTGTTCCTTAACCCTTAAAGGGCCTTCTCGGCCAGCAGATCATCAGTCAGCTTCTCAAATTCAGAAATAAATTCTGTGTAATGTTCTCCTGTACCGGGGCCGCTAAAGCCGGTGTGTATTTTCCGTACGTCTCCGCTTTTATCAATAATAATGGTTGTTGGGAAACCTACCACTTTTGTAAGCATAGGTAAACTTTTCGCTGTTTCTACCTTATTATTTGTATATCCTGTTATAAGCAGCGGATATTTGATGTCGAAACGGGTCTTGAGCTGCGCCAATGTTCGCTGAGATTTAGCGAAGTCGGTAGTGCGCTCATAGGCCAGGCCGACAACTTCTACTCCGCGGGAATGGTACTTCTTATAATAATTTACCATGTAAGCGGTCTCATCCATACAGTTGGGGCACCAAGAACCAAGTATCTGCACAATAACCACCTTGTTCTTAAAACGCTGATCATCTAACGACACGGGTTTCCCTTCAATATCCTTAAAGTTGAACGCGAGCTTTTTGTAACCCGGCTTTAAGGCTGCAAGCGAATAAGCATCCGGCAGTTTGGCGTTCTCGTTACGTACAGCAGTCCAGGTTTCCTTACCGCTGATCCCAGCGTAGAACTTTCCATCAGCAAGAGTATTATCATCAGTAATATTAGCTGTGAACAGGAAAGCGTGCCCGCCGTCAAAGCAGCTGAGGTATAGTTTATTGCCGTTTACTACTCCCTCCAGGTACCGGTAATCGCCTGTGGTGGTCAGGAATGTACCGGTAACTTTTGCGCCGGTTTGCTTAAACTCACCGACGGTAGTGTCCCTGCTGTCGCCTTCGCCAAATATGGCCGACCAACGCCCTGAAACATTATACTTTGGTTTCTCTGTGTCTTTAAAAAAGCGGTAAGGGGTATTGGGCGTGGCTGCAAACTCCATGGCTACATCCTTTTCACCAAGGTGCCGTATATATTGGCCTTTTAATCCTGCAGCATCCTGCTTGAGCCTGAACTCCGAATCGAACAAAGGCATTTTAATAAATACCGAATCCCCTTTGCCGGTTACCTCAGGCACCTTAAAGTGTTCGGTGCTGTTAATAATGGCAACCTGCTGTTTGCCTGTTCCGCTTACCTCAAAGTTGAAGGGGATCTCGTTGCCTGATGTGGTCTTTAATGCTCCGCGCCATAACCCTTTAGTAAGTTTGGTTTGCGCTGTTGCTATTTGCGAAAGCCCGGCTAAAAGCACCGAGCCTATCAATAATTTCTTAATCATGAAATAGTCTACTAAATCTATATACTTTCAAAAGTATATAAAAGCAGGCAAACTATTTTAAAACTTCACGGGATATTACAATTCTTTGAATTTCTGACGTGCCTTCATATATCTGTGTAATCTTGGCATCTCGCATCAAGCGTTCCACATGGTATTCTTTTACGTAACCATAGCCGCCATGTATCTGGACAGCTTCTACGGTGGTCTTCATGGCCGTCTCCGAAGCAAACAGCTTTGCCATAGACGCCGCCTGCGCGTAAGGCAGTTTGTTGTCTTTAAGCCATGCGGCGCGATAGCATAACAAACGCGCAGCTTCTATCTCTGTAGCCATATCGGCCAGTTTAAATTGTATGGCCTGCAGATCGGCTATTGTTTTTCCAAATGCCTGGCGCTCCTTTGCATACTGTACCGATAGTTCATAAGCTCCCGCTGCAATGCCTAACGCTTGTGATGCTATCCCTATTCGCCCGCCTTCCAGCGTAGCCATAGCAAACTTAAACCCAAATCCGTCCTCACCTATTCTGTTCTCTTTGGGTATTTTTACATCAGTAAACATCAGCGAATGCGTGTCTGATCCACGTATCCCCAGTTTATTTTCTTTTGCACCAACCGTGAAGCCGGGCATACCTTTCTCTACTATCAGCGCGTTAATGCCGCGGTGCTTTTTAGAGGCGTCAGTTTGCGCCATTACTATATATGTAGATGCAGAATTTCCGTTGGTGATCCAGTTCTTGGTGCCATTAAGCAGATAATGGTCGCCCATGTCTATTGCTGTTGTACGCTGAGATGTAGCATCAGACCCAGCTTCGGGTTCGCTGAGGCAAAACGCGCCTATAACCTGGCCCTGCGCTAAAGGCATCAGGTATTTTTGCTTTTGTTCCTCGGTGCCAAATTTTTCCAGTCCGTAACATACAAGTGAATTGTTTACCGATACCACAACCGATGCGGAAGCATCTACCTTTGATAGTTCTTCCATTACCAGCACGTAAGATATTGCATCCATCCCGCTGCCGCCGTACTCCGGCGAAACCATCATGCCCATAAAGCCAAGTTCACCCAGCGCCTTAATCTGCTCGGCAGGAAATTTCTGGTGCTCATCGCGCTCAATCACACCAGGCTTCAGCTCGTTCTGCGCAAAATCGCGCGCTGCCTGGCGTATCATTAACTGTTCTTCGGTAAGTTCAAAATGCATATGGCTAAAGTAAAGTATTATGCACGCATAGCAAAATTTACAGCACAAAAAAAGAGAGCTTTTTGTGAAGCTCCCTTTTCCCCTAATTAATTTAAACTATTGATTAAACCCAAAAAAAAGAACAATTCATCTCAACTTGGGCTACTGAGAATTCAATTTAGCCTGAACACCGGAAAACGTTTTTACATAGGTAGATGTATCAATATTTTCAAGGATGTATGCAGGGCTGTGTAGTTTTAAACAAAACTTGCGCCAATATTTTGTTATCTTTTAACCATTAGTAAAGCATCAAGCAATCCGGCCAAAGTCACATAAGTAATCATAACCGCAGTTTTTATTGTGATTACCAGAATTTTATGAAAAAATACGCTGTTTGTGTGATGATTGATGCAATGCGTTTTTCTATTGTCTTACAACTTTTGTGTTTGCCTTTGCAGAAAAATAATCTTTAATGAATCACATAATTTATTTTTATGCTGAAATTAAATTAACTATGTACAAATAATTAACACCTCAATTCTGTTTTACCATACAACTCCTGTATTTTTAAACATACACCGTCTTAAAAATGAACAAAAAAGTAAACATAAAAGCCCTGGTAGTAATTGGCGCCTCAGCCCTGTTACTCGGCTCGTGTAAACAAGCCGCCGATAAAGACTATGCGGCTAATGATCCGTTAGCAAAGAACATGGACAGCACCGCTAAACCCGGCGACGACTTTTTCCAGTATGCCAATGGTACCTGGCTAAAAAACAATCCAATCCCGGGGGCTTATTCTTCATGGGGTATTGGCAACCTGGTACAAGACGACCTGCGCAATAAACTCAGGAAGATAAACGAGGATGCTTTAACGGCCAATGCCGCAAAAGGAAGCAACACGCAAAAGATAGGCGACTTTTACTTTAGCGGAATGGACACTGTGGGTATAGAGAAGCAAGGGCTTACACCGCTTAAAGAGGAACTTGCCCGTATAGATGCCATTAAAGATGTAAAACAGCTTGTTTCGACATTTGCCAGTTTATCTAACATTGGCGTTACTACACCTATTGCAGCTTATGCCGGGCAGGACGACCGCAACAGCGAGAAGATAGTAATGCAGCTTTACCAAAGCGGCATTGGCCTGCCCAATAGAGATTACTATTTTAACACCGACGAGCACACGGCAGCTGTACGTACCGATTACCAGCAGAAACACTTACCTGCGCTCTTTAAATTTCTTGGTGTTGCAGATGCCACAGCACCAACCGCAAAAACATACGAGCTGGAAAAGTTTTTGGCTCAAAACAGCCGTAAGCTGGAAGACCTGCGCGATCCCTACCGTAACTACAATAAAATGCCGGTTGCTGATTTAGCTAAACTGGCGCCGCTGGTAAACTGGAAGGAGACTTTCGAGGCCATGTATTACAAGAATGTGGACACGGTAATTGTTGGGCAGCCCGAGTATTACAAAGCTGTGAACACGGCTCTAACCAAATTTAGCATTGATGACTGGAAAAGCTATCTGCGCAAAAACCTGCTGGACGAGTACGGCCCTTATCTTAATAAAGCCATTGTAGATGAGGACTTCCGTTTCAACGGAACGGTTATCTCCGGGCGTAAAACGCAGCTGCCGCGCTGGAAAAAAGTTATTGACCGCGAGAACAGCATCATGGGTGAAGTACTGGGGCAAATATTTGTGAAAGAGTACTTCCCTGAGGAAACCAAAAAGCGGTATACCGATATGGTTGAGGCTGTGCGCGCATCGTTTAAGGAGCACATAGAAAAACTGGACTGGATGAGCGCGGAAACCAAGAAGAGGGCTTTCGACAAATTAGCGAAGGTATATCCTAAAGTGGGCTTCCCGGATAAATGGAGAGATTACAGCGACCTGGAGATTGACCGATCATCTTATGCCGCAAATGTAATGCGCGGCAATGTATTTACCCGTAAGATAAACGCGGCTAAGCTTGGCAAACCGGTCGACCGCACCGAATGGGGCATGACACCGCAAACCTATAATGCCTACTACAATCCGTCCAATAACGAGATTGTACTTCCTGCTGCTATATTTATGGTACCCGGCGTACGTGATCAGGATATTGATGATGCTGTAGTTTACGGCTATGGTGCAGCATCAACCATTGGCCACGAAATAACCCACGGCTTTGACGACCAGGGTCGCCAATACGACGAAAAAGGGAATCTGAAAGCCTGGTGGACGCCGCAGGATTCGGCAAAGTTTGCACAACGTGCAGAAATGCTGGTACAACAGTTTAACGGCTACAAGGTTAACGACCTGCATGTGAACGGCAAGGCTACCCTGGGCGAAAACATTGCCGACCTTGGCGGTATAGTTATTGGCCTGGATGCTTTTAAAAAGACAAAGCAATATAAAGAAGGCAAAAAGATAAACGGCCTTACACCGGTACAGCGCTACTTTATGGGTTATGCGCTTGGCTGGCTGGGGCACGACCGTAAAGAGGCTTTATCTAACCAGTTACTGGTAGATGTACACTCTCCCGGTTTCTTGCGGGTGAACGGGCCATTTACCGATGTACCGGAGTTTTATGAGGCATTTCACATCAAAAAAGGTGACAAAATGTGGCTGGACCCTGATAAACGAGTGAAGATCTGGTAACCAATTTAGCAGTAAAGAAAGAGCCGCACGTATACACGTGCGGCTCTTTTGGTTTATTACCACGACAGTTTCATCAGTCGCGCCCTAATGGCAGGCTGAAGCTGAATGTGGTACCTACCCCCTGTTCGCTAATTACCCATATCTTTCCGTTACATCTTTCTATCAGATCTTTACAAAATAGTAAACCTAACCCGGTACCCAGTTCTTTATTGGTGCCTACCTGGCTATCTACCCGCTCTTTAAACAGCTTGCTTAGCTGTGTCGCGTCCATTCCCGAGCCGGAGTCTTTAATGCTTATTACTACTTTGTTGGCCTCGCGTATTGCACACACCCCAATGGTGTCGCCTTTAGCGGTAAATTTAATGGCGTTGGTAACCAGGTTGCGGATAACTATACGGATAGAGTTTGGATCTGCCAGCGCGCTGAGGCCGGCAGGGACCTGATCTGTAAGCGAAACTCCCTTTTTAGCGGCTGAATTAACGTAACTATCTATTTCATATTTTAAAACGTCTTTAACTCTAAATGTAGAGACACTGTTTGCAAAGCTCGAAAGTTGGCTGTTTATCCAAAACAGTAGCGTATCTAAAAAGTCAGATGTGTAATCAAGGTTTTTAATTACCCCTGGTATCATGTCCAGCATTTCCTGGTGGGTAATACTTTCATCCTGCAATAGGTCGAAAACGCCGCGCAAAGTGCTTAACGGTGCCCGAAGGTCGTGCGCGAGAATAGATATTAAGCGGTCCTTTAAAGAATTCAGGTCGTTCAGCTTATGCGTTTGCTCATCCAGGCTGGCCTTTTGCAGTATTACTTCACTGTTTTTTACCTCCAGTAATGCGTTTATTTTTTGCTGTGCTTTTTTCTGCCTGTAATAACTAAACAGGATGATGACCATGGCCACTATCACAACGAAAGATATGATGATAAGGGAACGCTGCCTGGCTATTTCCTGCTGAAATAACAGGTTGCGGTCACGCTCTTCCTCTTTTAACTGCCGCTCTTTAGTAGAAAAATCCAGCGCATAATTGTATGAGGTAAGCTTTTGTATACTCTCGTTATCTTTCAACTTAGTTTTAATAGAGAGGTACTCGTTGAGGTACCTGTAGGCTTCATTAAATCTGTTAAGCCCCGCAAGTGTCTCGCTTAGTTGTTGCGATGCCTTGGCGCGTACCGATATGTTTTTAAGCTGCCCGGCTAATTTGTAGCCCTGCATGGCATTATCATACGCCTTGCTATAATTGTGCTGCATATTATACACCGTAGACAAGCCTATAAGCGCGTAAGCCTGATTATACACATACTTGTATTTTTGAGAGAGCTGCACGGCGGTGTCCAGGTAAAGCAGTCCTTTTGCACTGTTGTTGGTATAAGCAAAACAAAGCCCCAGGTCGGTGTATAACGAGCATAAGCCATCTATATCCCCCTGCCGTTTGGCTACCGCGAGAGACTGAGTAAGGTTGTTAACGGCTTTTTTATACTGCTTTTGCGCAAGCAGCACCTCGCCAATATTTTCATTTACGGTACCAACTGCCTGGTAACTTTTTGTACCCTTAAAAAGCCGCAATGCTTTTTCGAAATACTCAAGCGCTGTTGGGTAAACCTCCATACTTTGCAGCACCACGCCAATATTGTTATACAACTCTGCCGAGGGTATACGGTATTGATTTTTTACGGCGATGTAAAGCCCTTTGTAGTAAAAATCGAGCGCTTTAGAAAGTTCGCCCTGGCTGTAGTATATCACACCAATATTTTTATAGTTATTGGTTAGCGCAGGTTCATCGTCTATACGCTTATTAATAACCAGTGCCAGGTTTAGGTATTTAAGCGCATCATGGTAATTAGCCAGCAGATTATACATTCTCCCTAACGATACATATGCCGCGCTTAGCCCTTTGTCGTTCTTAAGCTGCTTAAATATTGCTATCGCTTCCTCTAAATCGCGCTTAGCAGGGTCTGACCGTCCTTTAAAATAGTTTACATGGCCGGTTTGCAGCAGGCCATTAGCAATGCCTTCGGGATAGTTTATCTTCCTGGCCAATTCCACACCCTTTTGGGCGAAGTAAAATGCGCTATCGGGGTTCGACTGAAAGTAGTTGGATGCCAGCCGAATCAGGCGGTTTACCTTCACAGTATCGCCAAACAAGCTGTCCCCGGCAGGGGCATTCAAGAGGGTTTTAATGCTATCTACACCCCGGCTGCGTGGTGACGCAAATACCGACAGAACTAAAAGGCAATTGGCTACGGCGAGCAATATTATATTGCGTATGTACTTAAAGAGCATTATAGACGCTGGATCGGTTTAAAACATTAGGAGTCAACTTATACGGTAACAAAGGCCTGCATTGTTGCCCTTCGGTATTATTTTATGCAGATTACGCTTTTTTTGTTGTTTGCGGATGTCATTTCGAAAAATACAGTTGCGATATGCTATTATTTAAATTATAAGTGCCGCCCGTTTAACCAACAGCTAAATAACTGTCATACAGCGACTTTTTCGGCTAAACAAAACTTTTTCGCATGGAGCAGGTTATTACTAACTGTTAAATATTTAATAAACCCAATCCTATAACATTATGAAACTCCAACTAACAATTCCGGCGCTATTTATTGCGGCTGTAATGGTATCAAGTTGCGTAAGCTCCAAAAAGTACAAGGACCTACAGGCCAGTTATGACAAACTGGACAGCAATACACGCGAAATGCGCGGTAAATACTTATTAACAGAACGCAACTTTGCCGTAGCTAACGGCCGAATAACCAGCCTTGAAGAACAACTGAACTCCGAAAGGGCGAACGCCAAACAATTGCAGGATGCTTTAAGCAAGTGTTTGAACTCCAGCAGCCAGGGCAACGTAAATATATCTAAACTGGTTGATGAAATTAACGCGTCAAATAAATATATACAGCAGCTGGTTAATGCCAAGAACAAGAGCGACTCGCTTAACATGGTGCTTACCAATAACCTTACCCGCTCACTCAGTCAGCAGGAAATGAAGGATGTTGACGTGAAGGTGTTAAAAGGTGTGGTTTATATTTCCCTTGCAGACAACATGCTGTACAAATCCGGCAGCTACGAAGTGAATGACCAGGCCGGCCAAACCCTTAGCAAGATTGCTAAAATCATAAAAGACTACAGCAACTACGATGTGCTGATAGAAGGAAACACGGATAACGTGCCGATCTCACAAAAGAACATCCGTAACAACTGGGACCTGAGCGCACTCAGGGCGTCATCAGTAGTGCAGGTGTTGCAGAACAACTACCAGGTTGACCCGAAACGTTTAACAGCAGGCGGCCGTGGCGAGTATAACCCGATTGCCGATAACAGCACCCCAAGCGGCAAGGCGCAAAACAGGCGTACTCAAATTATCATCACCCCTAAGCTGGACCAGTTTATGGACCTGATTAATAAGGCACCTGAGAAAGACGCACAGAAATAACCGTTGCCCATCAATATTAAAGGGCTGTCTTAACGATTTAAGGCAGCCCTTTTTTCTTTTCATTTTAGGATTTTCACACCTGTATTTTCACCTATATCATGCAAATAAAAGTGAAAATGGCCGTGTAAATTGGTGTGGTTTTTAAAGGTGTGCGCTTACACTTTAAGCCTAAAACCGCCAAATTGATGTTATTTGAACCCTTTTTTGATGGTTTACAAAGAGTGTTCAAAAATGCAATTTATGCCCCTGGCACAAAAAAAACTGAACACTTTTGAACACTTGGGCTAAAGGTCGGAGATGTCATTTAACAATGTAACGCGCGCTGTTTCCGGATACAACTCCAGTACCGATACCGATGCCGGGCTGATCTCGATGCGCTGCATCATATCTATAGGCATACCCAGGTAAAAAGCCAAAGCAGCTTTTATGATGTCGGAGTGGCTTACTACTATTATGGTGTCATTAACATGCTCGTTGCGCAACCTCTCTAAGGCAGATACTATGCGGGTCTGCGCTTCCAGCATCAACTCCCCACCCGGAATGCGGGTGCCGCTGCGGAAGGTATTAAAGAGCTTAAATTGCTCATCACCTTCAAGTTCTGAAATGGTTTTGTTTGTCCAGTCGCCAAAATCCAGTTCTTGTAAATCCCCAAGGATGTTACAGGTAAGGTTTAATGCTTGGGCAATCGGCCTTGCTGTTTCCTCTACCCGCTGTATGGGGCTGCTAAAAACAGCAGAGGCGCCGGCAACTGATAACTTCTTTGCCAAAGACTCAGCCTGTACCATTCCTTGCTTACTTAAAGGTACCCCCGGCGTGCGTCCAAGCAGGTGAGTTCCGGTAAGATTTGTTACTGCATGGCGTACAAGTAAAATTTTGGTCATGTAAAGCTAAACTTAATAGATAAGTATTTGTTTTAAGTTGACCAACCGCGTACTTATCGAACATTTAAATTAATTACCTTGAACAACAAATCCGCTATTTCCCTTAAAATAGGTGTGCTTACATTTCACCGGTGTATAAATTACGGCAGTTACTGGCAATCCCGCTGCCTTGCAGAAGGTCTGCAGGAACGAGGTCATGAGGTTGAGATTCTTGATCATCACTCCAGCCGCGTAAACTTTTCTGAATGGAAATGCGGCCTGCAACCCGTTCTACCAACGCCGGTACCTGCTGGCGACAGGCCTCTTTATCGCGAAAAAATGGAGAAGTTCTTTAAGTTGTTTGATAAAATGCCATTATCAAAACCTTTCCCGCTGGATGATCCGTCTAAAATGGAAGAATATGATGTTGTTGTAGTTGGCAGTGATGAGGTCTGGAACCTGTCTCACCCATGGTATAGCTACTGCCCTTTGTTTTATGGCGATGGGTTAAGAGCAAAGCACCTGATATCTTACGCAGCCAGTTTTGGAAATTACTCTTCTTCGTGGGGGTTAGACCCCGACTGGGCAAAGAAGCTTTATAATTTTGACAACATTTCCGTTCGGGACGATAACTCAGCTACTATTGTTAAAAATGCACTCGGTGTTGAGCCTGCCTTTGTGCTGGATCCATGCCTGCAGTTCCCAATTAATGCCGATAAACGGGATCTAAGCAATATCAAACAACCATTTGCAGCTGTATACGGCCATAACTTTTCAGACTTTTTCATAAAAGAAGTAAAGGCCTGGGCTGAACGTACCGGCACGCCGTTAATCAGCATAGGCTATCGTAATGATTGGGCCGATGAGCAGTGGTTAACAGCAGATCCGCACGATTTCGCGAACTTCATTGCCTTATCACAATGTGTTATCACTAACTTTTTCCATGGTTGCGTTTTCGCACTTAATAACGCAAAGCCGTTTGTGTGTGAACTATCTACCTACCGTAGCAATAAAGTGCAGGGACTAATGAAAACTGTTGGCGGCGAAAAGCACCTTATAGCTGATGGCACTGCTGCACATGTATACAGCGCACGCCTGTCAGAACCTTTAGACGAGCAGATATTCGAGAATATACGTGAGTTGCAGAAGCAGTCGAATGACTTTCTTGATGAAGCTTTGACACTTAAAACGGCAGAGCTTTCATGAGTGGCCTGGTGAGTCCGAGAGACATTGTAAAATCCGGATTATGCATTGGCTGCGGGAGTTGCGTTGCGCAAGCATTAACCGAGGATATAAGTGTCAGAATGAAGTTTGATGCTCATGGGGAGCTAAAGCCAGAAGGCCCGCAGGAGTGGTTTGAACGGGCGACTGAGCAATTCACCGCCACCTGTCCGTTTTCGCCAATGGCCAAAAATGAAGACGATTTATCGTCGGTTCTTTTTCCTGCTGCACCCAAACACAGCAGTGCAATAGGCCGTACTCAAAGCAACTTTGTGGGCCACGTTGCCGAGCAGGATTTTCGCATAAACGGCAGTTCTGGCGGAATGGTAACATGGGTTGCCACAGAACTAATGCGACGTGGGTTAATAGATGGGGTAGCGCATGTTATTGCTACCGAAAACCCGAACGAAGAAGGTCGCTTTTTTAAATATCGTATCTCCCGCACCGAAGAGGAAATCCGACAGGGGGCAAAGTCACGTTATTACCCGGTTGAGCTATCAACCGTTGTGGATACAATCAAGAATACACCGGGGCGTTATGCTGTGGTTGCTGTACCCTGTATGATTAAGGCCATTCAGCTCCTCCGCCAGGAAGATGATATTCTACATGATCGTATACGTTTTACCCTTGGCTTGTTTTGCGGGCACATGAAAAGCGCACGCTTTGCTGAGAGTTTTGCTTTGCAACTGAACGTACCAATAGAAAGGGTTGAGCAGGTAGAGTACCGGTATAAATATCCTGATCGCCCGGCCAACTGGTACAATGCGATGCTAAAGCTTGACGACGGACGAATGTTAAACCAGGATTGGTGGCATTTAAAAGATGGCGACTGGGGTGCGGGATTCTTCATGAACTCGGCATGCAATTTTTGCGATGATGTGGTAGCCGAAACTGCCGATATCTCTTTTGGAGATGCTTGGGTAGAGCCATACTCATCAGACGGGAAGGGCACAAACGTAGTGGTTGTTCGTTCGCCATTAATTGAGCAAATTGTTTCGGAGGCGATACAAACACAGCGGTTACAGCTACAGGAAGTTGATAATGAGTTTATAGAGAACACCCAAGCGGCGGGCTTAAGGCAACGACGAGAAGGCCTTGCATACCGGCTCACCTGGGCAGCAAAAGGAATTCAGCCTGTAAAACGAGTAAAAGCAGATGCTAAAAGGCCAGCACCCGATCGCAAAAGGATTTATCGCGTTCGCTTCAACATCTCCAAATGGAGCCACAAATTCTTTTGGTTAAGCAGGAAGATGGGCGTACCCGCGATTTATTTAGGATGGGCACGTTTAGTGGCTGCCTTTTATCATGGTGTAGCGTATCATCAGGGTAAAAAAAGTGAAATGATGACCCGCTTTAAGCAACTGGGCGAATAGCGGACGCATGCACGAGCTTGCTCAACTCAAATGAAACCCGGTCTACAACGGAACTCCAATTGCCTTGTTCTTGCTGCCTGAATAAGCGCATTGACGGATACCAGGGGCTGTAATCACCATTGCTCATCCATCGCCAGTCCGGATCAGCGTGCAGCAATGTCCATACGGGTACATTTAATGCGCCTGCCAAATGTGCCGGCATTGAGTCCACTGTTATCAACAGATCGAGGCCTGAAATAACTCGGGCATAATCATAAAGATTAAAGCTTCCGGGGTGAACTCCTGATGATTTATCCCATCCGGCGTTAACCGCATCATCTTGCAGAATGTAAAAGTTGACATCATGCCTGTCCAGCAACGGCTTAACAGCAGAGAAAGGCAGGCAACGGCCCGGGTTCCAGTTTCCAGCTCTCCAAACAATGCCTACTGACAGATGGCTGTTATTTGCTAAAATTGTGGGCGACACTTGCAAATAAGGGACCTCTGAAGGAAGCGTTTCTATAGTCGACCGGAATATATAAGGCAACTCCATTACCTCTATATCAACGTCATACTCTACATCCGGTGCACCATCATGTAAAGGTATTAACCGGTCTATGCCGTTTACGCTCTTAAGCAAATCCAACAGCGCGGGTTGCGCCCATACAATAACCTCTTTAGCAATCTGCCTTAATTTAGGCACATACCTGATAAACTGTATCGTATCTCCCAAACCATGATAACACCGCACCAGTACGCGCTTACCATTCAGCGGGGTACCATCCCAAATATTTTGGAAATGTCTCGGCAAGTTAATATCGCGGTTTACCCCTTCAGCCATAGCCTTGTCGCTAAACTGCCAGGCCTTTTTAAAGTCGCCTCTTAGCATGCACTTCATCCAGGTGTCAGGAACATCGTCGTAATGTTCCTGATCTGCCACAAAGTTATTGAGATGTTGTTTGTTTGCCATAGCTAGTCACGTTTATGCATATCGCTTCATCATCTCCACGCAAAAGTCTGCGTACTCTTGTATGTTCTGCGGAGCGCTGGTGTGATGTGGTCTTATTCCTTTAGATTCTGGGGTAAAGCAAAAAGTAACGGTAAGGTCAAACTCCTCAAGCGCTTTCATCATCTTATCAAACCAACGCGTTGCGTCCGGTCTTAAATAATCTGCCCAGCTTAATCCGGTACGCAGGCGCTTAACACCTAGCTTGCGAAGCCACTCTACAGCTGGCTCCAGCCGGTGATCTTCAAAATGGAACCATTGGCAAATGCCAAACTCTGGTGTATAATCAGAAAAGTGCTTTGCTGCAAGCTTTGGCGTGCCATCTTCATGCAGTATGCCCATGTAAAAGTGTCTGTAGTACGATGATCCTTCAGCTTCGCGATGCCGTGTAGTTGCCTCCCAGGCTTTTGGCAAATCATAAAGGCTGTACCAATGTACGCGGTCAACCCTGCCGCTAAGTAACTCTGCAGTACGCCTGAAGCCAAACTCCTGTACTTCTTCAGCTCCAAATGTTGATATCCCAACTTCCGTAACCCACACCGGCAGATCTGTAACAGCTTCAATTTCGGCTATTTTATCCGGCCACTCGTTTATATTCCAGTGATTCCAATCCAACGGAAAGCCATGTACTGCTACAGCGTCTAAATCGTCAAGAGTGCCTCGTTCTTTTAACCGTTGTAGAAATGCAGTATCAATCGGCGACATGCCGCCAAGCACCCGCGTAATCCCAGGGTTTTCGGTTTTAACGGCATTAGCTGCCAGCTTAACCATGTCAGAAAAAATGTGCCACTCCGGATCGACCTCGAAATCCCAGTGTGATTTATTATTTGGTTCGTTCCAGAATTTAACTGCTTCAATCATATATAGTATCTTAATTTATTTTTTGGGGTAAACCGCCCGCGGCTGATTATCAATTAAATTGCCTCTTTTGCATATATACACCTCCAGTTCCGGGTGTTGAACAATCTCGAAACCAGCACTCCTGAGCATAGCCTCCATACCGGAGCGATTAGGTATCCACCAATTGGTAGGATCCTGCGAATAACGGTGTTCTATAAAGTACATCTGGGGGAAATCGCGGCTTTCAAATATTTGCGTATTCCAGAAGTTATAATCAGCTTCAACCGGCTGAACCTGATCGCTTCCGCGCTGCATAGACTGGAATATCAGCATATCGCCAACTACATTGTCATATAAAAGGTCAAGGGCCAGCAGCGGATGCCTTAAGTGATAAAGCACGCCCATAAATATCACTATATCAAACTTTTCACCCAGTGAACCCACGTCGTAAACAGACATGTTCCTGAACTCAATATCAGCATCCAATACCTTTGCTGCATAACGGGCCTGTGCCAGGTATTGCTCGTCGGAATCTAAACCAAGTACGCGGCTGGCACCCCTGCGCTTCATCTCTATAGAATAGAACCCGGCGTTACACCCGATATCCAAAACTGATTTACCGGTAAGATCTTGCGGAATAGCATCTGCGAAATTCTTGAACTTTATGTTGGGATAGTCTCCAAGGAAATGATCCGGTGCGGTTTTTACCCCGTTAAGATCAATGTTATGGAACCACTTGCCAAGCTTCTTAACATCTTCCTGAATTCTTTCAGTCGTTAGTTCCGACGTTGAAGAGGTTGTAAGATTATTCATGTAACGGTATGGATAAGTAATTATTAAGTTGATTAGGCACTACGGTGCTTTTTCTATAGAATACAAGCAAAGTAGCTTTGGATAGACAAATTTTCTTGGGGATTGTTTTTTTATCTTATTTTTTATTGATAAATCTTATTAATTAAAAACATTCTTGCTTTATTGCGGTTAGTAAAGTGTTTTATCTGTTATTTGGCAACTTTATTAATTAATAACAAATAAACCTCTGTTGCAGATTCTGGCCTTAACTTACATAACAAAAGGGTTCTTTAGGCAAGTGAACCGATCGTTTAATGCAGGTTTGTAGCTATTGTTGAACCTTAATTGTTAAGTAAGCAATATTGGTTAAAGGCGTAACCTGTTGGTGTTCGTCAGATGCTTTTTTGAGGTAAGAAGATGTTGATCTTCTTTGAGCCGTTTGCAGCAGGCTTTGTACCTGATTTTATTTTTGTACGCTTATACACACCTTCTATGAAGAACATATTAATAACCGGCGGGGCCGGCTTTATCGGCTCACACCTTTGCGACGAACTAATTAATCACGGCTATTCTGTTCGTGTGTTGGATAGCTTGATATCACAAGTGCACGGCGCAAATGCGGAGCGTCCGGAATACCTTAACCCACAAGTTGAATTGTATGTTGGAGATGTGAGAGATAAACAAGCTGTTTTGGACGCACTGGAAGGCATTGACGCTGTTTACCATTTTGCAGCGCGTGTAGGTGTTGGACAGAGCATGTACGAGGTAAATGAGTACACCGATGTAAATAACCGCGGCACTGCCGTTTTGCTCGAAGCACTTATTCAAAAGCCCGTGAAGCGCCTGATTGTTGCTTCAAGCATGAGCATTTACGGCGAGGGTTTATACACCACTCAGTCAGGCAACGTCATAGAAGATGCCGCCCGACCGATAAGCCAGTTAAAGAACAGTTCATGGGAGCTTACCTCTAACGGTGAGACGTTAACTCCAATAGCTACTCCGGAAACAAAAAAGCCTAACCTGGCATCAGTTTATGCCTTATCTAAATACGACCAGGAAGTAATGAGCCTTATTTTTGGTAAAGCTTACAACATTCCTACCGTTGCCCTGCGCTTTTTCAACGTTTATGGAACCCGTCAGGCATTATCAAACCCCTATACCGGTGTACTGGCAATATTTGCCTCAAGGTTCTTGAATAACAAAGCGCCTATCATCTTCGAAGACGGCGAGCAAAAAAGGGATTTTGTAAGCGTTAAAGATCTTGTTGTTGCCTGCCGTTTGGCGCTCGAAGTAGAAGAAGCGGCTTACGAAGTATTTAACATTGGTAGTGGCAACAGCTACACCGTAAGGGAAATAGCACAAAAGCTTAGCAATACCATGGGCTTGCAACATATTCAGCCGGTTGCTACGGGCGAATACCGGGTCGGCGACATCAGGCATTGTTTCGGCGATATCAGCAAAGCGAAGCAGGTATTAGGATTTGAACCACAGGTTAAGCTTGAAGACGGACTTGACGAGCTAGCTGCATGGCTGGAGGGACAAGTTGCTGTTGACAGTGTTGAAGAAGCAAAAGCAGAGCTGTCAGCGCGCGGACTTACCGTGTAAACGACAAACTATAATTGTAAGATACTAAACTTCAAATAATATCACATTGAAAGAACCAAAGCTTAAAGTACTGAACGATGCCAATCAGCATACTACTTTAATCACCGGAGGCGCAGGTTTTGTTGGAACTAATCTTGCTGATACCCTTTTATCGGAAGGAAAATCAGTCATTATTTACGACAATCTTTCCAGAAATGGAGTTGAAAAAAACCTGCAATGGCTGCGAGATAAGTATAGCTCTAACCTCAAAATTGAAATTGCAGATGTAAGGAATGAGACTGCGCTGAAAGAGGCTGTAAATGCTGCTGACGCTGTTTATCATTTTGCCGCGCAAGTGGCAGTTACGACAAGCTGTGTTGATCCTATTCTTGATTTTGAAGTAAATGCACGTGGAACGCTTAACCTTTTAGAGGCTATTCGTTTATCTGAAAAACAACCTCCGCTTGTATTTACATCAACCAACAAAGTTTACGGGGATCTCGATGACCTAAAGGTTGTTTTAAAAGGCAATCGTTATGAGCCAGAAAACGCTGAAGTAGCTGCCGACGGTGTATCAGAAGACCGCCCCGTGGAGTTCCACAGCCCATATGGCTGCTCAAAAGGAGCGGCTGATGCTTACATACTCGACTACGCCCGCACCTTTGGTTTAAAAGCAGTAATCTTCAGAATGAGCTGTATTTACGGGCCGCACCAGTTTGGCACAGAAGATCAGGGATGGGTTGCCCACTTCCTTATTAGTGCGCTGGAAGGAAAGCCACTTACTATTTACGGCGACGGTAAACAGGTAAGAGACATCCTATATGTAACAGACCTGATCAAGGCTATGAAAATAGCGCAGGAGAACATGCCCGAGCTTACCGGCAAAGCTTTCAACATTGGCGGAGGTGTAGACAATACTGTAAGCTTACTCGAGCTTACCAACATGATAGAAGAATTGCATGGCGATACGGTAGACATAGACTTTGGTGATTGGCGCCCCGGCGACCAACGCTACTATGTTTCTGATATTCGCAAGTTTAAAACTCAAGGCAACTGGGCTCCGGGAGTATCTGCCTATCAGGGTATAGAGAACTTATATAATTGGCTATCTGAAACCAGGAGCTCTTTCAAAACTCAAAAAGTATACTCGGGGCAAACACGTTAATGGAAACAGCAACGCAAACAGAACAAATAATAGATACAACGGCGCCGTTAATGACGGCTTTGGAGATTACTAGTCCGAAACAAATCACTGTTAAGCATATACCCTTACCAGAACCAGCCGATGATGAGGTAAGGATTAAAATGGAAGGATGCGGATTGTGCGCATCAAACCTCCCGGTGTGGGAAGGCCGCGAGTGGTTTACCTACCCTGTACAAGCAGGAAACCCGGGTCATGAAGGCTGGGGTGTGGTTGACGCAATAGGTAAGAATGTTACCGATTATCAACCGGGCGAGCGCGTTGCCGCAATAACCTTTAATGCTTTTGCCGAATACGATGTTACAAAGGCAAGCAATCTGATTCGTTTACCAGCAGAGTTAAATGATGTGCCTTTCCCGGCCGAGCCGTTAGGCTGCGCTATGAACATCTTTGACCGGAGTGATATCCGAGCCGGGCAAACCATTGCCATAATCGGCGTAGGGTTTTTGGGTGCACTACTGGTACAGCTTGCTCACAGCGCCGGTGCAAAAGTTATCGCCTTAGCCAGAAAAGACTCGGCGTTGAATTTAGCCAAAGAGCTGGGGGCTGATGAAGTAATTAAGCTTGACGATCATTGGCAGATAATAGAGAAGGTAAAAGAACTTACCAACGGGAACTTTTGCGAACGGGTGATTGAAGCCACCGGCAAACAGTGGCCACTTGATCTTGCTGCTGAGCTAACCGCAGTGCGCGGGAAGTTGATTATTGCAGGCTATCACCAGGATGGCATGCGCCAGGTGAATGTGCAGCTGTGGAACTGGCGCGGAATTGATGTAATAAATGCCCATGAGCGCGATCCGGAAGAATACTTAAAAGGAATGCGCAATGCTGTGCAAGCCGTTAAGGATGGCGTGATTACGCCACAACGGTTGCTTACGCATGTTTTCAGTGCAACCGATCTTCAAAAAGCGTTTGAAACACATCATCAAAATCCCGAAGGCTTTGTAAAAGCACTCATCACATTTAATAACCGGTAATAGTTATGGATACTGTACTAGCAGGTAACAAACCGCGGATAGGCTTTGTAGGTGTAGGCTGGATAGGCAAGAACCGCCTTGAAGCTGTCGCTAAAGAAAATACAGCTGAAATAGCTGCCATATCTGACCCGAACCCAGCCTTTGTAGAAGGCGCACTTGGCGTTACCCCTAACGCTGATGTAATCGGCAGTCTTGATGAAATGGCATCCGCAGATCTTGAGGGAATAGTAATAGCTACTCCAAGCGCTCTGCATGCTGCTCAATCTATAGAAGCGCTCAATAAAGGAAAAGCGGTGTTCTGCCAAAAACCACTTGGCCGCACAGCAAAAGAAGTTAACGATGTGGTACAAGCTGCGCAAAAGCAGGATGTACTGCTTAGTGTAGACTTTTCATACCGCTTTACCAACGGCATTAAAGCGTTAAAACAAGTGCTCGACTCTGGCGAGCTTGGAACCATTTACGGCGCAAACCTTGTCTTTCATAACGCTTACGGACCTGATAAACCCTGGTATTTTGATCCAAAGCTAGCTGGAGGTGGTTGCGTAATGGATTTGGGTATCCACCTGGTTGATCTGCTGGTTTGGCTTCTGGACAACCCCGAAGTGAACGAGGTAAGCAGTCAGCTATTCTCAAAGGCTAAATTACTTCAGGATATCAATGAGCAGGTAGAAGATTACGCAGTGGCTCAGCTTTTGATAAACAGCAGTATTGCAGTGCAAATGGCTTGTTCATGGAATTTGCCCGCTGGTGTAGATGCTGTTATCGAAGTAAGCTTTTATGGCACAAACGGAGGAGTTGCTTTTAAAAATATAAACGGCTCATTTTACGATTTTACTACCGAACGCTTTTACGGCACATCAAGGCAAACTATTAGCACACCAGGTGATTCATGGGGTGGCAAAGCGGCTGTAAACTGGGTTGAGGAACTAAGCCAAAACGGCAATAAGTTTAATTCCGACGCTTTTCAGTATGTGAAGTCTGCGGAAATATTGGACAGAATATACAAGCGAGGTTAATTAATGCTTACACAGGAAAAGCCAATAAGACGAGTACTGATGACCGCCGATGCAGTTGGCGGCGTTTGGACTTATGCGCTTGACCTTTGCTCCGCTTTAGATAAATCTGGAATTACTGTTTGTCTTGCCTTAATGGGTGCCCATGCATCTAAAAAGCAACTGGAAGAAGCTGCCAAAATCCCCAACCTTGTTATCCATCAAAGCGATTATAAACTTGAATGGATGCATGAGCCCTGGGCGGATGTGGAACTAGCGGCCGGCTGGTTGTTGAAGCTTGAATCTACATTTAAGCCAGATATTATTCACCTTAATGGCTATGTGCATGCCTCAATTGCTTGGTCGGCACCCGTGGTTGTAGTTGCTCACTCCTGCGTGTTATCATGGTGGCAGGCCGTTAAGCACGAACCAGCCCCCAATGAATGGACTGCGTATAAAAACGCGGTGCAACGAGGACTGCGTGCGGCCAATGCTGTGGTTTCCATCTCTCAATCCTATTCAAACGAAATTCAAAGGATATACGGACCACTCAATAATCTTAGGGTTATTTACAACGGCCGCGATTCACACTTGCTTCGAAGTGCCGAAAAGAAAATGAAGGCATTTGCCATGGGAAGGATCTGGGACGAAGCTAAAAACCTGCCGATGCTCGCCGAGTTAACTAATAGGCACAATATTCCAATTGTGATTGCCGGCAATAACAATCATCCTGATACAGGTACAAGCATTAGTATACCTAATGTTACCCTGGCAGGAATATTAAGCCCGGCTGAAGTAAGTGAGCACCTTCCAGAAAGCTACATCTACATTATGCCAGCCAAATACGAGCCGTTCGGTCTTTCGGTGCTTGAGGCTGCTCTATCCGGATGCCTGCTTTTACTCGCTGACATACCAACTTTTAGAGAGTTGTGGAGTGATGCGGCATTATTCTTTAACCCTAATGATCCTTTAGAGTTAGATCAACTGCTCGACTATGTTATTTTACATCCCGTTGAGTGCGGTCAAATGATAGAAAGATCATCAAAACGTTCAAAAAACCTATCACTTGAAAATATGGCTAACAGCTATGTCTCACTATATAAGTCGCTTATTCGCGAGGAGCAGTTTGCTATATCCAGTTAACATTTTTTAACATCCGGTGTTGCCTTGTCACCTATATAGAAGAACCAACATGAAAATATCTCTTTTTTACCACTCCCTCCTATCCGACTGGAATCATGGAAATGCACACTTTCTGCGCGGGGTCGTTGCCGAGCTGTTAAGCCGCGGGCACGATGTAAAAGTGTACGAGCCTGAAAATAATTGGAGCTTAGCTAATTTAATAGCCGGACATGGGGACTCGTTCCTGCAAGAGTTTCGTGTTTCGTACCCACAATTAAAGTCTTCCTTCTATGATATTAATACAATTGACCTTCATGATGTTCTTAAAGATCAGGACCTGGTTATTGTACATGAATGGAATGAGCATAGCCTGGTGAAGAAAATAGGAGAATACCGCAATACTTTAGGTGGTTTTCAACTGATCTTTCATGACACCCATCATCGTGCTGTTACCGAAAGAGAAAGTATGATGAAGTACGATCTGCAGTATTATGATGGCGTTTTAGCGTTTGGAAATGTGATTCGCGACATTTACCTGAAGGAGGGCTGGACAAAGAACGCCTGGACATGGCACGAAGCAGCTGACACCCGCATTTTCCACCCCATGCCACATACTGAAAAAGAGGGAGACCTGGTGTGGATAGGTAACTGGGGCGACGATGAGCGCACACGTGAACTGCACACCTTTTTGATAGAACCGGTTAAGGAGCTTGGATTAAAAGCTAAGATTTACGGTGTGCGCTATCCCGATCATGCACTAAAGGCACTTGAAGATGCAGGTATTGAATATGGCAACTGGCTGCCAAACTATAAAGCGCCGGAAGTTTTTGCTAAATATAAGGTAACTGTTCATGTACCACGCCGGCCGTATGTTGAATCGCTGCCAGGTATACCTACTATACGCCCGTTTGAAGCAATGGCGTGTGGAATACCGCTGGTTTCTTCTCAGTGGGACGACGCAGAGAACCTGTTCTCGCCGGGCAAAGACTTCCTGGTGGCAGATAGCAAAGAAAGTATGAAACAGCATCTTTCAACTATCATAAATGATCGATCTGCTGCGGAAACTCTCGCCAGCAATGGGTTAAAAACAACTTTGAGCAGGCACACCTGCGCGCACCGTGTTGATGAGCTTGAACAGATAATACAATCACTCAGATCTCACGTTTCTGCAACTACATCAGCAGAGTAACAGCATACAACTATACCTATGGAAAAGAAATTGAAAATAGCCTTTTTTGGTTCCAGCCTTGTATCTGCCTATTGGAACGGGGCAGCAACCTATTACAGAGGCATAATTAAAGAAATAAGCAGACTAGGGCACGACGTCACTTTTTACGAGCCAGACGCGTACGAGCGCCAACAGCACCGGGATATTCCTAACCCTGAATGGGCGACCGTTGTAGTTTACGAGAATAATGAGGAAAGTGCCTTTTGGGCCTTATCGCAGGCAGAGTCTGCAGATGTGGTAATCAAGGCGAGTGGCGTCGGCGTATTTGACGAATTACTGGAAGAGCAAGTGCTTAAAAGAAGAAAAGAAAACCAGCTGGTAATATTCTGGGATGTGGATGCCCCGGCTACTTTAGAGCGCATGGATCAAAACCCAGATGATCCATTTTGGCCGCTGGTTCCGCAATACGATATGATCTTAACCTATGGCGGCGGAGATCCGGTGGTTAACGCCTATACAGCCAATGGCGCTAAACTTTGTGTACCAATATACAATGCCCTTGATCCAGAAACGCACTTTCAGGTTGCACCAGACGATCGTTTTAGCTGCGATCTTGCCTTTTTAGGTAACCGTTTGCCTGATCGTGAGGCCCGTGTAGAAGAGTTTTTCTTAAAGGCTGCGAAACAATCTCCAGAGCAAAGCTTTGAAATAGGCGGCAGCGGCTGGGGCGATAAGCACATGCCATCTAACGTGGAGTACATAGGCCATGTTTATACCAATGATCACAATGCTTTTAATTGCACGCCAAAGGCAGTGCTGAACATCAGTCGCGACAGCATGGCGAAAATGGGTTTTTCGCCTGCTACACGGGTATTTGAAGCCGCTGGTGCAGGAGCCTGCATCATCACCGATTACTGGCTCGGTATCGATTTCTTTTTTGAACCAGGCAAGGAAATTCTCGTAGCGCAAAATGGAGATGAGGTTGCAGACATACTGAAGAATCTCTCCCAGGAAGATGCAAAAGCTATTGGACAAGCTGCTAAAAAGCGTGTACTGGCGCTACACACTTACGCAAACAGGGCAAAAGAGGTGCAGAAGCTATTTGCTGCGCATTTTCAGGAGATAAATGCCGGAGAGATATGAGCAGCAGTTCTTTGAATATAACCATTCTGGGGCTGTCTATAACATCATCCTGGGGGAACGGGCATGCTACCACTTTTAGGGCGTTGGTGAAAGAACTAAATGCTGCCGGGCACAAAGTAACCTTTCTTGAAAGGGATGTGCCGTGGTACGCTTCTAATCGCGATCTGGCAAACCCGGACTTTTGTAAAGTCATTCTCTATAAAGATATTACAGAACTTAGGGAACAACACGCAGATATCGTGCAATCTGCTGATTTAGTAATCGTAGGCTCGTACGTTCCTGAAGGTGTAGAAGTCGGTAAATGGGCCTGTAATGTAGCTAATGGCATAACCGCCTTCTATGATATTGATACCCCGGTAACTCTGGCCAAACTCGACAGAAATGATTACGAGTACCTGAGTCCAGAAGTAATCCCGATGTATGACCTTTACCTGTCGTTCACCGGGGGACCAACCCTTACCTTGCTGGAACAAAAATACGGTTCTCCATGCGCCAGGGCACTTTATTGCTCTGTTGACCCATCTTTATATTACCCGGAGAACGTCGATATTGAATATGATCTTGGCTATTTGGGCACCTATAGCGATGACCGCCAACCACCACTGGAACGCCTTCTTTTTGATGCCGCAAAGGGCTGGTCTAACGGCCGCTTTGTGGTAGCTGGTCCGCAGTATCCGCAATCGGTGGAATGGCCTGCAAACGTGCGGTATATCAATCACCTGCCACCGGCGGAGCACCGCGACTTCTATAACGCTCAGCGCTTTACGCTGAACATTACCCGGGCAGATATGATCAAGGCCGGCTACTCCCCCAGTGTTAGGCTGTTTGAGGCAGCAGCATGTGGCGTACCAATCATAAGTGACTATTGGGATGGCCTGGACAGCATTTTTGAACTTGGAACAGAGATACTTGTATCCTACTCTGGTGAAGAAACACTGGCCTTTCTAAGGAACACCCCGGAAGATGAACTCCGCGCCATTGGCGAGCGGGCAAGACAAAAAATACTATCGAAACACACCGCCCGCCACCGGGCAGAGGAACTCGTGGGGTACTATTTTGAGGTGAAAAAAACTGCTGCAACCCGGCATACTAGCTAGTGCCCTTGAAATTGGCTTTCTAAAAAGAAAACCTGCATTTTTAGCGTAAAAACAACATGTTTTACCTGGAAAATGCAGGTTTTATGAACCAAAATCTTCAAAAACCACACTTTTTTGATAGCGCGCGTGTAATTATCTAACTACACCTTCGCCAATGAGATAGATGGCTCAACATCCCTCACAAATGTTGATGCAAACACCAGTTAATATTTTATTTTGCTGTTACAAACAGCTGGCCTTCAGCGTAATGGTATAAAGCACAAAACTTTACGCCATGCAAAAAGCTTTCTACCTGTTCGTTGTCCTGCTAAGCCTTGCGGGATGCAAAAAAGATGCCCTGCAAATCAAAGAAGAAAAAAGCTATCACCAGGTAAACGCTGCTCCAACGACAGATCCGCTGCTGGGTAACGCCGTGAGCCTTACTTTAAAGCCCGGTGGTGCAGCGCTAATCAATCCCGGCGGGGACATCATGTGGTCGGCCAGTTATAAGATAAGCGGCAGTAAAATTAAGGTGCATGTCCCGGATCTCAATCAGGATTTCCAGTTCACCATTATATCAGACAATGAGTTGCATGGCGAGAACGGCGAGGTGCTGAAAATATTAATTGGGTTACAGTAAAACTGTTAATTAACTAACTCCTGAGGCCGGTTACTACAATATAGCTTATTTTTCTTACAATTCCAACTCGCATCCCGGTTAGTACCTGAAACCCGAGTTTCTTATAAAAAAAGAAGGCCACCCTGTTGGGCAGCCTTCCGTATAAAAATTGTTTCTTACCAGGGGCTAATGCCTGTTTCCGGAGCGTTATCATCGCTGTAGAACTGGCCGGTTGGCCCGTCTTGTGCTAACGTAGCTGCTTTTACAACACGCGCGGCAGCGTCAGGCACGGTGCCGGGGCCGCTGTGGTGGTTAAAGTCGGTAGCGGTGTAGCCCGGGTCAACAGCGTTTACTTTAAAGGCGGTGTCGCGCAGTTCGTGAGCAAGCACAATGGTAAAGGCATTCAATGCCGCTTTAGATGCTACATAAGCCGTAGGCTTCACCATAAAGTATTTCCAGGTTGGGGTGGTTTGCATGGTGAGTGAGCCAAGGCCCGATGTTACGTTTACTATCCGGGGCTCCGCCGCTGGTTTCATCAGGTCCAGAAACGCCTGGGTTACGGCTATGGCGCCAAAAAAGTTGGTCTCAAATACCTCTTTATATATGCTGATGTCTGTCTCTAACGATGGCTGTGGCAATCCGCCGCTTATGCCTGCATTGTTTATCAGTACATCCAATACCTGGGTTTTCTGCCCCAGCGTCACGCGTGCCGCGTTTATCGACTCCGCGCTGTCTACGTCTATCTCTATGGGTTCTACTGATGTTAACCCCTCTGCCTGCAACTGGCTTACTGCCCCTGCGCCCTTCTGAAGGTCGCGGCTGCCCAGGTACACGTAATAGCCTTGTTGTAGTAATTGCTTTGCGGCTTCAAAGCCTATGCTTTTGTTTGCTCCTGTTATTAATGCTGTTTTCATGATGTTTTTGTTAACAGTACAAATGTACAGCGCGGGTGTTACCTGCATGTAACACATTCAACGGCATTAATGGTACATTTTGCGGATACTGGAGCGATACTCGGCCGGTGTAACGCCGGTCTCGCGTTTAAAGAACCGGCTGAAGTAAGAAGCGTCTGCAAAACCCAGATCAAAGGAGATCTCTTTTAATGAATTACCGGTATGGAAAAGCAGCCTCCGCGCCTCCATAACCAGGCGGTCGTGAATGTGCTTAATCGCGGGTTTACCGCTTTGCATTTTAACAACTTCGCTTAAGTGCCCGGCAGAAATATTAAGCATAGATGCATAGTCGCTCACCTCGTGCAACCGCCTGAAATCTTCATCAATTTTCGCCTGGTACCGCTTCAGCAGAACTTTATCTTCAGTTGCATCCTCTTTAAACTGTTCGGCATACAGCCGGCTCAGGTAGGTAAGCAATACGGTTACATGGGCGGCCAGCATCCGTTGCTGCCACTCGCCCGGGTGCTGATATTCGGTATTTATCTTAGCCAGCATTTCTTCCACAAAATCTACATCAGCACTGTTCAACAGCAGCTCATGGCCGTTGCGTGGATTTTGAATAAGCGGGAGCTTACTTAGCGCCGCATTTTCCTGCATAGACAGAAACGCGTCGGTAAACGCGATACCCGTGCTCCACAGGTGCTTAAATTCTTCTTTTACAATAACATTGTTCGGCCCCGAGAAGTAAAAACCGTTATCCCGGAGCGTATACGGAACCATGTCTATCCATTGGCGGGTTTCTGCTTTCCTGATAAACACAAACAGGTAATGGTCTTTACGGTGTGGTATAAGCAATTCGGACTGGTTGGGCAATGTCCCGTCGAAATTGTATACCCTGAAATTTTTATTGGCAGCTATATTGTCCGGCTCTAAATAATAAACAGGCAGCTGTTGCTCGCGGCTAAGTACATACATGAGTTAAAAGTAGGTTTTCTGAAGCAAAAAGGCTGCTAAAAACAGCAGCCTTTGATTTAAACTTCGTCGGGATGGCAGGATTTGAACCTACGACCTCCAGCACCCCATGCTGGCGCGATACCGGGCTACGCTACATCCCGTATTTGGTAATTTACTTACGGTGTCGTTGTAATTTGTTTATTGTACTTGACGGACCGAAAACGGTTAATCTATAAATTGTAATAGATCTGTTTTAACCTAAATGTGCACAACAAGTACAAATATATAAGTTCAGATTTAATGAGGTATCTTATGTTTAGAATAGTTAACTCAACTCTCCATAAGTGAACCGGATTACTTCGAGATAGACTACTGCAATCCAACTGAATAATGGCTCATTCAATTTTGAAAAAAGCATGTCTGCATCCACAATATCAATCGACTCTAAGTTCTTATCGCCTCTATTAAATAGATGAAAGAAGCGGTTACGTATGATAATTATGAAAGAACTTACTTCTGTGAACCTAATCGCTATTTTCCTGTTAGCTACAGTGTCGCCGTGGTAAAGATCAGGTTTAGTCACCCCCATGATAGCTTCATAAATTTGGCTTTGTGTATCCTCACTTTCATAATCTAAAATTAAGTCCACTGTAGACTCAGCCAGTACATGCCTTTTAAATATACTTTGGATAGCGCTTTTCAAAAAGCCTAACTCACCAACCGAATTACCTTTGTTTTCAGCAAAGTATTCCTTTAGGGTTCCATATGTGTGTTTAAAATCGTATGTCTTAGCCGCATATATCATAGGAAAGGAAAAGGAGATCATTTCTAATATTCTGTAAATAAAAACATAAGCTGTGGTAAAGCTTGATTTCGATTGATAAAATAAATAGTTGGTGACTTCATTTTCCAGACGTTGAAAGAAATCCTTGTTTCTTAATGAATATGGTATTTCAAAAAAGTAGCGAGCCGCTTCAGCTTCACTTATTTCATCTCCAATGTAACTGACCAACTTTCTATGAATATGTACTCCCTCCTCTGAGGAATAGCTTTTACTTATATAATCAATTTCCTGTCTGAAAGTGGTGTCTGTAGCTATGTGCCTTAAAGTGACTTCCCCGACCAATATTCTTAATATTCTATATTTAGATGGAGAGCTAGAACTTAACATATACCTTCGGTCAAGCGCTGCGACATCAGAAGCCGCAACTTCAGCAACAGCCACTTTATCGACTAATGTCTCTTGTGGTAGTCCTTCAGGTACACCTATTTCAGGTACAGAAAGTTCATTAAGAACCGTGTCTGTTACTTCGCAGATATTGCTCATGTTAGAGTGTGACTTCTGCGAACCTCTCAATCAAACCATCAACATTTTCCTCTATTATATCATTAAAATGCGTAATGAAGTAAAATGATAAATCTCTCCGTATTTTACCTAAATTGACCTTTGATGGATTAACCCCCTTGAAAGCACTCTCAAACTTTTCTATTTGCTGTTTAAAGACGTTAAGTTCAACGTTCTTTAGCTGTTGATAATAACTTTTAACACCTACGCAGAATCCAATTAGATTGTTATTCACCATCAACCATTGTTTTATCGATTCATCTTTTGATAGCCTATCGATTAAATCTAATACTTCAGTGAACTCTACGTTAACATCTTCAAGGTTTGAATCAAGTATGCGTCCAACAAGAATTTGATCCATTTTCTCGTCAATTATCTTGTTATTTTCATTGTGAACGTTTCCTGTAAGAAAAGCTAAATACCCTTTAGAAATATCACCAAGGTTGAAAGCTCCCCTTTTTATCTTTTCAGATCTCTCCTTCTCTGTTTGAACATCCATACTGTAATCTTCAAAGTTGAACAGCTCTTGAGTTAAAATTTCAATTTGATGCCTTGCTGTCATTGGTTTCTGACCATTGTTTAAAGTAATCATGCGATACAAAAGCATATCCTTGTTAGGAGATATAATGATATTCAACAACAGTGGACTATTATAATTAAGTTTAGGGTTTCCAGATGCCCTTTTTAAGGTATTAAGTCGTTGTATTCCATCTAAAATGTATCCTGAATCGATATTCTTGTTTACAAAGTCGGCGATTACATCTGATTTATATTCTAGCTCAGAAATGTCTTTTTTGACAAACGCTAAAGTAATATGTGGCATAACGCAACCACTTATCAAGTCTCTTTCAAGTCGAGAGTAGAATTTAGTATCCAACAACTTCCTTTGAGCTGTAAAACGATTAACTAGTGGATAAATCTTCTCCAAAGCATAAGCATATGTACTAAACCCGTTGCCAACAGTGCTTTTAATTACGTTATCAGGATACGCTTTAAAAATTTCTACCATAGATATCTCAAATATTAACTAAAGGTACTAAAATAAACAACTGTTTACCCTGACCACGCATCATGTTAATGCGTCGTCCAAATAGACAGTTAATTTTTATATTGCCGCCGAAATTAATTCATCTTTATATAACCAGGGGCTTAGTCAAATGAAGGGTTTAAAGTTTCTTATTGTTGCAGTTATCCTTGCCGTAATTGCCTTTTCCTATTGGGTGTATAGCTCTTTGCACACGCCTAACGCCCATGACAAGGGCAACCAGTACATACAAATACAACATGGCTCATCTCCGGGCCAAATACTTGCCAAGCTTGCTGCAGAAGGGATCATTTCTTCGCAGACTCCGTTGAAAATATACATGAAAGTTACCGGCACCGGCAATGAGATGCAGGCCGGTGAATACCAGTTCGATTCCCCTATTACGCCGCTTGAGGTATTGGAAAAATTGAGAAAAGGAAAACTGAGGACGGTTAAGCTGATCGTCCCGGAAGGTTTCACCCGCTTTGATATCGCAAAAAGGATTGTCGGTGAATTCCCTCAAAATAAACCGGCTGGTGAGGATTCTGTGTTGGACCTGATGAATGATAATTCCCTCATTAAAGACATCGCCCCGGAAGCTAAAAGTCTTGAGGGCTATATGTACCCGAATACTTATGATTTTCCGCGCGCCGTTAACACCGAGGCTATTTTAAAAAAAATGGTTGAGGAGTTTAGAAAGGTTTGGAAACCGGAATACGCAAGCAGGGCTGCCAAATTGAAGCTGACATCTCACCAGGTTATTACCATTGCTTCTCTTATTGAAACAGAATCACGTTTGGATGAAGAGCGGCCCGTTGTTGCCTCCGTAATTTATAACCGGCTCAAAAAAGGGATGCCGCTTGGTATAGACCAAACCGCTGTTTACATAGCCAAGATGGAACACCGGTGGGATGGCGTTATAAATAGAAGCGATCTGGAGTCGGCATCGCCCTATAACACCAGGAAAGTTGTTGGCCTTCCTCCTGGACCCATTTCTTCAGTTTCTAAAAGCTCCATTAAAGCCGCACTTTACCCTGCCAGCACAAACTATATCTATTACGTTTTAAACGTAGAAAAGAACGACAAGTCGCATAACTTTTACTCATCTGCAGCCGACTTTGAACGCGGGAAAGCCGCGTACCAGGCGTGGTTGGCGAAAGAACGTAAATAGAAGATTTACAGCTTAAGTACGTTTACAGAGATATCTTTCAGTTAAGCGGATGTAATTCGCACAAATAAACTGCATTACATATTATTTAATCCGTTATTTTCGTTTATCCGGTATGCCGGTAACTAAACCTGTTTATGACCCCTGCTGATAATTACGAGCTGCTGATCGACAAGATCAACACCTTTATTCGTAAGTACCACTACAACAACCTGCTGCGCGGGCTGCTATTTTTGGCTGCGGGTTTATTTTCGGCTTACGTTATTATCACGCTTGGCGAGTACTTCGGTAATTTCAATACTACTTTCCGTACGGTTCTTTTCTACTTTTTCATATTGCTTAATGTTGCTTTGCTTGCCTGGCTGGTTGTTCCGCCCCTTTTGGCACGGCTGCAACTTGGGAAGACACTCTCGCATGACCAGGCCGCCGAAATCATTGGCAAGCACTTTAGCGACGTGAGCGACCGGCTGCTTAACACCCTTCAGCTAAAAAAACAGGCACAGGAAAATCCGCAGCACTGTGAGCTGTTAGAAGCCAGCATTAATCAACGGATTGAGACGTTAAAACCGGTAAGCTTCCCATCGGCGGTAAACCTTCGGGAGAATAATAAATACCTTAAATATGTTATCCCGCCTGCCGCCGTTATATGCATTATCGCCTTTGCGGCGCCGTCTGTTCTTACAGAAAGCACTAAAAGGCTAATCCACCACAACCAGTATTTTGCTCCCGTAGCACCTTTTCAGTTTGTGGTGTTAAACAAGTCTCTCTCTGCAGTGCAGGGCGAAGATGTAAAGCTGGAATTAAAATTAACCGGCGACAAGCTGCCTGCCGACGTTTATGTAGAAACAGCAAACACCACCTTTAAGCTGGATAAAGACAATATCACCAGATTCCACTACACGTTTAGCAACTTACAGCAAACCACAACATTTAGGCTTACAGGCAACGGTTTTACATCTGCGCCGTATCAGATAAAAGTGAACCCAAAACCCGTGCTGTTAAATTTTGATGCAAAGCTTACTTACCCTACCTACCTGCACAAGGCGGCCGAAACTATTACCAATGCCGGCGATCTTACCCTGCCGGCAGGTACTGTTGTAAACTGGCAGTTCCACACACAAAATGCATCGGCACTTAAGTTTACCCTTGGCGGCACGGAGCGGCCCGTGCGGGCTTCAGAAGATAATTTGTTTGAATACCGCGAAAGGATATTAAAAGCTACAAGTTATACGGTGAGTCCGCTTAACAACAGCGTTAACCATGCCGATTCTGCCGCGTACCGCATCAATGTGGTAGCGGATGAGTCTCCATCTATAGAAGTACAGGAACGGCCGGACAGTGTAAGCCTTAAAGCGTTTTACTTTAATGGTAAAGTGCAGGACGACCATGGTTTTTCATCGTTAACCTTCCATTATAAAATTGGCGCAAAAGGCAGCGAACGCTCTTTAACTAAATCCGTTAAGGCCGATCTATCCGGCAGCCAGGGTAGCTTCTTCTATTTCTGGAACTTGAAAGAAGCGGGTATCTCTGCCGAGGACAACGTAACCTACTATTTTGAGGTGGCCGACAACGACGGCGTTAATGGCCCTAAAACAACACGCTCACCGGAGCGTACCCTCATGGTACCAGATGCGGCAGCACTAGCCGAACAGTTAAATGCGGGCACACAGGCTGTTCAGCAAAAAATGCAATCTGCGGCCAAGCTTGCCGGACAGGTGGAGAAAGATGCGCAAAAGCTAAACCAGGCCTTGCTGGACAAGAACAACCTTTCCTTCGATGAAAAGAAGCAAATAGAGGAATTACTCCAGAAGCGCAAGGATTTAGACGGCCTGATTAAAGATGTACAGAAAGAAAACAAAAAGAACCTGTACAACCGGCAGGAGAACCAGCAACAAAACGAAAGCCTTACCGAAAAACAAAAGCAGATAGAAGCCTTACTCAACAGCATGCTGGATGAGAAAACAAAGCAGATGCTGGATAAGCTACAGCAAATGTTGGAACAGGAACAAAAGGACCAAACGCGGGACGAACTTTCTAAAATGCAGACGGAAAACCGGTCCATGAAAAAGGAGCTGGACCGCATGCTGGAGCTTTATAAAAAGCTGGACTTTGAACAAAAACTTAATCAAAACATCAACCAGTTAAACAAGCTGGCAGACGAGCAGCAGCAACTTAGCCAACAAACCAAGCAAAATAACGCCAATAACCAGCAGTTGCAGCAACAACAGCAAAAGTTGAGCAGCGACTTTCAGGAGATTAAAAAACAACTGGATGATCTGCAAAAGCTTAACGAACAGAACGGCAATAAAGAGCAGTTTCAAAATCCTGAAAAAGATAAGCAGGCTATAGATCAGCAGATGGACGAGAGCAGCCAAAGTTTAAAAAAAAACAACAAGCAGCAGGCGTCGCAATCGCAGCAATCTGCCGCTAAACAAATGAAAGAGCTGGCCGCAAAAATGGAACAGCAGGAACAGGAAGGCGAAAGCAGCCAAAGTGCTGTTGATGCACGCCAGCTGCGCGAGTTGTTAAAATCCCTGGTGAATAGTTCCTTTGGGCAGGAAAAGCTGATGCAGCAATTGCGTTCTATCGGACCGATGGATCCCAGCTATACCCGCCTGGCACAAACACAAAAAGACATTAAGGATAACCTTAAAACTGCCGAAGACAGCTTATATTCGTTAAGCAAACGGATACCGCAGATACAATCTACTGTTAATAAAGAGATTACAACAATCAACACTAAGATAGACCAGTCGCTGGAAAACCTTGGCGAGCGGCGCACTGCCGAAGCAACCCGCAATCAGCAGTTTGCTATGACATCTATGAACAACCTGGCCCTTATGCTCAGCGAAGCTTTGGAGCAGTTGCAAAAGATGATGAACAAGAATAAAGGTGGCAAAGGCAAAAATGGCAAGCCATCTATGAGTCAGCTAAGCAAAATGCAGCAGCAGCTTAATCAAAATATGCAAAAAGCACGCGACCAAATGCAGCAGCAGGGGCAACAAAAAGGTAAAAGCCCGGGCAGTAATGGCAGTGAAGGGATGAGTGAACAGCTGGCTAAACTAGCGCGGCAGCAGCAGATGGTGCGGCAAACCATGCAGCAGCTTAATCGCGAACAGAACAAAGACGGAACAAACGGGACGGGTAACCTGGATAAAATTTCAAAAGAAATGGAACAAACCGAAAACGATCTCGTAAACAGACGGATTACAGAAGAAACGCTTAAACGGCAGCAGCAAATACAAACCCGCTTACTGGAGGCTGAAAAGGCCGAACAGCAGCGGGAACAGGACCAAAAGCGCGAAAGTCGCGCAGCAACGGATATGCCGCCAGGGTACATTAAGGCTTTGCAGGAGTATGAGCAGGTGAAGGCAAAGCAAACAGAACAGATAAGAACTGTTCCGTCGGCACTGAATTTGTACTACAGGCAAAAAATTAAACTATACTTTGATCAACTTAATGGAAAATGACATGGAACAGGCAGATGTTCGGACAGGCCAACTATATACACTACAACTTCCCTCAAAGTACGAAAGCATAACACAGCTGGAGGCTTTAATAGAAGAGATTGCCGATAAATACCAGGTTAGCGAAGATACATTTGCCAATATGATGACCTGCCTTAACGAGGCTGCCATAAACGCGATAGTACATGGCAATAAGCTGGATGAAAGCAAAACAGTTATTGTTAACGCAGATGTTGATGCTAAACGCATTATATGGACCATAACAGATGAAGGTCCCGGCTTTGACTATAACCACCTTCCCGATCCAACTGCACCTGACCGGCTGGAAGAACTTACTGGCCGCGGCGTATTTATTTTAAAACACCTTGCCGATCAGTGTATTTTCAATGCAAAAGGCAACGAGGTGGAACTTCACTTTAAGATATAATGCCGGCAATTAATTTTTTTGCAGAGGATGTCTCTTATAAGGTAAAAGATAAAATCGCTATCCGTAAATGGATAAAAGAGACCGTTGTTGCCGAAGGATTTAAGCTGGATGAACTGAATTATATCCTTTGTTCAGACGCTTACCTGCTACAGATTAACCAGCAGTATCTAGATCACGATACCTACACAGACATCATCACTTTTGATAACTCGGAAGAAGATGGTGTTATTACAGGAGATATTTTCATCTCGGTAGAACGCATACAAGAGAACGCTGAAAAGTTTGAAGTTCCGGAAGCGCATGAACTACACCGCGTGATGATACACGGAGCATTGCACTTGCTGGGCTACAAAGACAAATCTGCAGCGGACAAGAAAAAAATGACATTAAAAGAAGACCAATATTTGGCGCTAAGAAACTTTAATGTCTAATTTTACGTTCGTAAACTATTCACACACAACAACTTTTTGAAACCATGAAAACACTCGCGCTTATTTTAACGCTGACGTTCCTTACTGCTGCGCCATCATCAGTTTACGATTTTAAACTTAAAAACATTGATGGCAAGCCTTTTTCGCTTGCTAAATACAAGGGCAAAAAGGTACTTATTGTAAATACGGCATCTAAGTGCGGATTTACACCGCAATACGCTGAATTACAGAAACTTGCTGATCAATACAAAGATAAGTTAGTAGTGGTTGGCTTTCCTGCTAATAACTTTGGCCAGCAGGAGCCGGGTGCGGATACCGAGATTAAAACCTTCTGCGAAAAAAACTATGGTGTAACCTTTCCTTTAAGCACTAAAGTAAGTGTTAAAGGAGATGATATCGATCCATTATTCAAGTATCTTACTACTGAGACAAATCCAGATTTTACCGGCGAGATAAAATGGAATTTTGAAAAATTCCTGATAGACGAACATGGTAAATTGATACACCGTTACCGTTCTACTACTAAGCCGTTGGATCCAGCTATAACAAGCGCTCTTTAATATAAATAGAGCTTAAACGAAAAGAGCGATGTGGGATGCCACGTCGCTCTTTTTGTTTGGATAATTTGAAAAGAGTTTTAATCCTTCTTTTTCGCTGCTTTTTCCTTAGCTTTTTGGATATCCTCTTGCGCTTTCCGTATTGAGTCCTGCTTAGCCTTTTTTGCCTTTTCTTTCTTCTTGAAGAACCCACGCAGCAGGAAGTTATGTTGTGCTGCCTTTAAATCTTCGTTTAAGGTGGCTGTTGTAGCATGTACGCCTTTCATTGTTGTTTTTGCCTGGCGTACTGTACCTTCCAAGTCTCGGGCTATCTTGTCGTCGTTCAATAAACGCCCTATGCTGCCTTTCCCGTTGTTTACTTTGGCTACAATCTGAGATAGGTTACTGGTAAGTGTCTCCGCGTTGTCGGCCACACGGGTAAGCTTATTTATAATCTTGTCTACATCTACGGGGTTAACCGAAGTAAGTTCATTACCCTCGCCTACTTCCTCGGTACTGTTTACGCCGCCCGGGGCAATTACCACAAGTTTATCGCCCATAAGGCCGTCGCTACCAATGCTAAGCTTTGAATCCTTTTTGATAAACTTCTTTACCGAATTGTTCAGGCTCAGATCAACCCTGACAGAGCTATCGGTTACGATGTTAATAGATTCCACCACGCCTACGTTTATACCGGCAAAACGCACGTTATTGCCCACGGTAAGCCCGCTAACGTTCCGGAATACACCATACACTCTAAAGGTGGAGTTGAACAGACTTTTTTGATTGCCAATAAAAAACACGGCCAATAGCAATATTATAAAACCAACTAAGGTAAATACGCCAATTTTTATTTTTTGGGAGGATGTTGTTCTCATTTTGTTTCTGTGAAAAAAGATCTTACAAATTCGTCGTCTGAGTGCTGTAGCTCGTCAAAATTACCTTCAGCTATATAGGTACCATCACGCATAACTACTACGCGGTCTGCGGTTATCTTTGCGCATTCCATATCATGGGTAATGATGATGGATGATGTTTGATATTTCTTTTGCATATTAAGGATCAACTCACTTATCTCCCGCGAGGTAATGGGGTCTAATCCGGTTGTTGGTTCGTCGTATAACATTATTTCGGGCTTTACGATAAGGGTACGAGCCAGGCCCACTCGTTTGCGCATCCCTCCGGACAAGTCTGATGGCATCTTGTCTACTGCATCCATCAACCCTACGCCTTCAAGCACTTCTTCTACCCTTGTGTCTATTTCCGCTTTGTCAGCCATTTTAAGCACGCGGGTAAGGGGGAACTCCAAGTTTTCCCTCACCGTCATTGAGTCGTACAGTGCACCGCTTTGGAAAAGGAAGCCAACCCTTGTACGAAGCTTTTTAAGCTCATCTTCATCCATGCCGGCCACATCATCTCCAAACACCTTTACCGTGCCGTTATCGGGCGTTAAAAGCCCTACTATGCATTGTATGGTAACTGACTTACCCTGCCCTGATTTACCAAGCACCACAATGTTCTCACCCTTTTTAAGCTGAAGAGAAATATCCTTTAATACTTCTTTTGAGCCGAAGCTTTTAGATATATGGTCAATGTCCACAACAATTTCCCCTTCGTGGCCAGTGGCGGCATTTTCTCCTTTGTATTTTACCTCTGCCATCTTAATAGAATAAAATACTGGTGATCTGTACAGCAATGGCATCTATAACAAAAATCCACAGCGAGGCTGTTACCACCGCCGAATTTGCCGCCAGTCCAACGCTTTCGGTGCCCTTATCAGAGTGAAAACCTTTATAACAGCCTACAAAACCTATTGCAAAGCCAAAGAATACGGTTTTTACTAAAGCAGGTAAAAAGTCTATAAATTCCAACGATGCTATGCACTTGTTGAAGTATAAGGAGAAGCTAACATCATCACTAAAGTTTAAGGCCAGAAAGCCGCCAAAAAGCCCGATCACGTCGCCCATTAAGGCGAGTATTGGTACCATAATGCTGGTTGCGAGTATGCGCGTTACTACCAGGTACTGCGTGGGGTTTGCGCCAGATACTTCCATCGCATCTATCTGTTCGGTAACCTTCATACTCCCCAGTTCGGCACCTATGCTGGACGCTATTTTACCAGCGCAAATTATGGCTGTAATTACCGGGCCCATTTCTCTTATAAATGCAACAGCAAGTGTTTTTGGCAACATGCTTTCGGCACCCATTTCAACCATAGAGGGCCTTAGTTGAAGAATTAACACCAACCCCATTATAAATGACGTTAGCCCTACCAGCATAAAAGATCTGTAGCCTATTTCATAACATTGGCGAACGAATTCAGACCATTCGAAACCGCCCATAAATATATTGCGGATAAACCTGGAGAAGAAAACGCCTTGTTCTCCAATGTCTTCCAGCCATTTCCTGTACCCGGGTACTACCTGTTCAGCCATAATGCTTTTGTTACTTGACGCTTATAAACAATTATATTATCGAATGTTTTTCGGAACTGCTATTATACTCTCACAGTTTGTGTTAAGGCATGTAAGAGATAGACGTTTATAATTGGTTGTTGTATAAACGTTTAAGATAGAGGTTTGTTTACACCGCTAAATTCGTCTGATTTCAACTTCACCACCTTGTGCATTTTTTATAGAATACTATTAATCAGCTAGTTAACTTAAAATACACACTATTCTCAAAAGTTTAGTTTAGCCCTTCCTGACAGTTTAACAACACATCTGCCGATTGTACTATTTTATTTATGCGTATTTTTGCGTTTTCAATTGAACTTCAATGGCATACAAGGCAGTTATAGCAGGAGCAAGCGGATTGGTAGGTGGAGACTTGCTGCAGGTACTGCTGCAACATGACGAATATGACGAGGTGCTGGCCATTGTACGTAAAGAGCTGCCTATACAGCACAAAAAGCTGGTTCAGCTGGTGATAGACTACAACAAGTTGGCTGAATATGCCGGATCTATAACCGGGCACGCGCTGTTTTGCTGTCTTGGTACCACCAGAGCTAAGACACCAGATTTGAAAGACTATCGCAAAATAGATCATGATTATCCGTTGATATTGGCACAACTTGCGAGCCAAAACGGAGTAGACCAGTACCACCTGGTATCTGCTATTGGAGCAAACAGTTCTTCGATGAACTTCTATAGCAAAATTAAAGGCGAAACGGAGGAAGACATCCAAAAAGTTGGTTTAGATACGCTGCACATTTATCAACCATCCTTATTGGTTGGCGACAGAAAGGAAAACAGCAGGGTCATGGAAGGATTGCTTACCAAAGTGATGTCGGTAATTAATCCTTTACTGGTTAGCAGTCTAAAAAAATATAGAAGCATTAAAACCAGCCAGGTAGCGTATGCAATGTTCAGGAAATCATTAGATAACAGTAAAGGTGTATTTATACACACTACAGATAAGATACAGGAGATCAAGTGAGTACATTTATTTCAGCAGAGAATTTAGGACAGTCATTTCATGATGTTTGGTTATTTAAAAACCTTACCATCGGCATTAATCGCGGCCGTCGCGTAGCATTGGTGGGCATCAATGGCGCAGGCAAGTCCACATTGTTAAAAATTTTGTCGGGCGCTATAAAACCTACAGAAGGTAAAGTAGCTCAGGCACGGGATCTTAAGATAGGTTACCTGGAGCAAGATCCGCATTTTAAGAATGCGGTTACTATCAGCGATTATATTTTCCATGCAGACAACATACAGCAGCAGCTTATACGCAGATATGAAGAGCTGCTGGAAAATGATCCTGAAAATTCCAAAGCTTTAGATAAGGTGATGGAGGAGATGAGCGAAATAGATGCCTGGGAATATGAATATCAAATTAAAACCATCCTGGGTCGTTTGGACATCCATCATCTTAATCAGCACATTAACACCTTATCAGGTGGACAAAAGAAACGTTTGGCTTTAGCTAAGCTGTTGATAGAAGACCCTGAGTTGTATGTGCTGGATGAGCCAACCAACCATTTAGATATTGATACCATTGAATGGCTGGAGAAGTTACTTACCGAAGGCAACAAAACCATTTTAATGGTAACTCACGACAGGTATTTCCTGGATAATGTTTGTAACGAAATATTAGAAATAGACCGCGGTAAAATAGTCCCTTATGTAGGTAACTACGCTTACTACCTTGAGAAGAAGGCAGAGCGCGAAGCCGCTGACGAGGCTACTTTTCAAAAGAACAGCAACTTGCTTCGTAAAGAGTTGGAATGGATGAGGCGACAGCCAAAGGCTCGTGGAACCAAATCCAAATCGCGAATAGATGCTTTTTACGACCTGGAAGAAAAGACGAAGAATAATGGCGGCAAGCAAACAGTAGAGCTTAGCGTAAAAACAGCAAGGCAGGGAAATAAAATTATGGAACTGCACCATGTTGTAAAAGGCTTTAACGGCAATACGTATATAAACGACTTCAACTATATCTTCAAAAAAGGAGATCGTATTGGGCTTGCAGGTAAAAACGGATCCGGTAAATCTACTCTGCTTAATTTGATTACCGGACTACTCCACCCGGACAAAGGCGAAATAGTAAAAGGAGAAACAACTGTTATCGGCTATTTTAACCAGGCAGGGTTATCTTTTAAAGACGATGAGCGTGTAATTGATGTTGTAAAAAACGTTGCCGAGTTTATAACAATGGCTGACGGTAAAATGATATCAGCTTCTGCCCTGCTTACGTTATTCTTATTTCCGCCTAATAAGCAGTACGGCATGATAGCCAAGCTGAGCGGTGGTGAAAAGAAAAGGCTGCACTTAATGAGCATCCTGATGAAGAATCCAAATTTCCTGATTCTGGATGAGCCAACAAACGACCTGGATATTGACACACTGAATGTGTTGGAAGAGTTCTTAACTAATTATCCCGGCATTTTAATGCTGGTATCGCACGACAGGTACTTACTTGATAAAATGACAGATCAACTGTTCATCATGGAAGGAAACGGACAGGTAAAGATTTACAACGGAAACTATTCGTCATACCGGTTAGAGCTTGAAGAAATTAAACAACAAGCAAAAAAGCCTGCACCTGAACCGGTGAAAGCTGTTGAGGCTGTAAAAAAATCAAAGCTCAGTTATAAAGAGGAGAAAGAACTCCAAACAGTAGAACAAGAAATTGCAGATCTGGAAGCTAAATTGAAAGCTGTAAGCGATAAACTAAACACAACGGGACTCAACAATGCAGAGATTATAGATTTATCTAAAGAAGCAGAGAAAATAAGCAATGAACTAGACTTAAAATCGTTAAGGTGGATGGAACTAACAGAATTAAAAGAAGCCTAAATGAAAGCGTCGGATATCATTGCTTCGGCAGGCGTTATTGTGTTACTTATTGCGTTTGTGCTGAACTTGAATAAAAAGCTAAGTGCAAACAGCCGCTGGTATAGTGGGATGAATTTTGTTGGTGCAGGGCTTTGCTGTTATTCATCTTACCTGATAAGTTTCTACCCTTTCATCGTTTTAGAAGCCATTTGGGCAAGTTTCGCAATTTACTCGTTTGTTAAAGTTCCACGTGGAACATAGATACACTTAATGAGGTATGTTCCACGTGGAACATGAATAGTATGTTTAAAAAATATAACGTAATAATAGTTGGTGCCGGCCATGCCGGATGTGAGGCAGCTGCAGCTGCAGCTAACCTGGGTTCATCTGTATTGTTGATTACAATGAATATGGGTACAATTGCCCAAATGAGTTGCAACCCGGCCATGGGTGGCGTAGCTAAAGGACAGATAGTACGTGAGATTGATGCACTAGGCGGATATTCAGGTATTATAACGGATAAAACATCGCTTCAATTTAGAATGCTAAACCGTTCTAAAGGTCCTGCAATGTGGAGCCCAAGAGCACAAAGTGATCGTATACGTTTTGCGGAAGAATGGCGTATTGCACTGGAGAAAACACCTAATGTAGACTTTTGGCAAGACACCGTAACATCTGTTCTGGTTAAAGGCAATACAGTTGCAGGCGTACGCACATCTATAGGTGTCGAGATTGAAGCCGATGCTGTAGTTCTTACAAACGGCACGTTTCTAAATGGAATAATCCACATAGGTGAAAAGCGTTTTGGCGGAGGAAGAACGGGTGAGAAAGCAGCTACAGGTTTAACTGAGCAGTTGGTTTCTTTGGGTTTTGAATCTGGCAGAATGAAGACTGGTACCCCGCCGCGCGTTGACGGTCGCAGTTTAAACTACAGCCTGATGGAAGAACAATGGGGCGATGAAGAACGTGGCCGTTTTTCTTTCACAGATGTTGAGCTGGCTACTGACCAACGCTGTTGCTGGATAACCTATACTAACGATAAAGTACACGAGACACTAAAAGAAGGCTTCGAAAAGTCGCCTATGTTTACGGGACGCATTAAAGGCTTGGGTCCTCGTTACTGCCCTTCTATAGAAGACAAGATCAATCGCTTTGCAGAAAGGGACCGTCATCAGATATTTGTAGAACCAGAGGGCTGGAACACGGTAGAAATTTATGTAAACGGCTTTTCTACCTCGCTTCCGGAAGATGTCCAATATCGCGCGCTGATACAAATACCAGGCTTTGAAAAAGCTAAAATGTTCCGCCCCGGATATGCTATTGAGTACGATTACTTCCCTCCTACGCAGCTAGGGCTAACGCTCGAAACCAAATTGGTAAGCAACTTATATTTTGCAGGACAAATAAATGGCACTACTGGTTACGAAGAAGCCGCATCGCAGGGTTTTATAGCAGGTATAAACGCACATCAAAAAATACATGATCAGCATGAATTGATCCTTAAAAGATCAGAATCTTATATAGGTGTATTAATAGATGACTTGGTTACCAAGGGAACAGAAGAGCCTTACCGAATGTTTACTTCACGTGCAGAACACCGCCTATTATTAAGGCAGGACAATGCAGATATTCGTTTAAGCCCAATGGGTCACGAACTTGGCTTGATATCAGATGAACGGCTTGAAAAGGTAAATAAAAAGATAAAGGACAGCGACGATATAGTTGCCTATACCAAAGCCAAAACCATTGAGCCATCTACAGTAAATAGTTTATTGGAACAGGTTGGTACAAGTCCGCTTAATCAAAACACTAAAATCTTTAACCTGATTAGCCGACCGCAATTAGGCTTTGTTGAGATGAGATCGGTAGATAACTCATTACAAGACCTTTTAGCTAACTATGATAAAGAAACAATTGAGCAAGCTGAAATAAAAATTAAATACGAGAGTTATTTCATCAAGGAACTGGAGATTGTAGATAAGATGAAGAAAATGGAAGACCGTTCAATTGATCCTAATTTTAATTATCATCAACTTGTCTCTTTGTCAAAGGAAGCGCGCGAAAAACTGATGAAGATAAAGCCGAGAACGTTAGGCCAGGCTTCACGAATTTCGGGTGTATCCCCGTCTGATGTGTCTGTTTTAATGGTACATGTGTCAAGATAATACATAAGATACTAATAATCAATACCTTATAAAATACTTGATTTAAGACGCTTTTTCTAATTTTTGATATCAGCGTTCATAAAAACATAAAAATGCCTCATAAGGCAAAAAAACGATGTTAAAATCAAAACGGTTTTATTTACCTACATTTCTCTTATACATTTCCCTGGTTTTGGTACTTGCAGGCTGCGCTGCTCAGCAAAGGCCGCAGGGTGGGCCCCGCGACCTTACACCACCGAAGGTTTTAAAAGCTACTCCGGAAAATGAGACCCGAAATTTTAAGAGTAAACAAATTCGGTTGGATTTCGACGAGTATTTCAAACTGACAAATCAGTACCAGGAAATAAGCGTAACACCAGCACAAGAAAAGCAACCGGAATATAACATCAGTAGCAAAAGCCTGATCATTGATTTCAAGGACACGCTTCAAAAAAATACTACTTACGTTATCAATTTCGGGAAGGCTATAGTTGACGTTAACGAGGGTAATGTCCTCAAAAACTTCACCTACGTTTTCTCGACAGGTAACCATATCGATTCGTTGAGTATCTCTGGCGATGTAATCAATACATCAACCCAGCAGAAAGAAAAAGATGCTACAGTTTTCTTATTTCCGATAAGTCAGGATTCTCTTTTATTCGGTAAGAAGAAGCCCTCTATATTCGCGACTACGGATACAGCTGGCCATTTCTCATTGAATAATCTCCGGGAGGACACTTATCGTATTTACGCCTTAAAAGAAGTAAGTCCCGATAAAATCTTCAATAATGATAATGATCTTATTGCGTTTCTAAAAAATCCGATTGTAGTTAATAAGGATACATCAAACATACAACTAAAGCTATTTAAACAATCGCCAGAGAAATTCCGGCTCGCGGAGAGAAAGTTTACACCAGATGGTAAGATGTCCTTTGTATTTAACAAACCGGTAGACAAGCCTGCTTTAAAGATTATTTATCCAGCCAACGTTGATGCTCAAAAGATAGTAGAATTCAGCAGGACAAAAGATACTGCCCTGGTTTACATGCGCAACATGGATTTCGACTCTATTAGGGTAGCATTTACTAATAACGGACAGCCATTAGATACCACCAGCCTCTTAAAAGGCCGGAAAGAAAGCTTCCAAAGGAACTTACTATTTACTTACAATATCAATCGTGATAACAGGTTGAGGCCGAATGCCGACTTGCTTATTACAGCCTCCTTCCCTATCGAAAGTTTTGATCAGTCTCAAATATCACTCACGGAAGATTCTGCAGCAGTTAACTATACAATTCAGAAAGACACTGGCAGCATAAGGCGCTATGTCTTAAAATACCGCTGGCGGCAGAACAGCAAATATCAGCTGATTTTTAATGAAGGTGCATTCACTAATATATACGGAGATAAGAACAAACGAACAAGCAAAGCATTCACAGCTGATAAGCCTGAAAACTATAGTCAGCTTACTATAAAGGTTAATGTACCAGAGGCTGATAAGAACTATGTAGTTGAATTACTGGACGCGAATAAAATGCTGCTTAGAAGCGACGTAGTAACAAAAAATACTTTGTTGGTATACACCAATTATATAACCGGCAAATACCTTGTGAGGGTTATTTATGACGCAAATAAGAATGGCCGCTGGGATAGCGGTAATGTAAAGCTACGTGCCTATCCGGAGAACATATGGCTTAGTCCTAAAGAGATAACCTTAAGGCCAAATTGGGAAGCAGAAGAAGTGCTGGATATTCCTAAGGAACAAACTAATCCTTAAACCAACCAGAGTACATAATGTAATTTTGCGGCAGCTTATCTAATAAAGCTTTTTGCTCATCGGTTAGCGGCTTTATTTTTTTTGCCGGGGAACCCGCATATAAATAGCCCGTTTCACAAATGGTTCGTTCAAGCACTACAGATCCTGCACCTATAATCACATAACGCTCTACAACTGCATTGTCCATTACTATAGCGCCCATACCTATTAATACATTATCGTGCAGGGTACAGCCGTGTACAATTGCGTTGTGCCCTATTGATACATTATTGCCGATGTTAGTAGGCGCCTTTAGATAGGTGGCGTGTATGCAAGCCCCATCCTGTATATTGGTGTTATTACCTATTTTAATATAGTGTACATCGCCACGTATTACAGCGTTAAACCACACTGAACAGTTAGCGCCCATTACTACCTCGCCCACTATAGTAGCGTTTTCAGCAATAAAGCAATCATCTCCCCAAACCGGAGTTTTGTCTTTTACTGGCAGGATTAGTGGCATGGTTGTAATTAATAAATATTGAAAGAGTGAATTAGCGATTAAACGACATTTTATCTATGTTTGATGCATAATACAAGCGGAAATAGCTCAGCTGGTAGAGCATCAGTTTCCCAAACTGAAGGCCGCGGGTTCGAATCCCGTTTTCCGCTCAATCTTAAAATACTGTATCCTCCAGTACCTGAGCATGTTCAGGATAATCAGTTGTGTAGTGTAAACCCCGGCTCTCTTTACGCATCATAGCCGATTTAACAACTATATAGCTTACTTGTATTAAGTTTCTTAGTTCACAAAGCTTTACAGACAACTTCGTTTGCTTATAAAAATCTTCAGTTTCCTCGTATAACAAACGCAGCCTGCGCATGGCTCTTTCCAGCCTAAAATCAGACCGTACTATACCCACGTAATCATTCATCAGCTTTTGCATCTCACGAATGTTATGCGTTACCAAAATATCCTCGTTTGATAACTTTACCCCATGCTCGTTCCAATCCGGAATAGCTGGCGGCAACACATTAGCCTGGAAATCCACAACAGCATCCTGATATATACGGTGGGCAAAGACCAGCGCTTCCAGCAATGAATTAGATGCGAGACGATTAGCGCCATGCAAACCGGTAGAAGAGCATTCGCCACAGGCGTACAAACGTTTTATAGAAGACTTGCCCACATGATCTACCAGTACACCGCCACACATATAGTGGCAAGCAGGCGCTACTGGTATCATATCCTTAGTCATATCCAGGCCTATTTCCAGGCATTTAGCATATATGTTTGGGAAATGTTCCATTATATCTGCTTTCTTTTTATGCCGAATATCCAGATAGACAAAGTCCTCACCAGACTTCTTTATCTCAGCGTCTATAGCACGTGCAACAATATCCCTAGGAGCCAAAGATTTACGCGGATCATACTCCTGCATAAACTCTTCTCCATTGGTACGTTTTAAGATACCTCCAAAGCCTCTTACCGCCTCTGATATAAGGAAAGACGGATATTCACCAGGGTTATACAAAGCCGTTGGATGGAATTGAATAAACTCCATATTACGGACCTTTCCCTTTGCCCGGTAAACCATAGCCACGCCATCACCGGTAGCAATGGTTGGGTTGGTAGTAACTGAATAGATATGACCCGCACCACCAGATGCCATAACCGTTACCTTGGAGAGTATCTTTTCTACCTGGTTTGTTTCGGTATTAAAAGCATATATACCATAACAGGTAATGTTATCTGAAGACTTCTTAACCATTTCACCCAAGTGATGCTGGGTTATCAGATCTACCGCAAAGTAGTGAGTTAATATTTCTATGTTAGGTTCCCTGTGTATCTCTTCCAGCAAGGCCCGCTCAATTTCGAAACCGGTAATATCCTTATAATGTAGTACCCTAAATTCGGAGTGGCCACCTTCTTTAGCCAGGTCATAAATACCATCATTGGTCTTATCAAAGTTAGTCCCGTAGTCTATAATCTCCCTAATACGCTCAGGCCCTTCTTTAACAACTGCTTCAACAACTTCCTTATCGCAAAGGCCATCACCTGCAATCAGGGTATCATTTATATGTTTTTCAAAAGAATCTTCTTTTTTATCAACAACTACCGCAACGCCGCCCTGGGCGTACTTAGTGTTACTTTCGTCTTCATTAGCCTTTGTAACTATCAGAACCTTACCGTGCTTTGCTGCCTTAAGAGCAAAACTTAATCCGGCAATGCCCGACCCTATAACCAGGAAATCAACAGTTCTATCCATGTATATCTATGTATGGTGTGTAAAATTAGTACTTATGTGGATAAGCGGTACAAAAGGTGTTAAATTTGTGTAAGTAAAAACTTAGAAATAGTTTAACACGTTAACAACTCGGTTTTGCGGCCATTTTTCTAATACTTATCAGAAATTTGTACGACGCTTTTTTGTGAATATTAACATTTTATTAGGCAAGTAATTATTAACAAATAAGTTTTTAAATTAATATTTGAATGTTGTACTTGCTTAAAAATGAGCTATGTAAAAAATAAAAAAGCGTTTAAAATTGTTAGTAAAAATGGAAAAACAACTTTTAGCGTAACACGTATCACAAATTCTTAACATAACTAACACCTTAATAACAATAGCTTTTTTCTTTATATAAAATTAAGTTATTATTAATTGAACTGTTGAATGGATATCTTCGAAGAAATAAAAATGAAAGGTTTTCATGATGAGTACATAGACCCATCGCTGGACCTTTTTGCTGAAATAGAAAAGTTAAAAAAAGAGAAAAATGCAGTTGTGCTTGCCCATTACTACCAGGAAGGAGACATTCAGGATATTGCCGATTATATTGGCGATAGCCTTGGCCTTTCTCAGCAAGCTGCTAAAACTGACGCGGATGTTATCGTCTTCGCCGGTGTACATTTCATGGCCGAAACAGCTAAAATTTTATCACCAAATAAGAAGGTTTTATTACCGGATCTGAAAGCCGGCTGCTCTCTGGCCGATAGCTGTCCCCCGCATTTGTTCAAAAAGTTTAAAGAGCAATACCCTGATCACCTGGTGATTACCTATGTGAATTGCACTGCCGAACTAAAAGCACTTAGCGATATTGTTTGTACCAGCAGTAATGCGGTGCAAATTGTGGAAAGCCTGCCACCCGAGCAAAAGATCATCTTCGGACCGGATAGGAATTTAGGGGCTTGGGTCGCAAAGAAAACTGGCAGAGATTTAGTATTGTGGAATGGCGCCTGCATGGTGCACGAGATATTTAGCAGGGAAAAGATAACAAAGCTTAAAGAGCGTTATCCTGCAGCCAAGATACTGGCCCACCCGGAATGTGAGCAGGTTATATTAGAATTAGCAGATTACATAGGATCTACCACAGGAATACTAAAATATGCTACCAGCAGCCCTGAGACGGAGTTTATTGTAGCAACAGAAAGCGGTATTATCCACCAGATGGAGAAGGATAACCCTGGTAAAAAGTTTATACCTGCGCCGCCTAACAATACTTGCGCCTGTAACGATTGCCCGCACATGAAGCGCAATACATTGGAAAAATTGTATCTGTGTATGAAAAATGAAATGCCCGAGGTGACTGTCCCCGGGCACATCATTGAAAGAGCTGTAAAACCTATTGAAAGAATGCTGGAAATATCAGCAAGGCTAGGTTTATAGAAAGGCAGTCTAAATAGAAGCCTGGTGTAGGTTTTCCACTAAGCTTCTATTTAAAACAACGTTTACAAATTATCTTTCTTCGTTTCTACAACGTCCTGGATGCCTTGAGGGAGTGATGAAAGAAGGTTATAACCAGTAGCTTTTTCAATATCGCGTACTGTTACGCGGTATTGCTTCCAGTCTGTGTTAATAGTATTAACATTCGGCGTATTAACCGCTATAACTCTGGTATTTGCTGCAATTCGGCTTACATCGTTATCGCCTGCTGGCACTATTACAGCTATTTTCCATACATTGCTGGGTACATTAACTTTTACGTCGCCAGAAATAATAGTATTGAATGCGCCATGTAAGCCGCTTCCTCCCGTGCCGTAGCTTCCCATTATTATGTATACCTCGTTTCCTGCAACTACTTGTTCTCTAAGGTAGCCTTCCAAATTGTTCCATGTTTGCTGATTGTTCTGTGGTGCTTGTGGAATCATGTTAGTCATCAGAAAAGTAGCTGAATTAGCATTAGCTGAACTTGTTCTATCTGCTGACGGGCAATTATGGCCCCTGTCGAAACCGTAAGTGTTGTAGTTGTAACTGCCGCTTTGGACTGCTGACCATCCCGCAGGTAAGCCATTAAAAGCTGCAAAATTATTTAACCTTGATGAAACGTTTGTTATGTTAGTTGCATCAAGGTGCCAGCTTACCCAGTTAGGTTCGGCCTTTGTGCTGTTGTATGATTCTGTATAATATCCCATATCAATAAGGTAATTATCCATCATAACTATTGCTGGCTGAGCCTGTGATGGATTTCCCATTAATAAGTCGCTATTATCGCCATTAGTTGGTGGGGCATCTACTCCTACGGTTACTCCTCGTGGTGCTGAGTTATTTGTTGAAGCAGTTGTGTCTGGCCCTTGCGTATCGGGCACACCAACCACTATGCCAGCATCTCCTGTTCCTTTAAAGGTGATATCATCTATATTGATGCGTGTAGTAGCCGTACCAACTTTTTTAAATTGAAAGCGCACCTTTTTGGTTGTTTCAACTTTAAAAGAATCGCTTACTAAAGTTGTATTTGTTTCATTAAAATCGTTTCCTAATTGAGTGAAGGTTTTACCGCTATCAACAGACATCAATAACTGCCATGCAGATGGTGCATCATTACCATATTTGCCATGTTTAAAGCTTATTTGTGTTACCCCGCTTATATCAAATTTCATTGTCAATTCGCCAGCTCTCAAACGCACAGTTTTTGCACCGCTTTTAAGGTCAGCTGCTAAATTTCCTATCAAAGCATCATCAAAACTCCATAGGCCAGTATTTAGTTGGACATCTGCTATAAGGTATCCCCCTTTTGTTCCAGTTTCAAAACCTTCAACAATAGTATATGGCTTTGGTACAACCGGCACAACAGGAGGAGAAGGATCAATGTCTATTCCACCCCGGTAATCTTTGGCACAGCCGGTTATAAATAGCACAGCACAGCTAAGATAAATAAGTAACTTTCTGTTTTTCATATAAATATATTTAGAAAAGCAAAAGTAATGCTCTGGTGTTAACTATCTGTTAAATAGTTTTATGTACGATGAATTTTACAATTGCGCTTGCTATTACACGTTCAATTATTATTGGTAATTTTGCGATTTAATAATTAAGTGTAATCATGTTTGAAAATCAGGAGCGGACGCATTTAGATCAGTTGGGGGAATTTGGGCTGATAGATCATCTTACCAAGAATATCAAGCTTACTCAAAGCACAACTATCAAAGGAGTTGGTGATGATGCTGCTGTACTTAATCCTGAAGGTAAAAGGGTGCTGGTGTCTACTGATATGCTTTTGGAAGGTATTCATTTCGACCTGGCTTACACACCGCTAAAACATTTGGGTTATAAAGCTATACAGGTAAACCTAAGCGATATATATGCTATGAACGGCATAGCTACCCAGGTAACTGTTTCTATAGGCATGTCCAGCAAGTTCCCGTTAGAAGCTATAGAAGAGCTGTACGAGGGTATTTACCTGGCGTGTGGCAACTACAACGTAGATTTGATTGGAGGCGATACAACGGCTTCTAAGCAGGGCCTGGTAATTAGCGTTACTGTATTGGGTTATGCTGATGAACAGGATATTGTTTATCGCAACGGTGCAGAAGAAGGAGACCTGATATGCGTATCAGGTGATCTGGGTGGAGCTTACACGGGCCTGCAACTGCTTGAGCGGGAAAAATTGGTTTACTTGGAGAATCCTAACATACAGCCTGATCTGGAAGGAAAGGACTATATAGTTGAACGCCAGTTAAAACCGGAAGCTAGAAAAGACATTATAGACTTGCTTAAAGATATAGAGGTTAAACCAACTGCAATGATAGATGTATCTGATGGTTTGGCATCTGAGATTTTGCATATATGCAAGCAAAGCGATAAAGGATGTAACTTGTACGAAGAGAAGATCCCAATCGATCCGATGACGTATGAAACCGCCCGTGAGTTTAACCTTGACCCTACGGTTTGTGCATTAAGCGGCGGCGAAGACTACGAATTGTTGTTTACCGTTAAACAAGCGGATTACGATCGTATAAAGTTTAAAATGGATTTTACTATCATAGGTTATATTACCGAGCCTGGTGCTGGATGTAATCTCATTACCAAGTCGGGTAATGTACATGCATTAAAAGCACAAGGCTGGAATGCGTTTACGCCTCCGGCGGTGTAAAAAGCTGCTAATAGGTTAAGAGACCTCGGTATCTATATACTTTTGGTCAATTTGTTTATTCGCTTTTGCACCAAGCTTTTTAATTTTTTCTGCGGTAATGGTGAGGTTTCCTCTGCCGTCGGTAAGTTTATTAAGTGCTTTATCGTAAGCATCCTGGCTTTGTTTAATGTTCTTGCCGATGCCTTCCATGTCACCAACAAAGCCGACAAACTTGTCGTACATTTCGCCGCTTAGCCGGGCAATTTCCAGTACGTTCCGGTTTTGACGTTCCTGCTTCCAAATGCTTGCTATGGTGCGCAATGTAGCCAATAGCGTGCTTGGGCTCACTATTACCACCCTCTTGTCCCAGGCATCAGCAAATAAGTCACTGTCCAGCTGTACAGCAAAGCTAAAAGATGATTCTATCGGTACAAAAAGCAGCACAAAGTCTGGGGAGTTAATGCCATTCAGGCTATGATAACTCTTTGAAGATAAGCCATGAACATGGTTACGTATAGATTCGACGTGTGCTTTTGAGTAAAGCTTTCGCTCGTCTTCAGTTTCACAGTTTACCAGCCGGTCATAAGCTATAAGCGAAACCTTAGAGTCGATTATCAGATGCTTATTATCCGGTAGATCTATTATTACGTCCGGCTGAAAACGGCCTCCGTCGGCATGGTTTAAACTTGTCTGGATACGGTACTCCTGGTCGCGGACTAAGCCGCTGCGTTCCAGTACTTTTTCCAGTATGACTTCACCCCAGTTTCCCTGCTTTTTATTATCGCCTTTAAGCGCTTTTGTGAGATTAGAAGCCTCGGTACTAATGAGTTGGTTAAGCTCCATCAGCTTGCTTATTTCTCCGCGAAGTAAGTGGCGTTCAGCAGCTTCGGTGTTGTAAACCTTTTCTACTTTTTCTTCAAAGGCCTTGATGTTCTCTTTAAGAGGGTTAAGAATATTGTCGATGCTCATCTTGTTAACATCAGTAAACTCACGTGACTTTTCTTTCAGCAGTTTTTCAGCAATATTCTCAAATTCGCGCTGGAAATGTTGCTTGGTTTGCTCAATTTCCTGCTTTTGTTCTGTAAGTTTTTCCTGCTGTGCTTTAAAATAAGAGCGTGAAGACTCCAGCGATTGATTAGCCTGGGCCAGTTGATTTCGCTCGTAAGATAGCTCATCCAGCAAACGGGTCTTTTCGTCCTGGTGGTATTTGATGAGGGTTTCTTTTTCCGCAAGCAGGTTTGCTGAGCGTTCTTCCGCCCGGGCAAGGCTTATTTTAAGTGATCCATTTTCTGCAGAAACCGCATTTATTTCATCAGCATTACTGCGGTTGTTATTTCTCCTGATAAAAAGTATTACAATACACAGTAAAACAACTTCTGCAACTATAAATACAGCTATATCCATTATGATAAAAAAATTAGCATAACGAATGTAAGAAAAAGTATTTACTAAGAAAATTATTATTACCTCCTTTTTATGGTGTCTGCCGGTTTAGCAGGATCTATAGCGCTGCTGCTGGTGTCCTGACCTCCGGTTTCCACGGGAGATACGGGGTACTTGCTACTGTCAGCAGGCTGGGCGCTGTTTACATGTGTTTGGCCTGAGTCGGCGCTGTCTGCATCTTTGCTCTTATCTCCTTTACAAGATGAAGCATAGCAGGATAATAAAATAGCTAGGGCAAATAGAAGCTTTTTCATGAAGGATAATTTATGGGTTTGTTTTGGTGCTGTCGACAGTTGGGGTAGCCACTCCTTTACCATTGCTGCTAGTATCGCTACCGGATGTGCCACCTTGCTGAGGAGAGCCGGCACCTGATCCTATAGCTGCACTATCTGTAGCTCCTGAGCTGCCTACATTAGTTTGCCCGGAATCTGCCTGTGCGCCGCCTGTTTGGCCTGTATTATTGCCTTTGCAGGCTGTTAACAGCAGCATAGCTGCAGCTATCATTACCAGTAAATAAGAAAGTATTGCCTTCATGCCCGCATATTGTTGTTATAGTTAACTACAATTGGCATATTTACATGTTTTAGATAATCTTAATTTCCTGAAAGATGAAGTATTTATATATCACAGCTGTACTGTTGGGTTTAGCCATGTTTACCTCATGCGGTAAGAAAAACGACACAGGCCCTGTTCCGCACAATATTAAAGTGGTTGCTACTGGGTCTGCTAACTTTACCGCCTTGCTTTCAGTTATAAAAAGCACGTCTACTACCAGCAGTACGCTAGATACAAAGGCTGTAACCACCGGGTCGTATGAGTTTAGTACACCGCTTAGCTCGGGCGACCGGGTGCATTTTGAGATACAAACAACTGGAGAGAACGTAGTATCGTACACCATTACGGATAATGGCGCTACAGCGGCGCAGCAAACAGACAAGGAGCTGAGCTCTTACACCAAAACGTTTGTTGATTTTACCGTCAACTAATCACTTAGCCTTCTCTACCCGCAACCCTACGTCACTAACTTCGTGCAGTGGGTTATCGCGCATGTTCTGCTCTATTTCAAAGTGATAAGTACCCTTAGCCGGGAACTTGTAAGTGGTTTTTAAGGGCAATTGATAGCTATACAGGTTGCCGCTTCCGCTGCCCAGCCATTCACCATCAGGGTTAGCCAGGGTAAACTGGTAGCGAGTTGCCAATCTCTTTTTATCAGGAGCAGTTTGTGAAAATACAATATATAGATTAGAGTACCGGTATTCACCTGTTACCCGTAAATTGAGGTATAAGTTATAGGGAATCGTTTCATCGTCTATCTTCACATCATATTTGATGCGGTTTGCGTATGACCAGTTGCGGTTGGTGATCCCTGCGTTAAGATCAACAATCGCATCCGGGTCTGTGCATGCCTGTGTGAATGTTATAGCTGCAAACAAGAAGACTAATATCCACCTATTCTTCATTATTCGGGACTGGCTTGCTGGTTATTGTTTCCGCCATTGTTATTTCCGCCACTACGGTTCGGTCTGTTTCGGTTGTTACGCCTGTTACGGTTCTCACCTTGCGGACGGTTTCCTTCCGGACGGCCACCTTCAGGCCTTGGACCGGCCTGTGCAGCATTCTGTGCAGGAGCTTGCTGCCCCTTCGGGCGGTTTCCTTCCGGACGGCTACCCTCAGGACGCGGACCGGCAGGAGCGCTGGATTGTTGCTTCTGCGGGCGGTTGTTATCTGCCTGCTGATTAGAGGCAGAGCCTGGTTTGCCACCTTTGTTACGGTTTTTGTTTTTGTTCTTGTTATTATTATTGTTGCGGCGCTCATCCAAACGGGTAAGGCTATCCTGGCCAACAACGTTTTCGTAATCCAGTACTTTTACCGGTTTGGTCTCTATCTCTACTATTTCACCCAGGTCTGCAGGCATAGCACCTTCCCGGTTCATTTGTTGAATTTCTTTTACCCGGGCAATGGGTAGTGGTATCCAGTTCTCCTCTTTAGGATAGCTAAACCACATAATCCGTTTAAAAATATCGGTCTTTTGCAGGCGGGCATCACCTTTTTCGGTCCTTAGTACATTTACATTATCAGGGATGTGTTTTAAGGCATCCATGTATGTGTCCAACTCATAGTTAAGGCAGCATTTAAGCTTACCGCACTGGCCCGCAAGTTTAAGCGTATTTAAAGAAAGGTTTTGATAACGAGCGGCAGAAGTAGATACTGTCTTGAAGTCGGTAAGCCAGGTGCTGCAGCACAGCTCACGTCCGCAGGATCCTATCCCGCCCAAGCGGCTTGCTTCCTGACGCATACCAATCTGGCGCATCTCAATCCTTATACGAAAAGCTTCCGCCATTTTTTTAATCAGCTCGCGAAAATCTACGCGACCTTCGGCCGTATAATAGAAGGTAGCTTTGGTTTTGTCGCCCTGGTAATCAACATCGCTTATTTTCATGCTGAGGTTCAGGTCAAGCGCCAACGTCCTGGATTTATGCATGGTTTCCCATTCCAGGTCTTTCGCCATTTTCCATTTGTCAACATCAGCAGGAGTTGCACGGCGGTATATTTTTTTAACAACGTCAGCCTCTTTCACATGGCGTTTAACCATTTGCATACGCACCAGCTCGCCGGTTATAGATACGTGGCCAATGTCATAGCCGCCGGTAGTGGTCTCCACGGCAACAAGGTCACCTGCTTCCAGGTAAATGTTGTCGTTATTATGGTAGAACTCCTTTCTTGATCCCTTAAATTTAACTTCAACTATCGGGAAAGGCTTATAATTAGTCGGCATATCCATATGTGACAGCCAATCGTGAACATCAAGTTTGCTGCAACCGTTAGTAAGGCAAGAGCCGTTACTTTTGCAGCCCGCAGGCGAACATCCGCCTGATGAGCAACTTCCGCATCCCATAATTAATTTGGTATATAATGATTCCCCGAAGGGACGATTTTTAAATTTAGTACTTTTATAATCTGCAAAGATACATCTAAAAATAAGATCTTAGGGTTCGCATTGCGTTCTATATGATAGTGAGCCTTTTCAAGCTCGTTAATTATAGTTTCGGCCTGTGCAATGTTCATCACTTTGGCCATCTTACGTGCAGTTTCAAGTTCCTGTGCCGGCAGGTGCACAATATTTTCTGCTCCTGCGGATATAAGGCAGCATTCGCGAATAAAGCTGATGCCGTAACGTAAAAAGTTCTTTTGGTTTTCCCTGCCCATTTTGGCAGCCTGATCTACAAAAGAAAGAACATCCAGACCCTTATTGGCAAAACACAACCTTAACCAGTTCACAAACGACTGATGATAGCCCTTGGTATCGCTTTGCAGCATACTCAGTGCTTCGGTGATGTTTCCATTGCTCAGGTAAGCTATTTCTGCGGCGGCAGTTTCGGTTTGATTATGCTGAGAGATCAAGAATTGCTTTACATCATCATACCCCAATGCCGGAACCTTTATCAGCTGTGTGCGCGAAAGAATGGTGTTTAGTATTTGATCCTGGTTTTGAGCGACTAACAGGAACAATGTATTGTGTTGAGGCTCTTCTATCACCTTAAGCAGGGAGTTTCCTACCTTGTCCAGGTATTCGGGCAACCACAGGATCAATATTTTGTACGCAGACTCGAACGGCTTAAAGCTGAGTTTCTTGATGATCTGGTGGCACTCGGCTATATTAATGTTGGCCTGTTTGTTTTCGGCGTCCAGGTAGCCGCGCCAGGTGTCGAGGCTTAAATACGGGTTGGCAGTTATAGCTTCTCTCCATTGCTCAATAAAGGTTAAAGCTGTATCGTCTTTATGTTTGGCGAAGAAAGGATACGAAAAGTGCAGATCGGGGTGCATCAGCTTTTGGTACTTGCGGCATGACGAACACACACCGCAGGAGTCTTGAGGCTGCTTATCTTCGCAAGAAAGGTACTGTGCAAATGCAATGGCCAGCGCCAGGCTCCCGCTTCCTTCCGGACCCAAAAACAACTGCGCATGACTAACCCGGTTCTCCTTTACGGCGGTTATCAAGCGTTGCTTTGTGGCTTCCTGACCTATTATCTCCTTAAACTGCATTGGTGCAAATTAATGAATTGATTTTAGATGTAACGTTACGGATGTACGATTTACCTTACGCAAGTTGTTCAAACGTAAATAATCCGCACATTTGCAAGCGGATAAATTGGCGCTATGCCAACCAAAACAGTACATCTAAAATCTAGAAATTGATGAGAGTAATGGCTTTTGATTATGGTACCAAGCGCATAGGCATTGCTGTTACCGACCCGATGCAAATAATTGCCACCGGTTTGGACACCATACATCCGCTCAAGGTTATAGATTATTTGAAGAAGTATATGGAGACGGAGCAGGTAGAGCGCTTTGTGGTTGGCGAACCAAAGCAGATGGACAATACGCCGTCACAATCTGCCCAGCACGTGAAAGGTTTTGTGACCCTTTTGAAAAAGAATTTTCCTGCGGTTCCAGTGGAGATGCTTGATGAGCGCTTTACCTCTAAAATGGCATCGGCAGTTATTGCACAAAGTGGTATGGGAAAAAAAGCACGTCAAAGTAAAGAGCTGGTAGACACCATCTCTGCCGTAATATTACTACAATCGTGGATGCAAAAATAAACACCTATGGAAATTCTTGACCCCGCCTTGCAGGCCTATTTGGACGCACACATAGACGCTGAAGCGCCCGAGTTGCAAAAGATAAACCGCGATACGCATTTAAAAGTGCTAAAGCCAAACATGCTTTCGGGCCACTATCAGGGCCGGATATTAAGCATGTTCAGTAAAATGATGCAGCCAAAGCTCATTTTAGAGATAGGAACATTTACAGGATATTCTGCTATTTGCCTGGCCGAAGGTTTGGCAGAAGGCGGCGTTTTACACACCATCGAAGTGAACGCAGAAATGGAAGAAATGCTGAATTCACATTTTAAGTCAACAAATGTGGATAAAAAAATAAAGCTGCATATTGGCCCTGCAGAGCGAATTATAGCTGATATTCAGCATAATAATTTCGACATCGTGTTTATTGATGCGGATAAACGAAATAATTTGACTTATTTTGAGTTAGTATTTGATAAAGTAAGGCCCGGTGGGTTGATAATAATTGATAATGTTTTGTGGAAAGGAAAGGTGTACGGCAACGAAAATGACGCTGATACCGTAAATATCCGCAAACTAAATGACCACATAGCTGTTAACACGAAGGTTGAAAAATTAATTCTCCCGGTTCGCGACGGACTGCTAATGATCAGAAAAAAATAAATTATGAAGAAACTCTTTACTGCTACTCTACTGTTAGTATGTGCACTAGTTGCAACAACCACAGCCGTTTCGGCTCAAAGCGCTTCACAATCTTACATCGATAAGTTCAAAGATAATGCCATAAAACTGATGCACGAGACAGGCGTACCTGCAAGCATCATTTTAGGGGTTGCCATGCACGAGTCTGGCAGCGGAAAAAGCTCGATTGCGCAGAACCTGAACAACCAGTTTGGCGTAAAAGGCGGAGGCGGTGCAGTTTATTACAAACACAACAAAAAAGTACGCACATCCTATAAAAAGTACGAGTCGGTAATGGAGTCGTTTCAGGACTTTACCCGTATAATGACCGAACGTAAGCAGTTTAGCCACCTGGCCGACAAGCTAACCCAATACGATTACAAAGGTTGGGCAAAAGGGATACAAAGAAGCGGTTACTGCAGCAGCCGTACCTGGGCCTCACAGGTAATGGGCATTATAAAGCGCTACAACCTTAACGAGCTTGACGAAAAGCCGGCAGAAAAAAAACAGCTGGCCGACAACCAATAATCCACATATCTTCCGGCCCATAATCAATCCTACATTAGCAAGTAATGCGGAAACTGTTTATTCTATTTATAGCTTTAGGTGTATTCTCTTCGTGCTCGGCACACAAAAGCACCATCAGCAGTAAAAAGGCACGTAAGAATAACCAAACCATTCACAAGAGAAACAGCGCAGCTATTGCCAATGCGCATACTTATACATCACTTGAATACATAGACCGGTTTAAAGATATTGCCGTACAGGAAATGAACACCTACGGCATACCCGCCAGTATCACCCTGGCGCAGGGGCTTTTTGAGTCGGGTGCGGGCAACAGCGATTTGGCCAGGGTAGCCAATAACCACTTTGGCATTAAATGCGGCACCACCTGGAATGGTGAAAGCTACTATAAGGACGACGATGCCGTTAACGATTGCTTTAGAGTATACAGTAACCCCGAAGATTCTTACCGGGATCACTCTGAATTCTTAAAGAAAAAGAACTACGCCCGCTTATTTGAGCTGGACAGAAACGATTATAAAGGATGGGCATATGGCCTTAAAGCCGCCGGCTATGCTACTAACCCGAAATACCCACAGTTGCTTATCAATATAATTGTTAAGTATAACCTGGACCAGTACGACAGGCCGGAGGGCGAGATAGCCAAGATTAAGCGTGAAGACCGTGTGCTTGATGAGATAAATGACAGCATAGGTAAACCTGCAAAAGATTCGATAGCGAAAGTATCTCCTGACGATAAAATTTACACCATAAAACAGGGCGATACACTATACAGCATATCCAAGCGTTTTGGTATCACTGTTGACGAACTGCGTGCACTAAACAATCTTTCTGATTCCGGGATCCGAATAGGCCAGAAACTGGTTGTGGTAAAATAGCCTGTTAAAATTTGTTAATTTATGTGCAAAGCAGCGGCAAACGTGTAGCTTTAACGTCCTGATGAAATTATGGTGTGCCTTTTTACTTTGCATTGTAACGCTAACTTCTGTTGCCCAACAAAAGGAAGTTACCGGGATTGTTTTTGATAAAGAAAGCAAAGCACGTATAGCTAAAGTGAACGTACGCAATACAACCTCGGGCCAGGCAGTATACAACAACTTTAAGGGAGAATTCAGTATTAAGGTTTCCGTTGGCGACGTGCTCATCTTCAGCAAAACAGATCATCACTCTGACACTTTAACGGTAAAGAGCTTTTTGCCCTTAGTTGTATATATGAAAGCTGTCGCTATTCAGCTGAATGAGGTGAGCATTAGGGATACGCTACTTAGTCCGATGAAAAGGTACCGCGCCTTAAAGAGTGACTACAACCAGGTTTTCGGTACACTTAATCAACGCGATTTACTTACCGCAAGCCCCGGTGTGGGTGCCGGCATAAGCATAGATGCACTTTACAACCTGTTTAGCCGCCGCGGCAAAAATGCCGAACACCTGCGGGAGGTAATGGAACGTGATTACCTGCAATCGGTTATCGACGCACGGTTTAATAAAAGCTATGTGGCAGGCATTACCTATTTAAAGGAACCTGAATTAAGTGATTTTATGCTGAAGTATCGCCCAGGATATTACCTGGTTACTACCGCCAGTGAGTACGAGTTTGTTACTTATGTACGCAATAGCTTTAAACGATACCGCAAAAACCCGCGCGCTTTTGAACTTGCGCCACTACCCTCAATTTTTATGGAGGTAAAATGAGGCCGTTAGTTATTGTAGTGCCATTTTTGAATGTAGCAGGGATGGCCTTGTTCCCGTTTATCCTTGTGTACAACAAAGCCGCGCTGGAAGATAAAGTGCTGATAAACCATGAGCGGATACACTTACAGCAGCAATTAGAACTGCTGGTGCTTCCGTTTTATGCGTTATACCTGTTGAATTACTTGTACAATTACATACGCTTTCGCAATCACCACAAAGCGTATATGGCAATTTCTTTTGAAAGAGAGGCTTACCATCATGAGCGTGAGATGGGCTACCTGGTCAATCGCAGGTGGTATACCTGGTTGCGTTTCCTGTAGCAGTTACCGCAGCCTTTTGCACTTTATGTACTGAAATAACAGATTTTTGCGTTTTATTTGCAATATGAGAAGAACAGGGGCTTTTTTGTTTTTTGCATTTTTGTTCTCAGCAGCACTTTCGTTAAGGGCTCAAACAACAGATACCACAAGGCGCGACACGGTAAAGATTGACACCAACCTCATCAACAGGTACCGCATATTACCAAAATATAACGCAATACCGGTAACAGCAAAGCCTTTGCAAATACGGCCGGAACTAATACCTGTAACCATGCTGGATTATAAGGTAAGTTACTGGCATCGCTATATCACTTTCGGACTCAACTTTAACCAGGCAGCATTTAGCAATAATTATGCGGCCGGTGGTGTAAACTCCATCGCTTTGGGAACAAATTTTATTTACCGGATAGAATATAACAAAGCGCCATTTAGTTATTCCACCGAGCTTAACCTGCTTTACGGTAAATCAAAAAGCAAAGGGCTAGGCTCCCGCAAAACCAACGACCGTATTTTCCTGGATAATAAAGTAGCTACGCAGCTGTCAAAAAGCTGGTTCTTTTTCGGATCGCTCAGCTTTGAGTCGCAGTTTGATAAAGGTTTTCAATATGACCCCAACAACGTTAACCCGCCCCTGCTTATATCTAACTTCATGTCGCCGGGCTATTTGACGGAATCAATCGGTTTTGAGTACAAGCCAAGTAAATTTTTTGATCTGCGCCTGGGTACCGGTACCGCACGCCAGACCTTTGTACTGGACAAGAATATTGTTAAAAACCTGCCAACCAATTATGGTGTAGATAGTGGTAAAACGGTTCGCAACGATATAGCGTTTCAGTTGGTTGCCATATTTGATAAAGACATTGCCAAGAACATGCACTTTAATGCACGTTATGACATGTTTGTGCCCTATGGCCAGCCGTTAGCATACACCCGCCACCGTGTTGACGCGGTACTGGCAGCAAAAGTAAACCGCCTTATAAACGTATCTATCAACGGGACGCTGTTGTTCGATAAAAATACCTCTAATAGCGTACAGGGTACAGAAGGCCTGTCCTTAGGTGTGTTGTACAAATTCCCGTAACAATATTATTTTGCAGCAGGTACTTTCTTTCCTTTTTGCGCAGACCGAGCCGCTCTCTTAGATCTCATTTTAAGGTTAAGCAGCTCAACCAGTATTGAGAAAGCCATGGCAAAGTAAATGTAGCCTTTAGGTATGTGCTGTTCCATTGCTTCGGCTAGTAGCGATACACCTATAAGTAACAAGAATGACAGTGCCAGCATCTTAACGGTTGGATGCTTGTTTACAAAGTTGGCCACGCTGTTTGATGCCCACATCATGATGCCTACAGCTACTACTACCGCTGCTATCATTACCTCTACGTGCTGTGCCATACCAACGGCAGTAATAACAGAGTCCAGCGAGAAAACAATATCCAGCAGCATTATCTGGAAGATAACGCCCCAAAAAGAATGCACTTTAGCTGTGCCGGTGTCTTCTTCCTCACCTTCAATCTTGTGGTGTATCTCGGCAGTGCTTTTATAGATCAGGAATAAACCTCCTATTAGCAGGATCAGGTCCCTTCCGGATATTGCCAGCTTCTCTACCCAGTCCGGATCTGTAGCACCAATAATGCCGGAAAGGTTGAACAGCGGCTTGGTAAGCGTCATTACCCAGCTAATCGACAGTAGCAGCAGTATACGGGTGATCATGGCCATACCCATACCCACCCTGCGGCCTTTGGATTGCTGCTCTCTGGGGAGCTTGTCGCTCAGGATTGAAATGAATATTACGTTGTCAATACCTAAGACGATCTCTAAAACAGTAAGTGTAACGAGGGATACCCAGGTTTCCGGGTCGGTAAATATTTCCATAAGGTAAGTGTATGCGCCTTAAAAATAGCAAAACCCCTGCCGTTGGGCAAGGGTGCTGCAAAAAAGTGGAAATTTAACGCTTAATTAAAATTTACGCCGGTGTAGCTTGCATTAATAACGATTCTGTTTGAAGAGTTACTGTTTCCTGCATAGCCCTTGTAACTTTTTGTGGATGACCAGCCACGCTCTTCATCTGAAGGACTTTTCGATGTGATCTTTATGCGGTCATCATAGTTAAAGTCGCCAAACTTTGTAGTTACGTCAAAGTTGAAGTTATCTAGTTGACTAAGGTCAAAATTAATCTTGGTAAAAGATGCATCAACAGTTATATTCTTAACACTCTTGTCTATTGTGCCTATACGGAAACCATCTCCATACTTAACATGTACATCTGCCGAGCCTCTTAACCGTTCTATACCTATAGAAGAGAACTTGATGTCGGCATCAATGTTATTTACTGCACCGGTCTTTAACTTGCCATAAGAAACGCTCACGCGCCCGCTGTTAAAGTTGGTAATGTTAGCGTCGCCAAAGCGTACATCAACCTCATTTTGGCTGTTGGTGAGTGCTGCGGCGTTTAAAGCGCCGTAACTAACTTTAACAACTGCCTTTCCGCTTAGCTCGGGCAAGTTAACGCCGCCAAACCTGTTATTAATGTCGATGCCGTTACCTGACGGCATGTAAACCGTGTAGTTTATCTCAATATTCTGATGATTATTGCGACCGGTATTTCCTTTGAAAAGGCTGGTTTTAAAAGAGACCACAGATCCCGACTTGCTGTCGCTGATACTTGAGCCGTTAAGCATATCGTTTACTGCATCTGCATTATCACCACCAAATTTCATCTGCACATCAACTTTAAACTCATTGCGGTTCCAGGTATTTACCGTAATTTTTCCAAAGCTGTTGCTGATCTGCAAAATATCGTTGCCATCTACAGCGTACGTTTTGCTGTAGTTCTTAACTTTTTCTTCGATCTCGCCGCTGGCAACCTTCTTTTTGTACTCCTCGTTATCGCCCGAGCTGATGCTGACGTGGTTGCCGAGGTCTTTAAAGCTTTCGCTCATATCCGGAACCATCCCTTTGAAGCTGCCGGAAAAATCTTTACCAAAGTCCTTAAATGTTTCCTTGAAGGCTTTGCTAAACTTATCAGCATTAAAGGTAATGTGCTGCTTAGTTTTTTCTACGCGCAACCTGCTCATCTGGGCTTGAAGTTTAGCCATCTGCTTTTGCAGGTCGCCCATTTGTTTTTGTAAAGCCTTATCGTCAAACTGTTCCGACGATGGTGGCTCGGGTGTTTGCGGTGCTTTGGTCTGTGCAAACGATGTCATGCTTATAGCGAACGTTGCCATAGCTGCCAATAACGCGCGTTTATATATCTTTAGTTCCATTTTGCTGTTGTTTTTTGCTTTGATCAATTTGTTCTATCACGCTTAATTGCTGGCTAAGTACTTCGGTTTGTATCTCAAGGTTTTGAATCATAGCTTTTAGGACACGGTCTGGATCCGGGCTGGTTGCTAAATCCTTGCTTAGTTTCTTATAGTTCGCCTGCATTTTGACTAGCTCTCTGTTGAATTCTTTGTAAAGCCAGGGGTCACTTTTGGCAATTTGTTTAAGCTCAGTTCTTTTCGTTTCAATAATTGATGTTAGTTGAATTTGTTGCTGTGCATAAACCGGGTTAATCTCGGTAACGTCTACTCCCTGCTTGCCTTCTTTTTGGCTTTGTATGTATATGCCGAACCCTATACCCATTACTACTACTATCATGGCGGCCACCCTTAGCACAAAGCCAAGCGAAAAGGTTTTGGCCTCGCGCTTTTTTGGCGCTTGCTGTGTATCCCAGGCATCAAGTTCTTTGGAGATGTTGTCCCATATGTCTGCACGGGGCTGCAGGTCATCAAACTCTTCCCTGTGCTCGTCCATAAAATCTTCTAACCTCTTGCTCATCGTGTTATTCCTTTCTGTATCAATATCTCGTTCAACTTTCTTTTAGCTCTCAGGAACTGTGTCCTTGATGTGTTTTCTGATATGCCCATCACCTGCCCAATCTCTTCATGATCATACCCCTCCAGCAGGTAAAGCGATAAAACTACCCGGTAACCGTCAGGTAACAGCTTAATAGCTTCTTTTACCTGTGCAACTTTGTATTGTATATCTTCATCATCCCAGGGCTCCTCGGCAGGCAGGCTGTCAATATGCCCGTCCTCAATCTCTACCAGGTCCAGCTTGCGCTTACGCAGCAGGTTTATAGCGCGGTGCACCACAATTTGCTTTAACCACAAACCAAAGGTGGTATCCTGCCTAAAATCCTTAAGCCGTTTAAAAGCATCTGTAAAAGCCTCCTGCAAAACGTCTTCCGCTTCGGCAACGTTGCCCACTATTCTAAAGGCAATGTTTAGCATTGCTTTAGAATACAGCCGGTACAACTCATAGCAGGCCTTTTTGCTCCCCTGCTTACACTCAACCACCAGGTTATAGTGCTTATCAACAAATACAGCTTCCAAATTATATGACAGGTTTCAATTAAAAGGACGCATGCGTTTGCACAACGTTGCACCGGGTCAACAAAAAACACCTGTTTATACAACTATTTTTTAACGCCGGGATAATTATATGATCATAAGTGCGTTTAAAGCGGCTTTTTAGATTGATTTATAAAGTGTTCTATCGCGGCAACAGCCCGCTGATAACGCTCAGGCCCGGAGCCTTCAATCAAGACGTAGTTAGCATTAAGCGCCTGCAGTTCTTTATACCACACTCCCATAAAATGTTCGCGCATGTGCGGGAAATCGCGTAATGGGTCTTCCTCCCAGGGCAGGTCTATGTTTAGCAGCAGGTAAAGGTCATAGGGGTGTTTAGGTAACTCATCCAGCACCTCCTGTGGTGTTTGGCCAAAGGTGTAATCGCTCCAAACCTTTACGGTAATAAAGGTGGTATCACATATCAGTAACCTGTTGGCTTTCGGCAGCAATTCCTCCTCCAGCGCAAGCTGTCCGTAAAACATGTTGATCTCATCCTGCCAGGTAGGCGGTGCAGTAAGCTTTTCACAATATTCCCGAGCATATTCAGGCAGCCAAACCGTATTAAAATGATCTGCCAGAAACGCCGACATGGTAGATTTGCCGGTAGATTCTGGCCCAACAACTGCTATTTTAATTATGTCAGGGGTATTCATGCTTGATGCTTATTGTTAAGTGTGGCAGTTTGGCTTTGCAGGTCGCGGCGCCAGTCCAGATATCCTTTAAGTGCGATTGCGACATAAATGGCATACATTACAGCTGTAAGGTGCAGGTCTTTATAAATGTATACGCCAACGTATATTACGTCCACAAATATCCATATCAGCCAGTTCTCTAACACCTTCCGAGCAAGAAACACCTGCGCGACCAAACTACAGGCCGTACAAAAACTATCCAGGTAGGGGAAAGATGCGGTGGTGTATTTTAGCAATGACCCCAGCAAAACAGTAAAGAAAATAACCGCTCCCACAGAAAGTAGGATCTCCCGTTTGGTTATCGTTGCAACCGGAACTTTCTTTTCGTCCGCAGGTCGCATGCTCCAATAGTACCAACCGTATAGGTTTACCACAAAAAAATATACCTGTAAACCCATATCTGCAAAAAGCCGGGCTTCAAAAAATATAAAGATGTAAATGGTAACGCTGATTGTAGCAATGGGCCAGTTCCAAATATTATTAATGGCGGCCAGATAAACGCAAATAAGACCTGTTATTACTCCCGCTATCTCTAACCACGTTTGGTGATTCCACCAATCCTGCAACAGATGTATTATTTGCATGCCGTAAATATATAAAGCATTTGCATTGAAGCGAAACCGTATTGATGGCAGCAATTTTGTGGCTTACTGTATTACACCAAACCAACAATACTATGTTAGCAGATGCAAAAACCTTCAGCAGCTTTTCGGTAGATGATATAGAAGCCGCAAAAAAGTTCTACGCCGGAGCACTTGGCCTGAAAGTAGATCAGGACGAACAAATGGGTAACATCCTTACGGTACACCTAAGCGGCGGACACTTTATCGTTTACCCAAAGCCTAACCACACCCCGGCAACATTTACAGTGTTGAATTTTGTTGTAGACAACATTGACGAAGCCGTAAACCAATTGAAAGAAAAAGGCGTGAATTTTGAAAGCTATGACTCGGAGTATCTTAAAACCGATGACAACAATATTTTTCGGGGAGACGGTGGTTTTAAAGGCCCAAGCATTGCGTGGTTTACAGATCCTGCAGGTAATATCCTGTCTGTAATAGAAGATAAATCCGGCAGCTGATTTTCTTACTGGGAAAATACTTTCCAAACCATACGGTTGTAATAACGTTAATAAATTTAACCAATACATACTACCATGGATAACAAAAACAATGTAGGCTCCCCTGACAGGGACAGGATAAATGTGCACGAGGAATACGAGTTGCAATACTGGTCTAAAAAGTTAGGCATAACGCGTCAGGAACTTAAAGATGCTATTAAAGCAGTTGGTACATCTGCCGAAAAGGTAGAAGCTTATTTAAAGAAATAACCACAACCACCATGAGCCTGAAAGAATATGCAGCCAAACGGGACTTCACAAAAACAGCTGAGCCAAAAGCCGGCAAGAGTGAAGATAAGAACAAACTGCGCTTTGTAATACAAAAGCACGATGCCTCGCGGCTGCATTACGATTTTAGGCTGGAGATGGAGGGGGTGCTTAAAAGCTGGGCGGTGCCAAAAGGCCCGTCTACCGATCCTAAGAACAAGCGGTTGGCTATGATGGTGGAAGACCACCCGTACGACTACCGCTTGTTTGAAGGCATTATTCCTGAAGGTGAATATGGTGGCGGAACCGTTATTGTGTGGGACGAAGGTACCTACGAGCCTATAGAAGAAATTAAAGGCGGCAAGAAAGCGCAGGAAAAGCATTTGTTGCAGCAGCTTCATTCGGGCTCTTTAAAAATAAAGCTACACGGCCAGAAGTTGGAAGGTGAGTATGCCCTGGTGAAAACGCACGGCATGGGAGAGAATGGCTGGCTGCTGATAAAGCACAAGGATGAATTTGCATCTGACAAGGATATCACCAAAAAAGATAAATCGGTACTGTCTGGCAAGACCATCGAAACGATGGAGAAGACTAGCGAGAAGGTATGGCAGCACGGGCATGAAGAGGACGTAGAAATGAAACCTGCTAAAAAGGCTTCAAAAAAAAAGGAGAAGGCTCTTGACGATGCTGTTGAGCAGGATGAGCCTGCCGAAAAGCCTGACGTTGAAGCATTACTTAAGAAGGCACCGAAAAGCAAGATACCGACAGGCATAAAGCCAATGCTGGCCACCCTTGTAGATAAACCATTTGACGACCCGGACTGGGTGTACGAAATAAAGTGGGACGGCTATCGTACGCTTGCCTTTGTAGAAAAAGGAGAAGTACAATTACTGTCACGCAATAACAAATCCTTCAATGAGAAATACTACCCTATTACCCAACTGCTGGAAAGCTGGAAGATAAATGTGGTAATTGATGGTGAGATTATCGTAATGAACGATAAAGGTGTATCCAACTTTGGTGCCTTGCAAAATTGGCGTAGCGAAGCCGATGGCGAACTGATGCTTTATGTGTTTGACATACTTTGGTACGAGGGCAAAAACCTGATGGAACTGCCACTTACACAGCGCCAGGCAATTCTAAAGGAAGTGCTGCCTACAGATGACGACCGTGTACGCCTGAGCAATGTTTTCCCGGCAAATGGCAATGGCTTTTTTGAAGCAGCTGAAAAGATTGGCCTGGAAGGAATAATGGCTAAAAGGGCAAGCAGCACGTACATATCAGACAACCGCTCTAAAGATTGGCTTAAGATAAAAATAAACAAACGGCAGGAAGTTGTGATAGGCGGGTTTACTAAAAACGAAGGTACCGCCAAACAGTTTAGCTCGCTGTTGCTGGGTGTTTACGAGGGGGGCCAGTTCCAGTATGTCGGTAAAGTTGGTACTGGTTTTTCTGATAAGCTGCAAAAGGAAATGATGGCGCAGTTTAAGCCGCTCATTACCGAAGAAAGCCCATTTGGCTACGAACCGGATGTAAATAAGCCATCCCGTTTCAGGCCAAATCCGCCAAAGGCCAAGGCAACCTGGTTAAAGCCCGAACTGGTATGCGAAGTAAGCTTTGCAGAGGTAACCAGCGACGGCGTTTTCCGGCATCCTTCTTTCGAAGGTATGCGCACCGATAAAAAAGCAACAGATGTGGTGCGCGAATCGGAAGCGCACACAGATGAGGTGGTAGAAGACACTGAAAGTGACAACACGTCTAAATCAAAAGCTGCGGAGGTTAAAGAAGATAAGAAACTCGTAAAGCACAAGCTGGTGCAGGCGCCAAAAGAAAGCGTAAAGCGTACGCTGCTTAACCCAAAAGAAGAAACTCAGGTAAAAAGCATTTGCGGACACGACCTGAAGTTTACTCACCTGAGCAAAGTATACTGGCCTGAAGATGGTGTTACCAAACGTGATATGTTTAACTACTATTACCAGGTAGCTGAATACATTTTGCCCTACCTGAAAGACAGGCCCCAATCGCTTAACCGCTTCCCTAACGGGATACACGGCTCGAGTTTTTACCAGAAGGATGTGCGTGGCAAATCACCGGACTGGGTGCGGAAGTTTCCTTATACCACCAGTGAGGGAGAAGATAAAGACTACCTGATAGGGCATGATGAAGCTACGCTTTTATGGATGGCATCATTAGGATGTATAGAGATGAATCCATGGTTTAGCCGTGTGCAATCTCCGGATAACCCCGATTACTGCGTGATAGACCTTGACCCAGACAAGAACACTTTTGACCAGGTAATAGAAGCGGCACTGGAAGTAAAGAAGGTGCTTGATGCTATTGAGGTACCGGCGTTTTGCAAAACGTCAGGCTCTACCGGTATGCACATTTACATACCATTAGGTGCTAAATACGATTATGATCAATCCCAGATGTTTGCGCGACTTGTTGTGAACATTGTACACGAACAGATTCCTGAGTACACTTCGCTGGAGCGAATGATCAAGAACCGCAATGGTAAGATGTACCTCGACTTTTTGCAGAACCGACCCGGCGCCACCATCGCAGGTCCGTATTCGTTAAGGCCTAAGCCCGGTGCTACTGTGTCTATGCCTTTGCATTGGGACGAGGTAAAGCCCGGCTTAACCATGCGCGACTTCACCATCAAAAACTCTGTTGACAGGCTTAAAAAAGAGGGAGATCTGTTTAAAGGAGTGCTTGGCGAAGGTATTGATCTTGAAAAGACTATTCTGAAAGCAAAAAGTATTTTTCAATAACAGCTAAGCTTCGATGTTATCAAGCAGCAAGTTGGTGCTCTACTTTGTGTAATAGAACAGACAGGTCAAACGGCTTTGGCAATACATCGTCGGGAGCTCCTTCTTGCTTCAGCGCGTCTGCAATATCATCATTGCCGGAACAGATAATCACGCGGAGGTCTTTGGTAGATTGGTTGCGTTTTATCATGCGGCATATATCGCGCCCGTCAATTCCCGGGAGCATTACATCCATTATCACAAGATCAGGACTGGTGTCTCTAATTTCCGCAACCACGCTTTCACCGCTGGTTAAAGAAGAAACTTCGTAACCATTATTAGAAAGTATATAACTCATCAGCTCTACTATCAGCTCGTTATCATCTACTATTAGTATCTTCTTGTTCATGGCTGTGTGTTTCAAAGGTTTATACAAAGCCCATGCCGAAGTTAACCTTTGGTTTAAGTTATTTTCCCATGGGTATAAGGGAGAAGATCAAAACGGCCGTAATATTTTCTTTGGTGGCCAACCGCCCCGGGTAGCGCCTGCTATCCTTACCAATGCTTACAATCGTTTTGATCTAATTGTATTGGATTTAGGTTATCGTGACTGTGCTTTAACAGCCTTAAGGTCGTTCTGTAAAATATTCAGCAATTCTTTATCAAAGCTTGCTATAAGTGTGCTGGTGGTTATCTGTTCGGTGTTCATCGTGGTAAATATATAGAGGTTAATATTATATTATAGTTAATTAAGCAACGGCCATTTTGGTGATTTGGAAGCTTTCGTAAGCCATCTTCTGGTTGTACTCGTTAGCCAGCGACTTGTGGTTTATTAAGTCCATGATAGAGCCAACAAAGCACAAACCTATGGTGAAAAGGTAAAGCAAGCCCATACCTATCTGCCCGGTCACAAAACGCTGTAAGCCTGGCACCACAAACAAGCCAACTAACGAAAATATGAGCATGTCTTGCACACTTTTACGTTTACCGGTATAAACCATATAAAAGTATTGCCTTTGTTTATCGTTAAGGCCGCTTACGGTTTGCTGCACATAGTTCATTTCCTCTGGTGTCATATCAGGAAAGCCCATGTAAGGATTATTGTAAGTTTCCATTGTCTTTGGTTTTAGTGTTTTTGTTTAATGATTATGATGTAAAACTACAGCGCGCAGCAAAAAACGCCAATGCAAACTTGGCGGCGAGAGCCAAACCATCGGTAAACGCAGAAAATTTGACGGTGAAATAAGTGCGGTTTACAGCTCTTGCTTTTGCATATCGGTGAAAACGTGCTTGCGCTTAATGAGGCTGTATATACGGTATAAGATGATAGCAACAGCAGGTATGCCCAGCCAGTGCGCGTGAAAAGAACCACGTACATCGCCACGGAAAAGATAGGAGATAGAGTGACCAAGGCCGCAGCCGGGGCACCAGCCAAAGCCTAGCAGCTTTAATGGGCACAGGCTAAAATGCGAATGGCCCGCTGGGTTTGTAAACGCCAGGCAGACCATTGCAGTTATCCAAAAAATAAGTTCGAAATAACGGTTGAAGATTTTATTAGTCAACTTTATTGCTTCTGGTTGTGAGCAATAAAGATACGGCAATAGCCTCTATCACGCCAACCAGTAATGCACCGAAAATACGACCGCTGAAGCTCTGAAAGCTGGTGTCGTTACCGGAGTTGTTCAGGTTGATGAATACAATAGCGGCAAATACAGAAAGTGCACCGCCTACTAACAGGATCTTAAATGCCTGGATGATCGCTTCAAAAAAGCCCATTTTGCCATTTAGCTCGCCATTACGGAAGTTTCTTACACCGAAGAACAGCCCGATAAGCGGAATAAGTACGGACACATATTCGATAGGGTTGGCTTTGCTGTCGTTAAGGTTATAACCAGTGCTGCGCATTACAAAAAGCCATACAAGGCTTAAAACACCTATGATTAATCCGAATAAAACTGAGTTCTTCATGTTTGTATAAAGTTTGGTGAAAAAGTTTTAAATACAATTTCAAGCATCTTGCTGAATATCATTAAAAAGTAAACAATAGCTTAAATTGTTTGCTATAATTTCTGATAATTAAACGGCTGACGCCCGAAAGCACACATTTACTTATATTTGCACAGTTTTGAACATCAGGGAAATATTAGATAGGTATAAGGCTGACGAACGGATAAAGGCATTGGCGCAGGCGCTTAATGCCGGCAAAAATCCAAGGGTACATCTACGTGGGCTGGTCGGGTCGGGAGATGCGGCTATGGCGGCAGCTTTGTACTTTTTGCAGCATAAGCATATTGTTTTTGTACTGCCCGAGCGCGAAGAGGCAGCGTATTTTCAAAGCGACCTGGAGAATATTACAGGTAAGGACGTCCTTCTCTTCCCATCATCCTATCGCAAACCTTTTGAGTTTACCCAGCCGGATAATAGCAACGTACTGGCCCGTGCCGAGGTGTTAAACGAGCTTAATCACTCGACAGAATACGGCCAGCTTATAGTTACCTACCCGGAAGCATTGGCCGAAAAAGTGATTGACCGCGCGTCGCTGGAGAAGAACACACTGGAAATAGCGGTTAACTCAAAGCTCAACATCGACTTTATTGCCGAATTTTTAGTAGAGTACGACTTTGAAAGAGTAGACTTTGTATACGAGCCCGGCCAGTTTTCGGTGCGCGGCGGTATTGTAGATATATTTTCCTTTTCGCATGAGTTGCCATACCGGATTGAATTTTTTGGCGACTTCATAGAATCTATTCGCACTTTCGAGATAGAAAGCCAGCTGTCTGTAGAGCAGGTAAAGAACATTACAATTGTGCCCAATGTGCAATCAAAGTTCTTGACCGAAAATAACATTTCTTTATTGGAATATGTGGATGCCGGCACGCAGGTATGGATAAAAGATGTACAGTTTACGCTGGACATTATCCAAACCGGCCATAAAAAAGCAACCCAGCTGTGGAAAGCTCTTTCATCGGAAGAAAAGAACCAGAACCCGGATTGGATAGACCCTAAGTTCAGCTTTACAGATGAAAAGCTTATAGCCGATCAACTGCATGATTTCCCGCTGGTAGAGTTTGGCAAACAGTTCTTTTACCATGACGCCGCGCAGATATCTTTTGACATGCGCCCGCAGCCATCCTTTAACAAGGACTTTAGCCTGCTGATACACAATTTTAAGAACAACGAAGCTGAGAAGATAGAGAATTACATCCTAACGGATAGCGCACGCCAGGTAGAACGCCTGTACGCCATATTGGAGGATCTGGATAAGACTGCTAAGTTTACTCCGATAAGTATCTCCATTCGTGAAGGTTTTATAGACAGGGAACAAAAACTTGCCTGCTACACCGACCACCAGATATTTGATCGGTACTATAAGTACAAACTACGTAAAGGTTACCAGCGTTCGCAGGCTATTACGCTTAAAGAATTACGTGAGCTGAAACCCGGCGACTACATTACCCACATTGACCATGGCATTGGTAAATATGCTGGCCTGGAAAAGGTTGATGTAAACGGTAAAACGCAGGAGATGATCCGCCTGATTTATGCCGATAATGACCTGCTGTATGTAAACATAAACTCGCTTAACCGCATAAGCAAGTACAGCGGCAAAGAAGGTCACGAGCCACGCATGAACAAGCTGGGTACCGATACCTGGGAACGGCTTAAGAAAACCACAAAAAAAAAAGTTAAGGACATAGCCCGCGACCTGATCAAGCTTTACGCCTTGCGCAAAGCGCAGGACGGTAATGCTTTTTCTCCCGATAGCTATCTGCAAACCGAGCTAGAGGCATCCTTCCTTTATGAGGATACGCCGGATCAGGAAAAAGCGACTGCCGATTTCAAAAAGGACATGGAATCGCCACATCCCATGGATCGTCTTATTTGCGGGGACGTGGGCTTTGGTAAAACAGAGGTAGCGGTAAGGGCAGCATTTAAGGCCGTTGCCGATAGCAAGCAGGTGGCTGTTTTGGTGCCTACCACCATATTGGCCGCACAGCATTACAAAACCTTTAGCGACAGGCTTAAAGGTTTTCCGGTTAACATTGACTATGTGAACCGGTTTAAAAGTACAAAGCAGGTAAAAGACACGCTTGCCAACCTTAAAGAAGGAAAGGTGGATATTATAATTGGTACACACCGCCTGGTAAGCAAGGATGTGAAGTTTAAGGATCTTGGCCTTATGATAATTGATGAGGAGCAGAAGTTTGGCGTATCTACAAAAGAGAAGCTTAAACAAATGCGGGCTAATGTGGATACGCTTACGCTGACTGCCACGCCCATCCCCCGTACGCTGCACTTTTCGTTGATGGGTGCGCGCGACCTTTCTATTATTTCTACACCGCCGCCCAATAGGCAGCCCGTATCTACTGAGCTGCATGTGTTTAACGATAAGCTGATAAAAGAAGCTGTAGAGCATGAAATAGAGCGCGACGGGCAGGTGTTCTTCATCCATAACCGTGTGGCCGACCTGCCGCAGCTGGGTGGCATGATACACAAGCTGGTGCCCAAAGCACGCGTAGGTATTGCGCACGGACAGTTAGAAGGCGACGCGCTTGAAGACGTGATGCTGAAGTTTGTAAATCACGAGTATGATGTACTTGTTGCCACTACAATTATTGAAGCCGGGTTGGACATCCCTAATGCAAACACCATCATTATCAACCATGCCCATATGTTCGGTTTGAGCGATTTGCACCAGATGCGTGGGCGTGTTGGCCGAAGCAATAAAAAGGCATATTGTTATTTACTGAGCCCGCCGTTATCAACCCTTACCAATGAGGCTCGGAAGCGACTAAGCGCCATCGAGGAGTTTAGCGATTTGGGCAGCGGCTTTAACGTGGCTATGCGCGATCTTGACATTCGCGGCAGCGGAAACCTATTGGGTGCCGAGCAAAGCGGCTTTATTGCAGAGATTGGCTTTGATATGTATCACAAAATACTTGATGAGGCCATCCAGGAGCTTAAGGAAGATGAATTTAAAGGCGTATTCCCTGAAGAAAAACCGAAACCTTTTATTTCTTTTACCCAGATAGATACCGACCAGGAACTGCTGATACCAGACGAGTACGTGACCAGCATAGCCGAGCGTTATAACCTGTACACCGACCTGAGCAAATTAGAGAACGAAACCGAGTTGGAGGCTTTTAAACAGCAGCTGCATGACCGGTTTGGGCCTGTGCCTGCACAGGTAAACAACCTGCTTAACTCTATGCGCCTGCAGTGGCTGGGTAAGGCTATCGGCTTTGAAAAAGTGACGCTGAAGAAGAATGTTTTACGCGGATATTTTATCAGCAATCAGCAGTCTGCTTATTTCGAAACAGAAGCTTTCCGGGAAGTGCTTAATTTTGTTCAACGTAACCCAAGGCGCACCAACTTGAAGGAAGTGAAGAATACCCTTCGCCTGAGTGTAGATAACGTACAGGGCATAGATGAAGCCATAGAAATCATGGAAGAGCTAACAGTGGTTAATGTTTAAAAACTGCTCTGTACGGCTTTAAACAAGCAATTTGCTATATTTAGGGCATGAGGGCCCTACTCCTATCCGCAGCAATACTGCTGTCGCTACAGGCATTTCCACAATCTGCATTACGTACCGATTCTGTTTACATAAGCGGTAAGGTAAATTACTTTGAAAAGTATAAAGATTCTGCAAATGCAGTGCTTTTTTACATCAACGACATTGTTTTGGGCGACGAGCTTACACTCCGTGTTAAGATAAACAACGATGGTACATTTAAAACGGCTTTCCTAAAGACAGGCACCCAGGACATTTACATGGAGTATAATGACAAGCTCTCCACCATTATTGTTAGTCCGGGCGATCATATGCAACTGTTGTTTAATGCCGGTGACCCGGAGCAAACGCTTTCCTTTAAAGGCAGCAATTCACAAACCAATTACGATCTGCTGGCCTACGGGGCCGCGTTTGATAAAGAGAGTATCCGTATTTACGGTGCGGAACCCAATGCCCGCGCACTAAAAAACAACTTTGCCGTGCGTGATAGCTCAAACCCTGATGCATATAAAAGCTATGTAGTTACGCAGTTTAAAGCGGATAGTGCATTTTTAGCTAATTACATAAGCGCACACGCGCTTTCGCCAACTTTTGTAAATTGGGCCAAGGCAGACCTTAAGTATCGGCTTGCATCAAACCTGATGCGGTACCCCTGGCTGCACCCAAGGTATGCGCAGATCAAAGATAATTCCTTTAAAGTGCCTGACAGTTATTATAAGTTTGTTGATCAGTTCCCAGTGAATGATCCGTCACAAGCGCTTACATCTAATTTCAATGAATATATAGCCGAATACCGCCTGTATCTTGCCGCTAAGGAGCTTGGCAAGCAATATCCGGCAAGTAGTGCGATTGCTTTATTCGCCAGGCAGCCATTTAGCTTTTCTAAAGATGTGCTGCTTTGCAACGCATTCTACAAGCTGATACATGATAAGGAACTGGAAGCCGTAAAGCAAAACCTCGGTGTTCTTGAAAAAAATGTAACTGATACCTATTTCAAGAATAAAGTGTTGGCGGCTTACCGACAGGCAGCGCACATAGCAGAGCCATTGGCTGCAAGCTCTTTTAAAAAAGCAATCAGCGAGGGAGATAGTGTGCTAAACAACCTGACTGCCAAATACCGCAACAAGGTAATATACATAGATTTTTGGGGAACATGGTGCAGTCCATGTCGTGCGGAGATGCCTTACTCCAAAGTGCTAAGAGCTAAGTTCGCGGGTAAAGACGTCGTGTTTTTGTACCTGGGTGTACAATCTAAAGAAGCTGAATGGAAAGCTATGATAAAGACTCTGGACATAAAGGGAGAAAACGTACTGCTAAGCAACAATCAGTTTAGCGCCTTATCAGAAAAATTCCAGATCAGCGGAATTCCACGTTATGTGCTGATAAACAAGCAGGGAAAAGTTGCTGACGGCAATGCCAGGCGTCCGGGCGACAAATTACTAGTTGCGGAGATACAAAAGCTTTTAGCATTGTAATTGCTGCGGTTTAAAAACCAGGGCCTGGCTCTAAATCAGCCAAGCCCTGGTCAACTACTTACAATTATTGTTGTGGCGATTGCTTGGCAACCATCTCGGTAAAGCTTTTAGCCGCATTGGTAAAGTCCGACGGTACCAGCACAATGGTGGTTGTGTTGTTGTCTATACCTATTTCAGAAAGCATCTGCATCCGGCGTAGTTCCAGCGCAATTGGGCTGCCTTCCATTTGCTTGGCGCCTTGCGTAAGCTTTATAGACGCTTCCAGTTCAGCCTCGGCCTTGATAATACGCGCCCTCTTTTCACGGATGGCTTCAGCTTCCCGCGCCATGGCTCGCTGCATCGATTCGGGGATCTCTACATCCTTCATCTCCACCATAACTATCTTAATGCCCCAGGGCTCGGTAGCTGCATCAACTATCTTTTGCATGGTTGCATTTATCTCTTCGCGTTCGCGCAATACCTCGTCCAGCAGGTGCTGGCCAATAATATTCCGTAAGGCGGTTACGGCAAACTGGTACACCGCCTGGTTGTAGTTGGCCACTTTTATGATTGCGCTTTCCGGGTTCAGCACTTTAAACCAAAGCACCGCGTTAACTTTAATAGTAACACTGTCTTTAGTAATGGTTTCCTGTTGTTCCAGGTCAACAGTTCGTGTACGGATATCTACCGTTATCTGCCTGTCTATAAACGGTAGAATAAAATAAAGCCCAGGGCCTGCCGTCCTGTGATAACGCCCTAAACGGAACACAATAGCGCGTTGATACTCCTGTGCTATATGCGCACTGATGAACACCAGAGCAAGCACAATAGCTGCTGCAATAAGTAAATACATGATATTTTTTGTTTAGTTAATGAACCGCCTGCCTATAGATTCCGGGAGGATTTTTGGACTTCGGGGAAGGTATCACCGGTACGCGATTGCGTGGTAAATGTAAAACAGATTTCATCATCTGCAAAAAAAATCGCACAAGATTTCACAACACCTCTGGTGTAGCAACTCCTTGATTTAAAGGCATTTACGCGCTAATGACGGCTTTAGGTACCGGTGCTTAGTCTATCTTCTTGTAAATGCCCCTTAAATTTCTGCCCAATTCCTGGTAATCAAGCCCGTAACCAACAACAAACACGTTAGGGATCTGAAAAGCAACGTACTTAAGCTCTTCAATGCTGTGGATAACGCTATCGGGTTTAAAAAGAAGAGAACACACGGTGATAGATGCCGGATTACGAACCAACAACTTTTCTATCAAGTATTTCAGCGTGTTACCGGTGTCTACAATGTCTTCCACCAAGATAACATCTTTCCCTTCGATGGTAACATGCAGGTCAAAGTCGTCGCGGATGGTACGCGTTTGTGATAATCCGCCAAAGTACGAGGCCAGCTTGGTAAAGGTAACCTCGCAGGGAACGGTAACCTCTTTTACCAGGTCAGACGCGAACATGAAACTGCCGTTAAGGATACCCACGAAGATAGGCGTCTTCCCCTCAAAATCGGTATTAATGTGCTGTGCAAGCTCTGCCACACGTTGTTGTATCTGCTCGTAAGGTATCAGCGGTTCAAATTCTAGGTCGGCTATTTGCAGTTTCATTGTACTAAAATAATGTAAAAACGTTTATAAAAGCGATAAAATTATCACCATAAACCAAATGCATAATTAATCGGCGATTTGGCACAAACTTAACGCGTGTTATAAAGTTATCTTTGCACCTCAATGACAGATCATTATATCCATACCCTGCCAAACGGCATCCGTATATTACTTAAACCTTATGCTTCTCCAATCACACACTGCTGCTTTATTTATAATGCAGGCTCCCGCGATGAGCAACCGGCGAAAGAAGGGATAGCGCACTTTATAGAGCACATGCTTTTTAAAGAGACCACAAAACGCAGCACGGTACAAATACTTAACCACCTTGAGCTGGTAGGCGCAGACCTTAATGCATATACCACCAAGGAGTATACCTGTATACATGCATCTCTTTTGAAACAGCATCTGGAACGGGCGGTGGATCTGTTCCAGGATATTGTGTTCAACTCCACGTTCCCTCAAGACGAGTTAGAGAAAGAGCGTGGCGTAGTGCAGGATGAAATTGCCTCTTACCTGGATCAGCCGGAAGAAGCCATACAGGACGACTTTGAGGGTTACCTGTTCCCCAAACACCCGCTTGGTAATAATATCCTTGGAACGGTAGAGTCTGTAGATGCGTTTACCCGGTATGATATTGATACGTTCATCAAGGCAAATTATAATACGCACCAAATGATCTTCGCCGTTTACGGCGATTATGAAATGAAGAAGCTGATTAAGCTTTGCGAGCGGTACTTCGGCGATATACCCGAAAATAATAGCAGTAAAAACAGGATTGCCCCGCATGCTATTGGCAGGGGCGACTACCGGGTACAGAAGACCATTTCTCAAACGCACTGTGTGCTGGGCACCCGTGCTTACCCATCATCACATAAAGATAAATACGGGTTGCTACTACTTAACAATGTGCTTGGAGGAATGGGGATGAGCAACCGCCTGAACATGGAGATCCGCGAGAAGCATGGCATAGCATATACCATCGAGTCCAACTACACGGCATTAACAGATACGGGCCTCTTTTCTATCTACTTCGGTACCGATGCCGAAAAGGCTGACAAGGCACTGAAGCTGGTTCACAAAGAACTTAAAAAGCTACGCGACACAAAGCTTGGTACGTTGCAATTAAAACAAGCTAAAGAAAAATTTATCGGCCAGATAGCCCTTGCCGAGGAGAACCGGATGAGCCTGATCATATCAGTGGCTAAAAGTTTGCTTGACTTTAACAGGATAGATTCTTTAGAGGAAATATTCGCCAAAATAAATGCGGTTTCTGCAGATAATGTACTGGAAATTAGCAACGAGATTTTTGATAATGACGGTATGATAACCTTATTATTTGAGCCTGAAAGATAAATCCCCTATTTTTGTAAAATGAAATATCCTATCATCGCATACGGCGACCCGGTTTTGAGGCGCAAAGCCCCAGCTATTGAGCCGGAGGAATATCCACATATTAAAGAATTGGTTACCAACATGTTCGAGACCATGTATGGTGCAAAAGGAGTTGGGCTGGCTGCGCCGCAGGTGGGCATGAGCATGCGTTTATTTGTAGTAGATGCCACCCCGTTTGACGACGATGAGCCTGAATTGAAGGACTTCAAAAAGGTTTTTATCAATGCCACTATCCTGGAGGAAACCGGTGAAGAGTGGCCGTTTAACGAGGGCTGCCTGAGTATACCCGATATTAGGGAAGACGTGATGCGCAAGCCGGTTATCCGTATTTCATACTATGATGAGAACTGGAAACACCATGAAGAAACCTTCAAAGGTATGGCCGCGCGAATTATACAGCATGAGTACGATCATATTGAGGGTAAGCTGTTTACCGATAAGCTAAGCCCGTTACGCCGCCGCCTGATAGAAAAGAAACTTACTGATATATCTAAGGGTGCGGTAGATGTGGATTACCGCATGAAGTTCCCTGATGCCAAAAAAGGGCGCTAATAGCCGAATCTAAAGCAAAACGCCCCGGATATCCGGGGCGTTTTGCTTTATGTATTTTATAGCGCTATTCAGTAGCGGTAAATACTTCCAGCGCTTTATCAATTCTCCTTAGGGTTTCACTTTCGCCAAGCAGGGCGGCGATATCAAACACATGAGGCCCAAACTTGCCACCTACCAGCATAATACGGAACGGTAGCATTACGTCGCCAATCTTGAACCCCTTGGCTTCTGTAAGCGCTTTAAAGCGTGTTTCAAGGTCAGCCGGTTCAAACGATGAGTAGCTTAACGTTTCTTTTAACTCGTTAAAAAATGCCGTTTTTGCATCCGTCCATTTAGGCTTAACGGAGTTGACATCGTAGCTGGCCGGTGCCTGGAAAAAGTATGATGCCTGCGGTCCAAAATCTGCAAGAACCACACATCTATCCTTTATCAGGTCAATTATTTTAAGCAGGTACGCTTCATTGTTAACAATAACACCATTTGCCTTTAATACTTCAGCTACCTTTAGTTTCAGCGATTCTGCATCCTGGCGTTTTATCCATTCGGCATTATACCATTTGGCTTTTTCAAAATCGAACTTAGCGCCGGCTTTACTAACCCGTTCTATAGAGAACTTTTCTATAAGTTCATCCAGCGTGAATATCTCCTGCTCTGTGCCATCGTTCCAGCCCAGCATAGCCAGCATGTTTAAAAATGCCTCCGGCAGAAAACCTAACTCGCGAAAGCCGGGTGTAAGTTCACCTGTTTTTGGGTCGGTCCAGCTCATCGCATATACCGGGAAACCAAGGCGGGCCCCGTCACGCTTGCTGAGTTTGCCATGTCCGTCCGGCTTTAAAATCAATGGCAGGTGTGCCCATTGCGGCATATCAGCCTTCCAGCCGAGGTACTCCCACAGCAACAGGTGTACAGGTGCCGATGGCAGCCACTCCTCGCCTCTGAAAGCGTGAGAAATCTTCATCAGGTAGTCGTCTACCACAACGGCTAAGTGGTAGGTGGGCATACCATCTGCTTTAAGCAACACTTTATCATCAACCAGCGATGTTTCAAAACTAACATCGCCGCGTATCATATCAGTAAAGGTAACGGTTTCGCTTTCTGGTACCTTAATGCGGATGACATGAGGTGTGCCATTGTGCAACAGCGTCTCCACGTCCTGCAGCGGCAAGCTTAACGAATTACGCATGCTGCCACGGTGCTGATGGCCATATTGGAAATTAGGAAACTCTTTGCGTTTTGCATCAAGTTCCTCCGGAGTGTCAAAAGCATAGTAGGCATGTCCCTGCGATACCAGGCGCTCTGCATATTCGCGATAGATGGGTTTGCGTTCACTTTGGCGATATGGTGCAAAGCTGCCGCCAATGGCAGGGCTTTCATCCGGAATAAGGCCGCACCATTGCAAACAGTCGGCAATGTACTTTTCTGCGCCTTCAACATAGCGGGTTTGGTCGGTATCTTCAATACGCAACACAAAATCGCCACCATTTTTTTTCGCAAAAAGGTAGTTAAATAATACGGTGCGAACCCCACCCAGGTGTAAACCGCCGGTAGGGCTTGGCGCAAAACGAACTCTTACTTTTTTATCTGACATTTGGCGGCAAAGATAGGCTTAATAGCCAAATACCCGAAAACTGTTTATATGTGGATGAACAGCTCGTTCTTAGGCTTACGCACTTTCGTAAGCTTACTATAAGCATCATCTTCGGCACGGAACCCAACAGCCGCGATTACGGTTGATGTTAATCCTTTCTCGGCTAAACCAAGTATCTCATCAAACTTGGCAGCGTTAAATCCTTCCATTGGAGTCGAGTCTACACCCAAATCGGCAGCCGCGGTAATTAATACGCCTAACGCTATGTAGGCCTGTTTTTGTGCCCATACCAACAGTTGGTCTGCAGATTGGGATTTAATAGCCCCTGTTATCATATTCTCAAAACCCGCCAACGTGTCCCGGTTTACCTTACGTGTTTTTGCAACCAGGTTAATGTGCTCCTTAGCATATTCTTCATTTAAGTTGGTGATTGCTGCAAATACAAACAACTGCGATGCATCTGTAATTTGTGATTGATTATTGCCCGCTTCGCGCAGTTTGGCTCTAATCTCCGGATTTTCTATAACCAGAATTTTGTAATGCTGTAGGCCTATTGAGGATGGGCTAAGCTGAACAGCATCCAGCAGTTCTTCCAGCTGTGCGGCAGAAAGCTTTTTGGTAGGGTCGTATTTTTTAGTGGCGTAGCGCCATTGTAATTTATCAACTAAAGACATGGTGTTTTATTTAATTCATTCAAAATTAAATGTTAAAACACGTAACCATGTCATTGGTTAGCAATCACGACTGAACCGATGGACATTTATATACTGGCATGACAAACGTTAAGGCATGCGGTCCTTAATCATGTTCTCTTTGTCTTTTTGTTCCTGCTTCAGCCGTCGCTTTTCCTGTCGTATTTCCTTTTTCGACTTGCCGGCAGTATCTACGTTGTCTATCTTCTCTTTATACTCCGCCTTTAGGTTTTCTATATCCTGTTTTAAGCGGGCCTTAATCATCTCGTTGGTTTCTTTGATCTTTTCTTCGGCCTTTGCAGCAGCAGAGGTATCCTTCTTTCCAAATAAACGCTGTATAAAACTAGGGCGCTTTTCTTCTTCCGGTGCAGCCTGTACGCCTACACCAACATTCGCACCTTCATCATTTTGTGGCTGGGCAAGCAGGCTATCTGCTATTGCCGTATCTGCAGGTGCAATGCCTCTTCTTAAGCCCTCACGAAGCCGAACGTTATAAAAGCCATATGCATTGCTGTCGCGCTCTGTAAGTCCTTTACTGGCCATTAAACGGCCTATAAGGTTAAAGTATCCATGAAGCCCCGGGCGGAGCGTACCATCAGGCATAAAGTGGTACAACCCTGCTTTCGGGTTAGGTACAATACTAGCGAGGAAAATACTTTCGCCCAGCGTGAGCTCAGATGGAGACTTGCCGAAGTAGTATTTAGAAGCCTCGCCAATACCGTAAATGTTGCGGCCCCACTCTATTATATTAAAGTAAACCTCCAGCATACGGTTCTTGCTCATCAGGCGCGTATTCTCAATTATCCACACAATCAGTATCTCCTCTATCTTTCGGGACAAAGTTTTATTACGTACCAGGAAAGAGTTCTTGATCAGCTGCATAGAGATGGTACTGCCGCCCCTCGAGAATTTTTTGGTTTTAATATCCGTTACGATGGACTTGCGGATGGATTCCTCCACAAAACCCCGGTTGCGGTAAAAGGATGGGTCCTCAGCAGTCATAACTGCGTTACGCAGGTTTGGCGATATATCTTCCAGCCGGGTAAACTCGGGGTTTTCAGGCCCGATGGTATGTGGCGACATAGGTTTACCGTACTCGTATGGCGTATATACAAAGGTTTTGTTCAACTTATTAAAGTCTGTTTTCCCAAATTGAACAATACGGAAATTATCTTTATCCAGCCGTGAATCAAACACCAGATCATCAATATGAGCGGAGTTCATGAAGAAATTAAGGTTATAACTCAGTCTGCCGGCAACCTTCATGCCTTCCAAAGATTCGAACATTCCGGTGGGGAAAGAATCAAAAATGTCCTGCGCGTTGAGCCAGCCGGTATGCATTTTTAGTTCGTAGATCTTTACCGGATTGAGGGTGTATTTGATGTACGGATTAGCTGTAATCTTTTTCAGGTGAATAACAGAAGAGCTATCGAGTGATACATAGTTAGACCCCACAAATATGTTAGCATCTATAGCTCCATTAGGGATAACAATATCGTTCAGCGACAGCGCCGGGTGATTGATCAACAAGTTTTTTACTCCTAACGAGCTGTAAATCTTTGTTTCGCCATCGCTGTTCTTTACTTTGGTGAGTTTGGTGGTCAGCGTATCAAAGTTTAGTTTGAGCTTAAACTTCTTCTCTATAATCGGCAGTTCTACCTTTTTTCCGTCGGCATACATGCGTACATCTATGTCCTTGTCAGACGCGTGCATTTTGCCAGCTAAGTGCCAGGTGGCTTCATTATCATTTAACTTGATAGTAGAGGTAAGCTGCCCATCGTCAATCTTTGCAGCGGTAGCCAGTAGCTTTAATTTAGTAGAGTCGTCCTGCATGGTTAACAGCAGGTTGTTTAGCACAAGGTTCTCGGGTATTTTGTAGAGCACCTGATTAATAAGGTTGTCTGACAATTCGGCCAGGTCAACTTTGTTATGCGTTTGTGTAGAATCTTTCTTCTTGCGGAACAGGAAATCGAAGTTTTTAACCCCGTTAATGTTGGTGAGGTTTAAGTGGCCGTCCTGCAACACTACATCGCTCAACTTAACTGTACCAAATATAAGCGGGAACAACTTTACGCTTACATCAAAGCGCTTAATAGACAACAGGCTATCACGCTGATAGGGAACTATAGAAATATCGCTGAAGGCCACGGTAGCTAACCCGGTGAAACGGGCCGAGCCAATCTTTACATCTAAATTATAATCCTTTTTTGCTTTAGCTTTAGCTTTGTAAATAGCTTTCTGCAGTAGTACTTCACGTTTAGAGTAAGCAGCATAACCGCCAATAAGTAATATAACCACTAACACAGCTACTACTACACCAGCGATACGGAGATACTTTGGATTGATACGGCGCATTCGGAAAATTTACGTCAAAACTAACTTAAATATGCAGCGGTGCAACGATTGATCACTGCAAATTGTTTTTTTAACAAACGTTCCCCACCACCTGTTTTTATATTTTTGCCCGCAAATAAATATGATTATTACTCAACAACAAGTTTTACAAGCCCTTAGCAACGTAGAGGAACCCGATCTGAAAAAGGATCTGGTGACCCTGAACATGATACAGGATATTGCCATAGACGGAAACAAGCTAAGCTTTTCGGTAATACTCACAACACCTGCATGCCCTCTGAAGGCTCTAATAGAAAACGCCTGCCGCAATGCTATAAAGCATTTCATCAGCCCGGAAATCGAGGTGAACGTTAAAATGACCTCCCGCGTAACCTCGCAGCGCAACACCGGTGTGCCTGGCGTTAAGAATATTATAGCTGTTGCATCCGGTAAGGGTGGCGTTGGTAAGTCTACAGTGTCTGTTAACCTGGCCCTGGCGCTGGCAAAAACAGGTGCCAAAGTAGGTTTAATTGATGCCGATATTTATGGCCCGTCCATCCCGATTATGTTTGGATTGGAAGGTGCGCGGCCAATGGCCAGCCAGGTAAATGGCAAAACACGCATTGAGCCCATTGAAAAATATGGAATTAAGCTGCTTTCGATAGGCTTTTTTACCGATCCTAACCAACCCGTACCATGGCGCGGGCCAATGGTGTCAACCGCGGTAAAACAGTTGTTTAACGATGCCGACTGGGGCGAACTGGACTACCTGGTGATTGACCTGCCGCCGGGAACAGGAGATATACACATAACCGTTACGCAGAACTTCCCTATTACCGGTGCGGTGATAGTAACTACGCCGCAAAACGTGGCGCTTGCCGATGCCAAAAAGGGTGTTGGGATGTTCATGATGGAGGCTATTAACGTACCGATAATGGGCATAGTGGAGAACATGAGCTACTTTACTCCTGCAGAGTTACCTGACAACAAGTATTACATTTTTGGGCAGGGTGGCGGCCAGAGGCTTGCGCAGACGCTTGAAGTGCCTTTCCTTGGAGAGATACCGTTAATTAAAGGCATAAGCGATAGCGGCGATGCCGGTAAGCCTATTGTACTGGAAGAAGATGGCGCCGTGCCCGTAGCTTTTATGGAGATGGCCCGCAGGGTAGCGCAACAGGTTTCTATTTGCAACGCACAAAGAGCAAATACCGTGAATGTTATAAATAATTAATAACTTTACTTTTAATAAAATACAGAGAATGAGTTTAAATGATCAGGTGGAAGCAGCGTTAGACACCATACGCCCATATTTGGAGGCAGATGGCGGTAACGTATCTATTGAAGAAATAACCCCTGAAAACGTGGTTAAGCTTAGGCTGCTTGGCTCTTGCGGATCGTGCCCGATGAGCATCATGACGCTTAAGGCCGGGATAGAACAAGCAATAAAGAAAGCAGTACCGGAAATTACTGCCATTGAGGCGATAAACCTAACGGATATAGATGACCCTAATGCAGTACTCCCTGAGAACTTGCGCTAGTGTTAATAATTGTTAAATACTACCCCTTTTTTGTTGAATAGCATATTTTTGCAAGCCCCTATAAAACATTTGATTAAAGGCTTCGTAATATAGGTACGCAGTAATGAGAAAACTAATTGGCATATTGTTCCTACTGATCTCCTTTTCGGCATTTGCCCAAAAAGAGAAGCCTCTGGTGCAGTTTACCGGAATCATTTACAATGCAGATAGCTTGAAAACCGTGGTGCCTTATGTAAGCGTAACCAACAAGAGCTACCACAATGCAGTAACCGTAGCCAGTTACAATGGCTATTTCTCCTTTGTAGCCCATGAGCAGGATACCATCAGCTTTACCGCTGTAGGCTACGCTCCTACAACCGTTGTTATCCCGGCAAACGTGAACAAAAGCTATACGGCACAAATTCATCTTAAGCCGCAAATAACCAACCTGCCAACCTTCCACGTTTTCCCTTGGGCAACTACAGATGAGTTCAGGAAAGACTTTGTAACGGCAAAAATTGCCGATGACGATCTGGAGATAGCGCGTAAGAACGTAAGCAGGGCATCTATAGCAGCTATTTCGAATACGCTTGCCCGTGATGGGCAGGAGATACAATCTGCAAACGCCCAGCAGATGCACACCAACATTGTAAACTCTCACTCCATCACCAACCCATTGCTTAACCCACTGGCATGGGGATCGCTGATAAAGCAAATAGCAGACGGAGATAAGAGCAAAAGCTCCGGTAATTAATAGCTTACCTATAAGGCCTTTCGCATTACGTAATCGTTCATCCAGTAGTCACCTATCGGGATGTCTTCCTCATAAGCTATTTCAAAGCCCATCTTTTCATAAAAGCTTTTGGCCTTATTGTACCGGTTCACATTTAGTTCCAGTGTGTTCTTGCCGGCTTCCCTGGTCTTTTCAGCTACGGTATCTATTAGTATTTTACCGTAACCTTTTCCTTGTGTCGAGGGCAGGCAATAAAGCTTGTGCAGTTTATATACGTCAGGGTTTTCTTCTCTTGGAGAGTATGCAGCAAAGGCAACCGGCTCATCCTCTTCGGTAAGCAAAAGAAATGTTTGTGCCCCGCTGTTTACCTGGCTGTAAATCTTGCCGTATGAATAAAGCTCATTAAGCATGTATGATACCTGTTCTTTGCCCAGCAGCGGTTCATAAGTGGGCCACCAGGTTTGTTCTGCTATTTTAATGATACCCTCTACGTCGTTAACGGTCGCTTCTCTTATCAAATACATAGTTCTGCCTTAGTGGTTCTCCTCGTTGTCAATGCCCGTGTTGGTAGAGGTTGTCTGCCCGACACCGAAGTATTCTTCAAGCTCTGATAGGGTGGACGAGCTGGTAGCAATATCTTTTATGATTACGCCCTTTTCCATCAGCAAAATACGTTCACATACATCGGTAACATGGTTAAGGTCATGGCTGGATACAATAGTGGTAACACCCAGGTTTTTGTTTTCCGTTTTCAGGATGTTCTTTAGCCTGAATTGCGTGCTGGGATCAATGTTGGCAAAGGGCTCATCCAGCATTAACAACTGCGGCCTTTGCAGTAAGCAGGCACCAACCCCAACTTTGCACTGGTTACCCTTGCTCAGGTCGCGGATGTACTTGCCTTTTTTCAGGATCTCGCCGTTAAAGAATTCCGTTAGAGAGGCTAAATACTCGTCTACCTGTGGTTTATTCCTTCCGTGCAGGCCCCCAATGAAATACAGGTACTCTTCGGGTGTAAGGTAATCAATTAGAAAGCCCTCATCCAGGTAAGATGCCGTATAGTTTTTCCACTCCTCGGCACCCGATACATTTTTACCGTTTGATAGCACCTCTCCGCTTTCCGGGCGTATAAGGTCCAGTATCATACGGAACAGCGTTGTTTTGCCCGCGCCGTTGTTACCTACCAGCCCTATGCTTTCTCCGCTTTTAATTTCCAGGTGCGGAACGTTCACAACGGTAACGCCTGCATAAACCTTTTTTAAGTTTTTAATCTCTATCATCTTATTGCTTTCTAAAGCCTTCGGCTATTTTAAATCGTTTGGTATAAAAATCAGCTTCCAGTTTTTTGATCCAGAAGTTGCGGGTGGCGATAAAAACAATACCCGTTAACGCCAGCGCGGCAAAACCTATGTTGGGCTGACCTAGAAATTTGAACGGCAGGTAAACTAAATAGGGCAGTAACATTAGCGGCAGCGACAACAGCAGCTGTGTAGCGCCAACGCCCTCCCAGTTAAAGGAGGCGCCTTTAGACAAGTCGATACGTTTATAGTTGCGATTGGCGAAGAATAACACAATGGTGGTGTTAACGCCAAGGTTCCACAGGTACATAATAAAATGTATCATAACCACCCGCCATCCAAAGTATACATAGGGTACAGTTAACAGGAAAGCCACTGTAGAAACAATTGTGAATAACAGGTACTTACCCTTTAGGAAATCTGTAAAACTGATCTTGCTCACCAGCAAACCATCAAAATGCGATGCTTGCCAGCTAAACATAAACTGGCCATAGTTGATTATGAAGATACCCGTCATGAACATCCCTACAAACACCTTTATACTTTCACCATAAATAGCCTGCGTATAAAATATTAATCCGTAGAACATAAAAAAGAGCCCCATAGTAAGCGCGGAACGGGAGCGCTTGTTGCGGAGTATCAGTTTTATCTCATTAGCAGCAAGGTCACCTGCGCGGCCATATCGGCTAAGCAAAGGTATCTCAGTGCTGCTTTTGTAAGCTGAAGCTTTGCGGGAGCCGAGTTCTTCCAGGTAAAGATTGCCTTTGAGGTATACAAAGTTCACGTAATACATTACCGCAGCAAGCAAAACAGGTATTAACACCAGGTAAGGCCTGGTAAGCAGGTTGCCAAAAAATAGGTAAGATGCCGCCTTTAGCGAATACAAATGCCATACGTAATCGCCGCAGGTTATCAGGGTAAGTACTGCACCCGCTATCAGGAACACCCAGCCATTTAGGTTAGCCTTACGCTTAATGTACATGGCCAGGTAGTTGTTAAATACCGATAGTGCTATCACCGAAAGGATAAACGCCAAAGCCGCTCCGGCGCCATGCGCAGGCAAAATAACCTTAAGTATAAACGGCGTGAAAATGATGATTGGCCAAAGGTTGAAAAATGACAGCAATGCGGTAAGCGCAAGATAGCCCACTACCGTATTTCGTTTCACAGGAAGATGCAGATAGGGCTGCACTTTAAGTGTAGGCAGCTCCTGCAGTTGCAGCCGCATGAGCAATTCGAACAGAAAGTACACCAGTATAATGCCGCAAAAAACCACTGTGAGGTTTTCTTTAGGGAACATCTTACCGAGGATCATGTCCAAGAAGATGCCAAAAACCACTACATAAAGCAGCAGGATGAGTATAAGGATACCCATTATCACTTTAACAGCAATGGTTTTGCCGGTATTTGAAGAACGCCAGAAGGACTTTAGTTCGTGACTGAAAAAGGTAGATATCATATTGAGGATTTCAAATGCTACGGAAGATAACAATTTAAAAGAAGCAGAAGGAAAGAATTTAGAATAGAGAGTCGGCTAATACTTATAACGGTCGCCCCAAAGTTTCTTTAAACGTTCTTTTGACTCATTTTCCCGTCCGTTGTTACCGGGTTCATAAATTTTAGTTCCGCGGATAGCTTCCGGCAAAAAGTCCTGGTTTACAAAGTTTCCTTCAAAGTTGTGGGCGTACTGGTAATTTTTACCATAGCCTATGTTCTTCATTAGTTTTGTTGGTGCATTGCGTAAGTGCAGCGGAACGGGCAGGTCTCCTGTTTGCTTGACCAGCGACATGGCTGTCCCTATAGCCGTGGTAGCCGAATTACTTTTAGCGGACGTTGCCAGATAAATAACGGTTTGGGAGAGAATAAGCTGCGACTCGGGCATGCCAATTACCTGTACGGCGTTAAAGCAGCTTTGGGCCAGTAGTAAGGCGTTCGGGTTGGCGTTACCTATATCTTCCGATGCGAGTATAAGCATACGGCGGGCTATAAAAATAGGGTCCTCCCCGCCCGCTATCATTCGCGCCAGCCAGTATACGGCCCCATTTGGGTCGCTGCCGCGCATTGACTTAATGAAAGCGGATATGATGTCGTAATGCTGCTCGCCAGTTTTGTCATAAAGGGCCATGTTCTGCTGCACATGGTCCAGTACCACGTCGTTGGTGAGCGTGATGCTCTTCTTATCAAACGAGTTCACCAGCAGCTCAAATATATTAAGCAGCTTTCTGGCATCACCGCCGCTTAACCGCAACAGTGCTTCATGCTCTTTGATGTTGATCTTCCTTTGCTTTAAAACCTCATCTTCCAAAGCAGCCTTTGTCAGCAGATCCAGCAAGTCCTGCTCTTCCAGATGCTTTAAGATGTATACCTGGCATCGCGACAATAATGCGGAGATCACCTCGAATGACGGGTTTTCGGTAGTAGCGCCAATAAGGGTAACTATGCCACGCTCCACCGCTCCCAGCAGCGAGTCCTGCTGCGATTTGGAGAAGCGGTGAATCTCATCAATAAACAATATGGGTAACACTTCGCCCTGCTCCCTTAACACCGACGCTTTTTCAATTACCTCACGCACATCTTTAACCCCGGAATTGATGGCGCTTAAAGAAAAGAACGGACGATAAAGCGATTGAGAAATGATATAGGCTAACGTGGTTTTGCCTACTCCCGGTGGTCCCCAAAATATCATAGAAGGCAGCGAGCCGCTTTCAATAGCTTTACGCAGTACGGCGCCTTTACCTACCAGGTGTTTTTGACCCACATAATCGTCCAGCGATTTTGGTCGCATGCGTTCGGCTAATGGCGGCAGGTTGTTCATGAAGTAAAAATGATAAATGGAAACGCGATATCCTAAGAAAATTAGTAATATTGATTAACCGACTTATGCCTCTGCAGTTTAACAAAGATAATTATTACTCCATCTGCGATCAGCTTGCCCTTGCTGACGCCGACTTTGCTTCGGTGATAAACAAGTACGGTTATCCGCCGATGTGGAGCCGAGCAAACACCTTCGAAACGCTTGTGCATATTATCCTGGAGCAGCAGGTGTCATTGGCATCAGCGCTTTCTGCCCTTAATAAACTGCGCGAGCGGATACAGGAAATAACCCCGGCGCAGGTGCTGCTGCTAACCGATACAGAAATGCGCGAATGTTATTGCAGCAGGCAAAAAACCGCTTACATACGCTATTTAGCGGAAGCAATCATCAGCGGGCAAATTGACCTAAAAGCATTTGAGCAGATGGAAGATGAAGCCATACGTACACAATTGTGCGCGTTAAAGGGCATCGGCAACTGGACTGTTGACGTTTACCTGATGTTTGTATTGCAGCATACGGATATACTGCCCCTGGGCGACCTTGCTATTGTGAACGCAATTAAACAGCTTAAGGCGCTACCAAAGGAAACAACGAAGGAAGAACTGCTGCTGATTGCTGAACCGTGGAAGCCATACCGCACAGTAGCCAGTATGCTGTTATGGCATTATTATCTCTCCGTTCCGCGTAGCCGTAAAGCAGCTGAAAATAAAAAAGCTCCTGTAAAGGAGCTTTAATAAGGTATATTCATAAATGCCACTTACAGCAATGGGTTGCCATCCCTGTCCTTCTCCTGGAAGTTTTGTACTATTTCAATAGCGTTATCTACCGCGTCGCTTAATGTGGTTATAAAAGCACCCGGCCTGGCACGATCGATAGCTGCCTGTACAGCGTCTTCATTATTACCTCGTATGATCTCGTAAGACATATCCGCTTTTACTTCTTTAATGCCTTCTATCATCAGGTCCAGTATGTTCTCCCGTGTGCGGCCGCGCATATGGTTTTCCTGGCGCAGCAGTATGTGGTCGAACATGGTAGCAGCCAGGCGGCCAAGTTCGCGTATGTCATCATCCCTGCGGTCGCCGGTACCTGCAATCAAGCCAATTTTATAAGGAGAGTCTACATGGCGTAAAAACTCCCGTATGCCAATGTATCCGTCGGGGTTATGAGCAAAGTCTATCATGAAACGGAAGTCGCGGAAGTTAAAGATGTTCATCCTTCCAGGCGTTTGCGCAGCAGATGGGATAAACGTTTCCAGCGCAATCTTGATATCTTCTGTTTTGAAGCCCCACAGGAAGGTAGCCAGTGTTGCAGCCATGGCGTTGTCTATCATGAACGGTACCGTTCCGCCAAATGTTAGCGGGATAAGACTGGTACGTTGTACCCGGATCTTCCAGTCGCCTTTAAGGATGGTAATAAAGCCGTTCTCGCACACGCACGCTATGCCGCCTTTTTTACAGTGTGCCTGTATAACGGGGTTGTTTTCATTTCGGCTGAAGTAAGCAATGTTACAATCAGCCCTTTTACCTGCACGTACGCAGTACTCGTTATCGGCATTCAGCACCCCCCAGCCATCTTTCTTTACGGAGTTAAGTACCACACTTTTTACCCGGGTAAGGTCGTCCAGGTTGTGTATGTCCGCAAGGCCAAGGTGGTCTTCCTGTATATTAGTGATAACACCTATATCGCAACTGCTGAAACCCAGTCCGGACCGCAGGATACCGCCACGGGCTGTCTCCAGTACAGCAAAGTCTACTGTTGGATCTTTCAATATAAATTCGGTGCTCACCGGGCCTGTTGTATCGCCCTTCATCATCATGGTATTTTGCACATAAATACCGTCTGACGTGGTGTAGCCCACCCGGTGTCCGTTATTTTTTACAATATGCGCTATAAGGCGCGTAGTGGTTGTTTTGCCGTTTGTGCCTGTGATAGCAATAATAGGTATGCGCGACGGCGCACCCGGAGGGTAAAGCATGTCTATAACATGCCCGGCTACGTTGCGGGGCAAGCCTTCGCTTGGTGCTATGTGCATCCTGAAGCCGGGTGCAGCGTTCACTTCTAATATTACACCTCCGTTCTCGGTTAGCGGCTCGGTCAGGTTTTCGGCCATTATGTCTATGCCGCAAATATCTAAACCTATAATTTTAGAGATACGTTCACAAATGAAAACATTCTGCGGATGCACGTGATCCGTAACATCGACAGATGTGCCGCCGGTGCTTAGGTTGGCGGTCGACTTTACAAACACTTTCTCTCCTGCTGCAGGTACGGTGTCCAGGGTATACCCCTTTTTATCTAACAGGTCAAGTGTGTCGCGGTCTACATCTATCAGCGTGAGCACATTCTCATGCCCGTAGCCACGACGAGGGTCGGTGTTCTCTATATCAATCAGTTCCTGTATGGTATGGGTACCGTCGCCTTTTACGTGGGCTGGGTCGCGCAGGGCAGCAGCAACCATTTTATTATCGATGACCAGCACACGGAAGTCGTAACCGGTAATAAAACGTTCTACAATAACGCGACGGGATATACGGGCCGCGTGTTCGTATGCCGCAATGGCCTCTTCGGTAGTTTTTATATTTATGCTGATGCCGCGGCCATGATTGCCGTCCAACGGCTTAAACACCAGCGGGAAACCAATTTTATTTATTGCTTCTACCACCTGCTCCACTTTGCTAATGGTCATACCTTTAGCAACGGGAATGGCCTGCTCTTGCAGCAGCCGTTTGGTTTCGTCTTTATTGCTGGCAATATCAACGGCTATGCTACTGGTCTTCTCGGTCATGGTAGCTCGGAAACGTACCTGGTTTTTGCCGTAACCCAGTTGCACCAGGCTCTGGTTGTTCAATCTTATCCAGGGTATGTTGCGGGCAATAGCTTCTTCAACGATAGCGCCGGTGCTTGGTCCCAGGCGGGTGTTCTCGCGTATCTCGCGCATTTCCTGTATATCTTTTTCCAGGTCATACTCTTCGCCAATTATAAGGGCTTCTGCTATGCGTACTGCAGAACCGGCGGCAAATACGCCCACCTTCTCCTCTACATAAGCAAACACTACATTGTATACGCCGGGCGTTTTGGTTTCGCGTGTACGGCCAAACCCGGTGTCCATACCTGCCAGTGTTTGTATTTCCAGGGCTATATGTTCTATAACGTGACCCATCCAGGTGCCGGCAATTACACGCTCAAAAAAGCCGCCCGGAACGCCGGGCGAACAGCGGTGCTGGTACAGAGAGGGAAGCAGCGCTTTAAGGCGCTCGTAAAAGCCATCAATTTCGTTTGTAGGCCTGTGCTCCAGCTCCTGAAGGTCAAGCCGCATTTGAATTAATTTCTTCCGGGAAATGCTCCAGATGTTAGGGCCGCGCAGTACTTGTATGTTCTCTATTTTCATAGGTGGGTAAAATCGTGTATGTAGTTAGGGGGGTAATACGTCCTAAAGCTAGAAAACTTCTAAAGCAGATAAAATGTTTCGGCCTAAAAACTGCATTATTATCATTTAAATCAGTGGTTTTTACCGTTTTTTATTTTAATTTGTATTGAACGATACTTAAGCTATATGAGCCCTAAAGGAAAACTGGTTATAATTGGCGGCGCTGTGGATATGGGCAGTAACGTGAGCGTGCTGGAACATATAATGCAGCCGCAATACATCAAATTTTTCGAAAAAGGCATACTTCGCCGCATTATCAATGAGTCGGCAAAGCAGGAGGCCTCTATAGTAGAGGTGATCACCACTGCCTCGCAGATCCCAAACTTAGTAGGTAACGAGTACATAAAAGCCTTCAACCAGCTTAACGTAAAGCACGTAGATGTGCTGCACATTAAAAGCAGGGAAGACGCCTCAAGTCCTGAGTATTTAGACCGCATCAGCCGCGCAGATGTGGTGATGTTCAGCGGCGGCGATCAGCTGCGCCTAACTGCAATATTTGGCGGCACCCAGTTCCTGCAGATAGTAAAACGGCGCTATAACGAAGAAAACTTTGTTATAGCCGGGACTTCCGCAGGCGCTGCCGCGGCATCTACCCATATGATCTATCGCGGGCAGAGCAATGAAGCCCTGATAAAAGGCGAAGTGCAGATAACAGCAGGCCTGGGCTTTATTGATTCCGTTATTGTTGATACGCACTTTGTGCAGCGCGGCCGTATAGGCCGGTTGCTTTATGCAGTAGCCACCAATCCGGGGATATTAGGTATTGGCCTTGGAGAGGATGCCGGTTTGCTGATTACCGAAGGCAGCATGATGGAGGCCATTGGCAGCGGATTGATTATGCTGGTTGATGGCACGAATATGGTAGAGACTAACATTTATGATGTAGAGATAGGTGCGCCGGTTTCCATTGAGAACCTGAAGGTGCATGTAATGTCCATATTTGATAAGTACGACCTGATGCAACATCGCCTGCTCATAAAAAAGGCAATTAAAGTAGAGGAAGGCGAGTTTATAACTGCGCCTGATAATAACGACCTGCAATGAAACTCATCATACACGGCGGCTTCTTCAGCGAAAGCCAAACCAACCAGGAAGTAAAAAAAGCCAAGCAGGATGCCTTGCGCGAAATTGTAGAGCTTGGGCACAAGTACCTGGAAACACATACAGCGGCACAAACCGTAGTTTACACCGTACACCTGCTGGAAGATTGCGATCTGTTTAATGCCGGCACCGGTTCGCAGATACAAAGCGACGGCAAAATACGCCTGAGCGCTTCGCTAATGGACGGAAAGACACAAAAGTTTTCGGGGGTGATAAATATTGAGGATGTACGCAACCCTATTTGCATTGCCGAAAAGCTGATGGGCTACGAAGACCGTGTGCTTAGCGGTAAAGGCGCATGCGATTTCGCCCGCGAGAACGGGTTTGACTATTACAACCCCGAAACGCCTCAGCGCAGGAAGGAATATGAGAAAAAACTTAGTGACTCCATCCGCCTGGGCACTGTTGGCGCTGTAGCACTGGACATATATGGCGATATTGCCGCCGCAACCTCTACCGGTGGTAAAGGGTTTGAGATGCCCGGCCGCGTGAGTGACTCCGCAACTACCGCCGGCAACTACGCCAATGCGTTTGCTGGAATATCCTGCACTGGTGTGGGCGAAGACATTGTAAGCGGCAGCGTGGCTACAAAAATTGTTACCCGTGTTACCGACGGTATGCCGCTTTTTGCTGCGACAGATAAAACCCTTGACGAAATGAAACCATACGACGGCTTTGCAGGGGTGATAGGAATTAGCAGCACAGGCGATATTTATCATGCCGATACACACCCGTACATGGTTTGGGCCCTGCACGATGGCGAAGTAGAGGTTTTTGAATAGCTTAAACTGTTCGCCTCTACGTAACATTCTCCCGCTTTTAGATTAAGCATCTAGTATACTAACAATGAAACTTTTACGTTTTCAGGAGCGTAAAACAAGATCGTTACATCTTAATATGCGGGCGATTAAATTTGTCTCTTGACAATGCAATATTTGTGCGTATCTTTACTTACCAGTTAATTTAACTATTCCCGGGCGAAAACATAGATGAGATACATACTTTTACTCCTCTTCTGCGCACTAAACCTTACTGCATCTGCACAATGGTGGCGCGGCGACTTCAAAAAACACCCGCGTTTGCCCTTAATTACAGCTCAACCAAAAAGCTATTCGGCAAAGCGTTTAATTAAGTCAACTACCAACATAAAGCTTCCGGGTTTCAAAATAGCGCGTTCTGCTTATAATCTAAACGTATGCGAGAACCTGGTGATGCGCGAAGCGCAGCACCATATGCGCTTCAGGGAATATGCAATGGCGAGTTACAACTTCAGCGACCTGGCTTTATTATATGTTCAGGAGAACCGCCTTTCCGAAGCTAAGTGGTATTTCCTGCAAAGCATCCTTATCTCCAAAAACCAAAGCGACAACCCACACACCATTAACAGCCTTATAAGCCTGGCCATGATAAAGGCTGACCTTGGCGACCTGGAGCAAGCACAGCAGGACCTTACAGAGGCCCGCAAAATTGCTGAGCTGGCCAACCGTACCGATGACGTCAAAAGGATTGACAGCAAGATCCGGTTTGTTCAGAGCAACAAAATCTGGCTCCCGAAAACTGACTTGCGCTATGCTGATAACGCGGAAGTAGTTGTTAAGACGAAGTAACCCGCTGCACTTTTTTTTATCCACTATTTCATAATACCCATAGGGCGGTGTTTGGTAATACGCAAAAATGTTGTACTATTACCATAAAATTTCAACAAAGCCCTATGCCTTTAGATATCTCTAAGCTTTTAAAAAAGAAACAAGCTGTTATACTGGAACGCTGGATGACTAACCAGATGGCCGACAATTCGATGCGTGAGGACCTTATGAGCAATGAGGATCTGCGCCAGGAGTCAGACGAGTTAATATCTGCACTTGTTAAAACTATCAACGATAATAATATCAACAACCCGGATTCTGATGATTTCGATCAGGTTATAGAGATATTGGGCGGAATTTCTATTTCCAGGTCCAGGCAAGGTTTTAGCCCTCGCGAGACAGGTTTGTTCATCATCAGTCTTAAAGAAGCCCTGTTGCAAGTACTTAGGGAAGAAGTTAAAGACCTTGCGCAATTTGTTGACCTTAGCCTGGCTATCTCGCGGCTGATGGATGGCTTTTCAATTATGACGTTTGAAACGTTCATAAAAGGCCGGGAAGAAGTTATCCTCCGCCAGACAGACGAGATCACCGAAATCTCCACCCCGGTGATACGTGTTTGGGACGGTATATTAGCCTTGCCTATAATAGGTACGCTGGACAGTGCCCGCACGCAGGTGGTGATGGAAAGCCTCCTTACCGAAATTGTAGAATCGAGCAGCAGTGTTGCTATATTAGATATTAGTGGTGTCCCTACAGTTGACTCGCTGGTGGCACAGCATCTTTTAAAAACAGTAAGTGCAACCCGCCTGATGGGTGCCGAATGTATAATAAGCGGTATACGGCCGGAAATTGCGCAAACCATTGTGCACCTGGGGATAGACCTGTCAGACATTGTTACCAAGGCAAGCCTGGCCAGCGCGTTGCAGTATGCTTTCAGGACAATGAGATTAGAGGTACGTAAAAACGCTGCAAAGCTGTAATCAATTTTATCTGCTATGGATAGAATTCCTATTTTAAGAATGGGCCAGTTTTTACTGGTAACTATACAGGTTGATCTGTATGACAGGCTTGCGCTTGACCTTGAGGCCGACCTCGTTAAGGCCGTGAGCAAAACCGGTGCCCGCGGAATCCTTATAGATATATCGGCGGTAAGTATCGTCGATTCTTTTATGGGCCGCATTATTGGCAACATAGGGGTTATGTCTAAGCTGCTGGATGCAGAAACGGTTGTTGTTGGCATGCAGCCGGCTGTTGCTATTACGCTTGTAGAACTTGGCCTGCCGTTAAAAGGGGTCTACACCGCTCTTAATGTCGAGCGCGGCATGGATCTATTGAAATCAAAGATTCAGTTTGAAGATGAAACAATAGACCAGGAAGATGATAACAGCGACGATCTCCCTGAATAAAGACACCGTTATTGTTCAGCGCGAACAGGACGTTGTGCTTTTTCGTAACCGGGTTAAGGAGTATGCAGTTAAAATTCGCATGGGCCTTGTCAATCAAACCAAACTTATTACTGCCGCCAGCGAACTGGTGCGCAATATGCTACGCTATGGCAATGGCGGGCAGGTGCTTATAGAGGTGGTTACAAGGGGGCGGGATAATGGTATACGTTTAACCTTTAAGGATCAGGGGCCGGGCATTGCAGATATTAGCATGGCTTTAAAAGACGGCTTTAGTACAGGAAAAAGCCTTGGCCTTGGCCTGCCCGGGGCTAAACGGCTGGTAAATGAATTTGATATTAAGAGCGAATTGGGTAAGGGTACAATAGTTACTATTTTAAAGTGGGCCAATGGTTGATGCCACGCACATTAGCTTTGATGTCTCAGACAGGAGCTACTACGCAATTCTGAAAAAAGCCGTACACGCGCTTGCGCTAAACGCCGCGTTCCCCGAGAAACGGATTGCCGAACTGGATATTATTGTAGCAGAGATAACCTCTAACCTGCATAAGTATGCCGACGGCGGTGAGATACTGCTTGCGCATTTTGCGGAGCAGGGTAAAGAGTTTATAGAGTTGATATGTATTGATAATGGCCCCGGGATAAACGATGTGAACAGGGTAATGGCCGACGGCTATTCTACCACAAACACAATGGGCCATGGGTTGGGTAGCATAAAACGCCTTTCGGACGAATTTGATATATATTCGCAAAAAGGTTGGGGTACCATTCTTTACAGCAGGGTTTATAAAACCGCGCCGCCCGCTAAAAACAGGATTAAGAATACGTTGTTGCTTTCGCCCATTGTAGTTTCCAAGCCGGGTGAAACCACCAGTGGCGATGGGTTTTCAATTAAAATAACGGAACAATATATAAAGCTGATGCTTGCTGATGGATTGGGGCATGGCCCTGAGGCTAATTTTGCCGTTAACGAAGCCGCTAAAGCTTTTAAGGTATGTCCGCTGCATTCCCCTACAGAGATCATCAGGTACCTGCATAGCTCGGTACGTAAAACACGTGGCATGGTGGCCACTATTGTAGTGGTTGATATAACCACCCGGAAGCTGAGCATAGCAGGGGTAGGTAATATATCAGCCAAGCTTTCCGGCCCTGCAATGTCAAAAAGCCACCTGGCATATAATGGCATAATCGGCCATAACGTGCCCAATACCATGAACGACCAGGTACTTGACCTGGCCGACTACAACCAGCTGGTGCTATGTTCTGACGGGATGCGCTCGCGGTGGGAAGTTAATAAATTACCAGCCATTGTCCGCAGCAGCATAACTGTACAGGCTGCCGCTATTTATAAAGATTTTGCACGCAGAACGGACGACATGTCTGTTGTTATTGCCAGATTTAATTGATATGACAGAACTTGTTTCTATCACCCTCGAGAACGAAATGGACCTTATACTCGCCTATAAGAGGTCTATCCGCATGGCTGAGCTACTGGGCCTCAGCATTTCAACACAAACAGCATTCTCTACCGCAGTATCTGAAGTTTGCCGCGAGGTTATAGATAAAGCCATACATGGGGTTGCGGTGCTGGGTACTACTACCGACACTGGGCGCTACTACATGGTAGCACAAATATCCGGCGTTGTTGAAGAAGATTTTAACAGGCACAACGAAGGTTTTGAATATGCCCGCAAACTGGTGCCGGTTTTAAATACCAGCATTAGCGGAGATCGCTTACAGGTTGAGCTGCGCCTATCTATACCCAGGCATACCAAGGTTGATGCACACAAGGTGCTACTTGTTAAAGAACAGTTTAAAAAAGAAGGCCCGATAAGTGCCTATGAAGAGGTTAAGCTGCAAAATGTAGTACTGCACCAGTTAAACCTGCAGCATGAAACCGCCTTAACAGAAGCAAGGTACCTGGACAGCCAAAAGAACGAGTTCCTGTCCGTTGTAAGCCATGAGATCAACTCACCGTTAACTATATTGCGTTCATTCGCGCAGCTTGCTGTGCGTGCAGATAAGGGGCAAAATGAAACCCTTACCAAATACCTGAAGAAAATAGATACACAAACCCTAAAGCTGAACAACCTGGTGCAGCAGCTATTAGACATAAGTAAGATAGAGAACGGCGAGATAATGTACAACCGTAAACCTACAGATCTGAACGAGTTTATCACAGAGCTTTCAGAATCGCTAACGGTGCTCATATCGTCGCACACGCTGGAGATATCCCTGGATAGTACGTGTAACGTATTTATTGATAAGCTCCGTTTTGAACAGGTGTTAAGTAACTTAGTAGGTAATGCAGCTAAATACTCGGTTGCTGGCAGCCCGGTTCGCCTTTACACCAGGAAAGAGCAAGGGGGAGTAACTGTTTGCGTGGAAGATAAGGGTATCGGGATGTCTGACGATACTATAGCTAATGTGTTTAACAAATTTTACAGGAGTGAAGGCGTGATACATAAGTACAGCGGATTAGGCATGGGCCTTTATATTACATCGCGCATTATTAATGATCATCAGGGAACGGTAAACGTCACCAGTAAAGAAGGGGAAGGCTCTTGCTTTTCGTTTACGCTTTCTGCACATAATTAATTGCCCGCCCGGGCGTTATGTAATTAATTGGCTAAACACATAGGTCTGTGTAACAATTGCGTAAAATGCCCGTCGTATTATAAAACAACACAAACATAATTGTAATATTGTTATTCAATATATTAGCGGGACGGCTGTGGCTGTCTCTTTTTTTATAAGCAAAATAAAACAGGCACAAGTATTGATGTTTAACCAGGGCCCAGATTTAATTACCGTAAAAGATATGTTTAAGAAATTTTATTTATTGGTGGTGTTAGGCGCCGCGCTTGCCTGTAACGCCTCTCCCTCAAAACCGGTACCTGCAAGAAAAGCAGGACCAAACGACCTGGTGCCTGATGCGCAGCAAAGCGTAATTATGCAAAAGGTAGCGGGCCTGGTATCTGGCTATAACTACAAAAAGGTAGAATTAAATGATTCCATCTCAGCGCTGATTTATACAGATTACCTAAAGAAGATAGACCCTAACCACAACTACTATCTCGCATCGGACGTTAAGGAATTTGAACAATACAAAACCGTGCTGGACGACGATATTAAAGCGGGCGACCTGAGCCACGTATTTTATATGTTCAACGTTTTCCAGAAACGCTACAACGAGTACGTGAACTTTTCTATAGCACAACTGGGTAAGGATTTTGATTTTGCTAAAAACGAAACCTTTACTTACGACCGTGAGAAACTGCCATTTGCCTCTTCGGAGTCGGAATTGCATAACCTTTGGGCGCAACGTGTAAAATACGACCTGCTTAACTTGAAACTTACCGGGAAAGACCTGGCGGCTAATAAGGTTACCCTTAAAAAGCGCTACACCAACATTTTGTCGCAATCGAATAAAATGAACAGCGGCGACGTTTTCCAGGTATTTATGGATTCGTTCACAGGCGCTATAGATCCGCATACCAATTACTTTATTCCTTCAGAAGCGGCCCGTTTCAATATTGATATGGCGCGCTCATTGGAAGGTATAGGCGCTACCCTGCAGTCTCAAAACGAATACGTAACCATTACCAGCATTGTACCGGGCGGCCCGGCTGATAAAAGCAAGCAACTTGCAGTTGATGACCGCATAGTTGGTGTTGCGCAAGGTAAAGCAGGCGAGTTTCAGGATATTATTGGCTGGAGGATAGAAAACGCGATAGCGCTTATCCGCGGTACAAAAGGTACTACCGTACGTTTGCAAATTTTGCCGAAAGGCGTAAATACCACTGCCAAACCAAGAATATTGGAATTGGTAAGGGAAAAGATCATCCTTAAGGATATATCTGCCAAGAAAGAGATCCGTACGTACAACCTTAATGGCAAACAGGTTAAAATAGGTATTATTAATGTACCCGCCTTTTATCTGGACTTTAACGATTACAAAAGCGGCAATCCCAATTATAAAAGTACCACCCGCGACGTTAGGCTGATATTAGACACCCTTAAACGCGAAGGCGTTGATGGTGTCGTGATGGATATGCGCCAAAATGGTGGCGGATCGCTTATGGAAGCCTCTGAGCTTACCGGCTTGTTCATTAAAACTGGACCGGTGGTGCAGGTGCGTGACCCACGTAACCAGGTAGAGGTAGAGAAAGACGACGATCCGGCAATTGCCTGGTCTGGTCCGCTTGCCGTATTGGTAGATCGTTTTAGTGCTTCTGCAACAGAGATATTCTCTGCCGCTATACAAGACTATGGCCGCGGCGTTATATTGGGTACCCAAACTTATGGTAAGGGTTCGGTACAGCGCATTATAGACCTTGATGAGGTGATCAGCCCATCACTTAAAGACCGTTTAGCTAAAATGATGGGTAAATCTACCACGGTGGCTACCGGCAGTCAAAACAAATTTGGGCAGCTTAACCTAACCATTGGTAAGTTCTATCGCGTTAGCGGTGGTTCTACGCAGCACAAAGGTGTAATGCCTGATATCACCTTCCCATCGGTTATCCCAATGGATAAATATGGTGAAGACACTGAGCCATCTGCAATGCCTTACGATGTGATCCCGAAAACAGATTACGCAAAGGTTGGCGACTTTACATCGGTACTGCCACAGCTAACTAAAATGCACGAGCAGCGCATGAGCACCAGCGCAAGCTTTAAATACCTGATGGAAGACATTGCCGAAATGAAAAAGCGCGATGCCGAGACTAGCGTAACGCTAAACGAGGCGCAGCTTAAACAACAACGTGATACGGATGAGAAGACCGCCTTTGAAAAGAGCAACCAGCGCCGTGTAGCATTGGGCTTGCCGCCATTAAAGAAAGGCGAAGCAAAACCGAAGAACGAAGACCTGGACTTCCTGAAGATTGAAGCAGGACAAATACTTACTGACTACATCACGCTTGACAACAAAGTATCGACCGTGATCAAGTAAAATAAATAACTTCAAAAAGAGCGGCTTTTCTAAAAAGAAAGCCGCTCTTTTTTTGTGTTCGCCGGAAGGTAAAATTTACCTGTAATAAATAGTATTGCTTGCAAATAAAAGTGAAATTTAGCTGTTTAATTGCTGCGGTTTTTAAAGGTTGCTGAATAGAAATCAGGTAAAAAACCGCCTTAATAGTGCTTTTTTCAAAGGTTTTCGCGAATGAAGATCAAGTGAAATAAAAGTGTTCAAAACGCATGGGCACAAAAAAAGCTGAACACTTTTGAACAGTGCGGCCCAAAGGGTTGGGTTTATTTTACTTCCACTTAAAGCTCCTGATCATCACATCCACGTCCTTCTTCAGGAAGGTTAATACAGGCTGTATCGAGTCCAGCCGCGGCTCGGAATTGAAGTAAAGGGCACCACGCAAATAATGCTTAGTACTGTCGGTAAGGAAGAACTGCGCGGATGAAGCTGCATTACCATCAATAGTATAGTAAATGCCATAAACCTTACGATCAGGGTAGGCAATGCGCGCCTCGTCTATAGAAGTTGCTTTTACTGTATGCTTAAAGCTGAGCTTATGGGCATCCTCCACCAACTCATTAAACTCCTGTTTGGATTTTATAGGCTCGTAGCTTAGGTGCAATGTGGCGTTGAAGTCTTTAAACTGGATGTTTTGCCAGCAGGGTTTAGCATCTTTAGCTTTGTTTGGTTCTATCTGCCCGTATTTAGGGTATTGGAACGTGAAGGGGCATCCTTGCTCATAAGCTATATAATCCTTTTTAGGGTAGTATATCCTGAAGAATCCACGCGGCTTTGGTGAGTAATCCGGTTCTCCCCCGCATGCACTAAGCAATAGTGCAGCAGCAAATGGCAATACATAACTCGTGAGCTTCATTATTCTTTTGAGTTCCATATTTCCCATGCTTTTTCGGCCTGTAGTACCAGCATCTCATAACCATTCTTGGTGGTCGCCTTGCGTTCGGCTCCCTTAGCCAGGAACATTGTTTCAGCGGGGTTATAAACAAGGTCATACAACAAATGGTCTGACCCAATTGCCTCGTAAGGTATTGGCGGGCACTCGTCTACATTAGGGTAAGTGCCCAGTGGCGTGGTGTTGATGATGAGTTTGTACTCGGATACCATATCAGCTGTAAGATCATGAAATAAAATATGGTCCTCAGCCGACTTACGCGTAACAGATTTAAACTTGATACCCTTATTTTCCAGTACACACTTTACGGCCCTTGCAGCGCCGCCGTCGCCAAGTATAAGCGCTTTATCATGATCGCCTGTCAGCAGCGGGCTTAACGAGCGTTCAAACCCATGTATGTCTGTGTTGTAACCTTCCAGGCGCAGGTCGTCTCCAAGTATACCCACTTCCCCTGAAAAAGCAACGGACACGGGACTTTGGCTTATTATGCGGATGCAGTTTACCGCGCCCGCTGTTTTCGCGTCGTGCTCTATCCAGTCCAGGTACGGCAGTACAGCTGTTTTATGCGGAATAGTAACATTTAGCCCGCAGAGCATCGGATTGCTTTTTAACAGTGGTGTTAAGTCTTTAAGTTGCTCTAATGGGTAAAGGTCATAAACCGTGTCCACGATCTTTTCATTGTCGAACTTTTCGGTAAAGTACTTTTTAGAAAAGGAGTGCGACAGCGGATAACCGATAAGTCCGTATTTTTTCATTTTTCCTGACTATAATGGCGTTCAATATTTCGCTTAGCTATTTAAAGCTAAAACGGTAATATTACCAACAAAGCATGAGGAATTATAATTTATTGTTAAACAGCCTGCGCTTGTAACAAGGCAGTATAAAGGCGGTCAATTTCTATAGGCTTGCGCAGGAAGCCGCTAAAATAATCTTTGTATTCAGAGTTTCCTTCAGCGGTAATATCTGCAGTAAGGGCAAAGACAGGTGTAGTATTATTGGGGTTCTGTTGCTGGCGAATTTGCTCTGTGGCATCGAAACCGTTCATTTCGGGCATGTGAATATCCATCAAAATAAAGTCGAACACTTTTCGTCCGGCTTTCTCTACAGCTTCTAAGCCGTTAACAGCATGTTCAGATTCTATCCCCCAGTTGCTAAGCAGCTTGCGGGCCACCATGGCGTTTATCATGTTATCTTCGGCCAACAGTACAGTTTTTCCTTTTAACCCCTCGGTGTTCATGGGCTTTAACCTGCCGGGAATCTGGGCCCGTTTCAACGTGATCTCGAAAGAAAGTTCAGAGCCCTCGCCAACCTTGCTTTTTACGTTAACGGTGCTGTTGTATAACGCAGTAAGCTTTTTAACAATGGCCAGCCCAAGCCCTGATCCGCCGTGCTTGCGGGTGGTAATAGCTTTAGGCTGAGAAAAACTTTCAAATATCTCATCAAAGTATTCCTCGGGTATGCCTGTGCCCGTATCTGCAACTACGAAATGGATGGTGTCAGTATCGCCTGTCGTTTGTGTCTTCTTTACCTGCAGTGTTACTTGGCCACGGTCGGTATATTTAACAGCATTGCTGATAAGGTTGCTTAAAATCTGCGACAATTTCGTTTCGTCAAGTTCATAGCATTCTGCCAGGGATGCATCTGCATCCAGCACTAACTCTATCCCTTTTCGTTGAGCAAGGGCCCGATATGTTTTTACAACATGTTCCATCAGCTCTGTAAACATACATGCCCGGTTGTCTATCTCTACTTTGCCGGAGTCCAGCTTGGTGAAGTCCAGTATGTCATTTATTACCAGCAGTAAGTTGTTGGATGCTGCCTTTAGCGACTCCATCAATTCGCTGTCGTAAGCGGAGCGCGCTGTAATCATAGAGGTGATAGTAGTTACTGCGTTTAGCGGTGTACGTATCTCGTGACTCATGGTAGAAAGGAACTCCTGCTTTATGCGGGCGGCTTCCTCCGCCCTTTTCTGCTTTTCAACAATGGCAGCTTTTTCTTTTTGGAGTTTCGCCTCTTTCTCCATGGACTCCATCTTCACAATCAGTTCATAGTTCTCAATAACTTTAAGCGTTTGGGTATTAATTACCGCTTCCTTCTGATGCAGGTAAAGTTCCAGGTACTCCAGCGACTTAGCGGTGTCGTTCTCCTGTTTGCTTATTTGGTACAGCAGGAAGTTGCATTTAAAACGGACTATAGCAATGTTGTACTGGTTACTAAAATCAAGGCCTTTTTGCAAGAATGCCTTTGCTTTGTCTAACCTGTTCATTGCTATATACAGCTCGCCCATTTTTTGGTAAGCCATACCCAATCCCAGCTTTTCGCCGGCATTAAGGTGTATTTCAATGGCGTTGCTAAAGTCCTGCTCGGCCTCATGCAGCCGACCGTTGAAGGTGTATATTTTGCCGCGTCCGTACAACGCAAAAGCCAGCCCGCGAATGTCGCCTGTTTTTGCTTTGATAGCAATGGAGTCTTGTATAATCCGAAGTGCTTTATCAGCTTTGCCTTGGTTAAGGTAAATGCCCGATAAGGGGTTATACGCGTTAGATACCAGGTTAAGATCCTTCACCTTCCTGGCTGCATCTATAGAAGCTTCGTAGGATTTGATTGCATTTTTTGGATCGCCAAAATATTCATAAATAGTACCCAACGATTTAAGCGTGCGCGCCTGGTTATGGTAGTCATTAAACTTACGGTAGATGCTAAGGCAGTCGAACAGGCAAATCAGCCCCAGGTGATAATTATCTGTCTTGTAATAAACACCTGCAATGCTGTACTTGGCGTCAGCAACACCTTGCTCATCCTGCAACTCTTCAAACAGTTTAATTGCTTCTTTAGCCATGTTTACCGAGCGCTTGTGCGCCCCTTGTATCATGTAAAAAAGAGAGAGAAGATTAAGGCTTTTGCCTGTAAGAGGTTTATCGCCTATCCTGCGGCTATGCTGTAGGGCCTGGTTTGCAAGCTTAACACTGTACTTAAGGTTGTGTATCCTGTTGCCATACGCCTCATCAAGCAACTGGTTGATAGTTTCTAAGTCTGAAGCGGGTGATGGGGTCATACCAGGTTTTAAACAAAACTAATATAGCTACTGTAAAGTTCAAAAGCTAATTGTTCGTATGCCTGTAAGTTGTAGCCGGATTTAGAACTTATAAAAGTTGCGGATGCAGTTTTGGCAATGATAGTGTTTTAAATTAAGCCAGGGTAAAAGTGTTTTTACCAATACACCTCTTTTTATACGCATGCAAGACTTCCTTCCGCATCTGGGGCACACTACGTTAAGGTCTTCGGCAGGAGTTGTTTTCATGGCAGGGGTTTGTTCATTATATATTAAGTTCATTGTGTAGGTTTTTAAACAAAATTAGAATAAACCATACGGGATATTCTGCCATATTGCTTAACAAAACCGCCATTAACATGAACAAAACTGCCTTGGCATATTATAAAACTGCCATTGTACAGGATAGGCCTGGAGTTATATTAGTTCTGACGCATCGCGGCCAAAATGCTCCTTATAGAGCTTGCTGAAATAAGCAGGGGTATCAAAACCTGCCGCATAGGCTATTTCCGCAACGGTGCGGTAACGGCCGCTCTCTATTGCCTCACGGGCTATCTGGAGGCGAATAGTGCGGATGTATTTGTTAGGGGTAAGGCCGGTGATGGCTTTTATACGCCTGAAAAGCTGGCGCTCGCTTATTGCCATTTCATAGCTTAGCATAGCCAGGTTGAGGTCTGTTTTGCCGATGAATTTTCTTACAGTATCCTCCAGTGTAGCCAACCATGCCATGTCCGAAGGCGACAGATCGCGTAGGGGCTCGGGGTCTGTTTGGGCACAAGCTACCGGTAAAACCAACAAAGAGTCTTCTTTCTGCTCGTCGGGCGCTGGTTTGTCGCGAAAAGCTGCATTATTTATAAGGTTAGCGGCACGTGCAAGCAACTCATCCCGCATAAAAGGTTTAGTAAGGTAATCATCTACCCCGGTGTGCAAGGCGCGCATTTTGCTTTTGCTATCAGCAAGTGCGGTGAGCATAATTACCGGTATTTTAAAGTATTTTGGGTGTGCTTTAAGGTGATCCAGCAAGGTAAAGCCATCCATACCGGGCATCATCACGTCGGAAATTATTAGATCAGGCAAGCGGTTAATGCTATCTAACGAAGACAGCGCACTAATGCCACTGTCCGCTGTAAGGACCTGATAATCCTGCCCGATAATTGAGATGATGTAATCTGCCATTTCCCGGTGGTCTTCTACCAGCAATATGGTGCTGCTTTCCGTAACAGGTAAAAAGGTTGTTTTTGCAATTATGCTTAATTGCTTGGCATCTTTCGGCGCTTTGTCTTGCTTTGTTGCGGCAACTATTGGTATCTCCGCTGTAAAAGTACTGCCCAATCCGTAGCTGCTTTCGACTTTGACAGTACCGCCCATCAACTCAGCAAACTCTTTCGCAATAGAAAGCCCTATACCGGTACCTCCTTCTGCAGGAGTGTTGCGGTTGCTTTGAAAATACCTGTCAAAAATATAAGGGACATCATCCGGGTGAATCCCGTCCCCATTATCATGTACGGTAAAGTTAACAAAGCCGTTTGTTGTTGTGGCTTTAACGTTAACAGCATGGCTCGCTGGGGTAAATTTTAGGGCATTGCTGATTAAATTGTTAGCTATCTTTTCGAACTTATCCCTGTCAATGGAGATCGTAAGGGCCCTATCAATATCACAGCTAAGCGAGTAGCTCACCTTCTTGTATTCGGCTGCCGAGGTAAAGCTCTGGAATATCAGCGTGATAAGTTCATGGATGTTAACCGTTGACGGTTTCAGTGTTATATTGCCCGACTCAATTTTACCCAAATCCAAAAGTTCGTTTACAATATCCAGCAGTTTCTTACCATTCCGCTGTATGGCAAGCAGGTTGCTTTTTTGTTGTTCAGGAACTACGTTATGGTTCAGTAGTTGCTCGGCCGGCCCCATAATTAATGTCAGGGGTGTTTTTAGTTCATGGCTAATGTTGGCAAGAAAGCGGTTTTTCATGGTATCCAACTGTGCCAGTTGCCGGTGTTCTTCGGCCAGGGCGGCCGCTTCGCGCTTTTTCCTGCCAGCAATCCATGTGTATACTATTGTTAAGATGACTAAAACTACAGATCCCAGCAGGATGATAAAGTTGCGCTGCTGTGTAAGCATGGTGTTGTTATGTGCGGCTACCAGCAGTTGTGTGTCTGCTTTATACCGTTTATCCAGGTCTGATGCGATGCGTTGCTGATCTTCAGATAGTAAGCTGTCGTTTAAATCTCTCGTCTTCTCGGAGTATTTTAAGGCCAACTTGTAGTTGCCTACACCTGTATAAGCCTCCGTTAACCGCCTGTAGGTTGATACCAGCATTAACCTGCTGCTGTTGGCTTCTGCCTGTGTGGCAAGTGCCCGTTCGCCATACTCAACTGCTTTTTTAAAATCTTTGCGGCCAATCTCTATGGTCATCAATTCCCGCAAATCGTGTTTTTGCAGTGATACAAAGTTGTTTTTTTTAGCAAGTTCGTAAGCGGCAAGGGTTATCTTCTCCGCTTCATTAAAACGGTTTTGGTCCTGGTAGAACATGCCCAGGTTGCCCATTATGTTCACTTTGGCAAACAAGTTCAGCTTGTCCTCAAAAGGCTTTTTTAACAAGGTTTCCAAGTAGTAAACAGCTTTACGAAGGTTTTCCGGGGGGAGATCGCTATTAGGTTTGGGGTTGTTTGAGTAGGCATTGGCAAGCATGCTTATCGCATTCACATACCGGATGGTGTCTTTTATCGCCAGGGATTCTTTCGCAGCCTGGTCGGCGTAGGCGATAGCATTAGCAGCATTTTTAACAGGACGGAAAAGGTCAGAGATACAGATCTTACAATCGACAACAAGCGCTTTCCACCCTGCTTGCTCGCTCTCTCTCAACACGGCGAAGGCAATTTTTAGTGCCTCCTTGCTGTTACCCTGACGGCTGTACATCCAGGCAATAAGCGTCCTGAGACGCACATAGGTTACGGAATCGCTTTTGGGTGCTACAACAGCACCTTGTTGCGCATATTTTAGCGCCTCTATTTCTTCGCCGGCCTTATAACATTTGTAAGATACGGCAGAAAGTATCCGCCCTTCCAACACTTTGTTATTTTGCTGCCGTGCCTTTTTAAGTAACGAATCGCCAAATAGTTTAATGTCTTTAACTTCGGTAAGGTCTTTAAGCCTTGAAAGAGGGTCGGCAGCCGCTGGTTGCTGCTGCGCCTGGCCGTAGAATGCCGCAAATAGCATCACGCAGGTTAAAACTGCTTTACTAAAGGTTAGGCGGCGGGTATAAGGGGACATACTTCCGCTAAAATAATTAATTATAAGATAGAAAGCCGCCCGATATTGTACAATAGTTAAATTAATCAGTCCGCGAATTAATCAGCTTGTAACTTCCCCTATCCAATTGTCGTTTAATCTCTATATTAGTAGTTTCTACAAATACCCAATCATGCTCCAAAATCGCAATATACTGTGCATATGTAACACCGAATGGCATGGTAACTATATTAAAGCAACTGTTGAGCTGATGAAAGTGCTTAGCACTACCAACAAGGTGCTTTTTGTAGAAAACCCTTATACCTATAAGGACGCGATAGTAGGTGTTAAAGCAAAAGAAAAGCTGGACTATATACAGGCTATGGGGCTTAAAAGCCGCATAACCAATATTGCTACCGAAGGTGGCGGTACGGTTTACCTTTTAACGCCGCCGCTGGTGGTACCGGTTAGCTTTTTGCCCCCCGGTAAGCTGCACAAATTTTTCTTGAACTATAATGGGTTGCTTATAAGGCGTACCATACGCAAGGCATTAAAACGGCTGAAAATGGAGGAGGACCTTATCAACATAGTATCCTTTAACCCGCCCTTGGGCGTGATGACCGGGCGCAGGTTTAACGAGAAAACGCTGATATACCACTGCTACGATGAGGTTAAGGGGGCAGGATCATGGCTGAGCAAGCATGGCGTTAAGCTGGAGCAGATTTTCATGAAAATGGTGGATGCCGTTATTGTGACCAGCAAAGGACTTTATGAAAGTAAAAAGGACTGGACAGAGCGCTGTTATATTGTAAATAATGCCGTAAAAGCATCGCTGTTCCGCCAGGGGTTTAACCCTGATGTAAACACGGATAAAAAGGTGGTTGGGTATGTTGGCAGTGTAGACGACCGGTTGGATTACGACATATTGCAACACCTGTTCACCCAAATGCCCGATGCTACTTTTACATTTGTTGGCCGCATTACCAGCGAAAGAGGTGAAGCTATCCTAAGAAAGTACCCTAACGTTAGGCTGGAAGGTGCAAAGTCGCCGGAGCAGCTGCCCGGCTATTCCAAAGAGTTTTCTGCAGGCATAATCCCATTTATTAAAGACGACTTTACCCGGGGCATTTACCCCATGAAGATAAACGAGTACCTCGCCGCCGGTTTACCGGTAGTAAGTACCGACTTTAGTGACCTGTCTGACTTTGAGGGCATTATCAAAGTAGCAGACAATAAGGAAGATTTTCTGCGTGATATTTTGGAAGAAATAAATACGGATACAACAGCCAAGCGACAATCGCGGCTGGACATTGCCGAGGGAAACACCTGGCAAAAACGTGCCGATGAAATGTCTGAAGTAATAGAGAAAGTAGAAGCTGAACTTGCTAGTAGCTATCAAAAGTAGGTGACACCGTCGCTCACGTGTCGGGTGTAATAAATAGGCTCAAACGGTGTTTCACCTGCATATTCGCTTGACACTTTAATGCTTTTAAACTCCACGTCGCCAAATATGCTGGCTATAGCAGCGTCGGCTGCGTCTCGCCCGTTGGCTATTTTCACCAGACCGTTCAATGGTGTTAGTCGCGTAGCATCAAATAGTACCCAATCGCCGCCCAAATATGCTTCAAAACAAGCATGGAAATCTGGTGGATACAGCTGGTAAGCATAACCCGTAAAATACCTTGCCGGGATAGTAAGCGCGCGGCACAACGCAATGCCCAGGTGTGCAAAATCGCGGCATACACCAGCTTGCTGGGTTACGGTATCATAAGCGGATGTTTCCGAATTGGTGAAGCCGCTTAGATATTCCACGTTTTTGTGGATCCAGTCTGTTATTGCAAAAACCTGTTCAAATGGTGTGTGAATGTGACCAAAGGTGTTGCTTGCCAGGCGGTACAACTTGTCTGACTGGCAGTAGCGGCTTGGGTTAAGGTAAGTAAGCACCGATGGGTGAAATTGCGCCACCGGTATTTCGGGCATATTAGAGTGGTTTCTTACCTCGTAGTAATTGTCCACCAGGGCATGATAACTCACAGCGATTGGCCCCGGTTGCTGTATATCCAACCTAACGAAGCGGTTTTCGCCATGTATTGGCGGGAGTTCTTCAGAGTTAATATGCGGATCTAGGACAAGGCTCTCTTCTATTATGTTTTGCCGGTCTGTCCGTAATGCATTTATGTTCAATATCAGCGTGCTTGGCGCTTTTACGTTATAAGCTAACTCTGCCGATACTTTAAACTTCATTTGTATTTACGGGTAATTTATCAAAAGCTTTGTCCATCCATTCGCCCGGGATATTCATCAGGGCATTTTTTAGTTCTTCGTCCCACTGGGCAGATATTTCGGCCATCTCCTTTTCGGTAAAACGCTGTTCTACCAACTCAAAGGTGCCTTTTTTGTAGAGTGCCACATCTATAGGGAAGTCTACATTATTGCTGCTTACGCGCGTACTGTCGAATGATAGGAAGCCAGCTTTAAGTGCCAGCCGCATATCCGAATCTTCATTTACCACACGGTTTAGAATAGCCTTACCATGCCCGGAATTACCGATAATGACAAACGGGGCGCCCAGCCCTAACTCTACCCAATTCCCTTCCGGGTAAAGCAGGAACAGCTTGTGTTCTTCATCATCCTTTAGCTGCCCGCCGATTATGGTGTTGAGGTCGAACTTAAAGCCTGCTTTTTCAAGAGTGGGCCTGTCTTCCTCGGCAACCCGGCGTACCTGCTGGCCAAAAGCATTAACGGCCTGGTACAATTTGGTGAACTCCTCCGTCTCCAGCAATTCGTCAAAGTAAACAATAGCCTTGTCCCGTACCGATCGCAAACCACTGGTCATGATAAAAAGCGAATGGTTCTTCTTTTGAACAATGGTGATCTTTTTTTTAATTGTAGTATCGGTGCCGGTGGTAATACGGGTATCTGCCAGAGCTACGAGGCCCTGTTTAACCTTAATTCCTAAACAGTAGGTCATTGTGCTATATTTAGTTCCGTTACTGCTGCTGCTGTTGTTGCTGCTGCTGTATAATTTCCATATACCGTTCGTAGCTGTTGCGCGGTGCAACATGGTCGGTTTTTGGAAACGTTGAAACGGTAAATATATCTTTTTCCTGTGGAATGTGTTCCTCTTCGTACCCTACCGAAACTGAAACATCCAGTATGTGCCTTGCCGAACCTTTGTAAACACCCTTCACCGGCGAGCAGTCGCTAAAGTTGCGGCCTACTGCCAGGCGCACGTGCATTTCGTTGGCAATGCAGTTGTTTGTAGGGTCCAGGCCCAGCCAGCCATAACCGGGTAAGTACGCTTCGGCCCAGGCGTGTGTTGCGCCGGTGCCGCGCATGCCGTCGCGGTTGGGGCATATGTAACCGCTAACATATCGTGCAGGAATGCCCACCAGCCGCAGCATTACCATCAGGATATGGGCAAAGTCCTGGCATACGCCGGCCTTTATTTTCCATATCTCGTCAAGCGTGGTTTCTACTGTAGTTACCCCCTTTATGTATTCAAAGTTCCTGAAAACGTACTCCATAAAGGTTAATGCTGCCCTGTAGGGCGTGTCGTTGGCATTACGTTCGCCGTTTACTATCGGGGTAAGTTCGCTCAGGCCTTCAAAGTACTCCTGTTTAAGAAAGTCTATGTAGGGCACAATATGCCTCAGATTGAATAGCTCGTCCCACTGGGTGACTGCTGCAACATCGTCTAGCGGTAATGGGCGGGGATGTGTATTTACGGATACCTGTGAGTTGATCACCAGCAGGTTATGTGGTTCTGTATAAGTGAAGCTGCCTACCTCATTGCCATAATAGTCAATATACGTATCTACAAGGGGGTGGCCGGTGATGCTCAAATCGTGCTTTAAAACCTCCTGGTAGAGATCTGCTATCGGGAACAGGATGATCTTATTGGCACTGTCGCGTACAAAGTTATCGTACGAGTATTTAGTTATGTGCTGTATTTTAAATTCGGGCATTTCAGATCAATTAGGGGTTATCATGAATTGGCGAAATAGTATTCGTTAAGGCAGTTGCCGATCTTGTACAGATCATCCCTGGCAATGGTCAGGAACTGGTGCAACCCTACCTGGCTGATGCTTTTTGCCGAACTATATTTGATATTGCTCTGCAGCTTGCCTATCTGGAACGAAATATCTCGGTAATCGTTCACATTGCTGTTGTTCTTGAGCCTGTCGAAATAGCGCTGTATGTTGTTTACCGAATAAATAACCGATCGCGGAAAGTCATTGTTCAGGATGATCTGCTCTATTACGTTCTGCGCTTCCAAGCCGTCGCGGTAGGTTTTCAGGTACAGCTCGTGCCCGCCTATGGAAAGGAGCAGGTGTTTCCAGTAGGTAATATCGGTAAGCAGGTCGGGGTTGGCATTGGTTGGCCCGTATTTAACGTCAAGAATATCTATCGACTGAATTGCCCTTTCCAGGTATTTGCCAATGTTCATGAAGCTGCGTGCCTGGCCCCGTTCCATGGTTATTTCTGCTGTGCCGTAGTAGAGCATCACCTGTTTAATAACAATATCCAGCACAGTTATAGGGTCGTCCTTTTGGAGCCTGTCGTTAAGCTTAGGGTCCTTTATGGTATGGTAATACTCATTAAGGCATTGCCAGAGATCCTTAGGGATATGCTCCTGTACGCTTCGGGCGTTCTCGCGGGCAAGGGTAATAATGTTCAGGATAGAGTTTTGATTTCCCCGGTCTGTCACCATGTATTTAAGAACGGCGCGGCTATCGTCATTTAGCTTTTCCTGCAGGCTTTCGTCATACCCTGAGAAAATGCGCAGCACAGGCTTCCAGCTAAAACCCTGCATGGAGTCCTGCGAAGAGTTATAGTTGATCTTCAGCATCCGCAGTATACCGTCGCTACGTTCAATGTACCTGCTTAGCCAGTAAAAGCTTGCGGCCACCCTGCTTAACATAAGCCAAACCCCCTAGCCCCCTGAAGGGGGAACTTTTTGTTTGTAACTATTATTTTTAATAACATGTGTCTTGTCTCTTGATTTTAAAAGTCCTGCTTCTAATTCCTGTTCCCCCTTAGGGGGTTAGGGGGTTGTAGCTAGGAGTTGTTTAACACCCAAGTATCTTTACTGCCGCCTCCCTGTGAGCTGTTTACCACCAGCGATCCTTCTGTCAGCGCTACGCGTGTAAGTCCGCCGGGTACAATCTCTATCCCATCCGGGCCGCAAAGGGCGTATGGGCGCAGGTCAATCCGGCGCGGCTGCAGTACTCCGCCGATATAACACGGCGCTGCCGACAGCGATATGGTAGGCTGCGCGATAAAACTGCGCGGGTCCTTTAATATTTCCTGCTTGTATTTATCTATTTCTTCCTCACTTGCGGCGTGACCCATCAGCATGCCGTAGCCACCACTTTCGTTGGTTTTTTTCACCACCATTTTGTTAATGTTGGCAAACACATGCTCGCGCTCATCTGCATTGCCAAGGCGATGGGTAGGCACGTTCTTTAATATAGGCTCTTCGTTAAGGTAATACCTTATCATTTCGGGTACGTAAATGTAAGTGGCCTTATCATCGGCTACGCCGTTGCCAATAGCATTTACAATGGCTACGTTACCCTTGCGATAAGCGCCCATTAACCCGGCTACACCGAGTACGCTTTGCGGATTAAACACCAAGGGATCTAAAAACTCATCATCCACCCGGCGGTAGATCACATCAACCTGTTGCAGGCCGGTTGTGGTTTTCATGTATACCTTATGGTTGTTCACCACCAGGTCACGGCCCTCTACCAGCTCTACGCCCATTAACCGGGCCAGGGTGGTGTGTTCAAAGTAGGCGGAGTTATATATACCCGGACTAAGCAGCACAATGGTAGGGTTGCTTATTTGCCTTGGCGATAGCGCCATAAGGTTCTTGTACAGGATTGCCGGGTACTCGGTAACGCTGCGAACACTGCAGTTAGGCAGCAGATCGGGGAAGAGGCGTTTGGTAATCTCCCGGTTCTCCAGCATGTAACTTACGCCCGATGGTGTGCGCAGATTATCTTCCAGTACATAAAAGGTGCCGTCGTGATCGCGGATCAGGTCTATACCCGCAATGTGCACGTAAATGTCATAAGGCACATCCAGCTGGTACATCTCGCGCAGGAAATGCGGACAGGAGTAAACAATGTCTATCGGCACTATGCCGTCTTTTACTATGAACTGGTTGTGGTAAATATCCTTAAGGAACAGGTTGAGTGCGGTAAGCCGCTGCTTTATGCCCCGTTCTACAAAGGCCCATTCGTCTGCAGTGATAATGCGCGGAATAATATCAAACGGAAATATCTTTTCGATACCCTCGCCGCTATTATAAACCGTAAAGGTAATACCCTGCGACATGAACAGCCGCTTAGCCAATTCTTCCTTTTTATTAAGATCCTCGGCAGATTCGCGCGCCAGGTATTCAATCACTTTCTGATAATGGTCGCGGACAATATGGTTTTCGTTATACATCTCGTCCCATACGCCGTTTATAAGGTTGTATTTTTCAAAATGTTGCGAACTGTACATAAAATACCTTGGTTTTTAGAGCATCTGAATAAATAAAATTAAATAGTGAACAGGTAATTGCAGCCAATTACATCATCAAACCCACTATTTTTTGGTAAATTATAAAAATAATTGCTCATCTGCTACAATTTTTGCAGTAAAGTTGAGCAAAGGAGTAGCAAAAATGATGGAAATGCCGCCCGGATAAATAAAAAAGCAGCTACCCACAGGATAGCTGCCGTTTCGGGAATTTAAATAAGAGAGGTTCGGCTATATAATATGGTTGCAGAATGCCGCATAGTGTGGCATTCAAGTAAAGGCGTTTTGCGCTTTGTAGCTAATACGTATAAAGTAGATGGATGGTTGCGTTAAAGAGGATTTTTAAGCCATGTGCTGCTGCAAAATAAAGAGGTGTGTTAACCTTGCGGCTAACACACCCGGCCCCTCTCAAGAGGGGAAATAACAAATATCCCTTCGTTATATCTCGTTTAAATACTTGTGCACAAAACTAATGGCCATAGATCCTTCGCCTACGGCGGAAGCTACGCGGTTCATGGCACCGGCACGTACATCACCGGCGGCAAATATGCCCGGGATGCTGGTCTCCAGCAGGTATGGGTCGCGGTTGTTGTGCCATATCTTGTCAAAATCAACACAGCTGTTCAGGTCGCGGCCGGTCTCTACAAAACCTTTGTCGTTTTTAATGATGTTTTTGCAAAGCCAGTCGGTATAAGGGCGAGCGCCTATGAAAATATAAAGCGCGTCCGCATCAACGGTCTGGGTCTCGTTGTTATCCAGATTTTCTATTACCAGTTGTTGCAGCCTGGTCTCTCCTTTGGCCTCCTTTATTTCGCTGCAAGGCATCAGCGTAATGTTGCTTACACCGTCAATCTGGTCGATAAGGTATGAGGACATAGTAGCTGCAAGGCTTTCTTTACGTATCAGGATGAAAACCTGCCTGGCGAATTTAGACAGGTACATAGCCGCCTGGCCAGCGGAGTTACCGCCCCCAACAATGTACACGTTGGCGTCTTTGCAGGATGCGGCCTCCGTCATGGCTGCGCCGTAGTAAATGCCGGCACCGGTAAATTTTTCTATACCGGGCGTGGTGAGCTGCCGGTAGTCTACCCCGGTGGTGATCACTATGCTTTTAGTGGTCACTTCGGTGCCGTCTTCCAATACCAGTATTTTATACTGGTCTTTGGTCTTGATCTCTTTTACCGATTGCGGCGAAATAATATCTGTACCAAAACGGGTGCTTTGGGTAATGGCCCTGCGGGTTAGGTCGGCGCCGCTTAAGCCAGCCGGGAACCCCAGGTAATTCTCAATCCGCGAGCTGGTACCCGCCTGTCCGCCCGGTGCTTTGCGCTCAATCAGCAAGGTTTTTAATCCTTCGGACGAGCCGTAAACCGAGGCAGCAAGCCCTGCCGGCCCTGCACCTATGATCACAACATCGTACAGCTCGTTCTTAACAGCGGGGTTAAGGCCTATGCGTGCGGCAATGTCTCTCACGGCAGGAGCCTTTAACAAAGTGCCGTCGTCAAAAATAATAGCCGGGAGGTCCTTCGCTTCTATCTTGTTTATCTGCGTGAGCTTTTTTGCCTCTTCAGCATTGGCATCCAGCCACTGGAAGGGAACCAAATTGCCGGAGAGAAACTCTTTGATCTCGTGCGACTTTGGCGAGAAAGAGTAGCCAATAACCTTTATTCCCTTAAAGTTAGGCCGGTAATTACCGCGCCAGTCTTCCAGCATATCCGTAAGTATGGGGTATAGCTTTTCTTCGGGCGGGTCCCACGGCTTGGTCAAATAGTAATCGAGCCGAACGTCGTTTATGGCTTTTATAGCCGCATCGGTATCGGCATACGCGGTAAGCAGCACACGCTTGGCATTGGGAAAATAGTTCATGGCGCGGCACAAAAACTCTATGCCCTCCATCTCGGGCATGCGCTGGTCCGACACGAACATGGCCACCACTTCGCCCTTGTTCTTCAGCTCTAACAAGCCTTCAAGCGCCTCTTTAGCAGAGGTGGTGCTGAGTATGCGGTAATCTTTACGGTACTGGTTCCTGAGGTCGCGTGTTATTGCCCGCAGTACCTGCGGGTCGTCGTCAATTGCAAATATGAAAGGTTGATCCATGTGTATTTTTAATTTTTACTCGCCCGATATCGGGAAACAAACAATAAACTCCGTACTGCCCGGTACAGAGTGCAGCTTTACCGAGCCGTTGTGCTGGCGCACTATGCGCATTACTACGTCAAGCCCAAGGCCGGTACCTTTGCCCATATCCTTAGTAGTAAAGAACGGGTCGAATATTTGGGACTGTATCTCCAGCGGAACGCCCGGGCCACTGTCTTTTATGGTTACCTGTACAAATTGCCTGTCCTGGTGTGTGGTGATCTCCAGGGTACCGCCTCCATTTGCTTCCATTGCGTCGGCAGCGTTATCAATAATGTTGGTCCATACCTGGTTTAGTTCGCCGGCCATTGCTTTTACCTGCGGTATGTCAAGATCAAAGTTCTCCACTACAGTAACCTTAGCTTTTTTTAGCTTATAATCCAACATGGTAAGCGTATTGCGCAAGCCACTGTGTATGTCCAAAGGCTGCTTATCGGTAGCCCTGTCCATGTGGGTAAAGTTTTTTACCGCGGTTACCAGCTGCGATACCCGTTGTGATGATTCCTTTATGTCGCTGATCATTTTTGTTGCCACCAGGTAGTTGTTCACCCACTCCAGCACCACAGGTAGTTGCGGCGACGGGGTGCAGGCGTTCATGTGGTCAAGGTCCTCCGGTTTAAAGTCAAAGTCCACCATGTTCTCTGCAAAGTCGCAGTCGGTTATCTCATGGTCATCCAGCCAGTCGTTCAGGTCATCCTCATGTGCCGCCCGGGTCATCATGCTGAGTACCGGACGGTCTTTCTGATGTGCGCGGGTGTGCAGCAGCTGGTTAATGCCATCTACCTTCTCGGGCGGAATATTAAGTTGTACGATGGATTTAAACAGCTCAGGCAGGCGCTCTATCTGGTCCTCAAGTGCGGCAGCCCCTCTGGTAATAGCTGCCGCTGGGTTGTTAAGCTCGTGCGCCAAACCTGCGGATAGCTTGCCTAAGGCAAACATCTTTTCGTTTTGCTGCTGCTGCGAGGTAAAATCGCGTACGCGGGTAGTCATGATGTGTACCAGCGCTTCGGTAAGTTCATAGTGCTCGCGGGCTGCAGCTTTGATTTTTTCACTTGGGATAACCAGCACCCGGGCTTTTTTAATGCATTGCCCATAACCCGGCGTTTTAAGGGCCCGCGAGAAAGGAAGGTACCCGGTAATGGCCTGCTCTTTAAATACAGCAACCTCGCGCAGCTTTCCGTTTTGCGATACGCAAAGGCGAATGCGGCCTTCAAGTATAATGCTGGTTTTATCTACAGCTTCGCCTGCCTCAAACATGCGTTCGCCTTCTTCCAGCAGGCGTACATTGCCATTGTCTATCAGCCATTGCAGCTGATTATCCGGCACGCCTTCCAGCAGCGGGATGGCTTTAAGTTCTTCCAGTTTTACGTCGGTCATTGTTCGGGTATATACGGGCCGCCCGGTACACCCCATCCCCACTTGGGCATAGGTGCATCCTGCTGCAGCGGATTGTCTGTTAAATTAGAATTAATAACGGCTATGCGGCTGCCCCACTCCAGGTACGCCACCAGTGCCGACCGGAACTCCGGGTCATCAGCCAGTTTCAGCTCGTCGGCGCTTTGCAGCAGCAGGTGTATCCAGCGCTGGCGCTGCTCTTCGGTAAGCAGTTTGCCAATGTGGTGCGCTACCATTTTGGCGTGGCTGCCCTCGTCATGTTTGGTGTACAGTTCCGGCCCGCCAAAAACCTCGCCTATAAAGTGGGCAACGTGTTTGGTGTGCTCGGCAGACATGTTGCGGAACACCGGCAGCAGCAGTTCATCGGCCAATACCTTCTCGTAAAAGAGCTTGGTAAGATCTTCCAGAACCTGGTTGCCGCCCGCCCAATCGTACAAGGTGGGAGTGTTTTTCATAGCAGGATAAATTACTACAGCCTTGTTTAGCCAATAGTTTTTACAAGGAACAGTGATAATCAAAGGTAATAAAACTAGAAGCATATCACAGTCTATGCAGCTGAGGTAAATTTTTATCAGCGGGGGTTAGAGGGGGAACTGCCGGCGTGCGGCGGGCGTAACCCCGTTTGAGTAATAAACAACCTTATTGCGGATGCTACTGTGTTGCAGAGGTGTGGAATACTTTGCGAAAAGAGGTAGGTATAACGATGCACGTTAGTCGCGTGGGTGCGTCGGCAGCAATAGATATTTTGACGTCTGCTTACCTACCACAAGCGGTAGGCTTGCAACATAAAGGGTTAATTGAACTATTCAGTTACGTACTTAAACAATGTATGTGGTTTAATTGACTTTAAACTTTGCAACAATAAAGGAAACCGATCAAACACGCTAACTAAAAAAATCATTCCTTGATTATTACTGACTTGCATATTCAAGTCAGATGACTTAAATATTTTGCTACAAGCCCCAGGGTTGTAATTTTGAAGAAAGTAGAACAATAACGTACGTTCCCCCGATGAAAGACCTTTGTAATATTTCTTTATTCCCTCCACATTTATAGACAGCATATCATCATGGACATTCCAGTAATCATCAAATTTCATAATAGGAGATCCGAATAAATAACCCCAAACCTTTTTAACGCAATTAAGAATAGTGTAAGAGTTATATTTTAACGCCAACTCAGCCCGAAATTTTTCAAGGATTTCTAGTGTGTTTGCTATAGTTTCAAGTACATAGGTCGGCTTCACTCTCATATATTTTCCTTTGTTGCGCACATCTCCACCAGCCGTTCTTATATACTTTAAATCGACTTTGAGGTTGTTATGGATTAAAGCGTTTCTACGGGCTTTTTTTTCACGAAGCGTTTTATTAAATAGCGGTGCTAAATTCGGTATATCTAGTAACAAGCAATATTTTTCAATCAATTGCCCACTGTTTTCGTAACTGCTATCAGCTAAATACTCTCTGATTAAGAAGGCGGTTAGTTCGTAGCTAAAATCAGCCCCTAATAATTCTTCCTTGTATTTTTCAAAATCGACTTTTATTTTGGGAAGTTTCTCCGGAAACGCAAACAAATAGCGCTCAACACATTCGGTTATAGCACCTTCAAACAATGCTAGCACGTACGCAAAAGTTCCCTTGTTTATAAAATCCGCAGGTGGTGTATTATTCTGATAATGAATTTCAATATCGTGCAATTCTTTTATCGCCTCAGAAATCGGCTCGATTAAATCATCATAGATTAACAAATTAGGTTTTTTCAGCATAGCATTTGAGTGTTGTTGGCCCTCTCACACCTGAGCAAATTAAACATTTTTTGGCCAAGTCCCTGCATATGTGTTGGCTTGCACTATTATCCTCGAATATCAATTAACGCTATTCGAGGGTGGTAGATTGGCCGATTACGACAGACTTAAATCTGTAGACCCAAAAGGGTTCGGGGTTTCGACTCCCTCGTGCTGGCGCGAGCTTGTAGCTCGTGCCGCTTACTGATCAATGGCAGTCGCGTAAATAACAGGGCTCGACACAACTGCCGCAGGAGTAGCGCTTGCACTTGTGCCAAGCCTCGCCTACAATACCGCAAACGTTCCGCCTCCTTCCAATTTACCCCACCACCATTTTTACCCTCCCCCGTCCCCGATTTGCCTGCCTGGTAAGTCGCGTGAATTTTCGGCGGGGTGATGCCCGCCCCCAAGTTTTAAAAAACAGGCAAAAAACACGTTTTTAAAAAATTTTACTTTATGTACCCCCGGCGGAGCTTAACGGTGTTTTTAGCTGTACAAAAAAGTGTGGTTTTTGCAGATTTTGGATCATGATTTTGGCACCACTTTTTCAAAAGTTAAAAATCGGGACAATTAAAATCATTTGAACGGATGTCTCGTTTGGCCCTTTGAATGGTCGCAATAACACCTTGTTAATTGGTTTAATTGAAGGTAGATTTGATGTATTATAAACCCGATAATAAACCCATTATGCAAAAGATAAGCACCTTTTTATGGTTCAATGGCAACGGCCAGGAAGCACTCGACTTGTATGTTTCAATTTTTAAAAATGCTGAGATAAAGCAAGTTAGCAAACATGGAGGACAGCTTTTCAGCGCTACAATAGAGTTGGAAGGCACCGAGTTCATGATCCTGAACTGGCAGGGAGAGTACCAGTTTAGCCCGGCCATATCACTGTTTGTAAAGTGCAGAGATCAGGAAGAAGTTGATGAGATATGGAACAAAATGCTTGATAATGAGGCAAAACCGATGCAATGCGGATGGATAACCGACAAGTTTGGGGTATCGTGGCAGATCATCCCGGATGCGCTCGGCCGCCTCATGAATGACCCCGACCCGGCTAAGGCACAGCGGGTTATGCAAGCCATGATGAAAATGGTAAAGATAGATGTAGCTGGTTTAGAAGAAGCTTATAACAACGGATAAGTAGCCTGCCATGCTTAAACCAAAGGACGTTAAAGACTATTTCTTGAGCTATCCTGAAGCTACGCAACATGCTATGAATCAGGTTAAAGCTGTAATTTACAAGGTGGTGCCAGAGGCCGAGGAGAGCATTAGCTACGGCATACCCACGTATAAATATAGAGGCTTGCTGGCCCACTTCGGCGGGTATGACAAGCACATAGGCTTTTACCCGGGAGCGAAAGCCATAGAGGTGTTCAAGGACGAGATATCCGGATACAAGAATGCAAAGGGTTCGGTGCAGTTCCCTTTAGACCAGCCTATGCCGCTGGACCTGATAGAGCGAATGGTAAGGTTCCGACTGGAAGAGAACACGGCCAACATTAAAGCTAAAAAGGAGTAAAAAGCCTGGCTGAAGTGTTTCACTGCGAAGTGTTTCGCTTATAGGTTGCAGAAGCAGATAAATTGCTTAAGCTCTTAATTAATAATGTTTTACGAGCTATATCTAAATAATTGCTACTGTTTCGGGGTGTTTCGGCCTAAAGTGTAAGTTACTGTTAGTCAGCAGTATAGTTATATAGATTGTTTCGGGTGTTTCACTTTTCCCGGGCGAAACACCCGAAACGGTTTTGATCTAATGTCCTACTGTTGACAGGCTATTCCCACCGGATAACCATGCTTTCGCCGGCATCTATACTGATGTGTGTATCGCCAATCTTACCACCTTTATTAGCGTAAAGCACGTTCGCTTGTTTGGATGGATTCTTAATCACCAGGTTGAATTCTCTCCGTTCTGCGGAGTTATTAATGATTACAGTTACGGTATCCTGCTGGTAGCTTAGTGATTTCATTAACATTCCGGGCTGCGGCTCCTCAAACATCACCGGTACAGATGGCAGCGAACGCAACTGCAAAGCATTGTCTAAAAACTGTGTAAGCGAATGGTAATCTCCTGATATCCTGCTTGCTAAACCAACAAGTGACGGGATCCACCAGGTGGTTCCTCTGCCAAGCTGATTCTTCACAGCTGTTGGTTTTTCCCTTTCAGAGGCAATTAATGTGCCTGTAGTGGCTTTTAGCTCCCCTGTCCACATGTATGTTGGTAAGGTGATGCCGTTTACCTTAATCTCCCCTTGCTTATCTATTGCCTTGTATTCCAGCACATCAGCTCCCAGTAATGTTCTTAGCGGGAAGTCGAGGCGCATGGTGCCTACAGCATTTTCATCATAGTAACCTGTCAAGCCATCTGCAACTAAGGTGCCGCCCTTTTCTACAAAGCGCTGCAGTAATGGCCAGTATTTAGATGGTATAGAGATCTGGTGCGCAAGTATGATGCTTTTGTTTGAGTAATCTTCGAGGTCGAAATCAAACTCGCGGATTTCCTTAAAGTTGACCTGCAGGCCGGCTTCACTTAACGCTTCAAAATAAGCCAGCGCCGATTTCATTACGCCGCCTTCGTCCCGGCCTTCATAGCTTTTTCCGCCCATTTGGAGCGTCTTCTCTATCCAAAGTGATTCTCGTGTGTAGATAACATTTATACCGGATTCTATTTCCCTGGCATTGTTAAAGAACTGGCTATCCTGGTTAACTACATCTATAACGCTTTTAGCTGCTTCGAGCCTGTTTGATGGCTCGTTATGGTAGTTGAGCATGGCCCACTCCCCGGCTTCTATACCTGAGGACCTTGGATTTAAACACCAGAAGATAGCCCCTTTGCTTTCGGTAGCTACAGCCAGCCAAAGCCATTGCGCTATTTCTTCTGCTGTTGGGCACATCGCCAGAAAGCCGCTGTAAGTGTTGTTTCCCCCTTGCAGCTCCGTCATGAACCAGGGGATATCTCCCGCACCTGAACGGATGATCTCACAATTTGCCGCAACTGCGAGTGCATATTGCTGCCGGGTAAAATATTCGAAATGCCAGCTGGCATGTGCAGAGCCACCCAAACTGGTGAGAAAACTCCGCCATGCCGGAAAGTCGTATTCGGCAACATTCTTAAAGATAGCGTGGTTATTTACATGTATAACACTACCGGGGTCATACCTATGTATCTCATCCGTTAGCCATTGTAAGAACCAGGTATTATAGTACAGGTGAAAGCGTTCGTCTGCAAAGTTAAAACGGTCGTAACCGCCACTGTTATAACCTATAGCAGCTTGCGCCTGCTTCCATTCCGCATATTTATCTGTTGCAAATTGCTCCTTTGGAAAATGGCCCACGCCTGGTTCGTTAACCGGTACCCAGCCATAGCAAGAAGAGAAGTCTTTAAAATGAGTAACAACATTCTCTATATAGCGTGCGATGCTCTGGAGGTGATCCGCATCCTTAGGGAATTTTAAACCGCCAAGATCTGTAAAGGATGTAGATGGAAATAAGTTACCATAAACCTTTATTCCGTACCTTTCAGCAGCGGTGTAAGCGGCGTCAAACAGTGTATAATTCCATGTTCCGTCAGGCCGGTGCATGTAGCTTTCAAACAACCGGATGCGGGTGACTGTCATACCTGCTTCTTTAAGGCATTTAAACCATAGGTCTATTTCCTCAAAGGTTTGGCCGGGCTCAATAAATATCTCTGCCCCGAACATTATAGGAGTTGCTTGTTGCTTTGATGTATTTTGCATGTAATTACCGGCTTTAGAGACGTATAATTAACTTACATGTAGCAGAATGGTTTTATGTAGGGGTTAACAACATTTGGTAGCCGACGGAAGTAATCAAAAATTGAACGTTGACCCTAAGAATTGCGAATGGATATGGTATCAGGAACGTACTTACCATTTTGCACGGCACACCTTTTCGACCACGGTCACGTTAGCTAACGGGCTGTTTTTAGAAGCGTTTTTAAGATGCCGATGAGTAGCTAACCGGCGAGTACGTCGGTATCTTCAAATAGATTGACTCCTAGGTAAACTAAATCCAAAAGTACTGCCTTCTCCTATGGCACTTTTAACCCAAATATGGCCGTTCTGCGCCTCAATAAAGTCTTTAGAAATGGCCAGGCCGAGCCCAGACCCTGACTTGTTCTGACCATCCGTAGGCACCTGAAAGTACCGGTCAAACAATCGCTTTTGATATTGTTCATCAATGCCCTTGCCGGTGTCTTTTACAGAAAATTCTACCTCGTTGCCCTTGTTGAGGACGCTAATAATCACTTTAGATTTTTCGGCGCTATACCTTAGCGCATTAGATAAAAAGTTGACCAATACCCAGGCGGTTTTCTCAACGTCGGTAGTGACCTGGGATAAGTTGGCGTCGTGTGCGACCTCCAGTGTTACGCCTTTTTGTTCCGCCTGGAACTTTACAGCGGCGACCGCATACTCAACAATCTCCAGTGGTTTTACCGGCACAAAGTTAAGCTGGATGTTACCCGTCTCTACTTGTGAAAGTTCCAGCAGTTCGCTTGTGATCTTCAGCAGGCGGTTATTGTCTTCGTTAATGTGATCTATCAGTTGTTGTTGTTCAGAATTTACCTGGCCTACCCTGGTGTCATTAAGCAACTTAAGGCTCATCTTGATGGATGATATCGGCGTTTTTAATTCATGCGATATGGTGGCTATGAAGTTTGTTTTAGCCTCGTCACGCTCTTTAAACTCCGTAATATTTCGGAGGATATATACCTTTCCTGCAGGCCTGCTCGCTATGCGTAAGCTTTCTTTGGACTGATCAATATTAGGCACGATAATATCGCTGCTTTGCAGGCGAAAGAACATCTCGCGCCCGTCTATAACAATTTTAAAGGACCCTATAGCAGAATCATCCTTGAGTACAGAACGCAGCAGATCGTTACTATTTATTATGGCTGAAGCGTTCTTGCCAACGATTTTGTCGTCGTTGATGTTTAATGTTTTACGTGCAGCATCGTTTATAAAAAGCACGTCCTGCTTTTCATTTAACCCGAAAATAGCATCCTGCATTTGCTCTATAATTGCTTCAATCCGGCGTTTTTCTGACAGGATTGTAGCCAGGTTGCTGTTTTCCCAGTCATTTAGCTTGGTGGCCATTTGGTTAAAGGCGCTTGCTACTTCGGCAAATTCGTCCTGATGTTCAAAATTCAAGCGCTTTTTATAATTTCCTTCCCCAATCTCCCGGATACCTTCCAGCAGTTGGCGTAATGGGTTAGCTATGAATCCGGGGAAGTTGATGCTGAAACTAAACAGCACCAGAAAGGTAAATGAGCCGATTAAACTGAGCAGAAAAGTAGCCCGGCTAATAGCATGGCGAGCATTAGCGTCCTTGCGTACAATGGCATTCATGTTTAGCAACTCTATCGAGGATAGTTCATCTCTTACCTGGCGGGCACCAATTAGATTCTCAGTAGTTGCAGGAGCCTCAGCAAGTTTAATGAAGGCGGCGCGAAGCCGTTTTGTTATGGTAGCTTCCCCCGGTTCCGTTACATTTGCTTCCTGCCTGGATAAGTAGCGGTTGAAATCAGCCTTCGCTTTTTCGCTCAAGGGAAGTTCATTTTTATCCAGCACATTGCGCATCTCTCTTGCAAAGCTTAACGATTCGTAATTATCCTTTAGGATTACTTTAGAATTCTCCGAAATATCGCGAATGTAAAAGAGTGCTGTTGCACCAAAAAACAGTACTACAATAAATAAAAAGCCGAAGCCTAGCCGGAGTTTAGTTTTAACTTTCATGATAGTATTACCAGGTCGGTTTCTGTTGCTGCAATTTTGTTGAGCAACTGGTTAAAGATAGCTGTTCTGAGTATCACCTGGAACAGATTGAGGTGCGGCTTACCAATGCAAATGGTGGTTACCTCACGCTCTTCGGCTACGCGCATGATGGTTTGGGTGATATCGTCACTTTTAAGTTTAATCACTTCTGCACCCAACTCCGTTGCCAGTTTAAAGTTATTTATGAGGAAGCGCTGCTTGTCTAGCTTTATCTTGTCCAAACTTTCGCTGCTGCTCTGCACGTAAAGTACTATCCATGGCGAGCGGTAATAAGACGCCAACCGGGCGGTTTTGCGTATAACGGTTTTCGCAGTATCAGCGTTTGACGATATGCACGCGAGGAATTTCTCAGGTCGTAATTTAATCTGCTTTGGAAGCTCTACATCTATTTTCCGCTCCAGATGATGTGCGACTTCTTTCAATGCAATTTCGCGCAGTTGCAGTATTTTATCGCTCCGGAAAAAGTTTTGAAGAGCGGTTTGCACTTTCGCCTTGTCGTAAATTTTACCTGCTTTAAGCCGGTCTATTAACTCATCTGCGGTAAGGTCGATATTAACAATCTCATCCGCTGTTTCAAGCACTTTATCAGGCACCCGTTCGGTAATAGAAATGCCTGTTATTTCTTCAATATCCTGGTTAAGGCTTTCAAGATGCTGAATATTTACCGCGCTTATAACGCTGATGCCTGCCTTCAAAATGTCAAAAACATCCTGCCAGCGCTTGTCATTCTTGCTCCCTTCGATGTTCGTGTGGGCCAGTTCATCCACAATCACAACTTCAGGGTGTCGGTTCAGTATTGCTTGCAGATCCATTTCTGCTAACTCTTTGCCTTTGTAATAAGTTGTCCGTCGGGGTATTATGGGTAAACCTGCAAGTAATTCATGCGTTTCAGCACGATTGTGTGTTTCTATGTAAGCTATCTGAATATCAATGTTATTTTTAACGAGTGCATGAGCTTCTTGCAGCATGCGGTAAGTTTTACCTACACCGGCACTCATGCCAATGTAAATCTTAAACTTACCGCGCCGGCTTTTTTTTACCAGTTCAATAAAGTCCTTTACGGAGGTATCCTTATGCTGCTCTTCTTTCATGCCGGTTAAAATGATACTGCAAAACTTGCCGTAATCAGGGGATTGGTGCTAATTGGGTTGCCAAAACGTCTAAACACATCATCTTTGCTATCATAAACTTTCCCTTCTAAACGAATTACTGCATTGGAAACCGGTGCATAGTCCAGGTTTAATGAATAGCCAGTCGTTTTGAATCCGTTAGGTGTTCCTGTTGCTATAAATACACCATTTTTATCCTGGTAATATTCTACCCTGCCGGCCAGGGCCCACTTGGTTGCTAACTGGTAACGCATTATCGCTACCGGCGAAATTACATGATAGTATTCGCTGCTGTTTTTACCTTGTTGCTGGGAACCATAATCAAAGCCCAATGTCAAGCCTAATGCTTTAGTTACCTGGAATATTCCATAAAAGTTATTATAAAAACGTTTTACCCCAACTGAGTCGGCACCTTCAACACCCAGGTAATTGCTGTAATTTAGAGTGATGTTATCTGATGGTTTATAACTCACCTGCAAGCCGCCTGCCGGTTTACTATTAGCGTCCTGTCGCTGAATACGCTGCCAGCCATTTAAGTATAAACCCGATAACGTTACTTTTCCATCATTGGTAATATAAGTCAGTTTTGCACCAGCTTCATAGTAGGGCGTATTATCAGAGGCTATGTTACGGGTTAGTACCCAACAATCTTTTGACACCGCGCTCTCGAAACCTATATGCGATGAGAAAATGCCTGCATCAAGCCAAAGGTTGGCCGACTTAGACAGCTTTACACCGGCATTAGCTTCAAAAACATTCTTTAAAACGCCTGGTTCTGCTGCGAGGTTGGCATTGGTGTAAGTTCCTGCCATTAGCGCCACATTAGCACGTATTAAGCCGTTATCGTAATTAGCTTTAACGAAGCCCAGGTTTAGATTCACCTCATTATGGCGGTTGTGCGAATAAACAAAGCTAGGGCGGGCATTGCTTACCGGGCGGTTAAAGTCAAAGCCGTAATAAATTTCCGCATAACCACTGATGGTTAGATTACTTGTTTTGACGCTGTCTTGTGCCTTTAATGTTATAGCAGCCAACAAGATTGCTGCACTGAATAGAATTTTTTTCATGTTCTTATTAATTCCCTACAGCATTTGCTGTAGGGGTGATATATAGGTAGAATAAGGGTCTTTATTTTTTAAGCGCATCAAGCGCAACGTTCAATTTTAATACGTTTACTACCGCGGGGCCAAACATTCCCAGCAAGGGAGTTTCAGTATGTTGAGATACCAGGTCTGTTACTTTTTGAACAGATAGCCCACGGTTGCTAGCTACCCTTTTGATTTGAATCCGTGCAGCTTCTGGCGAAATATCAGGATCAAGGCCACTGCCTGAAGCAGTAACCATTTCCGCTGGGATATCGCTCCTTTTCAAATAAGGATGATACTTGAGTAAGGTGTCGATGCGATTATTCACATCTTTCAGGTAATCGGGATTAGTGGGGCCTTTATTAGAGCCTGCAGAACCTGCGGCGTTGTAGCCAACTGCCGATGGTCTTCCCCAAAAGTATTCTGGTTTAGTAAAGTTTTGGCCTACATTGGCATAACCCACTACTTTACCGTTGACGGTGATGGTTTCGCCGTCGCCTTTTCCTTTGGACATTTTGCCTGCAAAGGTTATTAGTACAGGATAAACCACGCAGAGCAGCACGATGAGTACCAGTGTTAGGCGTATTGATTTTACAAGATCTGTTTTCATTGTATTAGAATATTAAGGAGATAACCAGGTCTATAAGTTTTATGCCGATAAACGGCGCTACAACACCACCAAGACCATAAATAAGCAGGTTGCGGCGTAGCAAAGCGCTGGCTCCTATGGGTTTGTATTCAACACCTTTAAGCGCAAGCGGTATAAGTATGGGGATGATAATCGCGTTAAATATTACGGCGGATAGTATTGCGCTTTCCGGGCTATGCAGGTGCATAATGTTAATACTTTGCAGTGCTGGGATAGACGCGATAAATAAAGCCGGAACAATGGCAAAATACTTTGCTACGTCGTTAGCAATAGAAAAGGTTGTAAGCGTTCCCCGGGTGATGAGCAATTGTTTGCCAATCTCTACCACTTCAATAAGTTTGGTAGGGTCATTGTCGAGATCAACCATATTGCCGGCTTCTTTTGCAGCCTGGGTACCACTGTTCATGGCTACGCCCACATCTGCTTGTGCAAGGGCGGGAGCATCGTTAGTGCCATCACCCATCATAGCTACAAGACGGCCACTTAGCTGCTCCTGCTTTATGTAGTTCATCTTGTCTTCAGGCTTAGCTTCAGCAATAAAATCATCTACACCGGCTTTTTCGGCTATGAATTTTGCTGTAAGCGGATTATCGCCGGTAACCATCACTGTTTTAATACCCATTTTGCGCAGGCGTTCAAACCGTTCGGCAATACCAGGTTTTATAATGTCCTGCAACTCTATTGTTCCGAGAATACTTTCGTTTTGAGCAACTACTAATGGAGTGCCACCATTGGATGCGATTGCTTTTACCCGGTCCTGAACTTCGTCCGGAAATTTATTGCCCGCTGAAGTAGATAACTTTAACATTGAATCGAAAGCGCCTTTGCGTATACGAATGCCATCCGGAGTATTGATCCCGCTTGATCGGGTTTCTGCCGTAAAGTTGATGAATTCTGCTCCTGCAGGTGCTACATTGGGGATACGCGTAGTGCTTTGTTGTGCTAGTTCAATAATAGATTTACCCTCCGGTGTTTCATCAGCTAATGAGGATAATACAGCCGCTTTCACCAGATCTTCGGGCAATATGCCGGGAGCAGGCCAAAATTGTGTTGCCTTACGGTTTCCTATGGTAATAGTGCCGGTTTTATCAAGCAATAATACGTCTATATCGCCTGCAGTCTCAACGGCTTTACCAGATTTGGTTATAACGTTTGCGCGCAGTGCTCTGTCCATTCCCGCTATACCAATGGCTGATAAAAGGCCACCGATAGTAGTAGGGATTAAACAAACGAAGAGCGAGATTAGCGCAGCTATAGTAATAGGGGTGTTGGCATAGTCGGCAAAAGGCTTTAAGGTTACACAAACGATAATAAAGATGAGTGTGAAACTTGCCAGCAAAATAGTAAGTGCTATTTCGTTGGGCGTTTTCTGGCGGGATGCACCTTCTACCAGCGCAATCATTTTATCTAAAAAACTTTCCCCTGGCTGTGTGGTAACTACTACCTTTATTTTGTCGGATAAAACTTTTGTGCCGCCGGTTACGGATGACTTGTCACCTCCTGCTTCGCGGATAACCGGAGCTGACTCACCGGTGATTGCCGATTCATCAATGGTTGCTAAACCTTCAACAATCTCACCGTCAGTAGGTATTGTATCGCCTGCTTCGCAAATAAAAACTTCGCCTTTCTGCAGCGTACTTGACGAACGCTGTTCAACTGTACCATCTTTTAGTACCACATTAGCAGGGGTTTCTTCACGGGTTTTACGGAGGCTGTCTGCTTGTGCTTTACCACGTGCCTCTGCAATAGCTTCTGCAAAGTTGGCAAACAACAACGTAAGCAGGAGTACCACAAATATTACTACGTTATAGGCAAATGACCCCTGGCCGTTGTGCGCAAAGCTGTAAAAGCACATGTACAGCATAATGAGTGTACCAATCTCCACGGTGAACATCACCGGGTTACGCATCATTACCTTAGGGTTCAACTTTATAACCGACTCCTTCAAAGCGCTTTGCACTAAAGCCGGTTCAAATAATTTATTTTGAGTTTTCATGGATCTTATTTTAGGTCCTTTTAATAGATAGTGGGAGCTTAGTGCATTGAAAAATATTCTGCAATTGGCCCTAATACCAATGCAGGGAAATAGGATAATGCATTGAGTACAAGTATTACCGCCAGGGTCATCATTCCAAAAGTCATTGTGTCTACCTTGAGGGTACCGGCAGATTCGGGGATAAATTTCTTCTTGGCCAGTAAACCAGCTACAGCTACAGGGCCAATAATCGGCAGGAATCGGCCCAATAAGAGTACTATACCTGTGGTTACATTCCAGAACACGTTGTTGTCACCCAAACCCTCAAAGCCAGATCCGTTATTGGCATTTGCAGATGTATACTCGTAAAGCATCTCAGAGAAGCCGTGATAACCCGGGTTATTTAACCATGCAGATGGTTTTACCGCCCAATCGGCATTGCCATGGCTCATGAATACATAGCTGGATAATGCAGTGCCGGCCATGATCAAGAAGGGGCTAAGCAAAGTTATTAAGGCGGCGATCTTTACTTCGCGAGCCTCTACCTTGTGCCCTAAGAACTCCGGCGTACGGCCCACCATTAACCCTGATATAAAGACGGCAATGATGAGGTAAATAAAGTAGTTAAGAATACCAACACCACAGCCGCCAAAAAAGCCGTTAATCATCATGGCAAGTAGTTGCCATAAGCCGGTGAGCGGCATAGTACTATCGTGCATTCCGTTTACCGAGCCAGTAGATGTTACCGTGGTAAGTGTGCTCCAGTAAGCAGTGGCTGCCGGCCCGAAGCGAACTTCTTTACCCTCCATGGCGCCGGACGCTTGCGTGATGCCCATTTTAGACAGATCAGGATTGCCGCCCAATTCGCTTGTGACAGATGGTATCATAAGCATCAGTACCCCTAACATCATCACAGTGAATATTACCCAGCCAAGCTTTTTGCGCCCAATAAAATAGCCGAAGGCAAGTATCATAGCAATAGGAATGATCATCTGAGAGATGATTTCTACCATATTAGTGAAGTAATTGGGGTTTTCCAGCGGATGAGCGGAGTTTGCACCAAACCATCCGCCACCATTAGTTCCCAGGTGCTTAATAGCAATCATTTGCGCAGCAGGCCCGCGTGATACGTTTACTGTGTCTCCCTGTAAGGATATAAACTGGTCTTTACCGGCATAGCTTGATGGGGTACCATTAAATGTAAGGATTAACGCTACAACAACCGACAAAGGCAGCAGTAGGCGAGTAATTGCTTTTACAAAAAAGTTCCAGAAATTACCTACGTCAGTAGTTGTTTTTTCTTTAAATGCTTTAAAGATGGCCACAGCGCAGGCAATACCTGTTGCCGCACTGGTAAAGTGCAGGAACATGAAGATGAAGTGCTGCGTTAAATAAGTAGCGCCGCTTTCGCCGCTATAATGCTGTAAGTTGCAGTTTACTACAAAGCTAATGATGGTGTTAAAAGAAAGATTGGCCGTCATGCCCGGGTTGCCATCCGGATTTAGTGGCAGCTTATCCTGGTACATCAGTACAAAAAAGCCATATACCAGCCAAAGCAGGTTAATGGTCATCATGGCCTTCAGGAACCGCTTCCAATCCATTGGCTCACTAGGATTAATACCGCTCAGTTTGTAAATGAAGTTCTCGAGTGGGCGCATAAAGTCCGTCCATACCTTTTGGCCGGCAAACATCTTAGCCAGGTACTTACCAAGTGGGATGGCTATAACCAGCGTAATGGCGAACGTGGCAATTATGCCTAATAGTTCCGTATTCATTGTGTAGATGGGTTAAAAATTCTCTGGTTTAAGCAGTACATATATCATGTACATGAATACTGCAATGGAAATAATGAATAGTGCAATCATGGCAGACTAAATTTTTTCGAACCAGTTAATAGTTTTAAATGCAAGCCACCATAGGAGGACGATGGCCAGAAAAAGGATGATAGTGATCATACGTGTATTATTGTTTGATCACTCTATGCCAATAGGAATGCCGATGTCAGTAGACCAACATCAATAAACTGTTTATCAGCTAGTTATTTATTTATGATAATTTGCAGCAACAAAAAACCCTTCCATTATGGAAGGGTCTACTATCGTTTTGGAAGGATTTTTAAATGAAGGTCAATGGTATGCTTTGACCATTTGTCTTGCAGACATTAACCTAATTGGTACTCTTCTATCTTTCTATAAAGTGTAGTGAGCCCGATGCCAAGTAAGCGGGCTGTTTCAGTTTTGTTGCCGTTTGTGTAGGCAAGTACTTTAACAATATGCTGTTTCTCTACACTTTGGAGATCGAGCGCGTTGGAGTTAGTCTGGTTGTTAAAATTCGGAGGCAGGCTGTAACGGTCGAGTATATTATAAGAGAGAATCACAGCACGCTCCATTACGTTTTTTAATTCACGAATGTTACCCTTCCACGAGTGTTGTTTAAGCTGATCAAGAAAATCGTCATTCATGGTTAATTGATGACCAGCCTTATCTGTGAATTGTTTGAGGTAATATTTGGCAAGTAGCTCCACATCGCCTTTGCGATCATTTAACGATGGTAAGGATATAGTGAATACGGACAAGCGGTAATACAAATCCAGCCTGAACTTGCCTTCTTCAGCTTCTTTCTGAAGGTCACGGTTCGTGGCTGCCATAATGCGGATATTTACCTTTGTAGCAACGGTATCTCCAACTTTTACAAACGTTTTGTTCTCCAGCACCCGCAGCAGTTTGGCCTGTAGTTCGAGGCTCATCTCACCAATTTCATCCAGGAATATGCTACCGTGATGGGCTTCCTCCAGCAAACCTTTTTTGTCTTTTACAGCGCCGGTAAATGCCCCGGCCTTATATCCAAACAATTCGCTTTCCAGTAACTCTGCGGTAAAGCTGCTACAGTTAATAGCCACAAAAGGCATCAGCCTTCGTTCACTTTCATAATGTATAGCTGATGCAAAGACTTCTTTACCTGTGCCGGTTTCGCCAAGCAGTAGTACCGTAGTACCTGTAGCAGCCACGCGCCGTGCAAGGTTGATGGCGTCTAGCAGGGGTTTGGATTGGCCTATGATCTGCGCAAAACTGAACTTGCCCGCTACTTTTCTCTCTTCTTTATAAGCATTTTGCTGTAAAACGGCTTTTTCTACAGCTTGATTGAGCAATGGGATGATCTTGTCATTATCATCACCTTTTACAATGTAGTTGAACGCGCCATTTTTTATAGACCGCACCCCATCATGTATGGTACCGTAAGCAGTAAGGTTAATTACTTCAACATAGGGTTTTTTAGTTTTAATGGTACTAACCAGGTCCACCCCGTTTACATCAGGAAGCTTAACATCACTTAAAACAACCTGTACATCTTCCCGCTCCAGTAACTTAATACCATCTTTGCCATTATAAGCCTGAACAACCTTAAAGCCTTCCAGACCAATGATCCGGGCAAGCAGGTCATTAAGCTTTTTTTCGTCGTCGATAATGAGGATGGTTGCCGGCATTGTGAATGCAATAATATAGATTATTGCTGGGTTACAAAGGCCTTCTGAAGAAATAACGGGCCTTGTCCTGCCTGCTACTTCATGAACAATTCCCTTGATCCACCTCGCGGGTTTTGTACTTGTCTTTGCAAGCGTATTGCTCATGATTAGCGTACATCGCCCAATAGCAAAACTTATGGAGCACTAAGTAACTGAAGTTCGTTGGTGTTAGTTTTGCTTTGCGCAACTTATCAGAATATCCCTATCTTGTTCTAGGCGATGTGCTATCTGTAAGGTTGGCCGTATCGTCGGTTATAGTTCAACGCTTTAGGAGGCTGCCAGGCGCCAGCCGAATCCCTTATGTTACTTTTAATTTTACAGGATGACTGATACTGATAATCGGGCGACCGATGATTACCTTACCAAGCTGTTCCCACAATTTGAACCTGAACTGAAAAGGTTTTTAGGTGATCATGCTAAACAAAATGCCTATAAGGCGGGTGAACTGCTGATGCAAACGGGCCAGTATATGAGAGCTACTATGCTTATTGTTACTGGGAGGGTGAAACTGTACCGTCAAGGCGAAGATGGAGGTGAATTTTTCATGTATTACCTGGAGCCGGGTAACGCCTGCGCGCTGTCGATGATCTGTGCCACCAAACAGGAAACCAGCCAGGTGATGGCTAAAGCTGTGGAAGATACCACCGTATTGATGATACCGATAGGTTACATGGACGACCTGATGCGCCGGTACAAAACCTGGTATTATTTCGTACTCGAAACCTACCGGCTCCGGTTTGAGGAATTGCTCACCGTGATTGACGATGTAGCATTTCGCGCTATGGATGAGCGTCTGTTTTTTTACCTGCAAAAGCAGTATCGCCAGCTAAAATCTGCGGAGCTCAAACTTTCCCACAGTGAGATAGCCTCCGATTTGAATTCTTCACGGGAGGTGATCTCGCGTTTGTTAAAGAAAATGGAACAACGCGGAGAGGTTCGCTTGCATCGCAACTGGATTAAATGGTTAAAAAAAGACGAAGTGTGACCTAAGTCACCGTGATCCTGTCCCCAAGCCGCCATCTTTGACTCACAATTCAAATGATGGAAATATTAGCTTATATCGCGTCGGCTTTGATCGGCATTTCATTAGGCCTTATAGGGGGCGGCGGATCGATATTGACGGTACCGGTCTTGGTGTATCTGTTCGGCCTTAATCCGGTTTTGTCTACGTCTTACTCCCTTTTTATTGTCGGCTCTACCAGTCTGGTCGGCGCTATAAACAGTTACCGCAAAGGCTTGGTGCGTATCAAAACGGCCCTGCTGTTCGGCCTGTCTTCTATAACCACCGTATTCCTGACACGCAGATACCTCATCCCAATTATTCCGGACCAGCTACTCATGATCGGAGGCTTCAGTGTAACCCGCTATTTAGCGACCATGGTGTTATTTGCGATACTCATGATCGCCGCGTCGTTAGCAATGATTGGCGATAACAACAAGCTTAAGTCTGGTGAAACAAGTAAAAAAGGGGTACATATACCCAGATTGCTGTTAACCGGTGTAGCGATAGGTCTGGCAACCGGCCTACTCGGTGCAGGTGGCGGGTTTCTGTTGATACCCACTTTGGTACTGCTCATTGGCTTACCGATGAAAGAGGCTGTCGGCACATCCCTGCTGATCATTGCACTAAACTCACTGATCGGTTTTATAGGTGACCTGGGCCACTTTGACATTAACTGGTTATTCTTGCTTAAGATTACCGCCATTGCCATCGCCGGGATAATCGCCGGCGAAGCGCTCAGTAAACAGATCAGCGGCCAAAAATTAAAAAAGGGGTTCGGCTGGTTCGTGCTGATGATGGGCACTTACATTATTGTTAAAGAACTTTTCTTAAAAAAACAAACGCCATGAAAACTTTCAAAAACAACTCATGATGGGCTGGGGCCTGATCAGGATACTGCGATTGCTCATCAGCCTTACGGTACTATGCGTGTCGGTTGCTGATCAAACAGGCTGTTTGGCTTACTGAGCTTAGTGCTGCTTTTCCAGGCAATAATCAATCCGGGGTGTGCGCTGGGTTCGTGTGCGGAACCGCCGAGCCGGCATTTCTGTTCCGGTGGTAAAGATGAAAATCACGCCGTGTGACTTTTATCACCGTTTAGGAATAACTGTCTGCGCACATTTGTATAAAATTAACTAAATATTTTAGTGATGATCATAGAACAAATTTACACCGGATGTTTAGCTCAGGGAGCGTACTACATCCAATCAGAAAATGAAGCGGCCATCGTAGACCCGCTTCGTGAAGTAGAACCGTATATTCAGAAAGCTAAAGCAGCCGGCGCGCAGATCAAATATGTTTTTGAAACGCATTTTCATGCCGACTTCGTCTCAGGTCATATTGACCTGGCTGATAAAACAGGCGCCAGCATTATCTATGGACCGACTGCTAAACCGGGTTTTAAGGCTTACGTGGCTGGAGATGGGGAAGAATTCGCCTTAGGTAAAATAAAGATAAAAATATTGCATACACCGGGGCATACGCTGGAATCAGCCTGTTTCCTGCTAACCGATGAGACCGGTAAAGAAACGGCTCTTTTCTCGGGCGACACGCTATTCATAGGGGATGTGGGTCGTCCGGACCTTGCCCAAAAAGCGGCGCACCTTACACAGGAAGAACTGGCCGGTACATTATACGACTCCTTGCGCAACAAGATCATGCCCCTGAATGATGACATCATCATCTATCCTGCGCATGGTGCAGGTTCTGCCTGTGGTAAAAATATGAGTAGGGAAACTACGGACACTTTGGGTAATCAAAAAAAATACAACTATGCGCTACGCGCAAATATGACGCGGGACGAATTTATTGTGGAGGTAACCCGCGGCCTTATGCCTCCACCTGCTTATTTTCCGATGAATGTGAAAATGAACAAAGAGGGCTATAAAAGCATCGACGCCATCCTTAGCCAGGGAACTACCCCTTTGTCTGTGCATGCATTCGAAGCCGCTGCCAATGAAACAGCCGCTATTGTGCTGGATACCCGCGCTCCAGAGGTTTTTGCCCGGGGATTTATACCCAAATCTATTAATATAGGGATTGAAGGTAGCTTTGCACCGTGGGTTGGTGCCATGATGAGCGATATCAACCAGCCGATTTTGATCGTTGCTGAAAATGACCAGGTGGAAGAAGTAGTCACACGGCTGGCCCGTGTAGGTTACGACTATGCTTTAGGTTATTTGCAGGGTGGTTATAGAGCCTGGATGGCAGCAGGGAAAGATACCGACAAAATTGAATGCTTGTCTGCTGAAGAGGTTGAGGATTTGAAACTAAGTGTTAGGGAGGTGAATATCCTGGACGTACGTAAAGCCAGTGAATTCAATTCGGAACATATCATCGGCGCCGAGAACGTCCCATTGGATAATATCAATAATCACCTGAGCCAGGTGGATAAAAACAAAACCTATTATGTACATTGTGCAAGTGGCTATCGGTCCATGATCTTCATTTCTATCCTGAAAGCACGGGGGTACGAACGCCTGATCAATATTAGCGGGGGATTTAAAGCACTTAAAGAGACGGGTAAGTTTAACATCAGCCCGTATGTTTGCCCCAACACGATGCTTTAATTTAATACCGAAACCAAATGTTCGAAATACTTAAACAACCCTGGCCCTGGTATGTATCGGGCATAGCCATCGCCTTTATTATGGTTCTGTTGCTTTACTATGGCAAGTCCTTTGGCTTTTCTTCCAACCTAAGAACAATTTGCACGCTGGCCGGCGCAGGAAAGAGGAACGCCTTCTTTGATTTTGACTGGAAGACCCAGCGCTGGAATTTATTATTCTTACTGGGTTCTATCCTCGGCGGATTTCTGGCATCAACCATCCTGAAAAGTAATGCGCCCTTGAAGTTATCTGCAGCCACGGTGCATGATCTGAGATCATTAGGTGTCCCTTTTGATGGTGGCTTTAATCCGTTGGCTATCTTTAACTGGCATTTCGCTGCCAGCCTCAAGGGTCTGTTGATCTTATCAGGCGGCGGTTTTTTAGTTGGTTTCGGTTCGCGCTATGCCGGAGGCTGTACCTCGGGGCATGCCATCAGTGGTTTATCTAATCTCCAGCTACCGTCGCTCTGGGCCGTCATCGGTTTTTTCGCCGGCGGGCTGCTCATGACACACATGATATTACCGTTAATATTTTAACTATGAAAGGACTGAGATTCATAATAGCCGGGATTATATTTGGTATCATCATGGTGAAATCCGAAGCAGCTTCCTGGTATCGTATCCAGGAAATGTTCCGGTTTCAATCGTTTCAGATGTATGGAATTATCGGCACAGCCGTCGTGCTGGGCATGCTGTCCGTTTACCTTATTAAGCGGTTTCACCTAAAAGATCATACTGGCCAAATGATCAAATTTCAACAAAAAGACAACCGCTGGCCTAAATATATTATCGGTGGTACCATTTTTGGCTTGGGCTGGGCGCTGGCAGGAGCCTGCCCAGGGCCCATGTTTGTTAATTTGGGTTATGGCTATACTACCTTTGTAATGGTCATTATTGGCTCGTTATTGGGTACCTATGTGTATGGCCTTATCAGGCACAGGCTACCACATTGAACGCCGTGGATGCAATTACATTCATTAGGCATGGGAATACTCATGGTGTTAGCGCTGTCATTAGAAAACCTAAGTTCGGGCGACCTCGCCATCGACACATATCAGAGGGTCAAGTTGACCATTTATAAAACTTTCGGTCACACCGATAACACACATAATGCTTTAAAGGAAGTAGGCCTAACAAAAGTTTAACCAGTTGCCCACGCGGTATCCGTGCATCACAAGGACGCTTACATCGCCGGCATACGGGCAATTCCTCTGCGGTTGAATTATTTTCTAATGTGGTGCTCACAACTTTAATAGTTCAAGAACCTTATAAATAACCATGGCTGGCCAGAAAATAGCTTTTATGATTCCTACTGCGCCGTTCCAAAAGGTATGAGCGTGTTGAATGAAATAGACCAATGCGCCTAAAACAGCCATCCCGTAGATGGCGCTACCTTGTGTTCCCATTTTTTTGACTTGTTCTTTCATGATATTGTTGCTTGATGAGCTATCGTAACAAATCTCGGTAGCCTCGCAGGCAACTGCCATGACATGCATCATCTTCAGGGCTGATTGTCCACACGGTTGAACGATCTTAGTGGTGCGGAGCCGTGTATGGTAACAATGAAAACACCGATAACACATTAACAAAGAGTAAAGCGCTAGTGCACAACATGCAGCGGGATGTGATTAAAAAGGGGCAATTGGAAAAGCCAGGGTAAAAGTAGTTTCGTGGTGAGGCACGACAACATTTTCCCTGGCCTGAACCGTCAGGCTGAAATCTTTCAGCACGGCGTTGCTGCCGAAACGCTTATAGACGTGTTCAACAACGATAACGGGATCGGCGGCTCTCATACGGTTCAGTTTAAGCCGATCAGGTCGGTAAACTGGACTGCCAGCAGATCAATGATAAAAATGATAACAGAGGAAAGGACCACCGCCGAATTGGCCGAATGACCTACGCCCCTTGTGCCCTTACTAGAAAAATAACCTTTGTAACAACCGATCAGCCCGACGGCGAAACCAAAGAAAAAGGTCTTGATCAACGCCGGTAAGATGTCGCCGAAGCTCAAGCTCCTAAAAACCTGGTCAAAAAACAAACGGAAACTTGTCACCGACCGGATGTTGACGCCGATGTAGGGGCCAAAAAGGGAGACGGATCCCCCAATATCGTCAGCATCGGCAGCATCAGCGTACTGGCGAGAATGCGGGTAGCGACCAGGTATTTGAAGGGGTTAGTACCGCTGACCTCCATGGCATCGATCTGCTCGGTGACTTTCATCGAACCGAGTTCCGCGCCGATGCTGCTGGCGATCTTGCCGGCAAAGATAAGAGCCGTAATGACCGGGCCGATCTCACGGACGATGGCAATGCCGACCATTACCGGCAATTGTGACTGGACGCCGTATTCTACCAGGCTCGGCCGGAGCTGCATGGTGAGCACCAGTCCCATGATAAAACCGGTCAGGCCTACCAAGGGCAGCGACTGGTAGCCAATGATGAAAGACTGCGCCAGGAGCTCACGGAACTCATAGCGCGGTTTCAGCCCCGACGAAAAGAACCGGCCGGCGAACCGGCCGATCTGACCGGTTTGCTCGAGAAAGGCGGCAAAGTTTTCAGTGAGTGGCATAAGCGTGCTGTTAATCATCAAAGTTAAGCCTGGTGTGGTCTGCAGGCAGCGCCTAGCCCAATTGCTTAGGTGTCGCCCAAAAGAGCCGCCGAACGGGATAGCCTTCTAAGGCTTTGCAAAAGAGGGCTGGTTCAATGATCACATCCATTGCTCAGCAAAACGGTAGAAGTCAAATCTCATTTCCTGAAATAGTTTTTCTTCCTGCGCGTAATCTTTTGCGATCTGATCGGCCGCATCTACCGTCGCCTGCCGGATGAAATTTTCAGAAAGCTTTAATTCCGCAGCGACCTGGTCGAGGTTTTCCCGGATGCGGTGGTGGAGCCGATCCAACTGATTGCGATGGATAATCAACTGGTTTTGAAAATGCTCGACCTGAACTGCAACTTCATGCGCGGTATTGTCGCTGGCTACCTCTTCCAGCCGTTCCTGTAAAAAGCCGGTTTCCAGCTGGTAGAACGCTAGGCTGCGCAGGGTGGACTGATGCGCAAAGGTCAAATGTTTGATACTGGTCTTTTTCATGCTACAAGATTAAGGTGCAGTCCTTGTCGGAAAAATGATCGCCGGCAGCCGCGGTGATGACGACCGTCATTAGGGGACAAGCCTGCGTCACCTGCTGTTCGCGCATTTGCAACTGCTGCCCTACCCAGATATTTACCACGGCGATTTAGTCATTTACTGGTCGGTAGCAGGCGCTCGGTATAGTCGAAGAGCTCCTTCTTTGTTGCCCTGACGGCGGCGAACAAGCCGCTCAGTTCTTTTTGCAGCATATTATAACGGTTCAGGAAGTCCAGGTGCATGGGCTTTTTGAGGTCTCCCAGGTAAGGTTCGACAAAAGCCAGGAATTCTGGGATCTTCGCTTTAAGCGTTTGCAGCCGTTCCTGCTGCGTACTGACCAGTTCCTCAAACGGGCGGGGCTGGCCGTTAGCGGCAGCGAGCTCGTAGCGGTCTATCAGCGAACGGAAAAAATGGGTCTCCGTTTCCAGGAACGAAATGTCCTGCAGCCAAAGGGTGGCCTGTAGATAAACCTCCTGAAGCTCCGCTTCCAGTTCGGTGTCAATGGGTGCGTGGCTCATATGGTGTTGTTTAAATGATAAGTGTACTTGCACGAACAGTTCAGCCAGCAACTGACCGGCGCTAAATTTTAAAAAGGCTGTATCCACTTTAAAACTAATGAACCCTTGCTTTGGCAGGGCTCCAAGCCCTCGTCACGGCCTGCGCCGCCGTACATATGCCGGCATTGATGGCGCAGGTCCGGAAAAAATAACGGACGCGGCTACTCAGCACTTTCAAACCGCCCGCTGGTTTCGCCCAACCGAATCCGGTAAATAACCAACTCAACGTTGGTACCCACATCGCTTTCCTTTTCGGTAATACCGTGTGAGGGATGCCCCTCCGGCTTCGTGACCAGCGGCATGATCCGGTGGATGATGCCCTGCAGCGCCTGCTGTTTTTCTTCTATATCGGTGATCTCCTCAAATGTGCCCTGAGCTACCACGCTTTGCCAGTTGAACACACTCCGGATGTCATCCACCGCAAAGCAGACTTTAGGGTTTTCCCGCATCATGCGGATCTTCTTGCCCTCACCGGAATGTGCGTAAATACACCCGTCACGGTACACATAGTTAATGGGTACCAGGTAGAGCTCGCCCTGTCTCTGGCAGGCGATACGGCCGACCACCTGCTCGTTCAGCAGGCGCTCGATCTGTGTGTGATTCAATTTTCCTAACATAATTTTATTGCTGAAAGCAAAGGAACCGAGCCCATAATGGTGCAATTTCCTTCACCAACGAAAATACAACAACAACTGCCGGTCTGGGATGATCAGGATATGCCGCTGAAGTGATGCTGGTCACTTTTGCCCCGGCCGGCCTTACACTTGGGCAGGTTTAATTTTGAAAAAGTGTACTGGTAATCTGCCGGCAAAAAAGCCCTGGGATAGGCACCCAGACTATATACCAGTACGGCAAACACTTCTCCCGTTTCCTCATGCTGGTGGATCAGTTTTTTACTGACGACTTGGAGGTGACCGATCTCTTATTCCGCTGCTTCCCCACTGGTAAAAGCTGCAATAGTCAGCACCGCGAGTATAAAGATGCTGTAGACAGTTCTTTTGACGTTTTCCAAAATAAAGCCGCCGGTTATCACCAAAAATCCAACGCTTGGTATAATGATCGGGAGGTGATTAAGGAGCAAGTTCTAATGGGCTCCGTTCATGGCTGGCATTACTTAAAGACATTTAAAAGTCTGCTTTTCAAACCGGCCCGCATATGATGCCGGTTAGTTCGAAGCAAGATATCGATCATTCAGGATTATGTTCCAAGGCGGTCACGTGAATGATATCAATCAGTAAATTGACTGCTGCTGGTCATTATCGCGGGTGAAAGAATGAAGGATCTTTGAGCATGGAAAAGATCATGGTAACCACTGATATGTCTGTTAATTCAAAGTCAGCCCTCCGGTTTGCAGTTCAGCAAGCCGTAGCCAGAACGGCTGAGCTCGAGATCTGCTATGTTTATCATTTAATCAAACCGTTCAACTGGTCGCCACTGGCTTTCGAGATTTACACGACCGATTACAAACGCACCATGCGGAAAGAACTATCTGCTTTCGTCCGGGGGATTTTACGCCAGGTTGGCAATCCTTCCCTGGATTACCAACTTGCATTGATTGATGACAGTGACGTCACCGAAGGGATCATCCGGCATGCAGTAAAAGAACGCTGTTCCTTTATTTGCATCGCTACACGCGGTGCCGGGCCTATTAAAAAGCTATTTGGCACGCATACCAGCAATCTTATTGGCCGCTCGCCCGTGCCGGTGCTAACGATACCAAGTCATTACCGGCTAAAACCCCTGCAAACGCTGCTTTATGCCAGCGACCTGACGGATTATAAAAGAGAACTGAAACAGGTCATTTCTTTCGCACAGCCCGTCAATGCCAACATTCAGCTATTGTACCTTAAAGAAAGCTACGAAACTGACCCCACTCCTGAATTGGTTTCGGCCACCTTAAGCAAACAGATCAATTATAATGTCGAGGTGATCGTAAGCGATCGAAAAATCGTCCATACGCTTTTGGATGATATCGGCAAGATGCTGCACAAGATCAATCCGGACCTGTTAGTTTTAGTCACGCACCAGGAGAGGTCCCTGACCGAAAAACTTCTTTATCCTTCAAATGCCAAGAACTATTCTTTTAAAGGAAAATTACCGTTGCTGACACTCCCGAAGTTACCGGAATAGCCGCTGAGCCGGCATGGCTATTATCTTTACGAGTAATCCTAGCCATTCCTCATATGGCTCACGCTATATAGAAAAGGCTATCTAGCGAAAATATTCTCAGAAATTCCAATTCGTTTTTGTAAAACAAACAGTGGTCATCAGCTACGGCGCGTTCCACGACTTCTTTGAGCGGCATGTCGGATGCACGGAGGCAATAAGCGACTGGTACGGGATGGTGCCACATCGGGTTCTAATACTGTAAGCTAAATTGTGGGCAACTAACAGCCACTGCCTGAAACCGCATTGGCTGTTTTAAAGCGTAATTCTCTACATCGTGCACACGAAAAAATACGCCATAAAATGATGTCTTAACATATTGGCGTTTTTAGAGGGGGAGCATAAAAACAAGAAACCCTTCAAATATCTAAATTTGAAGGGTTCTGCACATCTGTGAATGTATTTAGCGGAATGGACGGGACTCGAACCATTCAGTTATCGTAAAGACTATCAATAATTTATGTTTTTAAATATCCCGTTGGTAACCGATTAGGTAACCGAATATTTTAATATCAATTGACTGGTTTTGAAAGAACTACAATATAAATATAGCAAGAAAAGGTTTAAAATCCAAACTTTATCTTTTAAATATCACTGATTAGAAGTTAGTGTGTAAACCTGGTTGAAGTTATATAATTTGCTTACCACTACATGAGGTATTACGTCACTTAATAATCTAGTCTAATTCGTAAATACCAACAAAAACATCGGTACTACCGAAAAGCTTGTCATTAAGTACAATTTGCTATTACCAGATTTGTATAAAATAATTCAAATCATGGCAACAGAAATTATAACGAAAGAAGATCTCAACGAATTCAGGGAACTGTTATTAAACGACTTCAAAGCAATTCTACAAGGAAAACCCATCGCTGAGAACACTAAGTGGCTCAAAAGCTACCAGGTAAAAAACATGCTTAAGATTTCGCCGGGAACTCTTCAAAATTTAAGGGTCAACGGCACCATTAATTATACAAAGATTGGAGGTATCCTGTATTATAAGTACGAAGACATTCAGCGTTTACTTGAGGGCAACCATAAAAGAAAATAAAGTTTGCATTGAATTAACTTTTAAGGAAGCATGCTATTAGCATCAACGAATTGGGACTGCTTATAGCAAGCACTAGAACCTAGCTTATACAATGCTTTTATCGCTTCGGCCTATTTGGTTTCTGCTCGTTAGCTACAGCCACCTCGGTAAATTCAACCATATCTTTACACCAATCAGGGATTAGCTGCTCCTTAAAGACTACTTTCCCGTTTTTAAGAGTTAATAAAAGCTGTGGCTGTGTATTAATTGCCAGATTGCTATTAATGCCTGAAAGAAGCATAACTCCGTCAAAGTAATTCGAAATTTTAAGCATGTTTTGAGGACCCTGCTCGAAATTGATTTTGATACTGGCCGCATCTACAAAGTGTCCTTTCTGTTTTACACGCAAAGCTACCCGGTCCATTGAAGCAGCTATATCTGGCAGTAAGAGGTAGATGAGCCGGGTTTCGTATCCTGCACTTTTAAAGAGCTCAGCACTCTCTGATAAAAAATCGTTCCGTAGATTTGTCTCTACTGTCAGATGCAGGCCCGTACCTAGTGCCTTAGTTTGAAAATTGAGGTATACCCTGTTTACCGCTGATTCGAGTGCCTCCTCCGCTATGTCAGGGAATTGCTTCTCAATTTTAAACTTTTCAATATCCGGATCGAAAATTAACGTACCAGGCCGAGAAAAGAAAGTAGAAAAAGTGCTTTTACCAGCACCATTCGGACCTGCCACCACAGTAAAAACCGGCATGCGCTATCGCTTTTTTACAATATGTTCCTTGCCGGTTTCCATGTCATACGCTACCGTTTCCTGTGAGCCATCTTTGTACTGGTGGATAAAAGTATTTGGCAATCCTGCAGGATAAGAAAGATACAGTCCATTTTCCAGCGCCTTATTCACTAGCTGCTGTGAAGGGAGCTCTAAATATTCAGAAAATTGAGAAGCGTTCATTTCAAAAACATCAGGATGACTTAGGTCATCCATTAGCTTATAAAGCTCGCTGGCTTTATTAATGCCGAATTTAAGTGTTTCCCATTCCTCTAATGGAAGGAAAACGCCGCGTGGACGTTGTCCATTATCAAGTATTACTTCCATAGGAGCGCTTTAAATAACAATCAAATATAATCATATTTAACAAATGTTATGCCCAAGGGTTAGCAGGTTTTTGGGAGAGTATGCCGGTTAACTGTTTCGATCCTGATTATATTCTCATGCATAAACTGACTCAAAAGATTGCCTTAATAACTCTAATGCTTTCTTTTGTTCCCTGACTTTGCCAACACGTATAGCATCAACTAATGCCAACATATTATAAAGCTTTTCATCAGCCAGAGCTGCTTTAACCTGGTTAGGGTAAAGCGGGTTTATTGCCTGGCCTTTTACTTTTCCTTCGGGGCTTGCCCAAACGTAATGATCTTCTGCAATAAAATAATCTTTGAGAATAGGCGCACTATGTGCTGTAGGTACTCCCCTTACAACCGCGCCAGGTTCCGCAGGAAAAACAAATTTCAAGCCATGCTCAATAAAGTTATATAAAGCTGTTTTAAAAACGACCCGTTTATCAGGGCTGATCAGTTTGGCGATCATGGACCGGTTTAAAGACTCACTGATCTCCGAATTACTAATAAACAAACTTGCGGCAAGGTCTTTATTTAACCAATCCCTATCGGATGCGATGATTTTCAGAAGCACCACCAGATCGTGTGGCCTCATGCCGTTATGTGCCTTCATATACAAATTTACCATTTACTCTTCAATTCGCAAATCGCGAATTATACCAATATTTAATTTAGCCTCCATTATCTTTTGTTCGTTCTGGCCTTTCTTTGACGGTGCCTGTTCCTGCCGTGAATTGCTTCATCATCGATATCATCACTTATCTCTATTCTTGGGTTGCTTTGTAAATCAGTACCAGTGTAACTATTGCTATCAGTATCAATATAACTATCGTCCTTAATATCTTTAGCGCTACCTGTTGACTGGTTACCGTCTTCTCCAGATCGGTTATCCGTTGTGCGTTTATTTGCTGGCTGTCTTTCATCTCCCGAAGAAACTTCGCGCTCGCTGTCGCGTTTAGTTGCATTTGGGCTAACGTTTGAACCAGTATGGCCTGGTTGTCTTCCTGCTGCGGTTTGTCCTTCAACTGATTTTCCGGCTGTAGTGAGTTCGCTGTATCTTGCTTTTGTAAGATCGTTTGCGCGGCTAATTGCCTTGCGGTCTCTGTCTTGCTCATAGTCAATAAATTTAGTTAGCTCCGCCCACTTGAACCGGTTACCTAATGCCTGGCCCTTGATCTTAAAATCATTGATAAAATAAGTGATGCCGCTTATCCTACCGGTGCTGGCCTGGTTAAAGAGCAAGTATATACCAGCTTGCTCACAGCGTTTAATAAATTCTTGAAGAGATTGATGGTTTTTAAAGATGATCGGCTCAAGCAAGGCTTGTAAAAGGCTTTTATCTGAAGGAATACCGGTACGCACCGCCTTTTCGATTTCGTTCTTGGTCAGAGAGCGCTGGGTTGCACGGTTACGCGGTTCAATTGTTCTTTTGCGATAAAGTTCTGCCGTTAGCTCATTACTTTGTTCGCCGGCTCCAAGGTTAAGTTGATTTTTTGATCCAATGTTATCTTGTGCTAATGATATGAGGTTATATTGTTCTTCCAGCTTTCTTAACGCAGATAAACTTTTCCTGTAATTATTGCTGTCGGATACGACGCTGCCATCGTAACGGATACGGTTGACCAGTAAGTGAACATGAGGGTGGTCTGCATCATAATGCCGGACGATCAGGTACTGGTTATCATCATACCCCATGGCTTTCATATAGTCAAAAGCAATGTCCAGTAAATTCGCGTTAGTCAGGTTCGTCGGTTTCTCATCATTGGAAAAATTGAGGCTGGTGTGCCAAACGTATTTGCCCAATGTCGGCCGCAGCTGCCTGATCAGTTCCACCTCTTTCTTTATATCGCCCGGCAATAGGGAAATGAAGCTGGTCGCTAATAACTCGGCTTGTTGCTTCCTATCCGGGTGATTCAGCTTTTTTAGGTTATAAGCTAACGCACCTATAAAGTTTGATCCGAACTTTTCAACCGCGATCATCCAGTAAGTGCTTAATGATGGTTTGCTGCTGGGCAAACAGCGCATTTAGTACCTGTAGCAATCCCACTGCCAGTTTGCCGGAATTCACCTGCCTGGTCAGTTGGTTCAGATTTACGCCGATGCGGTTGAGTTCAGCGTATAGCTGGACGGTGATTTTCGGAGGCAGGGCTTTAGGGTAATTGCCCGAGAAAAGTCGTTTCCTGACCATTACGGAAACATGCTGGCGGCACATGATGCTGAATTGTTCCAGTTGCCGCAATTCGCTTTCGGTCAGGCGAACTACGAGCACTTTGGATAGCTTATGTTCTTTTTCTTTTTTTGGCCGGGCCATTTTGCTGCATTGATTAGAAGCAAAGCTGGGGTTTAAAAAAATGCGTTTATGACAAGCATTTCGGTAGTACAGAAACATAATTTTCGGGCGGATGCAAAAACGCTAATATCCACCTCTTCTTTTATTGGTCTGCGGAACGAAGTGAGGTAGCAATTAGGAGCACACCGAACGAAAGCAAGTCGTTTTGGTATTACCAAAACATAACTTGCTTAAACTGATTACTTAATTTTTTAGTTCTGAATATAGATAGGTATAAAGGTTTTATTATTTTATCCATTTGAATTCTTTGCACTTCAAAATTTCTCCAACATGTTTTGGTAAATCGCCAAAAAAATTTTAATGGCATTGTACAAATTAGTTAGGCTGGCTGCTAAATTTTCGAAGGATTTATTAAATACCCATCTATCAAAAAGCATGCACTTTCATAATTTATCACATACCCAGTATGTGGTAAACGCAGTTACAGAGATCGGGTTTAAATGCAAGATAAGCGATCTCGAAATGGTTATTGTACAAACCGCTGCATGGTTTCATGATACCGGTTATTGCTATGCTTACCTTGGCCATGAGGACAATAGCATTGGTATTGCAGCTACTTTTCTAAAGCAGGTAGATGCGGCTGCAAGTTTCACTAATGATATTTTAGCTTGTATTGAAGCTACTAAAATGCCGCAAGCGCCACAAACGCTTTTACAACAAATAATGTGCGATGCTGATATGTTTCACCTGGCGGATGATGATTATCCAGCTTATGCGGAGCGCCTCCGCAGCGAATGGGACCTTGTTTTAAACCAACGCTATACTGATGAGCAATGGGGTAAAACAAATCTGAATATGCTAATACAGCATAAATACTTTACAGATTTCGGAAAAACCGAATTACAGGAGCACAAGCTTGCCAATATAGATATGCTGTTGAGATAATTACAGTAGCGAATACTGCAATCCTCTAACTTTAAATATTAAATTTATAAAGTGAAAATACTTATTGTAGAAGATGAGACCGGTCTGCGCGATAGCATTGAGGCCTACTTTACCGGCAGCGATAGTATTTGCGAAACAGCAACCAATTTTACGACGGCACTGGCTAAAGTAAGCGTTTATCGTTACGACTGTGTGATACTTGATCTTACACTGCCTCATGGGAACGGTTTGGATATTGTAAAGCATTTAAAAGAACATAGTCATAATGATGGTGTGCTCATCATTTCGGCTAAAAATTCACTGGATGACCGCCTAACTGGGCTCGACCTCGGCGCCGATGACTACCTCACTAAGCCATTTCATTTGTCTGAATTGAAATCCCGGGTTACGGCCATTGTCAGGCGAAGATCTTTCAACGGAAGCAGTCAGCTTAAATTTAATGAGATTAGTATCGATCTGGATGCAAAAGTAGTAAGAGTGAACGAGGCGGTAGTAAAATTTACTCGTAAGGAATATTCATTGTTAATTTACTTCATTGCCAATAAAGGAAAGGTGGTATCCAAAAGCGCCATTGCTGAGCACCTTTGGGGTGATAGTATCGATATTGCCGATAATTTTGATTTTATCTATTCACATATAAAAAATATCCGCAAAAAATTGGTTGAGGCCGGCGCAAAAGATTATATCCATGCAGCTTATGGCATGGGTTATAAATTCACCGATGCATGAAATTACTTACTAAATATAACCGGATCAATATAGGACTTACCGTTATCATCATGCTGGTGACAGGCCTCATCTATTATTACACAATCAGCCATATTTTAACTGGGCAGATAGATAAGGACCTAGTATTAGAAGAGAACGAAGTGTTTAGCTATGTAAGCAAAAACCACCGCCTGCCCGATGTTTATGAAAGCAATCATCAACAAATAATTTTCACCCCGTTAAAAGAAGAGAAAATAAAACGCCGTTTTTTAGACACCACCTACCATGACTCGGACGAAAAAGATCTAGAGGCCGGCCGTGCACTGATCAGTTCGGTGGTAGTCGCCGGCCGCAATTACAGGGTACTGGTAACGCAAAGCAAGGTGGAGACAGAAGACCTGATCCAGATCATCTTTTTGATCACTATTGGAGTGATCGTTGCCCTGCTTGCCATCTTACTCATTCTGAACAGGGTGATCTTAAAAAGTATCTGGAAGCCATTTTACAAAATTCTCCTGCAGTTAAAAGATTTCAGTTTGGCTAACCATGCCAGTATTTACTCCACCCCGTCGAACATAGACGAGTTCGCAGAGCTTGACCAGGCGGTAATCAGTATGGCTGACAGGGTAAAAAGCGATTATCAAAACCTGAAAGTATTTACTGAAAATGCTTCTCATGAATTGATGACACCCATATCCATCATCAATTCCAAACTGGATACCCTTGTGCAGACCGATGAATTTACCGATAGGCAAAGTAAGCTGCTAAACGACATATACGGCACGGTATCCCGTTTAACCCGACTGAATAAATCGATGTTGCTCCTTGCTAAGATCGAGAATGGGCTGATACATGATCAATCAGACGTTAATTTGAAAGCGGTTCTGGAAGAAGCCCTTTACCAGCATGAAGAACTGGTAGAGCAGTTAAATATCCGGTTAACGATCAATATGCACGATAAAACGGTTCAGGCAAATAAGTCGCTTATGGAAATCATGTGTAACAACCTGCTTAGTAATGCAATCAGGCACAACCACCAGAATGGCGAACTATCGGTTTATCTCAGCCAGGATAAACTAATCATCAATAATACCGGCAAAGGCAGTTTTGATTTTAAACAGGTAATAAAAAGATTCCATAAGTCTGATGGATCTGAGGGTATAGGTCTTGGCCTAACCCTTTGTAAACAGATATGTGACAACTATGGATTTACACTTTCTTACCAGCCGGATGGTAAATTACATACCTTCTTGGTAATATTTAATAATCCCAATTCTCTACAGTATTAGTCCAGATTGTTCACAGCTTTTGCAAATAGTTTAGTGCAAAATGATTAAATATGAAATACACTAAAACAACAGCAGCTATTTTTATAGCAACAGGCATGGGCTTGACAGCGATAGCCCAAAAAATCAATTCAAAACAAATACCTGCAGCGGTTAAAGCATCGTTCGCCAAAACTTACCCGGCGGTAAAAACTATTAAATGGGAAAGAGAAAAGGGCAACTTTGAAGCAGGATTTAAACAGGGCAACAACGAAATGTCGGCAGTTTTTAAGGCTGATGGCACGCAGACAGAATCTGAAATGGAAATAAGCTCGGCTACCCTGCCTGCCCCGGTTTTAGCCTACGTGAAGCAGAACTACAAGGGAGCCACAATTAAAGAAGCCGCAAAGATCACCAAAACCGATACCGGAGAGGTTAATTACGAGGCCGAGGTTCAAGGCAAAGACTTGCTTTTTGACCATACCGGCAAATTCATTAAAATAGCCAAAGACTAACAGCAAACATGCCCATTTATTAGCCGATTGTGGCCTGTTAAAATACTGCGGGTAAAATTACCCGCAGTATTTTTTTATCGTACAAAATGTTTACAGATTTACTTAGCAATTTACGCTTTAAACTGCATAACTTAATAGCCCATAGCCGGATACCGGATGAAATATTTTACAAATCTGTTATTACTTCTTTTACTTACAACAACCTGTTTTGCCCAAAACAAAACGCTGGATGATTACCTGCAACAGGCGGTAAATAACAGTCCGCTGATCAAAGATCTGAACAACCAGATCTTATCAGCCCAATTAGATAGCGTACGTATTAAAGCAGGCTTTAAACCACAGGTTACTGCCAGCAGTACGGGTTTATATGCGCCGGTTATTCGTGGATATGGTTATTCATCGGCTATTACCAACGGGCAATCATTAAACGGATTGGTAACTGTAAATAAGGCTTTTATTGGCAAAGGTTACCTAAACGCACAATTTGCATCGCTCGGTATTCAAACCGACTCTTTACGCAATAGCATAAAACTATCTGAACAAGACCTTCGTCGTACAATCATCGGCCAATACATTACCGCTTACGGCAGCCTGCAGCAGCAACGCTTTAATCAGGAAGTGGTTGACCTGTTGAGTAAAGAAGAAGACCTGCTCAAACGCCTTACCCGCAGCAACGTTTATCGGCAAAGCGATTACCTTACTTTTTTAGTCACCCTTAAACAGGCGCAGTTACAGCTATTGCAAACCCGACTGCAATACAAAACAGATCTCGCGACCCTTAGTTATATTTCCGGCGTAGCTGATACCACTGTTTTTGAAATAGCTAAACCCCAACTTCAAAAGGCAGTAAACCTTACTGACCGCAATACAAGTATCTTTTTTAAACAGTATCAATTAGATAGTATACGGCTAAACAATAGTCGTAAATTGATAGATTATAGCTACCGACCCAGGCTTAGTGTTTTTGCGGATGGCGGCTACAATTCTGATCTGACCGCTCAATATTATAAAAACTTTGGCACAAGCGTTGGCTTTACTGTAAGCGTGCCACTGTACGATGGCGGGCAACGGAAGCTGCTTTATAAAAAACTTAGCCTTGAGCAGGAAACCAGCCGGGGTTACAGAACGTTTTTTCAAAACCAATACACGCAGCAAATCAATCAGCTTAACCAGCAGATAGGGGAATATGATAAGCTGATAGCCGAAATAAACGATCAGTTCAAGTATTCTCAAAGCCTGATAAAAGTGGATACCAAGCTTCTGCAAACCGGCGACCTTAAAATTGCCGACCTGATATTAGCAGTTAACAACTACCTTACTATAAAAAACCTGCTTACACAAAATACCATCAGCAGGCTGCAACTCATTAACCAACTTAACTACTGGAGCCGATAAGATGACACTATATAAGAAGCCGTTAGCCCTATTTCTTGCCTGTTTAGTAATGACGGCACTTTACTCCTGCGGAGGCGCCAAGCAAGCTGATGAAGAAGACAGTGTAGAATCGCAAACACCTGTTACGGTCACTACCATTGGCAACAGTGCACTGGCAGATACAATTGAATTAAACGCTACTTCATCGTTCCTGCAAAAGAATTTTGTAAGTGCAAACGCTATAGGCTACATCCAAAAAGTAAGTGTACAGCCAGGCCACTATGTTGAAAAAGGCCAGCTTATGTTTACCCTTAAAACCAAGGAAGCGCAAAGCATTGGCAATACCATTAACGTACTGGATACTACATTTAAGTTCTCCGGCATGAATAACATCCGGGCATCCCGCAGCGGCTTTGTAACCCAACTGCTGCATCAGGTAGGCGATTACGTGCAGGATGGCGAGCAACTGGCCATCATCAGTGACCGCGAAAGTTTTGCTTTTGTATTGCAATTGCCTTACGAATTAAGAAGCGTTATCGCCCATAACCAAAATATGACCCTCACCCTGCCTGATGGTGAGAAACTAAGCGGGCACATTGCCTCATTGATGCCGTCGGTCGATACGCTTTCGCAAACCCAGGGCATTGTAATAAAAGTAAATAACAGCCACCCTATCCCAGAAAATTTGGTAGCAAAGGCGCTTATCATCAAGGCGGCAAAAAGCAGCACGCCATCGTTACCAAAATCGGCGGTGCTGTCAAACGAAACCCAGAATGAGTTTTGGGTAATGAAGCTAATCAATGACACTACGGCGGTTAAGATGCCTGTAAAAAAAGGTATCGAATCGGGCGGGAAAATAGAGATCCTGTCACCCGCATTTAACCCAACTGATCGTGTCGCGGTGACCGGCAATTATGGCTTGGCAGATACCGCCAGGGTTAAAATTGTAAAACCATGAACAGTCTTAACAATTTTTTCATCAGCCATAAAAAGCCTATTAGTCTGGTGCTTTTCATTATACTGCTGGGAGGCGGGTTCGCTTATTCGAGACTTCAAACTTCTTTGTTCCCTGAAATTACTTTCCCCAAGATCAAGATCATTGCCGATGCGGGTTTACAGCCGGTGAATAAGATGATGGTTACGGTAACCAAACCCCTGGAGAATGCCGTTAAACAGGTACCTGATCTGCAATACGTACGCAGCACGACCAGCCGGGGAAGCTGCGAGATCTCCGCCTATATGAACTGGGATGCGGATATTGATCTTAGCCAGCAGCGTATTGAATCGCGCATAGCGCAGATCAAAAACCAACTGCCACCGGAAGCCAACGTAACGGTAGAAAAAATGAACCCCTCGATATTGCCGGTTAGCGGGTACACGCTGGAAAGCCATGATCTTTCGCCTATTGAACTAAAACAACTGGCTACCTATACGGTAAAGCCATTTCTTTCGCAGGTTGATGGTGTGTCGGAGATTAGGGTTATCGGCGGCAAAACCAAGGAATACTGGCTAGTGCTGAACCGCCAAAAAATGAGCGCGCTGGGCTTAACATCAGACATGATCACCAACACGCTGGCGCAAACGGCTTTCATTAAGAGCAACGGCTACCTGTCTGATTTTAAGATGCTGTATCTAACCGTTACGGATGCCAGCGTAAATACCAGCGAGCAATTGCAAAACCTGGTGGTTAGCAACAACCGCAAGCGCATTATCCAGCTAAAAGATGTGGCTGAGATCCAGATCAACCCGGGCATCGAATACACAAAAATAAACGCCAACGGGCACGAGGGTGTATTGATAGCAGTTATCAAACAGCCAAATTCCAATCTGATAGACCTATCCGCTGCCATGACTGCCAAGGTTGCCGAATTACAAAAGGTACTTCCAAAAGGAGTGTCCATTAAGCCTTATTACGTGCAGGCGGATTTCGTGAATGAATCCGTAAAAAGCGTAAGTGATAGCCTATGGATAGGCTTGGCGCTGGCTATTATTGTGGCCATTATCTTTCTGCGTTCCATCAAGGCAAGTGCTACCATTTTACTAACCATCCCGGTTACGCTGGGGTTAACGCTTATTATTTTATACGCCATAGGTTACACCCTGAACATCATGACGCTGGGCGCCATTGCGGCTGCCATCGGTTTAATTATTGATGATGCCATTGTGGTTGTGGAGCAGATCCATCGCACGCATGAGGAGCATCCTGAGGAGCCAACTATAACGCTTTTACAGCGGGCCATCAATTACCTGCTCCCGGCAATGGTGGGTTCGTCTATCAGCACTATTGTCATATTTATTCCTTTTTTGCTGATGACTGGCGTTGCCGGTGCTTACTTCAAGGTAATGACCGATACCATGATCATCACACTGGTATCATCCTTTTTTGTCACCTGGATAGGCCTTCCTGTTATTTATCTTCTGCTCACCAAAAACTCGGAAGTAAACGCCGTCGGTAAAAAAGAAGAAGCGCACGAAGTAAAAAGGCAGCGCTGGGTATCATTCTTTATCCTGCGCCCGTTCATGAGCATTGTTTTGATACTGGCCCTTGTGGCAGTTATTGTGATCATCCCGGGCAGGTTAGAAACAGGTTTCCTGCCCGATATGGACGAGGGTAGTATCGTATTGGATTACACGTCGCCGCCCGGCACCTCACTAGAGGAAACCGATCGCATGCTACGGGAAATTGAAAAAGTGATTATCAAAGAACCTGACGTAGCTGCCTACTCGCGCCGTACAGGTACGCAAATGGGTTTCTTTATCACCGAACCTAATACCGGCGATTACCTGATCCAGCTGAAAAGAGGGCATAGCAAAACATCTGAAGAAGTGATCAGCGACCTGCGGGCACATATCGAGGCGACGCAGCCGGCACTGCGTGTGGATTTCGGCCAGGTCATCGGCGATATGCTGGGTGACCTGATGACCTCGACCCAACCTATTGAGATAAAAGTCTTCGGCGATGACCAGGCAAAGCTACAGGTGCTATCTAAACAAGTAGCAGCCATCGTAACAGATGTAAAAGGTACTGCTGATGTATTTGACGGTATTGTTATCGCAGGCCCATCCGTAGATGTGGTACCCGATTATACAAAGCTTGCGCAATACAACATTACCCCTGCCTCATTGCAGACACAAGTGCAATCAGCCTTGGAAGGCAATGTGATAGGTAACTTGTTCGAGCGCGAACAGCAATCACCTATTCGGATGGTTTACCCCGGTAACCGCATGCAGGATGTAGCGGGTATCAAACACCTCAGCCTGTTTTTACCTGACGGCAGGTTAATACCCATCACACAATTAGCCAGTATAAACCTGCACGCCGGAGAAGCCGAAGTAGAACGGGAGAACCTACAGGCAATGGGCGTTATCAGCGCACGTTTAGAGAACAGCGACCTGGGCAGCGTTATACCCGCTATACAAAAAGGCATAGCCGAGAAAGTAAAACTGCCGCCCGGTTACCACGTGGAATATGGTGGCGCATATGCGGAGCAGCAACAATCGTTCAAAGAGCTATTGATGATATTGGTTACGGCAAGCCTGCTGGTTTTCGGGGTAATCCTATTTCTGTTCAAACAATTCAGGATAGCGCTGTTGATTTTGGTTGTAGCCGTTTTAGGCATTGGCGGCAGCTTGCTCGCCTTATTCCTCACCCACACGCCGCTTAATGTAGGCAGCTATACGGGGCTCATCATGATCGTAGGGATCATTGGTGAAAATGCCATCTTTACTTTCTGGCAGTTCCGCGAAAGCGCGAAAGCAAGCAGTGTGGATGATGCCATTGTTTATTCTATATCAACACGGCTTCGCCCTAAATTAATGACGGCTTTGGGTGCTATCATCGCGCTTATGCCTTTAGCATTGGGTATCGGGGCAGGCGCGCAATTGCACCAGCCATTAGCTATAGCTGTAATTGGTGGCTTTTTAGCTGCGCTGCCTTTGTTATTAATTGTTTTACCGTCGATGATCAGGGTGCTGTATAAAAACCATTCTTTTGAAAACGCAACTACGTCTGTCAAATAAATATAAAAATCATGTGGTGGATTTATGCCCTTTTATCAGCCTTTTTTGCCTCTTTAACGGCCATTTTCGCGAAAATAGGTGTAACGAATGTTAATTCAGATTTGGCTACAGCCATCCGTACAATCGTGATATTGGTTGTAGCATGGGGTATTGTTGTTGCCCGCGGTGAATTAAAGGGTATTACCGACCTGTCTAAACACAGCATTTGGTTTTTGATCTTATCCGGTCTCGCAACCGGTCTTTCCTGGATTTTTTATTACAAGGCGCTGCAGATAGGAAAGGTATCGCAAGTTGCACCGGTAGATAAACTAAGCGTTGCGCTAACCATCATACTTTCTGTAGTAATTTTGAAAGAGACGCTTACCATAAAGGCAGCATTTGGTGCCGTATTTATTTTGATTGGCACCATCATCCTCATTTTTTAATGTTCTTGTTCTGTTTACAATTGCATAGCGAAATGTAAACCCAGCACACCGTCGTTGTATGAAGGCATTATTATAGAACTGGTTTTAGGTTGCTTTTTCAACTCGTCGGGCACGTCCCTGTTATTTTCCTTTTCACGGCCGGCTTTAAACAGGCGGTTACGGATGTAAGGATAAAGCAGGTATGCCGCTTTTGTAGAAAGGATGCCAAAACCGGCTCCTGCAACTACGTCACTAAACCAGTGATCGCGGTTATACATACGTAAAATACCGGTAGCCGTTGCAAAACCATAACCCACGGCGCTGTAGCCAATAGATTTATCACCTAATTCCTGGGCCATAAACTCCGCGCCAAGAAAAGCGTTGGCAGTATGGCCTGATGGAAAAGAGTAATAGTTAGAACCATCGGGACGAAGCCTATGGGTTACTTTTTTTAAACTAAAGGTTGTTAAGCTCATCATCCCTTCGGCCATAGCAAATATTAAGGTGCGGTCAACAAAAGTGTTTTTGCCATGTATGCCAACTAAATTCAACCCGTAAACCAAGGCTACCGGGGTGTACTGAAAAAAGTTCTCCGGGTGATGTCGAAAGTTAGGCGCGTCCTCCATGATATCATTATTGATACTAATATCGAGCCGCCTTACAGGATGAAAGAAAAAATTACTGGCGCCATAAGCTACCAAAATCGATGGCGGTACTAAAGCCCATGCTTTACTGCGTAAATGCTTGACCGTATCGGGCGCGGTAAACAGATCTTTTTTGAGTGTATCAACTATGTTTACTTTTTTAGTACTATCGGTTACCTGTGCAGAGGCATTAAACCCGGCAAGGCAAAGTATGATGTAGATTACTTTCTTCAATGTACAGTTGTTAGGGGTATTACTTACCTATTTCTATAATATGGAACGAACCGGCTATCATGTGCGGCCTGGGGTGTGCATTTTCTGCAGTTGGCGGCGTTGCTTCCATTTGAGCGGCTGGTAAAAACAAGTGATGGGTTGTTAGATCGATGCCGATAGTACGCGCGCTTTTTTCTGTGGTAATATTTTCGATGAACATAAATTTATTAGCGTTCAACTCTTTTATAACCGACATATTACCATCTCCGTTTGAGCTGTATATCAACTTTAAGGCAGGGTCAAAAGCCACACCATCACAATCGCCAATTTTAAATTTGGCTATGTTTTTACCATTTGCGGCATCCATCACAACCATGGTAGCATTACCACCGCAACCGATGAATAAGCGGTTGGACAGCTTGTCAATAGCGAGGCCGGAGGGCTCATCGCCTTCGTTTATTTTGTAACGGTTAACCACCTTATAAGTATTGGCATTTATCACAACCACCTCGTTGGTGGTTTCAGAATTTACAAAGATCTTCCCTTTACCATCAGATACGCCTGTTTCCGGTTTACCACCTAACGGAATAGTAGCAACTACCTTATCGGTAACCGGGTCAATTACCGAGGCATCGCTGCTCTTACCATTAAATGCATAAACCTTTTTAGAAAAATCGTCATAAAATATCGCATCGGGGTTGGTGCCGACGGCTATTTTACCTATCTCTTCATTGGTCTTTAAATCGAACACGGTACAACTGTTATCACGGCCGTTACTGGTGTAGCCCTTTCCTAAAGCTTTAACCAAAGCGATACCATGAACGCCGTTCGTGTTTGGGATCACTCCGATAGAATCACCGGTTGCAGTGCTTAAAATATTAACCTGCGTACCATGCGATACATAGATCTTTTTATCGGCAGCATCAACGGTAACATAATCCCAGCCACCGCTGCTTTTTATTGCGTGCTTTTTGAGGATGTGTAAACCGCTTTTACTTTGGGCTGACACATTTAGCGATGCAAGGGTAATTAAAATTATACCTAAAGCTCTTAATTTATGAGTAAATAACATAGCTACCTTAATTTGATGCTATTTAAGGGTATATTCTGTAGGAATGTTGGATAAAGTGGCCGAAAGATGTTGCAAAAAAAATTACAAAACTTGCGAATGATTAGATTAGTAATATATTTGCAGTGACCTATGTAACTAAGACACTATATATGATAGAAGTTAAAGGATTAGAATTCGGCTATGCTAAAAAGAAACTATTATTTCAGGGACTTGATCTGGAGCTTAAAAAAGGCCATATATACGGCTTATTAGGGAAAAATGGCGCAGGCAAATCGACCTTACTAAAAAATATCACCGGGCTAGCTTTTCCAACAAAAGGCAGTTGCCTATACAATGGTGTTAACGTTGCAAGGCGGCCGGTCGCTGTACTTTCCGATATTTATTTTCTGGCCGAGGATCTTTATGCACCCTCGCTGTCTTGTGAAAAGTTTGCCGCAAGTACCGCCGCCTTTTACCCCAAATTCAGTAAGTCTGATTTCTACCATTTTTTGAATGTATTTGACGTTGACGTGGCTGCAGAAATGGATCAGCAATCATTCGGGCAGCAAAAAAAAGCTTTGATCGCATTTGGCCTGGCAACAAATACTGGACTGTTGATCCTGGATGAGCCAACAAATGGCCTTGATATCCCTTCGAAAGCCCAATTTCGAAAACTCATTGCATCGGTGTTAACCGAAGACCGCTGTATAGTGATCTCTACGCACCAGGTGAGAGATTTAGATAATCTGATAGATACTTTATTAATATTAGATAACCGCGACATTGTCGTCAACCAATCTCTTGATAAGCTCGCAGCTCTACTTACTTTTGGGATTTACCCCGCTACGGAGGGCTTACCCGTGTTATATGAAGAAAAAGATTTTCGGGGCAAAAATGCAATCTTAAAAAATCACAAGGGCTTATTCAGCAAAGTAGATCTGGAACTGCTATTTAACGCGGTCATCAGCGGCAATACAACTCTCTTAGATTTTATCAATTCATCCAAATAATATGGCACTGACCTCTTCATTCAGCTATAACCGTTTTGGCCGGCTGTTCATCAAACACACGGCTGACCATTATAAAACCTACTTCATGAGCTGGGCTGTACTTATTGGTGTTTTATTATTAGGAGGGATTCTTTTTATCTACGCACTTCCGGATGAGATGAACGTCAGCTTTCAGATTACATTATACGTTATGGTGATGCTTGCTGCAGGAACCATTTTCACAAGTACCCTTTTTGCTGACTATGGCGAAAAGAAGAAGTCCGTTTCAGCTCTAACACTGCCGGCCTCGCACTTTGAAAAATACCTGGTCGCATGGGTTTATTCATTTCCATTGTTTTTAATCATTTATACGGCAAGTTTTTACGGAGTGCTGATTTTCTTGCTTCGGTTAAAGCCCGGGGGGGAACATGCAAGGATATTCAGTATTATCGCTGATAATCCTGCGGGATTCAAGATATACATTGTATATGGTTTATTACAGGCGGTTTCTTTTTATGGTGCCATCCATTTCAACAAACTACACTTTATAAAAACGGCATTTGCGTTTTTCATAACGATCGCTTTGATGATGATAAGCAATAAGTATCTGCTTGGCTTGATGACGGGTCAGAAAGTAAGGCCTAATGTACCGTTTGGAGAAATGAGGTTTACCGAACAAATGCATAACATCGTGATCAGGACGCCCCCTCACTATGACTGGATAACACAATACACGGTGATAACGTTCATCCTGATTTTGTGGGTTGCCGCATATTTCCGCTTAACAGAAAAACAGGTATAATTATGGAGTTTAGAGATAACGAGGCGATATACCTGCAAATTGCCGCCTATATAAGTGAACACATTTTGCTAGGCAAGTGGAAAGCGGAGCATAAAATTCCTTCTGTTCGTGACCTTGCGGTTGAACTGGAGGTTAATCCCAATACGATCTTGCGATCATATGAATTCCTACAACAGCAGGGCGTGGTGACCAATAAAAGGGGCCTTGGCTTATTCGTTGCAGTCGATGGTCTTGACAAAGTAAAAGCTTACCGAAAAGAGCGTTTTGTAGCACAAGACCTCCCGGAGTTTTTCCGTAATATTTTCCTGTTGGATATTGGTTTGCAGGACTTGCAGGAACGCTATGAAAAGTTTATATCCGAAAATTACAAACAGCCCATAAACCAACAAAATGAAAACAAGTAACCGATTAATAATACTTGCTCTGCTACTGATCGTTGTTTCGCAGCTGGGTTATGATAATCTATTAAAAGCCGAATTCATCAGTGGCCGTTATAAAGATCCATATAAGGACTTTGTAAAATTAAATTTTAAAGATTTTGACGCGGTAGATCTTGTGTCTTCTACTGCAGCCAATGTCAAATTTGTACAAGGGCCATTCAAAATAATAGCTGATGCCGCGGCATTAACTAATATAAAAATTTCCCAGGAAGGTAGAAAGCTAGTCATAAAGGCCGTATATGATAAAGAATATTTATGGAATGTCAATCCATACCTAATCGTGATTTCCTGCCCAAGATTATCTGCTGTACACGCCGGTGCAACCTATACCGTCAGTAAAGATATCAGGGTTACAGATACGGTAAATTACAACAGCTGGAACATGCGCAAAGTTTTGGTAGACGGATTTAAACAAGATAGTTTGACGATCTCGCAGGACGATGGCAGTATGGTGGAACTTGCAAATAATGAATTGGTAAATGTAAACGCTACGGTAGGGAAAAGCCCCGGAAGCGGTTCAAAGATCAACCTGTTGAAAGGCAACCGGCTAAAAAACGCAAACTTTGAAATTCTGAACCGCAGTGAGCTCCTACTCAGTAACAGCGGAATCGAAAATATCCGTTATCATTTAGCTGATAGCGCCAAATTGACCATCGGTGCGCAGTCCCAGAACTTATTTAAAAAGCAATAACCATTTATCCAAGTCGAATGCAATTAACCATCAATTCCCTTTCAAAAACTTACTCCAACGGGGTAAAGGCATTGAAAGATGTTTCACTTAATTTAAGTAACGGTATGTTCGGTTTACTTGGGCCGAACGGTGCGGGCAAATCATCCTTAATGCGAACGATCGCCACGCTACAGGAAGCAGACAGCGGAAGCATTTTTTTGGATGATCTGAACGTTCTGCAGGATAAAACGAAAGTTAGGCAACTACTGGGTTACCTGCCGCAGGAATTTGGGGTATACCCGAAGATATCAGCCGAAAGGATGCTGGACCATATCGCGCAATTGAAGGGGGTAGGCAATAAAAGTGAAAGAAAAGAACTTGTTGCTGCATTACTGGATAATGTAAACCTATCAAAAGATAAAAAGAAAAGCCTTGGCACTTACTCAGGAGGGATGAAGCAGCGATTTGGTATCGCCCAGGCACTGATAGGGAACCCAAAACTTATTATTGTTGATGAACCGACCGCCGGCCTAGACCCTGCAGAACGAAACCGCTTTTATAATCTTTTAAGTCAGCTGGGCGAAAATACGATCGTTATTCTTTCCACCCATATTGTGGAAGATGTCAGCACGCTTTGCTCCAACTTCGCGATCATCTGCCAGGGCGAAGTGCTTTATGCCGGCCAGCCTGATAACGCCGTGAAAGAAATGGAAGGAAAGATCTTCACCAAAGCGATCTCCAAACAAGAGCTGAGCTTTTACCAGGATGATTTTACCGTCATATCCACTCAGCTAAAAACAGGGAAATTGCATATCCGCGTATTACATGAAAGCGATCCAGGGAAGGGTTTTTTACCTGCAACGCCTAATTTGGAAGACGTATACTTTAGCAATATTGCGACCCGTGTTGATGTAAATACTATTTAAACCACCACTAAAAAATAGATTATGTTTTGGAAAATATTTGTTTTTGAGGCGCAGAACCGCCTCAGGAGACCGGCGGTTTATGTTTATTTTTTAGCTGTATTACTTTTCGTAATCTTCTCATTTTCAGCAGGTGCACTTCCGGCCGGCGAAAAAGAACATTTTAACAGCCCGATGATGATCGCCCGGACGTATGCGTGGTTAAGCATCATTATGATGCTCGTGACGTCGGCAATAATGGGCATGCCATTGTATAAAGATATCGAGTATAATACGAAAGATTATTATCTCACTTACCCGATCACAAAGGCAGGGTATTTTTGGGGGAGATACTGCAGTTCATTATTGTTTGTTCTAATTATTGGCAGCGCAGTGATGTTTGGCGCATACATCGGCACATTCCTGGGGCCCCTACTCGGTCTTAACGACGCCGGTCGTTACGGTCCCAATAAATTAATATACTATTTACAGCCATTTCTGCTGATCGGTGTACCTAATCTTGTATTTACCTCGTCCTTATTTTATGGCTTGGTCGCGCTTACCCGTAATATTAAAGTGATTTACAGCGGTGGCACTATTCTGTTTTTGGGTTATTTAATAGCCACCTTTTTTCTTGCTCATTCCAGTAACGAGATGGTAATAAAACTGGCCGACCCATTTGCCTTTAACGGAGTACGCATGCAGGTCAATCAGGCTGATGACTATCTTAAAAACATTTCTACGGTAAGTTTTGAAGGGGTGCTTTTAATCAATCGCCTGCTGTGGCCGGGTATAGGTTTCGCACTTTTGTTATTCAGTTATCTCCGGTTTAATTTTGCAGATTTTTTTAGCGGTAAAAGGGATAAGAAGATCATCAAAGATGAAATCGTTAACCGAAGTGCGCAGCGGCCAAAAGTCTCAACCAGCTTTGCCGGCAAATATAATATCAGGACCTTACTTACGCTAACCAAAACCGAATTGTCAAATATCATCCGGGACAACTATTTTTGGATCATTATCGGCTGCGGGCTTACCTTTCTTGGCTTCATATTTTACCTGGGGGATAGTTTTTATCGTGTGCCCAACCTGCCGCGTACCGTTTCCTTGCTGGTGATCTTTTATGATAATTTCCTGTTCTTCATATTTTTCATCATCATCTTTTATACAGGCGAGACCGTTCACCGTGACAGGACAACACGATATGCTTACATTAACGATTCACTCCCGGCCCCAAACTGGGTGTTGAATGGTTCCAGATTGTTAAGCCTTCTTGTCTTGGGGACTTTCCTGTCCACTATACCCATGTTCCTTGGAATTTTCATCCAGGTTATAAAAGGATATTACCAGTTTAACCTATTAGTTTATTTGCTGGACGTATTTGTGCTCATGCTACCGCGTTTCCTGGAAATGGTGGTGTTTGCTTATGTGATACACGTGGTGATCAATAATAAGTTTGCCGCACATGGCGTTGGCATCGCCATCTGGATCGTCCTGTTCTTCGCGCACATAACTGGCGTGTTTAATTACAATTTGTTTTTATACTCTTATCCTCCGAATTATTCAATATCCGATATGGATGGCATCGGCCATATGTTGACCCCGGTATTATGGTTTAACATTTACTGGCTACTGGCCGGTGGATTACTCATTATTATGTCAGCATTGTTTTATTATCGTGGCATTTCATCGTCCTTTAAAGAGAGATGGCAACTGGCCAGGGAACGCTTTGACCGCAAAACGAAATGGATGGCCTTCGCCGTAACGGTATGTTTTCTCGCCGCAGGGTCATACATCTATTATAATGTAAGCTATTTAAATAGCTACCTGACAGGTGCCGAATCCGACAAGCGTGCGGTGGATTACGAAAGAACATTAAAGCGGTATGAAAACCTACCGCTGCCAAAATTAACCAGTATAAAATTGGTAGTCGACCTTTTTCCTAATAAGCTGGAGGCTAAAACACATGCCTATTTCACCTTAGTCAATAAAACGGATAAACCTATTTCAAAAATGCTGCTTGATGGTGAAGGCATCACATATGACCTCAAAATTGAAGGAAAAGATATGGATTACACCGTTCCGCTAACCTATGCCCGCGGCAAGTTTAACTGGTTTAGGCCGGAAAGAGATACCGCTGATTTCCGTATCTATAGCTTTGCCAGGGCGCTTGCACCGCATGATTCTGTTGTGGTTGAAATGAACTCTGTTGTCAAACATAAAGGATTTCAGAATGATTCTTATAGCGGTGACATTCTCCATAATGGCACATACTTCAGCGGAGGAATACCCGGGTTAGGATATGATGAAGGCGAGGAACTGGGTAGTAACTATGAGCGGAAACGTTTCGGCCTCAGTCCAAAAACGGATAAAGAGGTATCCCAAAATGATCCCGTCGGAAAGAGCACTTTAATCATGGGTTCAGCGGCAGATTTATACAGCCTCGACATTACTGTCAGCACCGCGGGCGACCAAACCGCCATCGCACCCGGAGAGTTGCAAAAGACATGGAAACAAAATGGCCGTAATTATTACCATTACGTGCAGCAAAGCCCCGGCCTTTACCCGTCGTTTAAAATCTTGTCAGCAAGATATTCAGTATCTTCAGGTAATGTAAAAATTGACAGCTTGCATAACGTAAAAACAAGTATTTACTATAACCCTGTCCAGTCGATCAATACCTGGCGGTTTATGAATGCGATGGAGGATGGATTGAAGTATTACTCTAAGGTTTACGGCACTTATCCTTATAAAGACCTGCGGCTTGTTGAAACGAGTATTTATAGCGGCGGCTCATCTTCCTATCCAACCTTAAATACCTACAATGAAAATACCGGCTGGAGTGCTGATCTTAGTCACCAGGGTTTGCTTGACTATTGTTACTATGATGCGTCAAAGCTCATTGCAAGACAATGGTGGATCTTTCAAACACCTCCAAATAATACGGTTGGTTCACAGGTTATTTCTGTCGGCCTGCCGAAGTACGATGCTTATGTGATGATAGAACGTAAATATGGTAAAGAGAATATGGGTGAAATACTGCAGGAGGAGATCTGGAATTACCTTTTTTGGCATAGTCGCGGACAGGAACCTGAACGTCCACTGATCAATGCAAACCGATGGTATGAGTGGGAAACGAAAGCCGCTCAGGTGTTATACGGCTTACGGGATCTTATCGGTGATGAAAACATGAACGCAGCGCTCAGAGGATTTAAAAATGAATATGCTTTTAAAAAAGATCCTCCTTACGCAGGGAGTAGAGACCTTTATCGTTACCTAAAAATGCATACACCGGATTCGCTGCAATACTATCTAAAAGACACGTGGGAGAAAATAACATTTTATAACAATAAGATTCTTAGCGTCACGGCGTCCCCGCTAGATAAAAATAATTACAAAGTCACCATCATTCTTAAGGCAGAAAAGTCTTATTTGCTTGGAAAAGGCAACTACGTCTCTACTCCCATGGACGATTACGTAGACCTAGCGGTATTTGCAGCACCATCCGAGGATAAAACCGGACGGATGCAATTGAATCCGTTATATGTAAAAAAACAGAAATTAAAGAGCGGAACGCATTCGATTGTCCTTGTTGTAAAAGGGAAACCGGTCTCCGTGGGAATTGATCCTTATGGAAAATTAATAGACCAAATGCCTGATGATAATATAAAAAAATTTTAAAATTAAATTCTCGGCTATGCCAAACAATTGAAAGTAAACGTGATGCAAATGTTTACATATCAAAATGTTTGACTTCTTGGGCCTACAGTGGTAGGTAGCCCCATTAAGACCCAAACCAGGTAACATTCCTTTTTCGTTAAAAAGCGGTTTTTTAAATTTCTGTATACGTTAATTTCCGGTTCAGTGCTGCCATATCGCGGCTTATTTTATTTTCTTGAACACGGGCATAAATTTGAGTTGTGGTTATTTTAGTATGCCCCAACATCTTGCTAACTGTTTCAATAGGTACATCATTGCCTAAGGTTACTGTCGTTGCAAAAGTATGTCTTGCAATATGTGTTGTGAGATTTTTTTCGATCTCACATAAATCGGCTATTTCTTTCAAGTAGGCATTCATTTTTTGATTGCTTTTAATTGGAAGCAGCCTGTTGGATGCTGTACATACATCATTGTCTTTGTATTTTTTAATAATTGCTATTGCCTGGGGGAGCAATGGTACGTTTGCGACTATCTCCGTTTTAGTTCTGCTTGTCTCAATCCAAAATTCACCATTGTTTCTTCTATGGATATGGGCCGATGTTAATTTTTGCGCATCCACAAAAGCATAACCGGTATAACAGCTAAAAAGAAAACAATCCCTGACCTCTTCCAGTCGCTTAATTTTAAACTCTTTCGAGGAAAGAACGAATAGCTCATGCTCCGTTAAATGTGTCCGGGAAACCTTACGGCTTGTGCATTTAAATGCTAAGAAGGGATTATGTGCGACCCATCTATTATTAACGGCAATAGTCAAAATTCGTTTTAACCTTTTAATGTAACTCATCGCAGTATTATGCTCAATACCTTCTTGAATTTTAAGATGTTTTTCAAAGTTGCTTATAAAAGTGAAATCAAGGCTGTCAAGAAATAGATCTTGCTTTTTATACTTCTTTATGATAAAGTCGCTCACCTTCCCCCTTATTGTTCTATATTTAGTTACGGTGGCTTTAACATAGTCTTTACCTACAAGGCTTTCAATTTCCCGGTTGTGTTCGTCAAAGACCTCCAATAAACTTCTGCCTGGGACATCAACATTCATTTGGCCTGTAAACTTAATTTTGATGTCGTCCGCGCTAATCTTTTTCTCACTTCTATTAATTTCCATGTAGATCTCGAATAGCTCGTTACGAACTTCATTGATATATTTGTTAGTTATGCGCACATCTTCTCCGCTGCCTTTCATAAAACCTGTTCGCACGTCCCACTTTTTGAGATTCAGTTTCTTTTTAAGGGATATCTCCGCTCTTTTACCACCTATCGTAACCCTTGCATAGAGAGGTACGAGGCCATTATTGTCTGCTTTTGCTTTGTTAGTCCAGAAAAGGACCGAAAAACTTGTCGAATTCTTCATAATACCATGAATTTTTAGTTACCGAATTAATACGTTTTGAACTACTATGATTTGCTTTGCAATTCATTCAAAATCAATCAATTATTAGCTATTCGGTTACCTCAAATTTAGTGAATCTCAATAGGTAACCGAATAGGTAACCGAATGATCCATTTTTCTTGGTATGAAACGGGTATTTATGGCATAAAAAAAGCGCCTAAATCATTGATTTAAGCGCTTTCGATGGGTTTTGTTACCCTTTTAGCGGAATGGACGGGACTCGAACCCGCGACCCCATGCGTGACAGGCATGTATTCTAACCAGCTGAACTACCACTCCGTTTGGGACTGCAAATATACGCTTCGTTTTTTATTACGCAAGCGCTTTTTTAAAAAATTAAAAAAAATGCCTTTTCCAGCTTTATTTGCAGCAAAATGCCACAATTTCAAAAATTAATTTAATTTCGTTGCTGGTTCTCCAAGTATTAACCTTTACTAAACATTCTACTGAACATGTTGCTATTAGGCATCGATATAGGCACCTCTTCGGTGAAGGTAAGCGTGGTGGATGCTGCTGCGCAACGTGTTGTTGCTTCTGCGAGTTACCCGGAAACTGAATCGCCTATAATCTCTTTGCAAACTGGTTGGGCCGAGCAGTCTCCCGACATGTGGTGGCACCAAACTGGTCAGGCAATAGCGTTATGTCACAAAAAGGGGGGCTATAATCCGGAGGACATATCGGCCATTGGTATAGCTTATCAAATGCACGGCCTGGTGCTGGTAGATAAGAACCAAAAAGTGTTGCGCAACAGCATTATATGGTGCGATAGCCGCGCTGTTGAAATTGGTGATAAAGCTTTTGAAGACATAGGCCAGGAGGCTTGTTTATCACACATGCTTAACTCACCCGGCAACTTTACAGCCTCAAAGCTGGCCTGGGTTAAAGTCAATGAACCTGAATTATATGATAAGATAGACAAGATAATGCTTCCAGGCGATTACATAGCCATGAAGCTTACCGGTGAGATAACAACTTCTGCATCCGCTTTGTCTGAAGGTATATTCTTTGATTTCCAATTTAATGGATTGTCCAAAGATGTTGTAGATTATTTTGGATTTGACAACGAATTATTCCCGGTGGTTAAGCCTGTATTCTCCTCTCACGGCCGCTTAACGGCTGATGTAGCAGCGGCATTGCGCCTAAATACAGGCATTCCGGTCACCTACAAAGCAGGCGATCAGCCTAATAACGCACTATCATTAAACGTATTAAAACCAGGAGAGGTAGCAGCTACTGCAGGAACGTCCGGCGTAATCTATGGTGTTAGTGATGAGCTAACGTATGATCCGCAATCGCGCGTGAACACTTTTGCCCATGTAAATTACACTAACGAACGCAAGCGTTTAGGCGTTTTACTTTGTATTAACGGTACGGGAAGCTTATATAGATGGATAAAGAATAGTTTTGGCAGCAGCTTAACTTATCAGCAAATGAATGCAGAAGCAGAAAAAGCACCGACGGGGGCAGACGACTTACGTATACTTCCGTTTGGTAATGGCGCAGAACGCATGCTGAACAACAAGCTGGTAGGTGCACATCTATTGAATATCGATCTTAATTTACATTCGCCTGCCCACATCTTCCGTGCTGCGCAAGAAGGTATAGCCTGTGCTTTCAGATATGGGCTTGATATTATGCGTGAGAACGGCATGAACCCCACTCTTATTAAAGCAGGGAAAAACAACATGTTTTTAAGCGAACTCTTCACCAGAACATTTGTAAGCGCTACGGGTGTGCCTGTAGAGCTTCATAATAATGACGGCAGTGCGGGTGCCGCAATAGGTGCGGGAATTGGTGCAGAAATATTTTCGTCTGCTGCAGATGCATTTAGTAATGCGAGTGCTATAGACCGTGTTGAGCCAAAGAGCGACAGCTTTGAGGAGGTTTATCAAGATTGGAAAGGCCTTTTGCAAAAGCAGATAAACAGTTTACAACCATAAAGTAATATATAATCTTTAATTTAAATCAACAACAATGGCTATAGTAACAGGCGATAAAGAGTTCTTTAAAAACATCGGACAAGTTAAATACGAGGGAGCAGCATCAGACAATCCTATGGCTTTCCGCTGGTACGATGCGGACAAGATTGTTGCGGGAAAGTCGATGAAAGATCACTTGCGCTTTGCCTGTGCTTACTGGCATTCGTTCTGCGGTAACGGTGCCGATCCATTTGGTGGCCCAACCCATAACTTTCCCTGGGATGAGAAATCTGACGCGGTAGAACGTGCCAAAGACAAGATGGACGCAGCGTTCGAGTTCATCACGAAAATGAATTTGCCTTACTACTGCTTTCATGACGTGGACGTAGTAGACTATACCAATGACATAAATGAGAATGACCGCCGCTTACAAGCTCTTGTTGAATATGCTAAGCAAAAGCAAGCCGCCAGTGGCGTAAAGTTACTTTGGGGTACCGCCAATTTGTTCAGCCACCGCAGATACATGAATGGTGCTGCAACTAATCCTGATTTTCACGTGCTTGCGCATGGTGCCGCTCAGGTGAAAGCTGCGCTGGATGCAACAATTGCGTTAGGTGGCGAGAACTATGTATTTTGGGGCGGTCGGGAAGGTTACATGAGCCTTCTAAATACCGATATGAAACGCGAGCAGGAACATTTAGCCAAATTTTTGCACACTGCTAAAGATTATGCCCGCAAACAAGGTTTCAAAGGCACTTTCTTTATTGAGCCTAAACCCTGCGAGCCAACTAAGCATCAGTATGATTATGATGCCGCAACCGTGTTCGGCTTCCTGCAGAAATATGATTTGCTGAACGACTTTAAACTGAATCTTGAGGTTAACCATGCAACCTTGGCAGGTCATACCTTCCAGCATGACCTGCAGGTAGCTGCAGATGCTGGTTTGCTTGGCTCGATAGATGCCAATAGGGGCGACGCTCAAAATGGCTGGGATACTGATCAGTTCCCGAACGACATCAATGAAGTAACCGAATACATGCTCATTATTCTCAAAGCAGGTGGTTTTGCGGGTGGAGGTATCAACTTTGATGCTAAAATTCGCCGTAACTCTACCGACCCTGCTGATTTGTTCTACGCACACATTGGTGGTATGGATATGTTTGCACGTGCGCTGATTACTGCAGATAACATTCTTCAGAAATCAGATTACAACAAGATCCGTGAGGAACGTTACGCGTCTTACGATAGCGGTGCAGGTAAAGATTTTGAAGCGGGTAAGCTTTCATTAGAAGACCTTCGTCAGTACGCGATAGACAATGGTGAACCAGCCACTATCAGCGGGAAGCAGGAATACCTTGAAAATTTAATTAATCGTTATATCTAAACACCAGCCACTACGTAGCATTGGCCAAATTAAACCGGGCGGAGTAAATGAATGCATTATCCAATAGCGACAAGATCGTTTTTGTTATCTATTTTCTGATAGTTTCTTTCTATGGCTATTGGATATACCGTCGCAAGCGGAATGCTGATGCGACATCAAAGGATTATTTCCTTGCAGAAGGATCACTTACCTGGTGGGCTATTGGCGCATCGTTAATTGCTTCTAATATTTCTGCAGAGCAGTTTATAGGAACCAGCGGTTCTGCGTTCAAAATGGGCCTGGCTATATCAACTTACGAGTGGATGGCTGCAGCCACATTGATCATTGTAGCTGTATTTTTTATCCCGATTTACCTCCGCAACAAAATCTTCACTATGCCGCAGTTCCTGCATCAGCGGTATAATGGTACTGTAGCTATGGTAATGGCAATATTTTGGTTGCTGTTGTACATCGTGGTGAACTTAATGTCTATCCTGTACCTTGGTGCACTTGCCATTAGTGGTATATCAGGCATAAACATTTATGTGTGTATAATAGGCCTTGCTGTATTCGCTGTGGTAATCACATTAGGTGGCATGAAGGTTATCGGATATACAGACGTTATCCAAGTATTTGTATTAATTCTGGGCGGATTGGCTGCTACTTACTACGGCTTAGGTGAGCTTACCAAGAATGCGCCTGATCAATCGTTACTTGCAGGTCTAAAAACGTTGCATGCCGAGGCGAGCGATCACTTCCATATGATATTTAAAAAAGAGAATCCTAATTATATGGACCTGCCCGGCCTATCAGTCCTGATAGGCGGTATGTGGATTGTGAACCTTAACTATTGGGGATGTAACCAGTATATTACTCAACGTGCTTTAGGCGCAAACCTGAAGACGGCAAGAGGTGGTATTCTCTTTGCGGCATTCTTAAAATTATTAATGCCGATAATTGTGGTGTTACCTGGTATAGCTGCTTATGTGTTACACGAGCGCGGAATGTTCCACCAGGAAATGCTAAGCTCAAAGGGCGTTATCGATTATAATAAAGCTTATCCTACTTTGCTTTCGTTGCTGCCTTCAGGTTTAAAAGGACTGTCATTTGCTGCATTGACAGCGGCTATTGTGGCATCTCTCGCGGGGAAGGCCAATAGTATTGCTACCATATTCACGCTGGATATTTACAAGAAGGCTATAAACCCGAAAGCTCCTGATAATAAGCTGGTTTCCTTAGGCAAGTGGTCGGTTGTAGTGGCCATGGCACTAGGTGTGATAATGTCACTTGCAATAGGCGAATCTTTGATGGGTGAAGGCAAACAAGGATTCCAGTACATACAGGAATACACCGGGTTTGTATCACCGGGTATTTTTGCCATGTTCATACTGGGTTTCTTCTGGAAAAAAGCAACTTCAAATGCGGCTTTGTTTGCGACTATTGGCGGGTTTATATTTTCGGTATTTTTTAAGTTTCTTCCAGATTTTGCGAATCTGCAGTTCCTATCGCCAGTGGGGTTTTCTAAGCTGAACGACAAAGGCATCTACGAAATCCCTTTTATTGACCGTATGGGATTTGTGTTCCTGCTATGTGTTATAGGCATGTACATTATCTCTAAAATAGACAATGCTAAAGGTGTAGTTCCTAACGGGCTTGAGATAGATTCATCTATGTTTAAGACCTCAAGGGCATTTACAGCCGGTGCCTTAATTGTAGGCGGAATAATCGTTGCGCTGTATTCGTTCTTCTGGTAGAAAGTAAAGCAATAACACAAAAAAGCAGGGGCCGTTTGTCCTCTGCTTTTTATTTACTTCCTCATCCTCCTTATAACACTGGCAGCTACCACGCCGCCTATTAAGTACCAGGCTACTGTTAACGCCTTAGTGGTATTTGTGCGGGTGACAGGAGCATCACTTAAGCCCAGGGGTTTTGTAAGTACCAATGCGCCGACCCCTGCAGCCAAGCCTAATACGGAGCCGTTTAGCAATACATTCTTCTTTTTGCCCACACCGGCAATGCTATAGTATATGGCATTGCTGATAACATCTCCGGCCAGGGTTGCCAGGTAAAGGTTAGTGCCTGATGGGGGAGTTAATCCTATTTTCGGCAGCCATTTTTTTATGGCATCCTCGCCAACAAGGTCTACTCGCGGGGCAGACCTGCTGTACCGCTTTACTGTTTCATGTACCAGGTTGAGGGCTATTGAACCCGCAATACCACCCAAAATGTTTTGCGATGCTTTCATGATTTTAAAAGCCTGCTGTACGACAGATTGTTTTAGATTTATGAAAAGTGTTCACGTTTTTTTGACAACACACAATTGAACACCAGTTTGAACACCCGGTCAAATACCTAGAAAAAACCGCGCTATTAGCATCAAATAAGCTGTTTTTGACGTAAAACTTTAACTGTTATCTTCAAAAACCACACCTATTTAACAGGCAAAATGAAAATATATTTGCAGGTAATACTATAAATTACAGGTGTAAATTCATTTTATTATGTACAAAAAAGGCAGCCCGTTTTTGGGCTGCCTTTGTCTTGTTCTTGTTTATGAAGATTAATGACGGCCGCGATCGTGCCTTGCATCCTTACGGTCATGCTTTAGTTCTTTACGGTCCTGGCGAAAATCTCTGCGGTCATCGCGGATCTCCCGGCGATCGTTACGAATGTCTTTTCGGTCGTCCCGACGGTCTGCTGTCCAGTGATTTGCGTACCTGGCATCGCGGCTATCACGAATGATTGGCTGGTTACCTCTGCCGCGGTAGTTGGCATATTTAGCACGATATACATTGTTGCGCACCCATGGGTTGCGTTCGTTAACCACTACTTTGTAGCCGTTATAAACGTTGTAGTTGCTATAGCGCGATGGCAGATTAGAGCGATGCACCCAATTGTTATTTTCGAGGTAAACGTATTGGTGTGCCGGTACATCGTAATATGCATCAATGTCGGGCATGTAATAGTAGTCTACATGATCGTATCCTACTGGTCCCCATTCGGGCTGGCTGCCAATGTTTATACTAAAACTTACCTGGGCTTTAGCGGCCTGAAAACTCAAGGCGCTTAAGAATATTGCGGTTGTTAAAATTATCTTTTTCATTATCGTAATGTTTGGTAGTATGACGGTACCACATCACGATAGTTTAACGGATTGCCACCCTTAGCTGGTGTATAACAAGGAAGTTACAAGCTGTAAGTATCACGTGCAATGCTCCAGCACCAATAAAAAAGGCGAAACATCTATGCCTCGCCTTTATCAATTTTTTTCACAATGGTCTATTGGGTAGTGTCTCTATCCGCTTTAGGGTTTGCCATAGCCAACATAGGTTTACCTATGGTTTTAAAAGCGCCTTCCCCTTTTAATATAGAGGCTACCTGGTTTTTATCCTGCATGGTCTTTACCGCTTGTGCCAGTTCTTTATCATACTTAAAGTTGGTCTCGTAACGGCCTTTTTCGTAGTAATATCGGGAGGCTATTTCGTTTTCCAGTATTTGCTTAATTTCTTCTTTATGCAGCTGCAGGTCATTCTTCTTGCTTGCAGCCATTTTGGCTTTCAGCACATCGTATTCGGCCTGTATCTCCGGAAATTGCTTCTCCTTGGTTGCTTCTGTTTTAAGCTGAGTAAGCAACTTTTCTGATACGGTGCTGTACGTATAATTTTTAGTGCCCAGGTATTTTACAAAATCAGCATAGCCGGCTTCGCTTAATGCAAATGCCCGTGGATCGCCTATCTCCGGGTGGGTATTGCGGTATTGTGTAGCGTAGTCAAATATCAGCAGCTTGCTTACTAATGTTTGGGTGATGTTGGCAAAGCGTTCCTGCTTTACCAGGATATCCGGATAAACCCCGCTGCCATCATAAACGTAGCGGCCATTTTTGGTTTTAAATTCATGTATAAGCGAATCGGCAACCTTTATCACGCTTCCGTCGTCTTTCCGGTGTGCATAATCAAGTTCCTGCACACAACGGCCGGAAGGCACAAAGTACTTGGCAATAGTTATTTTAACCAGGCTGTTGTACGGCAGGTTAAACGTTTGCTGCACCAGGCCTTTTCCGTAGCTGCGCTGTCCTATTACAATAGCGCGGTCCAGATCCTGCAGAGCACCCGCTACAATCTCTGACGCTGATGCCGAACGACTGTTTACCAGTACTACCAGCGGCAGGTTTGGCTCCATGGGTGCAGACACCGTATTATAGGTAAAGTTCTTTTCTTTTATCTTGCCCTTTTGTGATACCACAGTTATGTCTTTGGCAACAAACAGGTTCACTATTTTAACAGCCTCCTGCAATATACCACCACCGTTAGAACGCAAATCCAGTATAATACCGTTCGGGTTGTTCTTTTTGAGTGCGGCAAGTGCAGTAGTTACCTCATCTGCAGAATTCTCGAGGAATTTGTTAAGCTTTATATAGCCCATGTTACCGTCAACCATTCCGTAGTACACTACGTTTGGCTGCTTAATCTCATCACGTAGCAGGTTCTTTTCAACGGCCGGTTCGGTGCCGCGCTTAATCAGAAGCTTTATTGCGGCTCCTTTGCTGCCTTTTAACAGCAGGCTTACCTGGTCATTGGTTTTGCCGGTAACTTCAATGTCGTTTATCTTCAGCAACTGGTCGCCCTGGCGTACATCTGCTTTTTGGGCTGGATAGCCGGCAAATATATCTGCTATAAATATTTTACCTTCACGCACAAATATGCTTGCCCCTATGCCGCCGTATTGCGTACTTACATAATGAAGCTTGTAATCCTCTATTTCAGATTCCGGAACAAATTCGGTATACGGGTCCAGTCCGTCCAGCATAGCGTCAACCCCGGTCTTTATAAGTTTGGCCGAGTTTATATCGTCAACGTAGTTAATGTTCACCTCTTTGTAAACCGAGGCAAAAACATCTAGGTTCTTGGTGATCTGGAAAAGGTCATCGCTAAAACCAAAACCGGCTATGGCAAACGCAAGTACGCCTGCAATAATGGCCGGCCGCTTGTAATTGTTCTTCCTTTTCTCTGTTATCATCTTTTCCCTAAACTATAAAACTACAAAAAGCGCTGAGCTTTAAGTAATAAACTCAATTTACAGGCGGTTATTGTCAATATTCACCAAGGCCTTCTTAAGGGTGAACACTACATATTTGCGGTCGCGGTTTATTAACGCCATCAAGCGGTTTATCAGGCCCTCTTCGTCGCCGGGAGTATATTGCAGCTGCTCATCAGTAAGGTGGTTATACTTGCGCTGAACCTTAATTTTAACCCTTTGCCAGTCTTTATCGCTGATAGTAATCTCTGCCATAAATAAATTATTTGAGCAAAAATATAAAAAATACCATGGCGGTTGCGTTAAATACCCGGCTTGCGGTTAAACTTTTACACGCCAGCCACATCGAACCAAATTATTAACCATGCTAATTACCTGTGGTTTTAAACAAAGGCAACTATGATGGTATAATTACGGGTAATTACTAAAACTCATTTACAATTATGAAAAAGTTATTCTTAAGTATTGCTATCCTCATATCGGCAGCAATAACGGCAAAGGCCCAGTTCTCATTGGGTATTAAAGGTGGGGTAAATTTCTCCAAAATCAACACCGATCAATTTGACGAGTCTACAAAAACGGGTTACCAAGCAGGTGTTTTCGCTAGGTTTGGCAGTAAGCTATACCTGCAGCCCGAGCTTTACCTGGGCAGCAGCGGTGGTAAGTTCGATTTTAAGAACAACAACAATACGGTTACTACCAACGGCAAGGTTTCTTTTACCACTATAAATGTACCTTTATTGGTAGGTAAAGGCTTTGGTGGCGATAACCTCAACTTCAGGATAATGGCCGGCCCTATTTACAGCTACGTACTGGATAAGAACCAAAACTTTGCCGACAATGTCAATGGCGCATATCAAGACTTTGGAGATTACCGTAAAAGCACGTTAGGTTTCCAGGCGGGTGCCGGTGTAGATATAGGCCATATTACAGCCGACCTACGTTATGAAGGCGGGCTAACCAAAATCAATCAGAACTACGGACAACGCCAGAATTTATGGGCATTAAGCATTGGTTTTAAATTGTTCTAATAGATAAGTTAATATGTGTTGAAGGCTCCGGTGTTTTCCGGAGCTTTTTTTTACTCACCCCCCAGCCCCCTCTCTCCGCGTTGCGGAAAGAGGGGGTGCTGTCGCGTGTATATACTATTTCCGTCTTAACCTTCTTTGCGCGTAGTGGAGAGAGGGGGTTCTGTCATATATATTTGTTTAATTCCGCATTTCAACCCTCTTTGCGCGAAGCGGAGAGAGGGTCGACGAGCGATAGCGATGTCGGGGTGAGTAAGTTATGAGAGAAGAGGCTTGCGTTGGTGTTGTTGATGATAGAAAATGGGGTTTCTGCGAGAATGTCTAGGATTTTATTACGAAATCTAACTACTACGTCATTGCGAGGAACGAAGCAATCTCCCGATAGAAAAGGTCGTCGCAAGCATGTCGGGAGATTGCCACGCTATCGCTCGCAATGACGACTTTTTGTATTACCCCCCCTTTGCGCGAAGCGGAGAGATGGTCGACGAGCGATAGCGATGTCGGGGTGGGTAAGTTATGAGAGAAGAGGCTGGCGTTGGTGTTGTTGATGATAGAAAATGGGGTTTCTGCGAGAATGTCTAGGATTTTATTACGAAATCTAACTACTACGTCATTGCGAGGAACGAAGCAATCTCCCGATAGAAAAGGTCGTCGCAAGCATGTCGGGAGATTGCTACGCTATCGCTCGCAATGACGATTTTTTGTATTACCCCCCTTTGCGCGAAGCGGAGAGAGGGTCGACGAGCGATAGCGATGTCGGGGTGAGTAAGTTATGAGAGAAGAGGCTGGCGTTGGTGTTGTTGATGATAGAAAATGGGTTTCCTGCGAGAATATCTAGGATTTAATTAAGAAATCTAACTACCACGTCATTGCGAGGAACGAAGCAATCTCCCAGTAATAAGGGTCTTTGCAAGCGTGTCGGGAGATTGCCACGCTATCGCTCACAATGACGATTTGTTGTATTGTCCTATTTCAGTGCAGCGTAGCGAAGGTCGACGAGCAATAGCGATGTCGGGGTGAGTCGTTAAGCGTTGGTACACATGAGGAATAATCCTTTTTATATGCTAGTGAATATTCAATCCTAAATATTAGTATTCCTCCTTCACGGGGTTAGGAGGGTGGAATAAAAAACCTTATAAAACAGCAAAGCCCCTGATGGGCAGGGGCCTTTACTAACCAATTATAAACCTAAATTATGAGAAGAGCTGTAGGAGAAGGGGTCGAACCTTCACAGAGTGGTTATTCCTATTGCTAGAAGTTTCCCAGAATCTCCGCCACCGCGACAAGGAGGTGTGTCTGCCAAAAATTTCACCATCCTACAGGATAAAAACTAAACCTTGCGTTTAGCGTGCTGTTGGGGAAGGGTTCGAACCTTCACAGAGTGGTTAGCCCGCTTCGGGTTTTCCATGATCTCCGCCACCGGGACAAGGAGGTGTGTCTGCCAAAAATTTCACCACCCAACAATGTTTTTTCTTAAAAGAACAGCAAGCAATTCTCATTTGCTTTATACAAATTTAAAGGAGTTTGATATTCCTTGCAAATATTTCAATAAAATATTTTTATTTTTAGCTTTCTTTTAATTAAACTTGTATTTGAATATAGATATTAAAAAATATGCCTCACAGGAAACCCCAAAATTTAGAAATTGACAATCTTGATATCCAGATTTTGTCAATTTTGATGAAAAATGCAACCACTCCTTACACGGAGATTGCAAAGGAATTGATCGTTTCAGGCGGAACAATACACGTGCGGATGAAGAAGCTGGAGGAGTTGGGTGTGATAAAAGGTGCCAGCCTGGAAGTTAACCCTCAAAAGCTCGGTTATGACGTTACAGCGTTCCTGGGCATATTTTTAGAGAAAGGTTCGCAATACAATGAAGCAGTAAAACAGTTGAAAATGGTTCCCGAAATTGTGGAACTACATTATACTACCGGCAGCTGGAGCATATTTGCGAAGATAGTTTGCCATGATACCAACCACCTGCGTGAGGTATTAAATGAACAAATACAAAGTGTAAAAGGTATACAACGTACCGAGACCTTTATTTCTTTAGAAGAAAGCATTAAAAGGCAGATAACCCTGGAGTAAATGCTTTACGGGCTATTGTGATAATATTATGCCGGATAACTGAGGTAGTTATCCGGCATTGTTTTTACCATACCCGGCAAAGCAGCCCCTTGAGATACTCACCCTCCGGAAAAGATGAACGTACCGGGTGATCTTCCGGCTGGTGGAACTGGTAGATGAATTGCACTTGCTTACCTGCATCCAGCGCAGCCCACGCAAGCACTTGTTTGAATGTTTCCATATCCATAGCGCCCGAGCATGAAAATGTGGCCAGCAAGCCACCGCTGTTTAGCAGCTGCATGCCAATACGGTTAAGGTCTTTATAAGCGCGTGAAGCCCTGTCCAATGCCGAACGGGATGGCGCGTACTTAGGCGGGTCTAGCACAATTACATCGAACTTATCGCCTTCTTCCCTAAACTTGCGCAGCTGGCTGTTAACATCCGATTTAATGGCAATATGCTCTGTATTGTTGAAGTTGTTGAGATTGATATTCTCGTTCAGGGTCTCTATTGCAAGTGCCGAGCTGTCCACACTGGTAACGGAAGCAGCACCTTCGCGCAGGCTATTAAGTGTAAATCCGCCTGTATAACTAAAGCAGTCCAGCACTTTTTTACCTTTCGAATACGACGCCAGTAAGCGTCGGTTATCCCGCTGGTCGCAGTAAAAGCCTGATTTTTGTCCTTCGGCAATGTTAATGCCGTAAGTAATTCCATTTTCCTTAACCATAACCAGCTCGGGTGGAGGTGTGCCGGCCAGCAGGGTGTTGGTGGTTTCCAAACCTTCGTGCGCACGCGATGTGGCATCGCTTTTATCGTAAATACTTAATGGTGACAGTAGTTGCTGAAGCTCATCAATAATAACAGGAAGAGCATTCTGTATGCCCGAGGTGAGCACCTGTAAAGCGAGGTGGTCTGCATATTTATCGGCAATTAGGCCGGGCAGGTAGTCGGCCTCGCTAAAAATCAGCCGACAGGTATCTGTTTCGCCGCTTGCAAGGATATGCGCGCGGCCTGCAACAGCTATCCTAACTTTATTGCGAAACCAGTCATCGTTTACAGCAACGCTTTCGTCCCATTCCAGCAATCGCACCGCAACCCGCGACTGATTATTGTAAAAGCCATAAGCCATGAAAGCCCCCTGTGCATTCACCAACCGTACAATTTCGCCGTTAGCAGGGTTGCCTTTTACCTTTTCTATCGCACCGGAAAATACCCACGGATGCCTTTGCAGCACCGCTTTTTCTTTTCCTTTTTTAAGCAAAACGTCAATCATAGCGCAAAGGTAGCAACAATATGCCACCCTTGAGCTATGAGCCTGGCGCTTAGTCCTGGTTTATCCTCTCGTGGTGCATATGGCAAGCTTCGGCACATTGGCGGCATGCGTCGGCACAAATCTGGCAATGGTCATGCCCGTGCATACCGCATTCTTCGGCGCACATGCGGCAAATTTCTTCGCAAAGCAGCAGGTATTGGTGCGCTATTTCTGATTTGCGCTCAAGCAGTCGCGCAGCTTGAGAACACAGATCGGCACAGTCGCGATCCAGGCTTATGCAGCGCACCATAGGTTTAACATCATCCTCGTTAAGGCAGGCAGTTGCGCAATTTTCGCATGCTGCTACACAAGCAAGCAGCTTTTGTATAAGGTTAGTGTGATCATGATTTTCCATAGTAGTACATTTAAAGTGTTATAAGTACTACTATACTGGTTGCAAATAGTTTTCATTAATTTGAAAAGGCAGCCAGTTAAAATAAGAAAGGCATGATGGATACCACCATCACGCCTTTACTAAAACATTAGCTCAGAAATTTATTTTTGATCGTCGTCTGCAGGCTGTTCATCGCCGGGCAAACCCACCACCTTATAAACTTTTTTGTTGTCTTCGTCACGTGCTTCCTGGAAATAAGTTCCGTCAGGAGCAACGAATAGCTTTTCGCCATTCACTTTTATCTTGCGGCTATCAGGAGGTAATTGATCAACAATGTCGCCTACCTGTAGCGGCGCATCGTCAGCTGACGAATAAGAGCCGTCGTCACCGTCAGTGCCGGTGTTTAGTTCACCGTCTTTACCTGCAACTTCGTACACTACACTGCCGTCATCTTTGGTAACTGCACGATAGTAAACACCGTTTGATTCGAAGTACTGCTCGCCATTAATAGTGATAGACTCTGCGTTTGATGGCAAAGAATTCACTTGCGCGCCAACCGGCGGTTCAACCACGGTATACTGGTTATTGTACTGGCGATAGTATAAGCCGTCGCTGTAGTAGTATTGGTAATCGCCCCAATAGAACGGGTAATAACCGTAAGGCAATACGCCTATGCTGAAACCAATACGTGGCAGGTAATAGCTGTTGTAATAACCACGATAGTTATAAAAACCACGGTTGAAATAGCGTGGGCCATAATAGTACGAACGATACCCGTTACGGTAACCACCATAGAAACCACCACGGTAAGTGCCGCGGCCATAGTTGCCGCCACGGTAAGCGTAAGCACCACGGCCAAAGCTACCACGGGTACCTATAGAGCCTCTGTTGAAGCCGCCACCATAGTAGCCATTAGTTCGTGGGCTGCGTGAAAAGCCGCCTTGTGAATAACCGCGCTGCGGCGAAACACCTACGTTAGGGCGTGAGAAACTGCCGCCACCCGGGCGGCTGAATGTGCCTTGAGGCCTTGAAAAGCTGCCGCCGGAAGGTCTGCTGCCACCACCGAAGCTACCGCCACCACGGCTGAAGCCGCCTCCGCCGAAACCGCCTCCGCCACGACTAAAGCCACCACCGCCACCAAAGGAGCGACCACCGCCGCCTCCGCCACCTCTGTGCTGGGCAACTGCGGGTAACGCCAGGAACAGGCCAAACAGGCCGGTAAAGGCGATTGATAATAATTTTTTATATGACATTTTCATTTTGAAATTAGGATTGCCTCAGTTTTCTACGCTGATGATGTATAGACTAAGAACTACACTAACGGTTTAACAAAGCTTAAATTATTTTTGCTGTAAATCGCAGTTTATTTCGGAGTGAAATAGCTTATATAATTTGCTCTGCTATAAACAATAACGGCTCATGGAAAGTGAAGCTGTAAAAGCCATCAGCAGTGGTGGAGTAAATATTAGGTGCAACACGTTCCAGGCCTTCAAACTCCAGTGTTGATGTGTCGGATAATACCCTGATCTGCTCTCCTTTTGGCTTCCATTTTTTAAAGCCGCTGCGGATTGGGAAGACTTTCTCATCATGGCAAAACCAAACGATATTGATGCTATTGCCATATTGCTCTGTAGCGGCAATGTCTAATTCATCAGCAATTATATTCACTGCCGGGTACCCGGCTTCTACCAGGTGGTTGAGTACAGCATTGGTGGTACTTTGTCCATTAAGGCGGATTTGTTTAATATTTGATTGGTTGTCTGCCTGGCTGTGATCATCAGCAATCACATCTATTTTAATACCAAAAGCGTAAACCTGTTCGGCTGTTTTTGAAGTGGCAATTACAGTAGGGCTCCACTCCAGTAGCTGACCGAGTAGTTCGTCGTCAAAGTTATCTAAGCTTAACAGCAGCAGCGCCGGTTCTTGTTTCTCGCGTACAATGTGGTGGGATGACATACAATTTTTCGGTCTGTGCGTTTACTTTTGTAAAGATAAGCGAATACGCAACAACAATAATCTATTTGTGGAAGAGGCCGTAAGAACAACACGCAGAAAGATCATTCATATTGATATGGATGCATTTTACGCGTCGGTAGAGCAACGCGATTACCCGGAGTATCGTGGTAAGCCGCTTGTTGTTGGCGGTTTGCCGGAGGGCCGCGGTGGTGTTGTTGCTACCGCGAGTTATGAAGCCCGCAAGTTTGGTGTACGGTCCGCCATGCCCAGTAAACAAGCATTGAAGCTTTGCCCGCATGCCATATTTGTAAGGCCACGGTTTGCGGTGTATAAAGAAGTGTCTGAAAAAATACGGGAGATTTTTTGCCGGTACACCGATCTGATTGAACCACTTTCGCTTGATGAGGCGTACCTTGATGTTACAGCGGATAAAAAGAACATCGGCTCGGCTATTGCTATCGCCACACAGATAAAGCAGGCAATTAAAGACGAGTTACACCTTACGGCATCAGCAGGCGTTTCGGTGAGTAAATTTGTGGCAAAAATAGCATCGGACATGCAAAAGCCCGATGGACTCACGTTTATAGGCCCATCTTCTATAGAGGCCTTTATGGAAAAGCTGCCCGTGGAAAAGTTTCACGGTATCGGCAAAGTCACTGCCGACCGGATGACTAAGATGGGTATTTTTACCGGCGCTGACCTTAAGCAACTTACCGAAGAAGAGATTATAAGGAACTTTGGCAAAGCTGGTTCCTTTTACTATAAAATTGTAAGAGGGATAGATGACCGGGAAGTGCAGCCACACCGCGAAACCAAATCGATGGGTGCAGAAGATACCTTTGCTTATGATCTCACCACGGTGGAGGAGATGAACGCAGAACTGGCTAAGATTGCCCTGATTGTACATCAGCGCTTGATGAAATACCAATTAAAGGGCCGCACGGTTACTTTAAAAATAAAATACAGCGATTTCAGGCAAATTACCCGAAGTGTTTCGCTGCCTCAATGCGTAAGCGACCTGGAGATTATACTACAGACTGCCCGGGAACTGCTGCTGGCTACAGATACGGAAAACAGCCGAATAAGATTGCTGGGAATTACAGTATCAAACTTTATTGACCCGGAGGCGAAACCCAAGAGCAATTCCGGGCAACTTTCCTTATTTAAATAATCCGCCATAGCGTTTAATATCTTTTTGAGGTCCATCGATATTATTTTAATAAAAAGGTATACTATTTTGGTAGTTATTTTACTACTAAGCTCAAATTAGGTGTATTATTGTGAAAAAATTATAAAAATATGATGTTGTTTTTGAAATATTGATTTTAATATGCTACTTTTAGGGTATGCCGATAAGAAAATATAGACATATATTAACTTTTCTCTTACCAATAGAGGCATTATTGTTGTTTGCTAACGCTTTTTTTAGAAACAATGCTTATTTTGTTACAAGCAGAACCACGTTTAATGCTTTTAACAGCTTAAGTCCGGCTTTTTCGGATTTAAATCACCCATTTAGCATTAAAAAAGATCAAGAAAATCCGTTTAAAGGCAGTTTAAATTTTCCTGAAAGGATTTTAGTGTCTGTTATTTACTTCCCTGTTTTAAAGCTTACAGATTATTATCAAGCTGCAGTGAGACCTTACAGAAACATCCAATTGATATTATTTCCGTTCCATTCTTTTTTGTAATAAGCTATACATCGGCCTTTATAACTCATACTACTTGCGTTTTGAAGGCTATCCACCACCTAACATAGTAAACAACCCTATTAACTAACTATTTATCAATTTCTTATCACTAAACACATGAAAAAAATTGTACCTTTTGGCATTCTTGTCATTGTTGTTATCCTGGCGCTAATGTACCCGGGCAACGTGGCGGCGGCTAAACCAGCTGAATTCAACGCGGCGGACATTGCCTGGTTGCTAATTTCTACAGCCCTTGTATTATTAATGACACCAGGCCTAGCTTTCTTCTATGGCGGTATGGTTCGCAAAAAGAACGTTATTTCTACAATGCTTCAAAGCTTTGTTTGTATGGGCCTTATCACTATCATTTGGGTAGTATTTGGATTTAGTATGGCCTTCGGCGAGGATGTTGGCGGTTTAGGTTTTATTGGTAATCCTAAATCATTCTTCATGATGCAGAATACCATTGGCACTGCCTGGGGCACTATTCCAGTTATATTATTTGCTATGTTCCAGTTAAAGTTCGCGGTTATTACACCGGCGCTTATTACCGGTGCCTTTGCCGAACGTATCCGTTTCAATTCCTATTTAATATTCATCACCCTCTTTATCGTAATCATCTATATCCCGCTTGCCCACGCAACATGGCATCCACAAGGTTATTTCTTTAAGATGGGCGTTCTGGATTTTGCAGGTGGTACCGTGGTACACATGTCTGCAGGCTGGGCAGCTTTGGCATCGGCCATCTATCTCAAAAAACGTAACGAGGTTGAGGAAGCACATACCCCTGCACGTATCAGCTACGTAATACTGGGTACAGGTTTACTTTGGTTCGGTTGGTTCGGTTTCAACGCGGGTTCTGCGTTAACGTCCGGCGAGCTTGCTGCTACTGCATTAGCAACTACAACTACCGCGTCTGCCGCAGCTGCTATGTCATGGATATTCTTTGATATGCTGCGTGGTAAAAAACCATCCGCCTTGGGTGCTTGTATAGGCGCTGTAGTGGGCCTGGTTGCTGTAACACCGGCTGCCGGTTTTATAACGGTATCCAGCTCGCTCATCATTGGTATAGTTGCAGCGGTGGTAAGTAACCTTATGGTTATGTGGCGCTCAAAAACCAATATCGACGATACGCTTGACGTATTCCCATGCCACGGTGTAGGCGGTATGGTGGGTATGATACTTACCGGCGTATTTGCTACAAAAAGCGTTAACAGCGCAGGTGCAGATGGTTTGTTCTACGGCGATAGCGCATTGTTTGTAAAACACCTTATCGCATTGGTAGCTGTATCAGTGTTTGCGTTTGTTGGTTCATTCATACTATTGAAAGTTACCGACCTGATCAGTCCGCTTCGTGTTACAAAAGAGGAGGAACTTGCAGGTTTGGACATCAGCCAGCACGACGAAGAGTTGTAGCAATAATCTACATGTCATAACAAAAAGAGGGGATCGCATTTGCGATCCCCTCTTTTTGTTTATTTACATAACATTTGTGCTTTCTACTGCTTTTCAAACCGTGCAGCCCAGCCCCCACCGGATGCCATCTTTACGGTAAGTTTGTCTTTGCCGCTAACGGTTAGTTCTTTACGCACATAGTCGGTTGCATTATGGTTGGCGTTTATACCGTCTTCAAATATTACAGCTTTATAGCTGCCTTCACCTAAAAAGGAAAGATCTATGGTAATTTCACGTGCGTCCCAATTGGTCATGGTGCCTGCATACCACGTGTTGCCCTTGCGGCGTGCAAGACTAATAAACTGACCCACTTTGCCATCTAGCGCTACGGTTTCATCAAATGTAGTCGGAACGGACGCAATAAAATCTGTACTCTCCTGCTCACGCATGTATATGGTTGGGTTATCTGCCAGCATTTGCAGGGGTGCTTCAAATATTGGGTACATAGCCAGTTGGTGGGTGCGGGTACCCTGCGTCATGGGGTTGTTATTTACCGGCCTGAAATCGCCTTTCGGTGCGTTGCGCATGCCGCCTGGTGTGTAGTCCATTGGCCCAGCCAGCATTCGGACGAACGGTGCACTTACATCATAGCCTGGTTGGTTGTCTACCCCCCACTTCATGTTCTCCAGGCCTTTTACACCCTCAAAGTTCAGGATATGCGGAAAAGTACGCTGCATGCCCGAAGGTTTGTACATACCATGGTAATCTACCAACAGGTGGTGGTCCGCAGCTTTTTGCGCTATCTCGTAAAGCGACCTTACAGCGAACTGGTCATCCCGGTCGATAAAATCTATTTTAAAGCCTTTAACACCCATTTTGGAGTATTTGTCAAACACTGCATCTGTTTGCTGCATGGTGGCAAACCAGCTTGCCCAAAGGATAACGCCTACATTTTTTTCTTTAGCATAGGCTACCACCTCGGGAATGTTGATGTCCGGAGAGATCTTGTTCAGGTCGGTATCGCTGGACCAGCCTTCGTCTATAATAATGTACTCCAGTTTATTTGCTGCGGCGAAATCTATATAGTATTTGTAGGTTGGTACGTTTATCCCTGCTTTAAAAGAAACATGACTAATGTTCCAGTCGTTCCACCAGTCCCAGGCCACTTTACCAGGTTTTACCCACGAGATATCCTTTATCCTTGATGGGGCTGCCAGTTTTTGCGCCATATCGTTATCCGCAAGCTGTTTGTCTTCGGTACTGATAACAACGGCGCGCCACGGAAAGCTGCGGGTACCACTAGTTTTGGCAATGTAATCAGCCCTTTGTTTCACCACGTAGTTCATTGATGAATAACCCCCAGTGCCCTGTTCTGCCGGGTAGGCTGCAAATACGCCATGTAAACCCGTACCATTGTTGGTGAGGTACATGCCGGGATAATCTTCAATATCTGCTTCCATTACGGCGGCTTTAATCTGGTCGCTAACACTTACCACGACAGGTAAAAACGCAGGCACATCTTTTTTCATTGCCGATATTTTGATGTTGTCGTAGTGTGCCTCAAAGGATGTATTGAACTTGTCCTTGTTACGATAGTCATTTACAAGCGGAAAGAAGCCCTGATTATCGTCAGCAAAATTGAAATTCGCTTCCTCGTCTTTAATGGTCAGCTCGTTATTTATCGAAGTAACAAAGCGGTAAGCAACACCATCGTTATACGCGCGGAAGATTACGCCATAGTCACCTTTAAACTTCAGAGTAAGCTGGTTATAGTTATCGCGAACACGGGCCCGTTTGTAGATAGGAGTACTAAACGACTCATCTTTGTTAACCGTTGTATTGCTTTTAACCACCGGGTTGTTGCCCAGTACGGCACCGTTACTAAGTACCAGCCCAATAGCTGATGGGGTGATCACATCTGTTTGGTTATACTTTACAGACCACTGTATATTGCTGCCGATGTTAACGCTGGCATCAATTTTACCATCGGGCGATTTTACGTGATAGGTTTTTACTGACTGCGCAGATGACACCATGGGCCAAAATGCCAAAAGCAACAGATATTTTATTTTCATGACAGGAATAATTAGTGCCATGAAATTATATAAATTATCTGTAAACCTGACGGTTATTTAAAAAACGAGAGCTGTCGTGGTTAAAGGGAAAGGCCCAGCCCGGGCTGTTTGTTTAGTACCCACTTACCATCTTCAAAATCTGGCAGACGGTAGGGGTTGTTAGAGGTTAGGAATGGCCCGTCCAGATCTGCCCAGTCGCATTGTGGTGCTAATGCCGCCGCGGCAAGCGTTGCACAACTGGTTTCGCTCATGCAGCCGATCATCACCTTCAGCCCGAGTTGTTGGGCTCTCTTAATCATTAACAAAGCTTCATGCATACCGGCAGACTTCATTAGCTTAATATTTATACCATGGTAAACACCCTCTGCCTTGTCAACATCAGCCAGGCGCTGTACGGCTTCATCGCCGATTAACGAAATAGGGCTGTGCGCGGTAAGCCAGGCGTTGCCTTCTACATCTGTCTTCTGCATGGGTTGTTCTACCAACACTACACCTTGTTCCTGCAGCCAGTACAGCAGGTCGAGGCTTTGCTTGCGGTCTGTCCAGCCCTGGTTGGCATCTACGTACAAGGGCACGTTAGTTACCGAGCGGATTGTTTGTATAAGCTCCCTGTCGTTATCGCGTCCCAGCTTTACCTTGATTACTTTAAAGCCTGCAGCCTCCTGCACTTTTTGCAAGATCACGTCTCTGGTGTCTATACCAATGGTGAAGCTGGTTACCGGCATCTTGTCCGGCAGGCTGCCTGCTATTTCCCAACAAGGCTTTTGCTGCAGCTTTCCTTGGAGGTCATGCAGGGAAACGTCTATAGCAGCTTTTACCGCCGGATTGCCTGGGGCTATACTGTCGAGATAAGCAATAACATCATTAAAGTTGAGGGGATATCTTATTTGGCTTGGATCAACACGGCTAAGAAAGTCTGCCGCGGTTTGGTGGCTTTCGCCCATGTAGGGCACCATAGATGCTTCGCCATAGCCTGTTATGCCTTCATGCTCTGCCTGTACCAGCATTATTGGTGTTGAACTACGCGAAAACCTGGCTATAGTAAAAGTATGCTTAAGCTGTAAATTGAATGGCTGCCAGGTCAGTTTCATATTATTATGCCCTGTGGTGTTTGTTTGAGGGTTGCAGGGTCATATTTACCCCATAAAACTCAAAGCTAAAATAATCATTTAAAAAGCTGCTTATCTTTGCCGCTATGGCCGCACGAATTTATAAGCCTTTCGACCTGTTTAACTTTAGCAACCGCAACTGCTTCCTTACCGGGCAGGCGCTGAGCAGTACGGAGGAAAAGATCCAGGTTTTTCCACAATGGTTAATGAGTATGTACGCGCTGGAAGATAAGCCATTTAAAATGCTTGACGAGAGCATGGCCACTTATAAAGACCTTAAAATACCCTGCGCCGCAAACGTTAACGAACAGTATCTGGAACCATTGGAAGCTGATGTAGCTAATGCGTTTGCCAATGGATACAAAGGAGTAAAATCACTTGACAGCCTGAAGCTATTCCAATGGGTAGGGAAGTTGTTGTACGGCATAATTTTTAATGAGATACAAGCAGGCATAAAAATGCAGCATGCCCAGGGCGAGGAGTTCAGCATGTCGCAGGCTATTATCCATAAATTTGGGCAATTGCACCTGATGCTGCAAAGCCTCAACCAGCCAATACATTTTGAAGACTTTACTCCTTACAGCCTTTTCCTTTTTCAGGTGGATAACCAGCCGGAGGAGTTCGGATACCGTGATGAAATAAACACCCAGACTTTTGCCTTGCGAATAAAAGATTTTGGCTTGGTGATGTGCCTTCAAGATAATGGAGCCAATGCCCGATACCACCAAAAAATATACAAGCAGATAAAAGACGACAGGCTGCATCCCATACAATTTGAGGAGTTCTCGGCCCGGGTGTTTTATTCTGCCTATCTGTTTAACCGCCTGCCGGAGTACAATATTTTACCTGTTGGGGAGGAGGTGTACATAGAAGCAATGCCGTTGCGCGGCATGAGCAGCAAGCCACTATTTGACGACTGGATAGTAAAAACCTATGGACAAGTATTGGAGAACTTCTGGAAGAATTGGGGCTTTCTATTGTTCGAGATTATAAAAGACCCGGAACATCCAAAGAGTTTCCTGTTTAATGCAGATGGTAACCGTATTTCTACGGAAGATATTAATTTGCCCCGCTGAACTGAGATATAAAATCGTTCACTACGCTGTGGTGAAGAATGATGGTGATGAGTATACCGCTAAGCGCACCAAATAAGTGAGCGTCGTGGTTGATGTTGTCCCGTGCATGCTTAGACGCGAAGTGACAGTATACCAGGTATAGTATACCAAATACCCAGGCAGGGAAACTGATCCCCGGAATAATTAGCAACCCCATCTCGCCACGGGGATTGAACAAAATAGCACTGAAAACCACTGCGCTGATTGCCCCGGATGCACCAAGTGTATTGTACCAGGTGTCGTCTTTATGTTTTTGAATGGACGGCAGATCGGCAAGTATCATGCTGACAAAATATAGTACTCCAAACTGCCAGTGCCCCAATACTGCCTCCAGCTGAAAAGCAAAGAAGTAGTATGAAAGCATGTTGAAGAACAAATGGTTCCAATCTTTATGTATCAGTCCGCTTGTAATTATGGTATATACCCGATAACCGCGGGATACCTCGTACGGGTTAAGGATAAACTTGCCATAAATACTCTCATTGGAAAAAGCGTAAAGAGAAGTTGCCAGCGTTAAGGCAAATATTATGGAAGCTACAGGAGCAACCATCAGGTATTCCATCATTTCAGATCGAGTTTAGCATCGGTTAACAATCTACCTACAGGATAGCGCAGGTACGTTTTTTCGAAATAGGGCGAATTGCGGTAAACAAAGTTAAGCTGCGCGCCTGCACTGTTAGCCATTTGCGGGTTCTTAGCTTTTTCATCATCCAGCTTTTTACGAAGTTCAGGATCTTTCTTTAACAGGTCGGCAGCTATGTCTTCGAAAACATAGTCGGAGAAATATTCCTTTTGCCCCAGTACCGAGTCAAAGAAGTTCCATGCAAAGAAGGAATCCACGCCCTGCGGTTCCAGCGTTTCCACAACATAACGGTTAATGGGCTGGTTTACATATATCACGTAATCGCCCTCGAAGAACTTTACCTTCATGTCTATGGGATTTACCTTAACACCAGTATGGATGTAGTGGCCTTCATAAGGCCGCTGAGGTGATTTGTAATCGCCTATGTAGTACATCTGCAGGGCCAGTGTGGTATCGTGCGTGAATTGCTTCATTGCAACTTTGTTGAGCTTAAGCAGCTCTATAACTTTACCCCATGCTTGCGGAATTATATACGCCAAAGGCTTGTCGACAATTACCGAAGGTTTGTACGTGTTGTAAAACTTAACCGTTTTGGTGTATGGCTTCGTCCTGTCGTAATAAAGGCGTTTTAACCCGCTAACCTCGCTGGTTTTGTAATCGGCAGCGAAGCCCTTGAAGGTAATGGTGTCTATTTTGCTGTTGTCGAGCTGCCAGGCAAGTGCAAAGCTTTTCTGAGCGCTAACTTCCGCATCTGCCTTCTTTTTAAGGTTGCCTATTACTTTAGCATCGCGCTGGCAAATGTCTATCAGGTGCTGCATGAAGTAGTAGGTAGCATACACACGCTTGTCATAGGGTTTTAGCATGTGCGTTTCCGTCATGTAGCTAATGATGTTGTGCTGTGCTGCAAAGCCCGTAGAAAATCGTGGAGTTTCCATAAAGCTTACAATACCAGAATCCGGCAATCCTGATTCACCCGCACCGTACGGAATCATCTCGAAGCCGCTCTTCTTCATGCCTTTATACAAGTCGGCGGTCATTGTTTTAGCCGTGTAATCTGCTAAAAGCGGGTTCTGCTTATCTTTTTGTGTTTCAATAAGCGTCATCACGTATTGGTAATCGGCGCCATCGCTCACATGGTTGTCAAGCAAAACTTCCGGTTGCCAGGTATTCAATATCTGTGCGAATGCAAGCGCGTTTCTGCTATCAACTTTGATAAAATCGCGGTTAAGGTCAAGGTTACGGTAATTACCACGGAAGCCATATGCCCGCGGGCCATTCTGGTTTGCCCTGGAGGTGCCGCGGTTCATGTTGCCATCAATGTTGTATAGGGCTATAATGCATATTACTACGTCCTTCGGCAGCAGGTTCTTTTTAAGCAGATCCCGGGCGAGCATCATGCTGGCATCAATCCCGTCCGGCTCGCCCGGATGTATGCCGTTGTTAATGAGCAGTACCCGTTTATTTTGCTTTTTAATCAATGCAGGATCAAAAACTTTATCACGGGAAAGCGTAATTAATGTAAGGGGTTTGCCTGCGTCCGTCATCCCGTAGTTCTGCAGTTTCATTTGGGGATACTGCTTAGCTAAGGAGCTGTAATAACCGATTATCTCCGGGTAAGTGGGTGTATAATTCTTATCGCTGCTTTTTTCAAAAGGTGTAAGCTGGGCAAAGGAGTTAGCAAATAAGAAAATAAAGGCAAATAGCGCAAGCGTTTTTTTCATGGTAATATGGCAAATATACTCACGCTGCTGATAGTTTAGCCTTCGGTTGCAATTTCGCTCTGTAACTTTTTAGGCAGGCTTTTTACAACTAGTTCGTACGAGTGGTCTACCATTTCGCAGAGTTGTTTACGGCTTAACGCACCACCCATAAACACCGTGTTCCAGTGTTTTTTGTTCATGTGATAGCCCGGCTGTACTTCACTATAACGTTCGCGAAAGTCCTGCGCCAGTTCCGGCTCGCATTTGGCATTAAAGTGCTGGCCATCATCAAGGCCGGCCAACAGGAATATTTTACCACCAACTTTAAAAACAAGGGTGTCATTTCCAAAAGGAAATTCTTCTGCAACCGCAGGTTTGCTAAGGCAGTAATCTCTTAATTCTTCAATATTCACGTTAGTGCCCGATTATTATTTATAATAGCTGGATTCGCTTCCAAAATTGTATTTCAATCCAACCGTAAATTGGCGATACTGATCAGGTGAGTTGTTTTTAAATTTAGATGTCGGGTCTGCATATCCATCCAAGCCTTCTCCAAAGGTAATGTTGTGCTGATAGCCGAAGTCAATCCCGAACTTTGGGTAACGCAGATCATCATAAATCTTGATCTCGTACCCTATCCTTAGCGGCACTGTAAAGTTCACGCTCTTATCCTTACCAGGAAATTTATAATCCGGCTGAAGCAAACTGTAACGGTTAACTTTAACGTTATTCAATATAAAGCCCCCGCCAATACCACCATAAAAGTTCTTTACAAAATTAAGGAAAGCGCTGCGGTCGTAATCAATAGCATCGCCAAGGCCATAGTTAATGTACAATACAACAGCCTTAAAGTTATTGTTGAACTTACGGGTGTCCTTATCATCAGTTACAGCGTCGCCGCCGCCCCGCAGCTTTCCGGTTTGAAACTCAAGAACAATTGGAACGTAGGGATTGTAATAGTAGGTAAGGTTTGCAGCAATGCTGTAGTCGGTATAGTTTTTTTTAAGATCGGCAAAGGGCCTTATGGCGCTTGCGCTAACACCAAAGCCAAACTGGTTGTAATTAAACCCACCCTGTGCCCGGGCAGCAAATGCAAAACAAACTACAACGGCCAATAAAATGTACTTTCTCAAAATAATTAGTTAGGATTATTTACAATTTTGCACATCTGCTTTGCAGAATATTTTACTAAGATATGGATTTTACCAGTCAGCTTGGATTTACAGCAACAGAAAGATTTTTGCGATATGTGCAAATAGATACTCAGTCCGACCCTGGGTCAACAACATGCCCCTCTACAGAAAAGCAGAAAGATTTAGGCTGGCTGCTTGTGCAAGAACTGCTGGCCATAGGCATCGCTGATGCGCATCTGGACGAATTTGGCTACGTGTATGCAACCATTCCGGCAAATACCGAAAAGGAAAATGTGCCTGTTATATGTTTCTGCTCGCACATGGATACCGCGCCTGATTGCAGCGGAAAAGATGTTAAACCAATAGTGCATCGCAAATACAATGGCGACGACATAGTACTGCCTGATGATCCCACACAGGTACTTAGAATGGCGGAGCACCCCGACCTTAAGAACCAGATAGGCAATGATATTATTACCGCATCCGGCAATACACTTTTGGGTGCAGATAATAAGGCAGGAGTGGCAGAGATAATGGATGCGGCTTACCAGCTGATGAACCATCCTGAGATACAGCATGGAGTAGTTAAAATACTATTTACGCCGGACGAAGAAATTGGCCGCGGAGTAGACAAAGCAGATATAACCAAAATTGGTGCTTTTGCCTGTTATACTATTGATGGAGAAAGCGCAGGAAACCTGGAGAATGAAACCTTTTCTGCAGATGGTGCCAGGTTGACCATAAACGGCGTAAGTACACACCCGGGCTTTGCTAAAGGTAAAATGGAAAGCGCTATTAAAATTGCAGCACAGATAGTGGCTGGGTTACCATATGAGCTTTCACCAGAAGGCACGGAAGATATGCAGGGGTTTGTACACCCGGTAGATATTGCCGGACATATTGAGCAGGCTACCATAGATTTTATCATCAGGGACTTTGAAGATGATAAATTGAAGGCGCATGCAGATGTGATTCGGGGTGTAGCGGATAAGGTGTTAAAGCGGTTCCCTAATTCCACCTATACGCTAAAGGTAAGAGAGCAGTACCGGAATATGAAGAACGTATTGGCACAGCACCCGCAAATTGTTGATTACGGAATGGAGGCCATCCGCCGCGCCGGAGTGGAAGCAAAGCTTTGCAGTATACGCGGCGGAACGGATGGCTCCAGATTATCCTTTATGGGGCTACCTACTCCTAACATTTTTGCTGGCGAACACGCTTTCCATGGTAAACAGGAATGGGTATCGGTACAGGACATGCATAAGGCGGTACAAACCATATTGCACATTTGTGCAATATGGGAGGAAAATGCTTAATACAGCAGGTTATCGTACGGGTAACGTTCAGTATGTATTTCTTTCACGGCCTTGTATAAAAAGCTGCGGAATTCATCTATGTTCTCTTTCTGCGTAGCCGATATAAACAGCGCCGGGCTGTTGTTTTTGGCCATCCAGCTATTGCGGAAATCTTCCATGGTGAGCGGTTGCTGCTCAATGTTAATGTTGTGATCTTCCGGATTAAAAGCGTCTATCTTGTTAAAGATGGTGATGGTCTTTTTATCAGCCGCTCCCAGGTCTTTAAGTGTTTCCTTAACTGTGCGTATCTGATCCTCAAACGTAGGGTGAGAAATGTCTACCACATGTATCAGTATATCTGCTTCCCGCACTTCATCAAGTGTAGATTTAAAGCACTCTACCAAATGGTGAGGCAGCTTACGGATAAATCCAACCGTGTCTGAAAGCAGGAAAGGCACGTTCTCAATCACTACCTTACGAACCGTAGTATCCAGCGTTGCAAAGAGTTTATTTTCGGCAAACACGTCAGATTTGGACAGCATATTCATGATGGTAGATTTACCAACGTTGGTATACCCCACTAGTGCCACCCTTATAAGTTCCTGCCGGTTCTTGCGTTGCGTCTCGTTCTGGCGGTCTATTAGTTTGAGCCGTTCTTTTAGCAAAGAAATTTTGTTCAGGATCAAACGTCGGTCGGTCTCAATCTGGCTTTCACCAGGTCCGCGCATACCGATACCACCCTTTTGGCGCTCTAAGTGGGTCCATAGCCGGGTAAGACGGGGCAGCAGATATTGCAGTTGGGCAAGTTCTACCTGTGTTTTTGCCTGGGCAGTTTGAGCGCGACCAGCAAATATGTCCAGTATAAGGTTACTGCGATCCAAGATCTTCACGTTAAGTTCCCGCTCGATATTACGCAATTGTGAAGGCGATAGCTCATCGTCAAAAACAACAATATCTATTTCTTCGGCAACAACATATTCTTTTATCTCTTCCAGTTTACCGGTGCCTACGAAGGTGGCACGCTCGGGGCGCTGAAGTTTTTGGGTAAAGCTTTTCACGGTAAGGCCGCCGGCTGTAGCGACCAAAAACTCAAGTTCTTCTAAATATTCTTTTTCCTGTGCTTCGGTCTCGTTAGGTGTTATTACACCAACCAGCACAACTTTTTCCTGCTTCACAGCAGTATTATAAAATTTTTGTTTCATATATAATATCAGGCACGATTATGTTACAGACTGATCCGTAACTCGTTTAAATAAATCTATAATTAGGCTCTCTGTTAGTATTATAGAGAGAATACAGCGGATACGCGTAACGGTTTGTTTAATCAGGAATTACATTTTGTAGTAGTGACGCAAAGATAAGCATTTGGTTTAAATGAACATAACACGACATTGAACAGCTTGCGATGCGAAGTTATTTAACCCACCAATGTTTCACCAGGTGCAGGGTCTCCCGTGCACGTGTAACTGACGTATACCACCATTTGCAAAGATCTGCCGGAGGCATGCGGTACATGCCATTTTTGTCATTATCTAAAAAGAGATAAACATTCTTCCACTCGCCGCCTTGTGCTTTGTGACAGGTTACTGCATAACCAAAGGTAGCCTTAAGGCAGTTATAGTATTCATCGGCCAGCATAGCATTACGGAAATCGGCGGACCTTGGAGAAATATTTTTAGCCCGCATACGGTAACTAAAATCCATCATAAGGCTTTGGCTTTGCTCCTGGGTCAGCTCTCCTTTTAAACTGTGCAGGGCATCCAGGGATAGCAGCAGGGTATATTCTGTATCCGACAAGAAAGTTTTCACTTTTACTTTTTGAAACTTAAGCCCTTCCCTTTGAGAGGTCTCTAACAACTCCGTTACGCGTACAAAGTCGCCGTTGGTTAATGGAACTTTAAGGTTATTCTGGCTAACGAGCAGTACTTCGTTCAATTGCAAAGGGACGTATGCATCGCCATAGATCTGCTGGCGCATAAAGCGGTTTATTTCCTGCACTTTCCAGTTGGTACGGGCAATTGCCAATGTTTCAGCAGGGCCGCTATTACTGTAGGTTGTATAATAATGTTTCAGCAGGTCTTCGTCAGAAGCAAACAGCTTCACGTTGCTGTGGCCAGATGCCGGTATCTTGGGGTAAAGTTCATAGACACCTTCGTCAAACATTTGCCGAATGCTGCCGGCAAGCTTTAAGATGTCGTTGCCGGCTACAGTCCGCTCAATCTTCTGCAGCCGGACAGATAAGGCTATTTTATCCTGCATATTAAGCCAGTTCACATCCAGTGCCGGGCTGAGTGAGCTACCCACGGGCGGTAACTGGCACGGGTCACCCACAAAAATGATCTTGTTTTTCCCGGCAGCAGCAAACAGATCCTGGAGCACGTTACCCGAACCAAACGTTGCAAAGTTGGAGTTGGTTTGCGTGTCGCCGGAGAGCATGGATGCCTCGTCGATAATGTAAAGGCGGGTATCTTCGTCTGCTGTGCGAATGGCAAACTGTAAGGAAAGCTGGTTGTCTGCCATAGCGCTGCCGCCACGAACAGCCTCTTCGTCCAGCCCTCCTATTTCGCTGAAGTTGTAAACTTCGCTGTGTACCGTTCGGGCGGTAAAACCTGTTTTGCCCTTAAGAACAGTAGCCGCCCTGCCTGTAGACGCCAGCATGCAAAACTCCTGTGCTTCCTGCTTAAGCCATTTGGCCAGTTCCTGCATCAGGAAAGTTTTACCGGTGCCCGCATAACCTTGCAGTACAAATACGTTTGCCGAGGGATGTGCCAGAAACTTCTGAATGGCTTTAAATGCAGCTTTTTGTTCGGTGTTTAGGTTTGTGGGCATGAAACTGGCTTGTACTTAGCTTAACTGGCTTACAAAGTCCCGCATAGCTTTACCTGGGTCTGCCTGCTTCATGAAGTTCTCTCCAATTAGGAAGCCGTTAAAACCCGCTTTCTTCAAATCCTTAATGGTCTGCGGATCGCTAATGGCACTTTCCGATATTTTCATAAACTCGGGTGGTATATGTTCTGCCAAACGGTAGGAATTCTCAACCGACACGGTAAAATCTGCCAGGTTGCGGTTGTTTACGCCTATGGCATCCAGGTTTGGGTCAATGCTACGTTCTAATTCTTCCAGGTTGTGCACTTCCAACAGGACGTTCAGTTCAAGGCTTTTGGCCAGCCCTGCGAGATTCTTTATTTCGGCCGGGGTAAGTATTGCGGCTATCAGCAATATGATGTCGGCACCCAACGCTTTTGCTTCTACTACCTGGTACTCGTCAATCATAAACTCTTTCCGCAATACAGGTATAGCATTCACTCTTCGGGCACGTACAAGGTCCATTTTGCGGCCACCAAAAAATTGCTTATCCGTTAAAACCGATAATGCCGATGCACCTGCTTCTGCGTAGTCTTTTGTCACCTCTTTTACCAGTGCCTCATCATTAATAATGCCCTTTGAAGGAGATTTACGCTTAAACTCAGCTATAATACCGGTGCGGTCCTCAGCAAGTAAAAACTTGCGGAACGAAAAGGTTTCTCTGTTGAAGTACTCGGACTCTTCTAATTCCATAAAGGTGGTCTCGCGTTTGTCGCGGTCAACCTCACGCCTTTTTTGTGCTACAATTTTATCAAGTATCGTCATGCCGTCTTAATCCTTTTGCGGGAGAAGTTTATTGTCAAGTTATAAAATAATATTAACGTACTAGCCATTTAGCCAGTTCTGCATCATCTCTTTGCCGTATTCGGTCAATACAGATTCCGGGTGAAACTGCACGCCGCGCACGTCATGATCCTTATGGCGTAAAGCCATCACCGAATTGTCCGTTTCGTCTATCGCGGTCACCGACAGCACTTCAGGCATTTCTTTTTCTACAACCCAAGAGTGGTAACGGCCCACCTTAAAGTTCTGTGGCAATCCAGCAAAAAGCTTTTCTTCGTTGTCGGTCACTTTTATAGGAGTAGCAATGCCGTGCATTGGCTGAGGCAGATTGTACAGCTTGCCGCCAAACACTTCTGCAATGGCCTGCTGCCCAAGGCATACACCAAACATGCTTTTGGTTGGTGCATACTTTTCTATCACCTCCAGCAATAAACCCGCTTCTGAGGGAATGCCCGGTCCTGGCGAAAGGATGATGTGGCTGTACTTATCCACGTCGTCAATCGCAAACTGGTCGTTCCGCCATACGTCGCATTCCAAACCGATCTCGTTCACCAGGTGTACCAGGTTGTAAGTAAATGAATCATAATTGTCGATGATCAGGATGCCGCCCGGTCTATTCGGTATGAAGTTTTTTAAGCTTATATTTTCACTCATAATAATCTTGTCTAAAATATCAATTCTGTTCCCCCTTCAGGGGGCTAGGGGGTTTATAGCTCCTCCGCTAATTCCACTGCTTTTCTAAGCGCCGCTATTTTGTTATCCACTTCTTTAAGCTCGCTTTCGGCCACACTTCCCGCTACAATGCCGGCACCTGCCTGGTAGTGCAAGGTGTTGTTTTTACTCAGGAAAGAACGGATCATAATGGCGTGGTTAAAATCGCCGTTAAATCCTAAATAGCCTATTGCTCCGCTATAAAAACTGCGTTTGGTTTTCTCGTTCTCGTCGATAATTTCCATTGCCCGGTATTTTGGCGCGCCACTTAATGTACCGGCAGGAAAAGTATCAGCAACTATTTTAAAAGATGACGTATCCGGCTTTAATTTGCCACTTACATGCGAAACCAGGTGGATCAAGTGCGAGTAATACTGCACCTGTTTAAACGCTTTCACGCTTACCTGCTCACAATGGCGGCTAAGGTCGTTTCGTGCAAGGTCTACCAGCATTACGTGCTCTGCAGACTCTTTGGGGTCATTCTCCAATTGGCGTGCTATCTCTGCGTCTTTTACATCATCGCCGCTGCGTTTAAACGTGCCGGCGATTGGGAAAATGCTTGCTACGTTGTTTTTTATAGTAATCTGCGCCTCTGGTGAGGAACCGAAGATTCTGAAATCGCCAAAGTCGAAATAGAACAAATAAGGCGACGGGTTGATAGAACGCAGGGCGCGATAAACGTTAAATTCATCGCCCAGGAACTTACGGGAAAATGCCCGTGAAGGGACTATTTGGAATACATCGCCCCGGTAGATGTGCTGTTTCATTTTTTCTACAATAGCGATGAACTCCTCATTGGTGAGGTTAGACTGCTCGTTGCCATCAGTTTGAAAGCTGTATTCAGGGAAGTTTTTGTTTTTGATTAGATATTCCAGTTTTTCCAGCCCATTGGTTTCCGGCTGGCCTTCAACCTGGTTATGAAATATGTAGAGTTCATTTTTAAAATGGTCTATAGCAATAATATAGCTATAAATGTGGTACTGCATTACCGGTATTTTGCGCGCGGTATCTGTAGCTTCTTTTAGCTTAATGGTCTCAAAGTATTCAACTGCCTCATGCGTAAAGTAGCCGAACAAACCATTAGAGATGATCTTAGACGTTAACGCATCCGTATCAAAGCGACCTAAAAAGCCACTTATCTCATCCGGTAAATCGAAGGTTCCTTTAGTACTTACTTCTTCTGTTCCGTCGGGAAACTTCTTTTTTAACTCATCGTTATCAAGCACCAGCCCGGCAACCGGCATGCAGCAGATGTAGCTCATGCTGTTTTCGCGGCTATGGTAATCGGAGCTTTCCAGCAGCAGCGAGTTTGGGAAAACATCACGCAGGCGCAGGTAAATGCTTACTGGCGTTGTGGTATCTGCAAGCAGCTTTTTGTGCGTTGTGTTTATTTTATATGTCGTCATTAGTTTCGTTAGTGTTGTTAAATAAAAAACCCGGGGGATGAGCATCCGCCGGGTTTCAATTCAGGTTTATATTTGATCAGTATATCATGAAAAAAACTATCCGGCCGCCAGTGTTAACTGGTGCCACCAATACATATTGTTTGTAGTTTTTTTCATGACCGGGGAGCAAATTTATAAAGAAAATTGAATTAGCAAATTATTTCTGTCTTTTTATTAGTGTGTCATACCAAAAAGGCCACGCTGACTCTGCAGAATAGCCACCACTACTACCAAAGTGGCTAATAAATAAGCAATTGCTATTACGCGGTGTTTCCCTTCAGGAAGCTGTGCCCTTTTCGAACGTGCATGCCCAATAGTGATCAGCGCGATTGCAAATACCATCATGGCAATGTGCTCAACTGTCCAGTAACGGGTGGTGTCATCCTTCATCGTTCCCGAATCAAACTTCACAAAAGGGCTCACAAAATACAGCGCCAAGCCAAGCAGCAGTTGTATATGCGCCGAGATCATGGTGAACAGGTTTAACTTGCGGTTGCCATTGGTGTATGTTTTTTTGCCAAACCAGCCGGCAAGTGCTGTAACTATAGCTACTACTAATAGTAGGATTACGATGTATCTGAAACCGGAGTGTGCCTGCAGGAGAAATTTATAAGCGGTCATGAGGTGAATATTTTTGCCTGCAATATACGGCAAAGCGGCTCAATTAGGAAAGCTGAATTTACCCATAAGTACCGCGGGATTGTTGCCTATGTGGAGCGGCTCACCGCAAACAGCCTCATTACCAAGCAAAGCAAAAAGGATAGCCTCCTTTGCGTCGGCGTTTATACCCAACACATCACTATTGCTTATAAAGGTTCCAGGTAATGCTTTTTTAAGGTAGTTGATGATAAAAGGACTCCGGGCACCGCCGCCGCTTGCATAAATATGTAACTGGTTGTTATCGAAATGTTGCCGGATAAAGCCGGCAATTGAACGGCCGGTAAAGGCGCTTAGGGTAGCAACCAGGTCGGCTTTTTGAATATTTAAGGTACGCGTGGCCTGCTGCGCATCGGCTACGTAAGCAAGGTTGAAAAGCTCAGGCCCGGTGGTTTTTGGAAGTGTTTCGTTAAAGAACGGGTGATGCAAAAGAGCTTCGAGTAACACTTCGTTTACTTCTCCTGAGTAGGCGATGGTTGCATCCTCGTCAAATGGTTTGTTAAAGTATTCCCTGCATGCTGCGTCGATAAGCGTATTACCCGGGCCAATGTCTGTGCACATAACTTTAGTCAGGTCGCCGTCTCGTGGAAGGTAAGTGAGATTTGCTATTCCGCCGATATTCAGTAGTATCCTGTTCTCCCCAGCCTTACTGCCCAATACTACATCGCCGTATAAGGCTAATGGTGCGCCTTCTCCCCCGGCTGCAATGTGTTTCTGGCGGAAATCGCTTATAGTAATAATACCTGTTTTTATGGCTATATGGTCGCCGTCGCCTATTTGCAGTGTGGCATTGCCATAGGCGGATTTTTTATGTTGATGCTGCGGGGCGTGATAAATTGTTTGCCCGTGGCTGGCGATCAGGTCAACATCTGATGGGGTGACACCCCAGTTTTTAAGTGCTTCTAAGATCAATTCTGCATGGAAGCTGCCGATGAAAGCGTTCAGCAGGCAAACCTTTTCGAGGCTTACCGAATCCTTTTTAGCAAACACTTCTTTAACCTCGTCCTTAAAGCTTTCTTCGTAAGGCATAGTGACAAAATTGAGCAGTTTAAAAGCCGTTTTCATGCCATTCCCGCTGAAACTGCAAAGGGCAATGTCCAGCCCGTCAAGCGAAGTTCCCGACATAAGGCCTATCGCCAACCGTTCCGGTTTTTGCGCTATTTTGAACAGTTTTTGCAGGTTTTTATTCATAGGTGGTGCTGTATCCACAAATGTAAATTAAAACGGCCTTTGTATAATTATCCTGATATATTTGTTTTCAACCATTTGTGTAACCATCACAATCTTACTTTATGGCACGATTAAATTTACTAGAAGAGACGCGATATGAGAAGCTGCCGGTAACGGTGTATGCCGATCAGAAGACAGCCTCGCTGGCGGTAGCAGGGCGTATAGCCGCCCTGATCCGCAGCAGGCAGGCAGCAGGCAAACCAGCGGTGCTGGGCCTGGCAACCGGTGTAACGCCGGTAGGCGTATACGCCGAGCTGGTGCGCCAGCACCGGGAAGAAGGCCTGTCCTTCTCGAACGTGATCACCTTTAACCTGGACGAGTACTACCCCATGAAACCCGACGCGGTGCAAAGCTATGTTACGTTCATGAACGAGAACCTCTTCGACCATGTAGATATCGACCGTGCCAACGTGCATATACCCGATGGTACCCTGGAGCAGGACGCGGTAGCCGCCTTCTGCCTCAACTACGAGCACCAGATAGAAGAACTGGGCGGGCTGGACCTGCAGCTCCTCGGTATCGGCCGTACCGGCCACATCGGCTTCAACGAGCCGGGCTCGG